>SVPP01000003.1 GCA_015065765.1 Oscillospiraceae bacterium | reverse complement strand
TAGTTTTATTACCAAGGCTGTAATATACTTCAATTTTATTTCCGTTTGACGAATATTCGTCAATCACAAGATTCTTTTCGTTTGAAATATTCTTAACGAAAGCAGCGTGGCCGAGAAAACGGATAACCGTTGCGTAAGTTATTACGGCTTCGTCAGGCTGAAGATATTCGTTGAAAAACGCAAAATCGTTGATATCATTTTCGGGTGTAACAGTTTTTCTGAATGCGAACGAAACAAATCCGCTTGCTCCTGTTGAGCGGGTGTAAAGTGCCTTGCATGCGATTGTTGCCGCATCTGTGCCGCCTACACCGCTTTCGCTGTTGAAACCGCCGTTTGAAAGTCCTGCAGATTTTGTAAGCGATAACATCTTGCTTATATAATTATAGTAATTATCGAGTCCGTCGTGATTGTGATAACCGTAATTATCAAGCAGATTTTTATTCATCAGCTCTGCTGATTTCTGATAAAAAACAAGGTTGCTCTCTTTTTCTGCAACTGCAAGTCCGCCCGAATAAACGTATGCTGACGGATTTTCGGCTTTGATAATTGATGCCGTGTTTTCAAGAAGCAAAAAATATTCTTCGGGAGTGCCTGCGAAGAAATACCAGTTCGGTTCGTTCCAGATTTCCCACAGAATGTCGGTATTGTCTGCGTAATGTTCTGCAATCTTGTCTGCAAAACCAGACCAAATATTTTCATCGGGAGGGTAAGTCCAGCCAATTGATTCATCGTAATTTTCTTTATATTTATCTGCGGCAGACCATTTTCCTGCGTTGAAGCCGAGAAGCCAGTTGTATTTCATATTGCGCTGGTTGACCTTACCGACAAGGTAATCCTGCACGGAGAAATTTACTTCGCCGTTAGCTTCGCTCTGCATTGCGCCCCAGCCGACGCTGTCCTCACGAACAAGATTTACACCGAGATATTCAGCTGCATCAAGGATTTTATCCACTGATTCATCTGCAGTATAGTTCGGAATCTGAAAACTCTGACCCCAAGTATAAGCACGGGTTATATACGGCTGAATTCCGTAATAAAAGCTATCACTTGCCTGTGTATTTTTCGGAAGAACACCAATGTTGAAACTGTATTTGGTTCTGTCGGTCAGTTCAATCGCAATCGTAAAAATTCCGTTTTTATCTGACGAAAAAGTGAAGGTGTTATACGGCACATCAATATTTAAATTAACATATCCTCGCTTACCAAAGCCTGTCTGCCCACTCTTAACGGAGATTTTTGCTCTTGTACCGTTAAGAGATTCATCAAGGCATTCAATAACAACCTTAATTTCATCGTCAGGCTCAAACAGATTATCTTCACCAACAACTCCAAAACGTAAATAATCGCTTTCACCGTCTATATAGTATTCGGTTTCGGTTTCCGTTTGCGTGATAACAAGTTGTTTTTCAGGGAATAATCCAACGAAAAACATATCAATTGCAAACACAACGGATAGCAAAAATGAAATGATTTGTGTCATACGTTTCTCCTTTTATATCTGTTCCGCAAATTCTTATTTGTCGGGCTGATTATAGCACAACAATTGTTATTTTACAAGGGTATACGTTTGGCAATATAAAAGATCTATTTTTTTGAAGCTTAACTTCTTTAAAAATAGGTCTTATGTAAGAAATATTAAACTTTAGTGATTTCACCGGTTCAAATCCGAGTTGTTAATAAAAATGGTAATTTTTAGACTTTTGGTTTTTACACATAAATGTAGTTATAAAAAAGCTGAAACCCCTTGATATTCAAGGGGTTTCAGCTTTTGGTCTAAATTAAGACCTCATCATGGAGGCGCCACCCAGATTTGAACTGGGGAATAAAGGTTTTGCAGACCTCTGCCTTACCACTTGGCTATGGCGCCTTATATTCTATTTTATTTGAAAAGTCGCTAAAATATGAATTACTTTAGCGACTTTCTTGTGGAGCGGATGACGGGGCTCGAACCCGCTACCTCCACCTTGGCAAGGTGGCGCTCTACCAGATGAGCTACATCCGCAACTTTTAATGGTGCCTCCGGTCGGAATCGAACCAACGACACGAGGATTTTCAGTCCTCTGCTCTACCAACTGAGCTACAGAGGCAATTATTTGGCGACCCGGAACGGGCTCGAACCGTCGACCTCTAGCGTGACAGGCTAGCGTTCTAACCAACTGAACTACCGGGCCAAATAATGGTGGGAACAATAGGGCTCGAACCTATGACCCTCTGCTTGTAAGGCAGATGCTCTCCCAGCTGAGCTATGCTCCCACGTTTATTGCACTCTGCTGTGCTCTGTTTTTTAAGAGCGTTTGCATTTGCAACGTTGATAAGTATACACTATGTGAAGTCATTTGTCAATACTTTTTTTCAATTTTTTTGAAAAAATTTTTATTTTTTTCAAAACCCTTGATTCTATTGGGTTTTCGGGTGAAAAATTATTTGGATTTTTTCAGAATTTTCAAAATTTCTTCTGATGTGAATAAATATTTTTTGTCACAGAAGTTGCATGCGATTTCTGTTTTTTCATCCTCTGCCATCTCTCTCAGAGCTTCCTCACCTGTTGAGATAAGAGCTTTCTCAACTCTTTCTTTTGTGCATGTACATCTGTATGAAACTTCTGTCTCATCAAGGACGTCAAGTTCAAACTCAGGAAGGACAGTTCTGCAGATTTCTTCAGGTGTCAATCCCTTAGTCAGCATTGTTGTAACAGGCTCTATATCCCTGATACATCTTTCAACCTTTTCAATAGTATCTTCCATAGCCGTAGGAAGAAGCTGAATGATAAATCCTCCTGCAGTAATAATTTCCTTCGTATCGCTGTTTACAAGCACACCCAATGCACAGACAGTAGGTGTCTGCTCACTTGATGCAAAATAGCTTGTGATATCCTCTGCAACCTCACCTGTAACGATAGGCGTCTGTCCAATATAAGGCTCTTTCATGCCTAAATCCTTTATTACTGTTACAAAGCCGTCTGTGCCGATTGCACCTGCAACATCCAGTTTACCTTTTGCATTGAGAGGCAGTTCAACAGACGCGTCACCAATATAGCCTCTGACATTACCTTCACTGTCAGAAACTGCAATAACACTGCCTACGGGACCGCCACCGTTCATTCTGAGAGTAATGCTTGAATCCTTACCCTTTAAAACTGCACCCATCATCGAAGAGGCTGTGAGAAGCCTGCCGAGAGCTGCTGATGCAACCTTCGATGTTGAATGAATCTCGTGTGCCCTCTGCACCATATCTGTAGAATTGACAGCCATTACTGTCAGATCTCCGAGCTGTGATATACATCTTACTATTTTACCCATTATTTTTTCCTCGCAACATAAACTATTCTTTCTGTATCTTCTTTTGGCCTTTCTTCCGTAAACTCCTCGAAAAACTCCACAAGCTCAAATCCGCTCAGATTCAGCCATTCAAGAATTTTTTCATGAGGATAGGCAACTTCATCAAATTCCTCTGAAAAACGCATATAAGAGGTCCCTGTACGCCCGAAAAGATCAAGAGCGATGTGAACGGTCACATTGTCATCATCAAGCTCATTCTGCCAGACGCAGTAAACATCCTCCATATCATAAACAAAGACGTTGTCTCCCAGAATCTCCCTGTGTTTATACTCGGTATTCACATCAAATATGAAAATTCCGTCTTTCTCCATGAAGAGAGAAATCTTCTTAAAAGCCTTTAAAACTGTTTCTTCGTCTGTTATGTGGTTTATACTGTCAAGAGTGCACACTGCACCATCCACAGTGCCGTAAAGGTCAATTTCTTCCATACTCTGGCAGACATAGAGAATATCCAGATTCTTTGTGAATTTTTTAGTCTGGGCCACCATGAGCATATCATATGACGAATCAATGCCTGTCATATCATAACCGAGAAGAGCAAGCTCAGTAGTCAGTGAACCTGTACCGCAGGCTGCATCGAGAACACTCTTTATATTTTTTCCGTAACGTTCAAAAAGCCGCTTGATATAAGCGGCATAGGTTTCATAATCTACATTTTCAGTCAGAGTGTCATAATATTGTGCAAAAACATCATAACTCATTATATTATTTTTTCTCCCTGAGTCTGTCAAAAATTATTTCATAACCATCATTTCCGTATTTAAGTGAACGGTTGACTCGGCTGATAGTTGCAGTGCTTGCCTTTGTCTTTTTCACGATATCACTGTAAACCTCTTTGTCGCTGAGCATTTTTGCCACAACAAGACGCTGTGAAATGGACTGAAGCTCCGTAACCGTACAAAGGTCACAGAAAAAATTAAAGCACTCTTCCTCAGTTTCCAACGCAAGAATCGCATCAATAAGGAAGTCAATATTTTCATCTCTGAAATTTTCTTTCAAAAGAATCTCCTCCTCGGATTTCGAGTGTCAACACTCTACCTTTACCATTTTAACATATTAAACCGCAGAAGTAAACAGTTTTTCGGAAGATTTATTTTCTTTCTCCCATTCTGAATGGATTTTATCAAAATCCACATTGGCAGGGAACCAGAAATTCAGAGCCTTCGGTACAATCTCAAAGGTTCGCTGTTTTACAAATTCACACTCGCCGTCAACATTAACCGCTGAATACTTCTTACATCTGACAGTCATCTTCTTACCTCTTCTGAAAATTACTCTGTCCCAGTCAAGGTGCTTTCCTGCCTTGTAATCGCCTATAACCTTAAGGAATTTTATAACCGGCATATCCTTCTTGACAATAACAAAGTCAAGAAGTCCATCATCACACACTGCAAGAGGTGTTCCCTTATAACCGCCGCCGTAATAGCGGGCATTACCGCAAAGAGAGAAAAGAAGGTCATAGGTTTCAAATTCGCCATCGTCTATTGAAACCTCAAAAACATTGCTTGATTTTGTCAGAATGCAGAAAACAAGTGATGCTGTGTATGCCATTTCTCCTGACATAAACGGAAGCTTTTTAAAGGTCGCCTGCTTGGCACAGATTTCCGCATCAAGTCCCATTGAGCACTGACTGACAGCATATTTGTCACCGCATTTGATAAGATCAACCCGTCTTGAGTAGCCTTCAAGCTGATCAAGAACATCGAGAAAATCCTTCTTCTTGCCGAAATTTCTGACAAAGTCATTGCCTGAACCTAAAGGAAGAGTACCCACCTTAAGATTTTCATAGCCTACTGCACCGTTGATAACCTCAAAGAGTGTACCGTCACCGCCACAGCCGAAAACCACCGCTTCTTCGCCGCTATCACCGAGTTTTTTCGTGTAGCTTTTTGCATCGCCTACACTTGAAGTCTTGTAAACCTCATAGTCAACACCTTTGGCTCTGCAGATTTTTTCAATCTCCGGAACAAATTCTCCCGCTTTCTTTTTTCCTGCAACAGGATTGACAATAAATACATATTTCACTTTTTCTACACCTCAAAGCAAATTAAAATATCATTTGAAATACATATAAAGATTGCATTTAATCATGCCGTTATAAAGTTTTCTGCGCTTATCCGCTTTTCTGCCGAAATCATATTCAAAATCCTCAGAGGGACTGATTATATAGTACGCCCAGCCTCTCTGCGAAATAAACTTTTCACCCATAATTTTATAAATTCTGCTTGCCTCTTCCGTATCAAGAAGTCTTTCACCGTAAGGAGGATTTACAATAACTGTTCCCATCTCGGACTTAGGAGCAAAATCTCTGATATCTCTTTTTTCAAATACAATTTTGTCGCTGACACCGGCTCTGTGAGCATTGATTTTTGCAATTTCAAGCGTCTGCTCGTCAATATCTGAACCATAGGCTATAAAAGAAGAATCCATATTTACAAGACTCTTCGCTCTTTCTCTTTCCTCAGTCCATACGGATGACGGAATCTGTTCCCAGCGTTCTGCAGAAAAGTTTCTGTTTACACCGGGGGCAATATTGTGAGCCATCATTGCACCTTCAATAAGGATTGTTCCCGAGCCGCACATGGGATCATAGAGCGTATGGAAATTCTTCACTCTTGCAAGATAGTTGAAGGATGCAGCGAGAGTTTCCTTGATAGGTGCACCATTGGCTTCAAGACGGTAACCTCGCTTGTGAAGCCCTGCACCCGAAGTATCAAGAAGAAGGCTTACTTTGTCCTTCATAATCGAAAACTGAATCTGATGAACAGGTCCTGTTTCCTCAAACCATTCTATTCTATATTTTGATTTCAATCTTTCTACAACTGCCTTCTTGATAATCGACTGGCAGTCGCTGACTGAAAAAAGAGTTGAGTTTATAGAATAGCCCTTAACAGGAAAGCCATCTGTAGACGAAATCCAGTTTTCCCAAGGAAGTGCCTTTGTTCCCTGAAAAAGCTCCTCAAAGCTTCTTGCTTCAAATGATCCTACGAGAATCTGAATTCTTTCAGCAAATCTCAGGCAAATGTTAGCTCTTGCTAAAATTCTTTCATCGCCTGAAAACAGAACTCTGCCGTTTTCACAGATAACATTCTCTGCTTCTATCATTTTAAGCTCGTCTGCAATAGGTTTTTCAAGACCTAAGAGACAAGGTACTACAAAATTTATTTTCATTATATAATCTCCGTCATGTGTCTTGTAACGTGACAGCCTACATTCACTGCCACAGGAAGTCCTGCAATATGTGTGGGTAAAACCTCAATATTCACCGCAAGAGCCGTTGTTTTTCCGCCGAAGCCCTGAGGTCCGATATCAGTTTCGTTTACTCTTCTGAGAATTTCATTTTCCATTTCAGCATAAAACTCATCCAAATTTCGGACTGAAACATCACGGCAAAGAGCTCTCTTTGCAGAAAGGGCAACCTCTTCGAAATCGCCGCCTATGCCCACACCTAAAACGATAGGAGGACAAGGATTTCCGCCTGCTTTTCTTACCGAATCAACAACAAACTCAATAATATCCTCACGACTTGCTGATGGTGTCATCATCTGAAGACGACTCATATTTTCACTGCCGAAACCTTTTGGAGCTACAGTGATTTTAACTTTATCACCGTCAACAATTCTTGTGTGAATCACTGCGGGGGTATTGTCACCTGTGTTGACTCTTTCTTTCAGAGGATCTTTCACAACAGACTTCCGAAGAAGACCATCAGTATAGCCCTTTGCTACGCCATCATTTATGGCTTTTTCAAAACTACCACCCACAAAGTGAACATCCTGACCGACCTCAATAAAGATGACAGCCATGCCTGTATCCTGACAAATGGGGATATCAAGTTCTCTTGCACAGCAAAGGTTTTCCTTTATATCGCTCATAACAGCCTTAGGAAGACTTTCCGTTTCACTGTTTACCGCTGAGGAAATCTTTTCCTCAAGGGAAGAAGGCAGAATTTTATTTGCTTTCACACACAATTCTGCAACTTTTTCTGTTAAAACAGACACATTTATTTCGCGCACAGTGTCCACTCCAATTATAAAAACTAAAATTTAAAATACTTATTAACTGAATGTAAAATTATAATTTCAACGGTACATTTTCACCGAGAATTCTCCTTGCTATACGGCTGAAGGATTTCTGCGAAGATGCTTTGAAATTGAATGTGGATTTTTCCATAGAAGAAAAACCGATTTTTGCATCGTAAGGAATCACGCCAATAAGCTGTACCGTTGTCAGGTCAATCACCTGGTCAACATTGAGAAATTTTTTCTTTGCAGACAGCTTTTTGATAAATCTGTTTATAACAAGTCTGATTTCCTTTACGCCGTGAGAGGCAATATTCCTTGCAGTAATTTCAACACTTCTGACACAGACGTCATCGGGAGTTGAAACCACAAGAGCACTGTCTGCCCCTGCACAGGCAAGAGCAAAGCCTGCCGCAATACCTGCAGGTGCATCAATAAAAATCACATCATAAGTCTCGTCAAAAGAAGAAACCATTTCCTTTACTTTTTCTGGAGTAAAGGCTTCATCGTAATAGAGAGGTGCCGATATGAAATCAATACCGCCTACATGAATAACTGCATGCTCTTTTTCACAATTACCGAGAACTATATCTCCCCAGTTGCGAACGACCTGCTCTCTTACTCCGAAGAGCAGATCAAGAGAACGAAGACCTATATCAAAGTCCATAGCAAGAACTTTCTTGCCCTCGCTTTCTAAAGCCCTTGACAAACCGGCAGTGACAGTAGATTTACCTACACCACCTTTGCCCGATGCGATTACAATTTTTTTAGCCATAATTTCACCTCATTATGCTAAACCAAGTTTCTTAGCCATTTCCGCAGTTTTCAGCTCAAGCATCTTGCTGACGCCTTCTTCCTGCATTGTAACACCATAGAGAACATCTGCTTCTTCCATAGTACCTCGTCTGTGAGTGATAAGAATAAACTGAGTGTTCTTTGTCATTCTTCTTACATATTCTGCGTACCTTGTAACATTGACATCGTCAAGAGCCGCCTCAACCTCGTCGAAAATGCAGAAGGGAGCAGGAGTAACCTTAAGAATTGCGAAGAGAAGGGCAATTGCACTAAGACCCTTTTCACCGCCTGAAAGAAGGTCAATGTTACGCACATTCTTTCCGGGGGGCTGTACTTTGATTTCAATTGCACATTCAAGAACATTGAGAGGATCCTCAAGAATCAGTTCTGCCTTACCGCCACCGAAGAGTTCAGCAAAGGTTTCACCGAAATATGAGTTGATTCTTGCAAACTGGGCTCTGAACTGCTCGCTCATTTTTCCTGTCAGCTCTGAAATAAGCTTGATAAGCTCATTACGGGATTTTTCGATATCCTCAATCTGTCCTTTCATGAATTCATATCTTTCGCTTACTTCCTTATATTCTTCGATTGCCGCTGTGTTCACGCTGCCGAGAGCTCGGATTTTACCTTTGATTTCAGAAAGCTTTTTCTGTGATTCTCCGATATTTTCAATAACAATACCTAATGCCTCAGCCTCTTCGCGTGTAAGCTGATATTCATCAAAGAGCTTATTGACTGTGTCTTCAAACTCTCTTTCCACCAGAGCTTTTCTCTCTTCAAGACGGATAAGCTCACCGCTGATTTTTTCTCTGTCAGCAGTAACATTCTTCTGCTTAAGACGAAGATGAGCACTTGTTTCCTCACACTCATTACGCTGATTGTTCAGCATTTTGATTTCGTTCTTCGCCTCTTCATGTTTTGCACGGATTTTTGCAGCTTCTTCTTTTATAAGAACGATATTTTCTGCAATTGCTTTATTTTTCGCTTTAATTTCCTCAATTTCTGCTCTGAGAAGCTCAGCTCTGCCCTCGCTGTCACCAATGCTTGATTTAAGTTGTTCAATACTTTGTCTCTTCGCCTCAATATCTTTTTCTGCCGCAAGCATCTGCATATTGATTTCGTTTTCAAGACGGGTTACTTCTTCCCTTGAAGAAACAAGCTCTTCACGTCTTGAATTTCTTGCAAGGACCTCAGACTGCAATTTGTCAATTTCAGCAGTAAGAGTTGCGATTTTATTTTCGCTCTCCTTTGATGCCGCAGAGAAAATTTCAATTCGAGTTTCTGAATTTTTCTGCTCTGCCTCAAGCTCGCCGAGACCTGTTTCCAGAGTTTCAAGCTGTCCTGAAACGAGTTTCAATGCACTTTCTGCTCTGATTTCATCCTCCTGGAAGGTGAGCAAATCTGCCTGTGCGGCAGAAAGTGTTGCCTCACTGAGAACTAAATCTTCTTTAAGTGTTTTATATTTTTCTCTCTTATCTTCAAGCTCTTTTTCAAGTTTTTTAACTTCTTCATTAAGTCTTTCAATTTCGCCTGAACGACTGAGCATGCCTGCATTCTGAGTTCTTGAACCACCTGTCATTGAACCGCCTGCATTGATAAGCTGACCGTCAAGAGTTACAATTTTAAACTTATAGCCTCTTCTTTTTGCAATTGCAATAGCTGAGTCCATATCTTCAACTACAGCAATATGACCAAGCTCATATTTGAAAATTTCTTCGTACTTTTTATCGTATGACACAAGCTTGTCCGCCATATCGATAAATCCGAACTCATCATCAAGATCTTTTTCGGGGAAAGGCTTTGATTTGATAGCAGCGATAGGAAGGAAGGTTGCCCTGCCCTGTCTGTTTTCTTTGAGGAAATTAATTGCTTTCTTCGCATCATTTTCAGTATCTGTGACAATATGCTGAATTGATGCTCCGAGGGCTGTTTCAATTGCCGCTGCATATTCGTCATCAACTGAAATAAGCTGGGAAAGAGGAGCATGAATACCTTTGAGAACACCTCTTCTCATTTCCTTCATAACAGCCTTTACACTGCCTGAGTAACCGTCCATATTCTTCTCAAGGTCATCAAGCATTTTTGCACGTGATGACTTTTTGTGAAGATCCATTTCAAGAAGGTCGATTTCCTTTTTAAGTTCTTCTGTTTTTTCTTTTCTTGTTTCAGCCTTGAGAGCATAACCCTCAATACTGTTTTTCGATTCTTCAACCTTTTCTCTGATTTCTTTCAGAGCGCTTTCTTTTTCAGCTTTTTCATCAAGAGCACGCTTTACAAGCTCTCTTCTTGCTTCAAGCGTTTCTGCTATGCTCTCGGTGCGGTTTCTGATTTCTTCAATTGAAGAATCGGCAGTTGATTTTCTTACTCTTACATCTGCAAGATCTTTTGAAAGTGCTTCGATTTTTTCGGTAAGCTCTAAAATTTCATCAGCAAAAGTTTCGTTTTCGCTCTGAATTCTGAACAGACGCTCCTTAGTTTCTTCAAGCTCTGCCTTTCTTTCGGCGATATTTTTCTGAATGGAAGCAATGCTCGCCTCTTCTTCAGCTATTCTCTCTTCAACGCTTTCCTTTGAGCTTGTAAGAGCTTCAATGTCTCTTGTCAGTCGCTCAATAGTTTCAGTGTTATGCTCAATTGAGTTCTGTTCAACAGCCGCATCAGCATCAAGCTTTGCAACTTGTTCCTCAAGAGCCTCATTACTTCTGTGGATAAAGTCAACAGAAACTGCAATACCCTGACTTTTTGCAGTAAGAGCTTCAAGTTCTTCCTCAATTTTTGTCAGTTCTTTTTCTGCATCCTCATACTGAGCAGTAGCAATAACCAATTTTTCTTCCTGGTCCTTCAAAAGATTCTTTGAACGTTCAATTGTATGTAACCACAAACCGATTTCAAGTTCCTTCTTTTCATCAGCAAGAAGAAGGAATTTTTTTGCTTTCTCACTCTGGGTTTTAAGAGGACCTACACGACTTTCAAGTTCTGAAAGAATATCACGAAGTCTGACCAGATTTTCTTCTGCCTGATCAAGTTTACGGTTGGCATCAGTTCTTCTGTATCTGTAGTGAGAAATTCCTGCCGCTTCTTCAAGCATTTCACGACGCTGACCTGATTTTGAAGAAATAAGGTCGGCAATTCTGCCCTGGCTGACCATTGAATAGCCGTCACGGCCAAGACCTGTATCCATGAAAAGCTCGTTGATATCACGAAGTCTTACGCCTTCGCCGTTGAGCAGATATTCACTTTCACCTGAACGGTAATAACGTCTTGTGACCGCAACCTCGTCGCTGTCGCAGTCAAGACTTCTGTCTGTATTATCAAGGCGGAGAGTAACTTCAGCAAAGCCGTGTGCCTTTCTGCCGCCTGCGTTACCGCTGAAAACAACGTCCTCCATCTTTGAGCCTCGGAGACTCTTCGAGGACTGCTCACCGAGAACCCATCTTACGGCATCGGAAATATTACTTTTACCTGAGCCGTTGGGACCTACAACGCCAGTAATTCCTTTTTCAAGTTTTAAAACTGTTTTGTCGGGGAATGATTTGAACCCCTGCATTTCAAGCGATTTTAAAAACATAAATTCACTTCCTTAAGGTAGTGCATGAAACCTTGTATTTTTTCAATGTTTTATCTTCTTCAAAGCGTACATGAAAACCCATTTTTTCAATACGCACTCTGTTTGATTTTTTCTGTCCTGTTGCCTGAGACAAAGCACCTTCCGGCACTTTTATCACAACATCACCTTTGGGCAGATTTTCAATCTGCTCTGTAATTTTTTCAAAATAAATTCTGCTTTCACAAAGTTCCTTGAATGCAGGATGATATGCTCCTGCAACATAGCCGTCCTCAACATTTCCCCCTGAATGGAGTCCCGTTCTGATAACGGTTATACCACTTTCTTCAAACATGAGGAGAAGCCTTGATACAAGCTCTACTGTTTCTTCAAGGCTCATCACCTTATATTCACCCGCTCTGAATTTCTTTTCAAGCAAAGTGTTTTCAAGAACTATTGTGGGGTAAATCCTGACCGTATCAGGCTTTAAAGCAATTATTTTTTCTGCTGTTTCAATATCCTTTTCAGTGCTTGATCCCCACAGACCTGTCATCATCTGAAGTCCGGTTTCAAAGCCGAAATTTCTCAAAACTTTTACTGCATTTTCTACATCTGAGGCAGTATGACCTCTGAGGTTCTTTTCAAGCACCTCATCGTCCATGCTCTGACAACCAAGTTCTACACTTGTCACACCGTATTCTTTAAGAACAGTACACACTTCTCTGTTGACACAATCAGGCCTTGTGGAAATTCTGATACCTTTGAAAAATCCTTCTTTCACATAGGGGTAAGCACTTTTCAAAAGTTTCACCATATATTCCCTTTCAATTGCCGTAAAACTTCCGCCGAAAAAGGCAATTTCGCCTTCATTTGACGGTGCAGTTTTTTTGGCAATCTCACAGGCAGAGCGCACATCCTCTTCCGTGGGAGATACGCTTTTGCCCGAGATACTCTTCTGATTGCAGAAGGAACAATTGTTGGGGCACCCTAAATGCGGCACAAAAATACTTACGTTATATTTTTTCAAAGTCCCATCAGTGCAAGGGCTTCCCTTGCCGCCTCCTGCTCAGCATTTTTCTTTGATTTGCCTGTGCCCTTACCGATTACGTTGCTGTTAAGATGCACTTCAACCTCAAAGCTTTTATTGTGGTCAGGACCGCTCTCTCCTACAAGGACATATTCAAGAGTTTCTTCAGGATTCTTCTGGATAACCTCCTGAAGCTTTGTCTTATAATCTTTGAATGTACCCTGTGTTTTTGCGTGTTTTTCAACAAAACGGAGAACGAATTTCTTTGCTTCCTCAATACCGCCGTCAAGATAAATTGCAGCAATAACAGCCTCAAACGCATCTGAATTTATTGACGCTCTTCCTCTTCCGCCTGTATTTTCTTCGCCTTTTCCGAGAAGAAGAAACCTTCCAAGCTCAATTTCCTTTGTGAACTCAAAAAGAGCTTTTTCGCAGACTGTCGCAGCACGAAGACGTGTGAGCTCACCTTCTGGCAAAGAAAAATTTTTATAGTAATATTCGGCTGTAATAAATCCGAGAACACTGTCCCCAAGAAATTCAAGCCTTTCGTTACTTTCCTTTGGAGTGTGATTCTCATTGGCATAGGAAGAATGTGATAAAGCTCTTTTTAAAAGAGCTTTATCGTGAAAGCTGTAGCCGATTAAATTTTCAAATTCCTGCATAACTTATTCCTCATCCTTGTCCGCTTGAGTGAGCTTTGCGATCTGACCGCATACATCAGCCTTATAGCACTCGATTGCCTGACGGATTGCGTTGAAAATTGCTCTTTCATCAGATGAACCGTGAGCCTTGATAACAGGCTTCTTAACGCCTAAAAGAGGAGCACCGCCGAATTCCTTATAATCCATGCTGTCTTTAAGTTCTTTAACTCCGCCTTTAACAAGAAGGTAACCGAGCATTGAAAAAACGTTTCTCGTAAATACACCCTTGACCTTCTTCATAAGTGCACTCGCAACGCCCTCATACATTTTGAGGATTGTGTTACCTGTAAAGCCGTTGCAGACGACACAGTTTGCCTTGCCGAAAGGAATGTCACGAGGTTCAATGTTGCCGATGAAATTAACATCATCCATTTCAGAGAGAGCCTTATATGTTTCCTGAAGAACTTCAGGTCCTTTTGTAGGCTCTGCACCGATATTAGCAAGAGCTACTGTGGGATTTTTGAAACCGATTATGTTTTTCATGTAAATCTGAGACATCTGTGCGAACTGAACAAGGTTTTCCTTGTGACATTCAATATTAGCGCCGATATCCATAACCATAAAAGGCTCCGTATAAGAGGGCATAATGCTTGCAATTGCAGGACGCTTGATGCCTCTGATTCTCTTTACGATAAATGTAGCGCCCATAACAACTGCGCCTGTTGAGCCTGCACTGACAACAGCATCTCCTTCACCGTCAGCAAGAGCCTTGAAAGCCACTGCCATTGAAGAATCGTTCTTTTCTCTGAGAATACATTTAGGATCATCGCACATGGAAATTTCGCTCTCAGCATTCAGAATTTTCATTCCGTCAAGGCTGATACCGTTTTCCTCTGCGCACTTTTTAATTGTCTCTTCTTTACCTGCAAGAAGGATTTCTGCGCCGAATTTATCAGCAGCCTTTCTTGCACCTTTGAGTATTTCGAGAGGGGCATTATCTCCGCCCATTGCATCAACTATAATCTTCATCTTTATCAATCCTTTCCCTCGTATTCCTTCAGGCCTCTCTCAGCCAGAGCCTCATATCTTAGTTTTTTATCTCTGATTTTTTCATCCAGCGGTGGCAACGTTCCGAAGTTTGCCCCCATCGGCTGAAAAGATTCAACCTCTTCGTTTGAAATGTATCGGGCTAAAGCACCAATCATTGTAAGACCTGACGGCACAAATTCATCTTTGCCGAGAATTTTATTGGCAGCATTTATGCCTGCAATAATTCCCGATGATGCCGATTCCATGTAGCCTTCCACACCTGTAATCTGTCCTGCGAAGAAAAGACCTTCTCTTTTACGCATTTCGTAAGTTGCCTTAAGAAGCTTGGGAGAATTTATAAATGTGTTTCTGTGCATAACTCCGTAGCGCAGAAATTCTGCATTCTTAAGAGCAGGAATCATGGAGAAAACTCTCTTCTGTTCGCCGAATTTAAGGTTTGTCTGGAAGCCTACAAGATTATAGGCACTTCCGGGAAGATTTTCTTTTCTCAGCTGTAAAACCGCCCACGGTCTGTGACCTGTCCTCGGATCTCTTAAGCCTACAGGCTTCAAAGGTCCAAAACGCATTGTGTCAGCTCCGCGGGAAGCCATTATTTCAATAGGCATACAGCCCTCATACACATTCTTCTTTTTCTCAAAAGTATGAAGCTCTGCACGCTCTGCATTTACAAGTTCATTGTAAAAAGCCTCATATTCCTCTTTGTTCATAGGACAGTTGATATAGTCACTTTCGTCACCTCTGTCATACCTTGACTGACAGAAAGCACTTTCCATATCAATACTGTCACCGCTGACAATAGGTGCTGCCGCATCAAAGAAACTGAGAAAACCTCCGCAGAGCTTCTCAATTTCCGATGCCAGATTTTCGCTTACCAAAGGTCCGGCAGCAATAATCACAATGTCATTTTCAGGAATTTTAGTGACTTCACCGTGAATTATTTCAATATTTTTATTCTGTTTTATTTTTTCGGTAACAAGAGAAGAAAACTTATCTCTGTCTACTGCCAGTGCTCCTCCTGCAGGGACTGCACTTTCATATGCACATTCCACTGTCAGTGAGCCAAGCCTTTTCATCTCTTCTTTCAGCATTCCTGCAGCTGAACCAACACGCATAGCCTTCAGAGAATTTGAACATACAAGCTCAGCAAAATTCTCCGACTTGTGAGCAGGAGAAAATTTTACGGGTTTCATCTCAACGAGACACACTTCAATTCCCCTGTTTGCAAGTTGCCATGCAGCCTCTACACCTGCAAGACCTGCACCGATTATTACAGGTTTATTCTTCGGGATTATCATTTTTCTTCTTCCTTGAAGCTTTTATTGAATAGTTACAGCCTTCAGCAAGACAATGTTTCACTGAGCCTGCAGTTTTAAAGAGTGATTTTCCGCACTCAGGGCATTTTTCGTCTGTAGGCTTATCCCATGTGACAAAATCACAATCAGGCCATTTTGAGCAGCCAAAGAAAACTCTGCCCTTCTTTGAACGTCTTTCAACAACTTCGCCACCACATTTGGGACAAACCGCATTTGTCTTTGTGACAAAGGGTTTTGTATTTTTACATTCCGGATAGCCGGGACAAGCAAGGAATTTTCCGAATCTGCCTGTTTTGACCACCATCATCTTACCGCATTTTTCACAAGGAATGTCAGTGATATCCTCTTCGAGCTTGATTTTCACACCCTGCATTTCCGACTTAGCCTTAGAAAGTGTGGCATCAAAATCATCATAGAAGGTATGGAGCATCTGAATATAATCCTCATCGCCTCTGTCAATTGCGTCAAGGCTGTCTTCCATCTGCGCTGTATATTTAACATTTACGATTTTTGGGAAATGTTCACGAAGAAGCTTTGTAGTGGCCTCACCGAGTTCTGTGGGAACAAGCACCTTACTCTGACGCTTCACATATTCCCTCTTCACTATTGTAGTAACGATTGTGGCATATGTGCTGGGTCTGCCTACGCCGTTTTCTTCAAGAGCCTTGATAAGCGTTGCTTCTGAAAACCTCGCAGGAGGCTGAGTGAAATGCTGATTACCGACAAGTTCTTTCAGTTTTACATTATCTCCCTCTTTAAGTTCGGGAAGCTGTGTTGCTTTTTTGTCGTCATCTGTTTTTTCTTCATAAAGAGCAGTAAATCCGTCAAACTTCACACTGTAGCCTGATGCTGTAAAAATGCAGTATTCACCTTTCACACCGCTGTCGGCAGTAATTTCAACCTTCATTGTGTTGAGTACAGATGATGCCATCATCGATGCGATAAATCTCTGCCAGATAAGGTTGTATATCTTGTACTGGTCTGAAGTAAGACTTGACTTTGCCTCTTCAGGTGTAAGAGAAATCATTGTAGGACGGATTGCTTCGTGACCATCCTGAGCAGAGCTTCTTGATTTGAAATATCTGGGTTTCTCAGGAAGATAATTCTGTCCGTAGTGAGAAAGAATAAAATCATTTGCCTGACTTCTCGCTTCCTCTGAAATTCTCAGCGAGTCAGTTCTCATATAGGTAATAAGACCCATTGAGCCGTGACCTTGAACATCAACACCTTCATAAAGTTCCTGAGCAATACGCATTGTCCTCTGAGCCTGGAAGCCAAGTCTGCGGGACGCTTCCTGCTGAAGAGTAGATGTTATAAAAGGAGGTACGGGATTTTTCTTCTTCGTGCCTTTCTTTACGCTTGTAACTGTATATTTTGCACCGTCAAGGCGTGCGAGATATTTGTCTGATTCTTCCTTTGATTTAATTTCCACCTTACCCTTTTCATCACCATAGAAGGATGCGGGAAAAACTTTTCTTGAAGAAGATGTGAATTTCGCATCAAGTGTCCAGTATTCTTCGGGAACGAACTTTCTGATTTCATCTTCTCTGTCAACAATAAGCCTTACAGCCACACTCTGAACACGTCCTGCTGAAAGACCTCTTCTGATTTTCTGTGAAACAAAGGGACTTAATTTATAACCTACAAGTCTATCAAGGATTCGTCTTGCCTGCTGAGCGTTTACAAAATCCATGTCAACTTTTCTGGGATTCTGCATACCGGCCTGAACGCCTGACTTTGTAATTTCATTGAATGTTACGCGGTTTTCCTCGTTAAGGTCAAGGCCGAGAACTGTTGCAAGATGCCATGAAATTGCTTCTCCTTCGCGGTCAGGGTCGGCTGCGAGAATTACAGCTTCACTTTTTGCAGCCTGAGCTTTCAGGTCTTTTACAAGCTGTTCCTTACCTTTGATAATTGCATATTTGGGAGCAAAATCGTTTTTTACATCTACGCACAGTCTTGCTGCAGGCAAGTCTCTCACGTGTCCCATAGATGCCATAACCTCATAGCCGCTGCCAAGATATTTTTTAATATTTTTCGCCTTTGCAGGTGACTCAACTATTACAAGTTTGGACATATTTTTTCTCCTTATTTTCTTCTGTATTTTTTGCCGTTATCGGAAAGCACCATTTCGTCCATCTCAAGATGAGTAAGACTTACCATGATTTTCCCCGGTGTCAGATGCGGAAGAGCCCGCATTATATCGTCAATGTGCATAGGCTCAAAGGTAAGAACCTCATACACATCTTTATCATTTCCTTTAAGGATTTTAGCTTTTTCAGTCTGCTTTTCTTCTTCCTCTTTCCTGTCATTGATAACCTTCTCCATAACCTCTTCGGGAATGTTATCCTTTGTGTAAACAGCAGTAACTCCGTAAGTCACCTTTGAGAAATCGACAGGCTTCCTGTTTTCATACAAAGGTGTGTCATTAATATTCTCATAATCCACAAGGTCCGGATAGATGAACTCAAAAACAGAAAGCACATCTCTGCATGAAAACACGGGAGTAGCACCATTTCTGATAAGTTCAATTGTGCCTGAATGAAGAGAATTTATAGCATCTCCCGGCACCGCAAAAAGCTCTCTACCCTGTTCGATTGCCATGCGTGCAGTTATGAGCGAACCACTTTTCAGTGAGCCTTCAACAACTACTACACCATAGCTGAGAGATGAAATTATTCTGTTTCGCACAGGGAAATTGCGTCCTATAGGCGGAGTGCGCGGAGCAAACTCCGTAAGAACAAGGCCTTTCTCTGCAATATCAGTTTTCAGATTTGCAACCGAATCCTTGTATTTCGCAAGGAAACCGCAACCGAGAACTGCACATGTAATACCATCCCCAGAAAGTGCACCGAGATGCGATGCACCGTCTATACCAAGAGCACCGCCGCTGACAACGCAAACATCACTCTTTGCAAGAGATGACGACAATCTGTAAGCTACTTTCAGACCTGTCTGAGATGCTTTTCTTGTTCCCACAAGTGCTATTGTCATTCTGTTTTTCAGAACATCGGGATCGCCTAAATAGTAAAGCACAAGAGGATAATCCTGCAGGTCAAAAAGCTTTTTCGGATATCTTTCATCATCGGGAGTAAGAACTCTGCATCTGCATTCTCTACAGCTTTGTATAATATCATCTACAACAGAGAGAGGTGTGTTTCTGATTTTTGTAAGCTGTCTCGGAGTAAAGGCGCCTGAACGTGCTCTTTCCTCATGGCTTGCTTCATAAACTTTTTTCGCATGACCGAAGGTGCTGACGATTTCATCAACCTTCACCGCATAACCAAGAGCCTGCTGCAGCCATATCCAGTAAGCCTTATCGTTCATTTGAGCACCTCCCACATAGCAATGCAGGATGCCATCGCTGCGTTAAGAGATTCTGCTCTACCCTTCATGGGAATTGTAACTCTTAAATCTGATCTTTCGGCAGTCGTTTTTTGTATACCGTTTCCTTCATTTCCTATTATGAGGAAAACGCCTCCCGACAAATCAGCTTCATTTATTTTATCCGCAGAAGAGTCAACAACCGTTGCTACCGTTTTCATACCATTATCTTCCGCAAAAGCGAAAAGCTCATCCACAGATGAAATTCGCACAAAAGGAAGTCTGAAAAGAGAACCCATGGAAGAACGAAGAGCCTTGGGATTGAACACGTCACAGCAGGAAATGAGCACTGCGCCGTCAATTCCGAGAGCTTCCGCAGTTCTTGAAATTGCACCAAGATTTGAGGGATCCTGAACATTTTCAAGCACTACATATTTTCCGTCTGTTTTAAAATCAGATAGAGATTTTTCATTTTTCGTGTTTCTGCACTTTGCAAAAACGCCCTGAGTTGATTCTGTATCCTGAAGTTTTTTTGCAACCTCATCAGAAATTTCAAAGGAAAATTCAGCCTTTGAATATACAAGTTCAGCTTCTTCGGAATATTTTGAAAGAGCGTCCGATGTAAAATATGCCTCAACTATTTCTACACCGCTCAGGACTGCATCCCGGCAGAGTCTTGCTCCTTCAATGACAAATTCACCCGTTTTCTTTCTCTCTTTTGAAGAAGAAACGAGTTTTGACATCTGCTTGATTTTCCCGTTCTGTACCGAAGTTATTCTTTCCAAAACCCGTCACCTCCCACTGATTTTAACAGGCACACTTTTCCACTATATAATAGTATACTGTACATTATATCAAAAAATTTTCAAATAAACAATAGTGTTTTAAAAAATTTTACGCTCACAGCTTTTATACTGTGAGCGTAGATGTAAAAAACTTATTTGAGTGCAGCTTTAGCTTTTTCTGTAAGAGCTGTGAATGCTGCAGGATCAGCGATTGCGATTTCTGAAAGCATTTTTCTGTTAAGGTTGATGTCTGCTTTCTTGAGACCGTTCATGAATGTTGAATAGTTCATGCCGTTCATCTTGCAAGCTGCTGAAATTCTTGTGATCCAAAGGCGACGGAAATCACGCTTTTTCTGCTTACGGCCAATGTAAGCATACTGGCCTGACTTCATAACTGCCTGTTTAGCTGTTTTGAAAAGCTTGCTCTTTGAGCCATAGTAGCCCTTAGCTGCTTTAAGAACTTTATTTCTTCTTTTGCGCGTCATTGTAGCGCCTTTAATACGTGCCATAGTCTATAACCTCCTGAATAATCGAAACCTTACAATATTATTTGTAGGGAATAAGCTTTTTGATCTGCTTTACGTTTGTTACGTCAGCAACTGTTGTCTTACGAAGATTTCTCTTACGTTTTGTTGTCTTCTTGTTAAGGATGTGTGACTTATAGGCATGGCCACGCATGGGCTTGCCGTTTTTAGAGAGTTTGAAACGTTTCTTTGCACCGCTGTGCGTTTTGATTTTAGGCATTTTTATTTCCTCCTTAAATAATTACTTACCTGATTTGGGGGCAAGGAACATGAGCATTGAACGTCCCTCAACCTTTGCCGGCTTTTCAACATTTGCTTCAGCAGAAAGAGCTTCCGCAAAACGTTGCATAGGTATAAGGCCTAATTCCGTGTGAGCCATCTCTCTGCCTCTGAAACGGATTGAAACCTTAACCTTGTTTCCTGAAGCCAGGAATTTTTTTGCGTGATTAACTTTAGTTTCAAAGTCATGCGTGTCAATGTTCAGCGAGAGACGAACTTCCTTGATTTCGATAACACGCTGGTTTTTCTTCGCTTCTTTTTCGCGCTTAGCCTGTTCAAAACGGTACTTACCGTAGTTGATGATTTTACATACAGGGGGCTGAGCCTGAGGAGCAATTTTGACAAGGTCAAGGTCTCTCTCTTCAGCAATTTTCAGAGCCTCTGCTGCTGACATAATGCCAAGCTGTTCACCGTCGTCAGTAATTACTCTGACTTCTTTATCACGGATTTCTTCATTGAT
This sequence comes from Oscillospiraceae bacterium, assembly GCA_015065765.1. Lineage (GTDB taxonomy): Bacteria > Bacillota > Clostridia > Oscillospirales > Acutalibacteraceae > SIG575. The sequence goes on along the minus strand of SVPP01000003.1, from coordinate 135,041 downwards.
TTGCAGTTCTTTTGTACTAATGTTAAAGCACCTCCAAAAAAAAATCGCGGCACGAAAATTCGCCCGCAACACGCAAAACGGCACAACTGCACCGCCTTATAATCGTATTGACCTTCGTACGGAATCAATGTTCCCGCAGGTGAGAGCGATTTCGCTTCTGCTTCAATGTGCTGATATGATACCACATCGTTTTATATTTGTCAATAGTTTTTTACATTTTTTTGAAAATACTCTTGCACACAGAAAAACGCTGTGATATTATTACTTTAACATTATAAAAGGGGTGTTTAAAAATGTCAAGCAATCAAAGCAAAACCAGAAACATTCTGACTGTGCTCATCGGTGCTCTTCTTATGGGCCTTCTGTGGAGAATCCGCGGTACAAACGGTTGGGGTTCATCATGGGGACTTCTCAACGCAGGTGCAATTTTCATGCTTTTTGCAGTTACCGTTATCGGTGAAAGAAAGAAACTGAATCTGGGCTGGATAGGTGTTTCTTCCCTTATGTTCATGCTCACCGTTCCTACATGGGGAACATTCCTTGACCAGATAACAGGTATTATCTCTTCTGATGTAACAGACGAGCTGGGCAACATCATAGCGGGTTCGAGAATAATCCCTGTCGCTTCAGGTGTGGGAATCATGCTCATTCTCGGTTTCGGTCTCGCAACTCTGTGGGGAATCATGCTCGGAAGAGCTTTAAGCGACAAACAGTGGAAAATCAAGGATTTTGTTCTCCTTATTGCTGTTTTCTTCGCTTCAATGTATGTCTCCCGTGCAACACTTGCACATACTCTTGCAGAGCTTATTCAGCCTCAGGCTCTCGACCTTTTCAAGGAAGGTCTTCTTACTCAGAAAATCGTTACTGAAGAATCCTTTGAAAGCATTTATAAAATTTACATGGAACACTTTGACGATATGTCATGGGCAAAGAAAATCATGGGCGGCAGAAACTACTTCGCACTTGTTGAAACAATTTCAATTGCTCTTGGCGGCATTTTCTCAATGATAGCCACAAGATTTATCATCAAGGACAAAACCGCAGCAAACATGGGACTTATCACTTCATGTGCATTTGCTTTTTCAATCACGCTTTCCGATATTTTCTTCTACTTCGGAGACGGCGGATATCATGGCACACAAGGACTTACTGTTCCTGAAAACCTCGCTCCCTGGTCATGTTGGGAATACTTCACAGGCTTCTTCGCAGGCGCGATCATAACAATCGCTCTTCTCTGCTACAGAAACAAAAAAGCCGATGTTCCCGAAATCGCATTCTCAGGTGTACCGCAGAAAATCGCAGACGTGTTTACGTTCCTCATGGGATTCGTCGTTGTATTCGGAATCAACATCGTCCGTCCTGTTCTTGACAGACTTGAAGATACATCTTTCCATATTCCTGCAATTATAATCGCTTTTATCGGTGCAGTTGTACTGATTGTCCTTGCAATCAGAAAATACGGTGTAAATCTTGAAAGAACAACCTATGAAGCTTTCGCACCAAAAGCACTTCTCATTATGATTACATACATGGTTTGCATTTATTTCTTCACAGATTTTGAAACCGGCGGTGCAAACATCCTTTCAATCGGTTCTGTCCACAACATTGCAATGGTAATTTCATTTGTGATTCTTTCAGCTTACTTTGCATATGAAACAAAAAGAACATTGAAGCAGAGCAGATAAATCACATTGCAGATAAAATTCGCCCCTGAATCTTATTGGATTCAGGGGCTGTTTTTATTATCACACTTTAAAATCAATAAGGAATAGGAATAAGCATCCAGATAAACCAGAAGAATTCTTCCCATATGTTTTCAAAAAACTCTTTCACAAGCTCTGCAAAAGTGTACTTAACAGTAACATTTACCGTTTCAACAACATCACCTGTATATGAGCAGACATCGAATGACGTCTTTCCCTTGCCTGTTGCATAGACGAGAATTGTTCCGTCTTCCAAAACTTCGCAGTCTGCAACATCATATTCTGTCTCGTCCCAATTTATGTAAAAATCCTTGAAGGTTGCGTTGTCAGGCTTTACGGCAACTGTAATTATACGTTCTTCATCTTTGCCGATAACGATATCATTTTCTGAAAGCTCAATTGCTTTTACATCAACCTTGTTATAAATAAAATTAAACGAATCAACTGTTTCATGCTTTACGGTATAGGGAGTTCCGCCTATTGAATATTCAACAAATGTTTCATATCTGTTTATCGAATAGGACTTCAGATAATTGTTTTTACCGATTTTCAATGTGTATGTCCATGTAGATGGTGTTCCGCCGTCAAAGGTTGAAGTATAAACAAAAACAAGCGTTACATCACCGTTATCAGCCTTTGAATACTTTACGCTTTTGAATTTAAGTTCTGAGCGTCTTATATCTCTTTTTATGCTGAAGAAATCTACGAACTCACTTCTACCTTCCCAGTAGTAATCCTCATACGGGTCGCAGTAATAGATTTCGGTAAATTTATCCTCTTGCCATGTTCCGTCACCGTAACCAAAGGTCTCGTTCTCTTCTTTCGTTGCTTCAAGGTCCTCGCCCTGAAGGGAAGAATAGTTTGCGGTGCTTCTGACTTTATAAACCTCATTCGCTTTCACAACATCTTCTTTTGCTGATGTTGTAATGATGCAGTTTTCATAGTAGTCAAGGAGTTCTTTCGCCGAACTCTTTGAACTGATTGCACCTGACATTATGCTAAAGGATGACATCAGCACAATTGCCGTCATAAACAATGCCAATATCTTTGTAATCTTTTTCATAGAAAACACTCCTTTTTTGTTTATTGTAACATATTCACAATGCATATACAAGTACATTTTGTCATATTTTCACACTTTTTATTTTCGGTTTTCAAACCCTTCTCCTACAATTTCGCTTGACGGAAGAATTATTGTAAAAGCATTTTTATCATATTCAGCAATAATTTCAGTAACACGTTTCACTTCTCCTCTCAGCATTGCCGAAAGAAGAATTTTCTTACCTTTACCTGTATAACCGCCTTCAGCTTCAACAACACTGACTCCCCTGCCCATCTCATTCATAATCACCGCAGAAATTTCCTCATGTTTTTCCGTGACAATCAGAAGTGTTCTTGAATCAGTAAGACCAAAAAGAATTTTATCAATAACATAAGACGAAACAAAAATCAACACAAGAGAATAAAGTGCACTTTCGATTTTTCCGTAAACAAATCCTGAAAGTGTAATCACAAAAAAATCACATATCAAAATAAGTCTGCCCATTGAAAAAGATGGCTTCCTCAGCCTTATAAGCTTTGCAAGGATATCTGTTCCGCCTGTAGTCAGCCCTCTGATAAAAACAAGTGCCATAGAAATACCCGACAAAACTCCGCAAAAAATTGATGCCAGCATTTTGTCCCCGGTATAAGTCGGAAGGAATGATATGGAATCAATAACAAACGACAAAAAGACAGTAACGAAAAAGGATTTAACAATAAATTTTCCGCCGATCTTTTTCCATGCGATAAGAAACAACGGAAGATTCAGAAGGAAAACTCCTACGCCTATGGGTATCTTAGGAAAAAGGAAATTGACAAGCATAGCAACACCTGTAACTCCCCCTTGGGCAATATCATTACTCTCTGCAAAAATACGAACGGCGGCACTGTAAAGAATACAGCCGCCGCCACAATAAATTATATCAAGAAAAGTTTCTTTAATTTTATTTTTCAAAGCGACACAACCTTATAAATTATGTATCGCCTCAAAAAGCTGACGAAGCCTTTCACTTTCGCCTTTGAGATAAAGATAACCAAAAAGTGTTTCAAGACCTGTTGCATAGTGATATGTCATAACATCTGCACTTTTAGGCACATGACCTGTATGTGCATTTCTGCCACGCTTGAAAATATCAGACTCTTCCTCAGTAAGCATGTCCTGAATCGCCTTGATTTTTCTTGCCTGAGCTGAAGCGGAAACCTCTTCAACCGCGAGAGAATGAAGTTTCTTCACAGGTCTCGGGCACTCAGTGAGGAGTGTTTCTCTCACAAACAAATCGTACACAGTGTCGCCGATAAAAGCAAGCATCAGAGGACTTAAATTATTCGGATCGCATTTGTTATCCGTAAATCTCATACCCATACCTCTTACAGAACAAAGTCAAACTCAAGGTCATAAATGCAGACAGTGTCGCCTTCCTGAATACCTCTTTCAAGAAGCGCATCAATAATACCTGATGAACGAAGAACCCTTTGGAAATACTGAAGAGATTCATAGTCATCAAGGTCTGTTCTCTGGAGAATTTTGAGAAGCCATTCGCCCTCAACAAAATAAACATCATCCTGAACATCAATTGTAAATTTATTTGAAGTGCTCTGAACAATAACATCTGTGGGAATTTCCTCAGACTCATATTCCTTGATAGGCGGAAGTGTCTGAAGCTTGTTCCACACAGCATTTATAACTTCTTTTGTACCCTCAGCAATAGGAGCACACATAGTCATAAAGTCATAACCCTTTGAGCGGATATATTCTTCAAGCCTTGTGAGCTGTTCATCAGTTGCAAGGTCAACTTTGTTTGCAACAACAATCTGCGGACGGTCTGCTAAATCTTTATTGAACTTTTCAAGCTCATTATTTATAGTTTCAAAGTCCTCGACAGGATCTCTGCCCTCACTACCTGCAACATCAAGAATGTGTACAAGCATACGGCATCTTTCCACATGACGCAGAAATTCATGACCAAGACCTACGCCGTCACCTGCACCTTCAATAAGACCGGGAATATCAGCCATGACAAATGAGTTTTCGTCACCCATATCAACAACACCGAGAACAGGTGTTATTGTAGTGAAATGGTAGTTTGCAATAATAGGCTTTGCCTCACTGACAACAGAAATAAATGTTGATTTACCAACATTGGGATAACCTAAAAGACCTACGTCAGCAAGAAGCTTCAGCTCAAGTGTTACTTCCCAGCTTTCTCCGGGTACACCGCTTTTTGCAAAACGGGGTGTCTGTCTTGTGGGGGTAGCAAAATGACTGTTACCCCAGCCGCCTCTGCCACCCTTTGCAGCAATAAAGGTGTCCATAGCACCCATATCCGCCATAATGGCTCCGCTTTCAACCTCACGGATTATTGTTCCCTTAGGAACACGTATTATGAGATCTTTACCTTTTTTGCCGTTTTTTCTGCCACCCTGACCTTTTTCACCGTGCTCAGCACTGTACTTTCTCTTATAACGGAAATCAGCCAGAGTTGACATATTTGTATCAACCTGAAAAACGATGTCGCCGCCTTTGCCGCCGTCACCACCGTCAGGACCGCCGGAAGCGACATATTTTTCTCTGTGGAACATAACGGCTCCGTCGCCGCCGTTACCTGCTTTAATTTTAATTTTCGCAACGTCTACAAACATAAAGTCGCCTCCTTAAAAATGTCAAGAAAAAAACTCCAAGATTTAAACATCTTGGAGTTTGGTGACCCGGACGAGAATCGAACTCGTGTTACCGCCGTGAAAGGGCGGTGTCTTAACCGCTTGACCACCGGGCCATATATGGTGGCTGCAATTGGATTCGAACCAATGACACTACGGGTATGAACCGTATGCTCTAGCCAACTGAGCTATGCAGCCATAACCTCAAAGCACTTGTACATTATAATAGACAAAACTCCTTTTGTCAATACTTTTTTAAAAAAATTTTTATTTTTTTCCAAAAAGTTGCCGATACCCCGATTTTACGGCATATCGGCATTATATCAAGCAGCAGAATATACGGCTCCCCACAGGACAAATTTTCAAAAAAATCTGCCACCGCACACCCTATTGCTGCGAGAAAGCTTATTCTTTATTATTATATGCCGTCAGGAAAAATATGGGACAGGTTTGACTTTAATTGTTATGTGATGTATAATCTATAAAAATGCAGAAAAGGTGAAACATAATGAAAATAGGTTTTGTTATTGCAGATAATTACGAATATGATCCGTTCAGAAAGTTTGCTTCTGAATTTAACCCCGAAGAATTCATGGCGCTGACAAACAACTGCATCAGATTTGATTTCGATGATAAGATTGAGGTCGTCGCTATGGAATGCGGTATCGGCAAGGTAAATGCCGCCATTGCTGCGCTCTGGCTTATAAACGAAGAAAAAGTTGACACCATACTCAATGTAGGACTTTCCGGTGCTGTGCAGAATGTTCACCGAAACTTCATCGTTGCAGGCACTGAATATATGGAATGCGATTTTGACCTGACTGCAATCGGTTATGATTTAGGTGTAAAGCCGCAGGATGTTTACGTTTATAAGGCTGACGAGAAGCTTGTTTCAATTGCAGAAAATTGCGGTGTTGACTATTTCGGCAAGCTTGGCACAGGCGATATCTTCCTTGCGGATTCTGCTCTTAAGGTAAAATTCCGCGACACATTCGGCATCTGCTCCTTCGACATGGAAACAGGTGCAATTGCTGCCGTATGCCACAAAGCACAGATTCCATTCCTCGCAATCAGAAAAATTTCCGATGATTGCGACGAAAATGCCGTAGAAAATTACAGAGAACTCAATGACAAAAAGGAAGTTCACCTCAGCGAAGTTGCAAGGGAAATTTTAGAAAAAATTTCGGAGAGTATATAAAATATGAACAGTCACTTTTTCGCCATGCTGGCAAGAATGAAATACATTAACCGTTGGGCACTTATGAGAAACATTCAGGAAGAAAGCATTTGTCAGCATTCTATGGAAACTGCAGCATTTGCACATGCTCTCGCTCTGATTAAAAACAAGTATTTCGGTGGTAGTCTCAACGCAGACAGAGCTGCAGTTCTCGCTCTTTACCACGATATGCCTGAAATCATCACAGGCGACCTGCCTACCCCTGTAAAGTATTTCAATGAAGATATGAAAGAGGTTTACTCCAAGGTTGAGGAAAACGCGTGCACAAAACTTCTTTCCATGCTTCCCGAAGAATTGAAGGAAGATTTCTCTCCTCTTTTCTTTAAAGAAGAAAAAGACGAATACCTTTGGAAAATCGTCAAAGCTGCCGACAAAATCAGTGCACTGACAAAATGTCTCGAAGAACAGAAAGCAGGAAACCGTGAGTTTGACAGTGCATTGAAAGGAACAGAAAAAGCAATACGTGATATGAAAATGGCAGAAGCAGATTATTTCCTCGACACATTCCTTCCGAGCTTTTCTCTCACACTTGATGAGCAGAATTAGTTTGCAGAAATTTTCAGAAAATATGCAAAAGACAATAAAATTCGGTTTATCAAATAATGCTCTGAAAATTATCGCGATGGCGTCAATGCTCATTGACCATGTGGGACTTATACTTTTTCCTCAGCATCAGATTTTCAGAATTATCGGCAGAATTGCTTTTCCCATATTTGCTTACATGATTGCAGAAGGCTGCTTTTATACGAGAAAAAGGAAGAAATATCTCCTGATGATTGCAGGCCTCGGAACTATCTGTCAGCTTGTTTCAACAATCACCACAGGCTCACTGTATCAGAATATTCTCATCACCTTTACTCTTGCTATAATCACAATTTTTTCCATTGACAATTTTCTGAAGAAAAAGAATATGCCATCATTTTTATTGATGGCATTGACAGTGGCAGGTGTAATATTCATATCATACATTGCACCCATAATTTTTGAAGATTACGGTTTTAAAGTAGACTACGGAATATGGGGTGTTCTGCTCCCTGTTTTTGTCTACTTCTCGCCGACAAAAACGCTCAAAATTTTCTTCTCAGCCCTCATTCTTGCAATAAGAATTTTCCTTGTAAGCAAACTTCAGCTTTTTGCTTTGTTGGCTGTTCCTTTTCTCATGCTTTATAACGGCAAGAGAGGCAAACTGAACATGAAATATGTTTTCTACTTTTTCTACCCTGCACATCTGGCAATACTTCATCTGATTAAAGAACTGATATAAAAAAGAGTTACCTCAGCGAGGTAACTCTTTTTGTTTTCTTTTATAATCAGAATATAAACAGATTTCTGATGCTTTCAAAGAGGTCTTTGAAGAACTTTGCAATCATATCAAAGAAAGTAAATTCAATTGTAATTTCGCACGTTGCTTTTTTATCGCCATCGTATGAACAAACATTAAGAGTTGTTGTGCCCGCTTCAAGAGCAGTAACTGTAATTGTGCCGTCATCATTTATCTCACAATTAGCAATCATTTCGTTTGTTTCCTCACCATCTACCCAACAGTAAACATCCTGATATGTTGCATCAGCAGGGTTGACGCTGACAGAAATAGTGCACGAACCTTCATATCCAAGTGTAACTGCTGTTTCTGAAAGTGAAATTGACTTCACGGGTACCTTCTTATATGTTACCTTGTATGAGTCAGATGTATTCTCTGTCATGGGATACTCCTCGCCTCTTACGGAAATATCCATAAACTTTGAATCCTGCTTCATAACAAATGACTTGAGAAGACCTGCTTTGGAAGTTATTGTTGTGATTGTGATTTTGTTTGAACCGCCATCCCATGTTTCAGTAAGGTTAAAGACGATTGTAATATCTCCGTTTTTCGCAGTTGTCAGCTTTGCACTTTTGAAAGTAAAATCAAACTCCTGAATTCTTCTCTTGATGCTGAACATCCAGACTGTGTCAGGCTGGCCGTCAATATACATATCTTTGTCAGATGTGCCAAAGTAGTACAATGTACTCTCTTCAGTATTCCAGTCTGTGCCAAAAAATTCCTCGTTAAGCTCTGCTGTTTCCTTTGCATCTCTTTCGGAAAGACCTGAATAATCACCTGTCAGCCTGTATTTCCATGTGTTATCAACCTTTATAAGGCCTTTTTTTGCCGTTGTCTTCAGGCAGTTTTCATAATAAGTGAGCATTTCATTTTTTGAAGATGATGAGCTTATTGCGCTTGCCATCATACTGCACATTGAGAACATTGTTACCACAACAAGAAACACTGATAAAATTTTACTGATTTTTTTCATAGAGTTTTTCTCCTTTGCTTATTTGTATATACTAATTTTACCATTTTATTAAGCCACTTTCAATGTATTTTTCTTTTTTGATATTTGTGACAAAAAATGTCCGTTTGTTTTGTGAGATTTTACAATTTATCTGTTGATTTTTACATCACAAAGTAGTAAACTGTTTGTTAGCAAAGGAGTGTTTTAAAATGAGTTGTTGCAACTGTCAGAATAGCGATTTGTCACTTCTTGACAAAGTTCTGAAAAATTATAAAAACACAAAAGGAAGCCTTATTACAGTTCTGCAGAAAGCCCAGGAAATTTACGGTTATCTGCCCACAGATGTAATTTACAGAATTGCAGAAGAAATGAGCCTTACACCCGCAAAGGTTATGGGTGTCGCCACATTCTACACTCAGTTCAGATTCAAGCCTGTAGGTAAATATCTCATCATGCTCTGCCAGGGCACTGCATGCCATGTAAACGGCTCAGAAAGAATTGAAAAAGCAATTAAAGAGGAGCTGGGAATCTCCGACGGCGAAACAACTGACGACGGTCTTTTCACGCTTAAAAACGTAGCATGTCTCGGTTGCTGCAGCCTCTCTCCTGTTATGATGATCAACGAGGAAACTTACGGTTCTCTCACTCCTGAAAAAGTTAAAACTATACTTAAAAATCTTAAGGAGGGAGAAAAATGAGAATTGTTGTAGGTCAGGGCAGCTGCGGTATTGCCGCAGGTGCAGAAAAAGTTTATTCCGCCATTGAAAAACATCTTGATGATAAATCCTGCCTTTCAATCACAGGGTGCATCGGCATGTGTTTCTTAGAACCCATTGTAGATATTTACGATGACGAAAACAAGCTTTTAAGGCTCGTCAGAGTAAAAGAAGACGATGCTGAAAAAATCGCAGAAGCAACAAAAAACGGCGATTTGTCTCTTCTTGAAAATCTTAAAATTTCTCCCGAAGATGAAGAGTTTCTCACTAAGCAGACGAGAATCGCTCTTCGCCACTGCGGACTTATAAATCCTGAAAATATCGAGGATTATATTTCAGATGACGGCTATCAGGCTCTCAGAAAAGTGTTGGAAACCATGTCACCCGAAGATGTAATTGAAGAAATTAAAGTTTCCGGTCTTGCAGGCAGAGGCGGTGCGGGCTTCCCCACATGGTTCAAATGGAATGCAGCAAGAAAAGCAGAAGGTGATGAAAAACATCTTATCTGCAACGCTGACGAGGGAGACCCGGGTGCATTCATGGACAGAGCTGTTATCGAAAGCGACCCTCACAATCTTATTGAAGGTATGCTCATCGGTGCATATGCAATCGGTGCAAAGGAAGCTGTGGTTTATGTAAGAGCCGAATACCCTCTTGCTATTGTAAGACTTGAAAGAGCTATAAAACAAGCACAAGCAAAAGGTCTTATCGGTGAAAATATTCTCGGCACAGACTTTTCATGCTCCTTCAGAATTAAGGCAGGTGCAGGTGCATTTGTGTGCGGTGAAGAAACTGCACTTATCGAATCCCTTGAAGGCAGTCGCGGAATGCCTCGTCTGAAGCCTCCTTTCCCTGCTGAGGCAGGATATTGGCACAAGCCTTCAAACATAAACAACGTTGAAACCTTTGCAAATGTTTCATGGATAATTCTGAACGGCGGAGAAGCCTTCAGTGCAATGGGCACAGAGGACAGCAAGGGCACAAAGGTTTTTGCTCTGACAGGTAAAATCAGGCGTGGCGGTCTTGTGGAAATCCCCATGGGAAAAACTCTTCGCGATGTTATTTTCGATATCGGCGGCGGAATCAGAAATGACGCAACCTTTAAGGCTGTACAGATGGGTGGCCCCTCAGGCGGATGTATTCCGGAAAATCTTCTCGATACCGTCATCGACTATAAAAAGCTTGGTGCTACAGGCGCAATCATGGGCTCAGGCGGCATGGTTGTTATGGATGAAAACACCTGCATGGTAAACATGGCAAAATTTTTCCTTGATTTTACCGCAAAGGAATCCTGCGGCAAATGCGTTCACTGCAGAATCGGCACAAAGAGAATGCTTGAAATCCTCGCCAGAATTGTTGAGGGTAACGGCAAGGATGGTGACATCGAGCTTCTTGAAGAGCTTTGCTATGGTATCAAGGACGGTGCACTCTGCGGTCTCGGTCAGACAGCCCCCAATCCTGTGCTGACAACAATAAAATATTTCAGAGACGAATATGTCGCCCATATAAATGACAAAAAATGTCCTGCAAAAGAATGCACCAATCTCCTCATCTATTCAATAAATCCCGAAAAATGCGTTGGTTGTTCACTTTGCTCAAAGAAGTGTCCTGCAGATGCAATTTCAGGCGAAATCAAAAAAACTTTCTCAATCAACACCGAAAAATGCATTAAATGCGGACAATGCAAAGCTGTCTGCAGATTCGGTGCAGTGGAAGTAAACTGAGGAAGGTGAAAAAATGAGCACTATAAAATTCACAATAGACGGCAAAGAAATTATCGCCGAAAACGGTATAACAATTCTTGAAGCCGCAACAAAAAACGGAATAGAAATTCCTACTCTCTGTTACCATGAGAGTGTTGCTCTTTACGGTGCGTGCGGTATCTGTACTGTTGAAGCAGAGGGAATCCCCAAGCTTCTTCGTGCATGTTCCGCAAAAGTTTCAGACGGCATGGTTATCCACACAAATTCAGAAAGAGTAAAAAAATCAAGAAAAATTGCACTTGAACTTCTCATGAGCGACCATACAGGCGACTGCGTAGGTCCATGCTCACTGAACTGTCCTGCCGGCACAGACTGTCAAGGGTATGTAAAACTGATTTCAGAGGGAAAATTCCATGAGGCAGTAGCACTTATTAAGGAAAAGCTCCCTCTTCCCGCTTCAATCGGCAGAGTTTGTCCTCACCCATGTGAAACTGCATGCAGAAGACAAATGGTCGAAGAATCAATTTCAATTGCGTATCTCAAAGCCTTTGCAGCAGACGAAGACATGAAAGAAAATGCTTTTGTACCCGAAGTTGCAGAAGACACAGGCAAAAAGGTTGCAATAATCGGCGGAGGTCCTGCGGGTCTCACCGCTGCATATTTCCTCAGAACAAAAGGTCATTCAGTTACAGTTTTCGACGCTATGCCGGAAATGGGAGGTATGCTGAGATACGGCATTCCCGAATACAGGCTTCCGAAAAAAGTAGTAGCAGCTGAAGTAAATCAGATTGCTTCTCTCGGCGTTGAAATGAAAAACAAAGTAAAAATCGGAAAAGACATCACTCTTGAAGATTTAAGGAATAATTACGATGCAGTCCTCGTGGCAATAGGTGCATGGAACAGTATGGGCACACGATGCGTAGGTGAAAGCCTTGATGGCATTGTAGGCGGTATAGATTTTCTGAGAGAAGTAAACATGGGAGCAAAACCTGACATTGGCAAAAAGGTTGCAGTTGTAGGCGGTGGCAACACAGCTATGGATGCCTGCAGAACTGCAAGAAGACTTGGTGCTGAAGAGGTTTATGTAATTTACAGACGAACACGTGACGAAATGCCTGCTGAGAAAATCGAAATCGACGAAGCAGAAGAAGAAGGCGTTAAGTTTAAATTCCTTACAAATCCTGCAGAATACGTTGGCGAAAACGGTAAAGTCAAACAGATTAAGCTTCAGATAATGGAATTAGGCGAACCCGATTCATCAGGCAGACGCTCACCTGTTCCCGTGGAAGGAAAATTTGAATACCTCGATGTTGACACAGTTATCACTGCAATCGGTCAGAAAGTAAATGTAAAAGGTTTTGAAGAGCTTGAACTTAATTCAAGGGGAATCATTTCAGCAGACGAGAAAACTTTCAGAACTTCTGTTGAAGGAGTTTTTGCAGTAGGCGATGCTACAAACAAAGGTGCTTCAATTGCAATCGAAGCTATCGGCGAAGCTGAAAAGGCTTCAAAAGTAATTGACGGATATCTTCTGGGAATGGAAATCCCTTACAGAAAGCCTTTTGTTTCAGAAAAAATTGTCACTCCTGAAATGCTGGCAGATAAAGAAAAAATTGCAAGAGCAAAAATGCCTGTAAGAAAAGCAGAGGAAAGAGTAAAAACCTTTGACGAAATCTCTCTCGGTTTTACAAAAGAACAGGCAATGAAAGAAGCCTCCCGCTGTCTCAGATGCGGATGTCACGATTACCATGATTGCAAGCTTATTAAATATGCAAACTGGTATGACATAAAACCTGAACGTTTCGCAGGAATGAAAAATATTTTCCCGAAAGAAAGAAAACTGGTTTCCATTGAGCGTGACCAGAGCAAATGTATTCTCTGCGGACTTTGTGTAAGAGTCTGCGACGAAGTTGCAAAAAAAGGTATTTTAGGTCTTATCGGCAGAGGCTTTACAACTACTATAAAACCTGAATTCAAAAATGACGATGTTATATCTTTCTGCAAAGACTGTCACAAATGTGTTGACGCTTGTCCTACAGGTGCACTGAAAATCATTGAAGAATAAGATACAAAAAATCCGTGTTCAGAAATGAACACGGATTTTTTTATTTAAATAACTTATTTCATCTTAACTTTGAAACACTTGATTTCAAAGGGATTAGCTGTGAATGAAAGAGCCGAGCCTGAGAACGTATCAACAGGTACATCGTTTCTTTCAAGAAGGTCACATTCTGCCACTTCTGCAATTTCGCCGAAGAGCTCTGCAGTAACATCTGTTCTTCTGCCCGTCTTTTCAACAAAACGAACGATGTATGCATCTTCGTCTTCACACTTCTTAACCGCCTCAAGAGTAACGTTGTCAGCAGAAACTGCGATGAATGACTTGTTTGTGTCACCCTTAGCATCAGCCTTGATTTCGACTGCTGTCATGGGATTGTTGATTTCAAGACCTCTTGTGATTGTGTCTGCATCCTTCCAGTTACCTGCATGAGGATAAAGTGAATATGTGAAGTAGTGGTCGCCTCTGTCTGACTGCGGGTCGGGATTCATGGGAGCTTTAAGGAGAGTGATGATCATTCTCTGCTTATCTACCTCATAACCGTACTTGCAATCGTTAAGAATTGTAAGACCGTAAGCATCCTCTGACATATCAATAAAGTTATGTGCTGAAACCTCAAACTTAGCCTTATCGTAAGGATTGTGGCGGTAGTTAGAGTTTTCGATTGTAGCATAAGCAATATCTCTTGTGTATTTTGATGCTTTGATATCTACGTCGAAGCCAACCTTGAGGAGTTTCTCCTGTTCATGCCAGCTGATAAATGTGTCAAAGTCGATTCTGTCAAGGTCGTTATAAATAATAACGTTCTGCTTGACAAGTGACTTGTTGATTTTCTTTTCAATTGAAAGAACTGTAAATACGTCACCTTCTGCGACTGATGTCACTTTGCCGGGCTCTGTATCAAATTCACGGTCAACATATGTTGCAACGATATCCCATGCATCATATTTACCGGGAAGGTCTTCGTAAAGTCTGAATACGTTACCTTTTCCTTCAAGAACTTCGCGGTTGTTGTTCTTATCGAAGATTGAAGTAATTTCTGCTGCGTTGTCAAGTTCAACTCTGAAGTTGTCGTTTTCAATAACGTTGCCTGAAATTGCTTTTGCTTCGTTAACTGCTGCATCCTTTGTATAGAACACTTTATAACCTGCTGCGGGAACATCCTTTGCTACGAACACAAGAACCTTTGTGCCGTCAAGCTTTGTATAAGCCTGAACGGGAACTTTCTCGCCGTTTTCATCGAAGATTTCAACATCCTTATAGGGAAGCTCAACCTTTGATGTTGCAGCTACGCCAAGTGAATTGAAGAGTGCAAAGGGTTTACCGTATTTTTCTTCGCCGTTTGCATTACCTGCGATAACATTAAGAGCTTCGTCTCTTACTTCTTCACCGATCTTGATGATTTCATCATAGATTGCGCAGAGGTCACCAAAAACTTCTGTAATGTGTGAGCCGGGAAGTGAATCGTGGAATTGGTTTGTAAGAATCATCTGCCAGCCTTCATTGAGCTTATCAAGAGGATACTTGTAACCGTATTTCATTGCAACGCTTGCGAAAAGCTCTGCTTCACGATAAAGGTTTTCACTGCGTCTGTTAAGCTTTTTAAGGAGAGCCTTTGTTGTATGAACACCGCGGTGCTCTTCAAGATAAAGCTCATCTTTCCATGTGGGGATATTTGTTTCTGTTGCGTTTGCTTTCATTCTTGCAAGTGAATCCTCAATCTTGCTGGGAACTGCCTCAGGAAGTCCGGGGAACTTGCTGTAACGCTTAACGTATTCAAGCATTTCGGTGTCTACACCGCCGCCGCCGTCGCCCCAGCCGTAGCAGTACATTGATTCACCGATTGTTTCCTTGTCAGTATATCTTGACCAGTTAACCTTAAGTGAGTCTGCTTCAACTGTACCGATGAAGTGTGTGGGAGGAACGATTGAGAATACTTTTGAGCCGTCGGGGCCTTCCCACCAGAATGTGTTATACTGCCAGGGATTTGTATCGTTCCAGATACCCATTTTATGTGTTACGAAATATTCAACGCCTGCTTTTTTGAGAATCTGAGGCATTGCATAACCGTTACCGAAAACGTCGGGAACCCAACATGTTTTGGGGGTAATACCGAATGTCTTTTCTGCATATCTTACGCCGTGAAGAAGCTGACGTGCAAAGGATTCACCTGAAACAAGGTTACAGTCAGGCTCAACCCACATTGCACCGATGTATTCCCATCTGCCCTCTTCGATACGTTTCTTAACCTGTTCGAAGAGCTTGGGATAACGTTTTTCCATTTCGATATATGTAGGAGCTGTACTCTGTGAGAAAATGAAATCAGGGTACTGTTCCATAAGTCTGAGCATTGTAGCGTGTGTTCTGCCGAGCTTACGGATATACTCTTTGTAAGCCCACATGAAAACGATGTCAAGGTGAGAGTTACCTACAAGAGCAAGCTTACCGATTGATGAATAGTTGGGATTGTTGTAAACCTTATCCTTAAGAACCTTCTGTGCAAGAAGAAGTTCAGCCTTGAATTCCTCGCCTTCAAGGTCGAAGTTTACATGTGTAAACGCTTCCTTAAGTGCAGCACGGATAAGCTCTGCAAGACCTGTATCAAGCACAGGCATGAAAAGTGCATTGAAAACAGCCTTGAAGTCCCAGTAAATTTCTTCGATTACAGGGTCAACAACACCGATGAATGAGCAAGAAAGAGTTTTTACTGTTGATTCATTTGAGTGCCATACATAGTATGATTCAATGTCAACGTCATAATGCTCGTCACCCTTAGCACAGTTTGTAAGAAGAACACTGTTTCTGAAGGGGTCAAGTCCCTGATATGGTTCGCCGTTAAGAGAAAGAAGTGAGTCACCGCCGAAATAAACGTTAAGTGTTACCTTCTTACCCTTAAAGCGTTCAGGCATATCAAATGAGTTTTTGAAAAATGCACTCCAGCCGTTGTTACCCCAACGGTCGCCAACATTCAGATCTTTCCACTCATCATATAAAAATTCGTAATCGTCAACACCCTTATAGATACATTCCTTCATTTTCCATGCGGGAATTGTTTCAATGTCGGTGTAGATTCTCTTTTTAAGAGTTTTGAGTTTAACTGTTACAAGGTCATCAAAAGAGAAGATACCTCTCTGCTTACCCTTTGTGGCATCACGCCAGTCATCAACATGGGCGTCCATTGCGTCAAGAGCAGCAACAGCATCAAGATTTTTGATTTCTGCCATTTATTTATCATCCTTTCCTGAAAAAATATTTCAAGTTATTTTATAGTATATCATTATTCTTTTTTATTTTCAATAGCAAAAAGAAAATCCTCCGAAATGATTTCGGAGGATTCATAATAATTTTATCAAAGAATATGATAGTTCACAACAAGCGTTGCAAAGACAATTGATACCATAGAAAGAAGCTTGATAAGAATGTTGATTGAGGGACCTGACGTGTCCTTGAACGGGTCACCTACTGTATCGCCTACAACGGCTGCTTTGTGATTTGAGCTACCTTTTCCGCCGAATTCGCCGCTTTCAATATATTTCTTTGCGTTATCCCATGCACCACCTGAGTTTGACATAAAAATCGCCATCAGGAAGCCCGTTGCAGTTGCACCTGCAAGCATACCGATAACGCCATTATAACCAAAGATAAGACCTGTAACAATAGGAACAATGACTGCAGTGATTGTAGGAAGGATCATTTCTCTGAGACTTGCTTTTGTACAAAGGTCAACGCATGATGCGTAATCTGCATCAGCTTCACCTGTCATAATACCTTTGATTTCTCTGAACTGTCTGCGCACTTCAACAACAACGCTTTCAGCCGCTTTACCAACAGAATTCATTGTAAGAGCTGCGAAAACGAAAGGCAGGCATGCACCTATGAAAAGGCCGATAAGAACTGTTGGATTCATAATTGAAAGATCAATGGTCTCACCTGTGCCAAGGTCTGAAAGAACCTTCACAACCTGATCTTTATATGAAGCGATAAGTGCAAGTGCTGTAAGTGCTGCGGAGCCGATTGCAAAGCCTTTGCCTGTTGCTGCAGTCGTATTACCGAGAGAATCAAGAGCATCCGTTCTTTCTCTAACTTCTTCTTCGAGACCTGCCATCTGTGCAATACCGCCTGCGTTATCTGCAACGGGGCCGTAAGCATCTGTTGCAAGAGTGATACCGAGAGTTGAAAGCATACCTACTGCTGCTACTGCAACACCATAAAGACCCGCTGCTGCGCTTGAGAAGCCGCCTGCAAAGAAGTAAGCTGCAATAACACAAGCTGCAATAATCACAATGGGAACTGCTGTTGACATCATACCAAGGCCAACGCCGCCGATGATAATTGTAGCTGAGCCTGTTTCTGATTTCTTTGCAAGGTTTCTTGTGGGCTTGTATGTGTCTGAAGTGAAATATTCAGTTGAAAAGCCGATTGCCACACCTGCAACGAGACCTGCAATAATTGAAAAATAAAGATTGATATTTTCTTTGCCCATTACAAAATATACGATGGGGAAAGCCAGAGCAGCTATAAGAACTGCGCTTAAGTTTGTACCTCTTCTGAGAGCTTTGAGAAGAATTTTCTGTTCTGCCTTCTCACCTGTTTTAACGAAGAATGAGCCCACAATTGAACAGATTACACCAACCGCTGCAAGAACCATAGGAAGAGATGCAGCTTTAATATCTCCTGCGAATGCTGCAACGCCGAGTGCCATTGCAGAAATAACTGAGCCTACGTAAGATTCATAAAGGTCTGCACCCATACCCGCAACGTCGCCTACGTTGTCACCTACATTATCAGCAATAACTGCAGGGTTTCTGGGGTCATCCTCGGGGATTCCTGTTTCAACCTTACCTACAAGGTCTGCACCCACGTCTGCTGCCTTTGTGAAAATGCCGCCGCCCACTCTTGCAAAAAGTGCCATTGAAGATGCACCCATACCGAATGTAAGCATAGCACTTGTAATTTCAGCAGCCTCAAGCTTGAACACAAACTTAAGAAGAATAAACCAGAGTGAAATATCAAAAAGACCGAGGCCTACAACAGTAAAACCCATAACAGAGCCGGCACTGAAAGCAACTCTCAGACCTTTGTTAAGGCCTTCACGACAAGCATTTGCAGTTCTTGCATTTGATGCAGTTGCAATTTTCATACCAATAAACCCTGAAAGTCCGCTGAAAAATCCACCTGTGAGGAACGCAAAAGGCACATAAGGTGTCAGCAGATTTGCAAGTGACATAGCTCCGAGTATCAAAAACATACCACCGAAAAAGATTGAAACAACAGTATACTGTCTTTTGAGATACGCATTCGCACCTTCTCTGATTGACTGTGCAATCTTCTTCATTTTCTCTGTACCCTCAGAGTATTTCATGACTTTTTTAGCCGTGATAATTGCGAAAACTATAGCAATTATCGAGCCTACCAATGTGAGAAATGCAGAATAGTTTTCCATAAATATCTACTCCTTTCAATATAAAAAACGCCCACGGAAGAAATCCGCGAACAAATAACGTTAAAAATTTAACTATATTTTCAATATTATATCACATGCAATTTTTCAAATCAAGACTTGCAGAATTAATCTTCCACAAACTTGTCAAAGAAAGCATTTTAGTTTTTGACATTTTTTACAAAATATCTTCATTTTTATAGTCAAATTGCTCATTGAAGAAAAAGAGAATCTGAAATATAATGGTTATACTATATTATGCGAGGAGAAAAACTTATGACATTATTTACAAAAATCATCACAGCAATACTTATAATCCCCTCTTTGCTCGGCATATATACCGGGGACAAAAAAGATACCGAGGAAGCTTACAGGGAAACTATTGCATCAATTGCATACGAAAACACACAGGAAACTGCAATGGCACAAATTGAAATTCACGACATAATCGAAGAGCATTTTTCCTCTCCTCTCGCTGAGGGAAAAACAGAGAAAAAAGCAATCGTTATCGGCTATGACGGCTGCCGTGCAGATGCTCTGACGCTGGCGCAAGGCAAGGACAGCGGCATCAGAAAGATGCTTGATAACGGTGCATCTCTGAACCTCGTTTACTGTGGCGGTGTAAACTATCCCGAAATCAATACTCAGGACACTTCAACTGCTCCAGGTTGGTGTTCAATTCTCACCGGTGAATGGGCAGACAAAACAGGTATCACAGGTAACGGCATTACAAAATCCATGGAATACAAAACTCTTCTCACTTCTCTTACTGAAGAGAAAGTAATTGATTCCGCATCATTTGTAACATCATGGAACGGTCACTTCTCTACCGACAACGCAACTTATAATCTTGAAAAAGCATATTGTGAAGAAAACAGTCTTGATGTTTCCTTCAATCTTTGTATTTCAGACACAAATTCTGCAAACACAGTTATAAAAAATTTGCAGGAAGATGACTGTTCAGATTTCATTTTTGCAATTTACGAGGGTACAGACCATGCAGGTCACGCATTCGGTTTTTCAACAAACAATCCCATCTATCAGGTAGGCTTCAGAATCAACGATGTTCTTGCATACAGAACACTGAACGCAATTGAAGAAAGAGACACATATTCAACTGAAGATTGGCTTATCATTATAACTTCTGACCACGGCGGCTTCGGCACAGGTCACGGAGACGAATCAATTCAGGAAAGAATGACTTTCATCGTTACTAATAAATAAATTTTCCGATAGAAAAACGGCATCTTTTTTTAGAAAAAGGTGCTGTTTTTTTGCTGTATAGTATTGTAATTTATAAATAATTAAAGTATAATTAATGTGTATATTTATAGGTACCTTAAGGAGGTATAAACATGGCAGAAGTCAAGCTTGGCATTCAGCTTTTCACTCTTCGCGATTCTATACAGAACGCAGAAGATTTTGACAAAACACTTGCAGAGCTGAAGAATGAAGGCGTAAGCGTGGTTCAGATTTCAGCAATAGGTCCTATTCCTCAGAGCGAGGTCAAAAGCATTGTTGAAAAGCACAGCATGGATGTTTGCGTAACTCATACGAATTTTGACAGAATGAAAGCAGAAACACAAACTGTAATCGATGAACACAAAATGATTGCCTGTGACCAGTTAGGTCTCGGTGCAATGGGCGATGATTACAGAAAAGATCTTGCATCTGTCAGACAGTTCATCAAGGACGCTGAAAAAATAGGCAAAATGTGTAAAGAGCAGGGAATGACCTTCGCTTATCACAACCACGATTTTGAATTCAAGACAGTCCTCGAGGACGGCAGAACAATCATGCAGGTTCTCCTTGAAGAAACAAATCCCGATTACTTCTGGTTCATCCCCGACACAGCGTGGATTCAGATAGGCGGAGAAAACCCTGTGGAATTCCTTGAAAAGCTCAAAGGCAGAGTTAAGGTATGCCACTTCAAGGATTATATAAAGGCAGATACAGAAAGAGGCTTTAAGTTCACTGAACTCGGCAAAGGCGAGGTAGATATTCCTGCCTGCTACAGGAAGCTGAAGGAAATGGGCGTTCCTTACGCGGTTTATGAGCATGATATTGACTGGGAAGTCAGTGCAATGCAGTCATGCAAAGACAGTTATAAATATATGTTAAACGTTGCAGAGGAAAACTAAAAATAAAAACTGAAAGGAAGTTTTACTTATGTCAGATAAAATCAGAGTAGGTATTGTGGGCATCGGCAACATGGGCTCCTCACACCTGAGAAACTACAAGGAAGGAAAAATGCCTGAGGTTGAAATTACAGCCGTTTGCGATATCAAACCGGACAGACTTGCATGGGCTGAAAAAGAATTCCCTGAAATAGCAAGATTTGAGACTTATGACGAAATGCTCGACAGTGGTCTTTGTGATGCAATCCTTATTGCTGTTCCCCACTATGACCATCCGCCTATGGCAATCAAGGCTCTTGAAAAAGACTTGCATGTCATGACAGAAAAGCCTGCAGGCGTTTATACAAAGCAGGTTCGCGAAATGAATGAAGTTGCCGCAAAGAGCGACAAGACTTTCGGAATCATGTACAATCAGAGAACCAACCCCATGTACCGCAAAGCAAGAGAAATCGTAAAGAGCGGTGAATACGGTCAGCTTAAAAGAGTCAACTGGATTATCACAGACTGGTTCAGAACTCAGGCTTACTACAACTCAGGCGGATGGCGTGCAACATGGTCAGGCGAAGGCGGCGGCGTTCTTCTCAATCAGTGTCCTCACAACCTTGACCTGTGGCAGTGGATTTGCGGCATGCCTAACAAAATCAGAGCTGTCTGCCGTGTAGGTCAGTGGCACGATATAGAAGTTGAAGACGATGTTATGATTTATGCTGAATATCCTAACGGAGCATCAGGCGTGTTCATTACAACGACAGGCGACTGTCCCGGTACAAACAGACTTGAAATTACTCTCGACAGAGCAAAGCTTATCTGCGAGGACAATAAACTCCGTATGTATGTTCTCGAAAATGCAACCTCAGACATTATCAACAACTCTGAAAACGGATTTGAAAAAGTTGACGGAGAATGGGTTGACGTTGAGCTTGAAGGTGAAAACAATCAGCATTCAGGCATCATGAATGCATTTGCAGGCCATATTCTCCGCGGTGAAGAGCTTATTGCCAAGGGTGAAGAAGGCATCAACGGTCTTACAATTTCAAACGCTGCATTCCTTTCATCATGGCTTGACAAAACAATCGAGCTTCCCATCGATGAGAACCTTTATTACGCAGAGCTTGAAAAGAGAATTAAAACATCAAAAGCAAAAACAAATGTAGTTGAAAAAACCAAAGAAGACATGAGTTCTACATATTGATAAATTCAGAAAATAATTTTTGAAAGGATTTTTTACAATGGATAAAACTCTTGTTATTATGGCTGCAGGTATGGGCAGCAGATACGGAAGTTTAAAACAGATTGATCCTATTGGGGAAGAAGGTTCCCTTATCATTGACTATTCTATTTACGATGCTGTAAGAGCAGGCTTCAATAAAGTTGTTTTCATTATCAAAAAACAAGATGAAGAGGCTTTCCGTAATGCAATCGGAAACAGAATTGAAAACAAAGTAAAAACCGAATATGTTTTTCAGGATATAAACAACATCCCTGTCGGATACACAGTTCCCGAAGGAAGAGTAAAGCCCTGGGGTACTGCTCACGCAATTCTCTCCTGCCTCGGCACTGTGAAAGAGCCTTTCGCGGTTATCAACTCAGATGACTACTACGGTCCTCAGGCATTTAAAGAAGCTGCCGATTGGATTGAAAGAACTGACCTTGATAAAGAAATTCTTCCGTTCAGCATGGTTGGTTTTGAACTTAAAAACACTCTCACCGAAAACGGTCATGTATCCCGTGGTGTATGTGTTGCTGACGAAAACGGAAAACTTACAGAAATCACTGAAAGAACAAAAATCATCCGCCGTGGTGAAAAAGTTTACTATGAAGATTTTGATGAGCCGGTTGAGCTTGATGAAAACGCAATCGTTTCAATGAACTGCTGGTGCTTCCCCCCACAGATGCTGGATAAACTCTGGGGCAGATTCGAAGAATTCTTCAAAACAGTGGAATCTAATCCCATGAAAGCAGAATTCTTCCTCCCCTTTGTAGTTTCAGATATGCTCGAGGACGGCGAATGCACAGTTGACGTTCTTACAACAAGCGACAAATGGTTCGGCGTCACTTACAAAGAGGACAGACCTCTTGTTGTGAAATCAATCAAAGAAATGAAAGATGCAGGAATTTATCCTCAGAATATGCTTGAGTGGAAATAAGGTGACAGTATTATGAAAATTTTGCCTGAGCTTCTTGATTATGATATTTTTCCGAAAGTTGTTTCGGAGAAAAAAGAAACGCTCATTACGATAAAGCCTCTGGGCGGCCACGCTCACTTTGAAGAAAGAGAATACACACTTCATATTCTCGGACTTGAAGATGGTGCAATCAGAAATTACAAGAACAGAAAAAACCTTTACAAAATGCTTGTAAAGGTTGATGACGACAAGTGTATCAGATTCAAATTTTCTTTCCCGAAAGAGCAGATGTACTATATCCGTCTCATCAAGCCTGACGGCAAAGAGTTTGTTGAACTCTGCGTCTATGCCGTAGCACCCGACCTTTCAGGAAGATACCCTTTCATGGGCGATTTACACTTCCACACCTGCTATTCAGACGGAAAGCAGGCTCCCGAAATCGCTGTTGCAAACTGCCGTAAAATCGGTTATGACTTCATGGCAATCACAGACCACGAAAGATACTATCCCTCTCTTCTCGTCAAAGAATTCTACAAAGATGTTCCTATTGACCTGAACCTTGTTCCGGGTGAAGAGGTACATCTTGCAAAGGCTGACGAGGACCACATCAACGATATTCATATCGTAAACTTCGGCGGTGAATACAGCATCAACGCTATGTTTGAATACAAACATATTAATGAAGTGGGAGACGATAAAAAGCTCCGCTCACTTTACGGCGAATGTCCCCCAGTGAAATCAATACGTGAGATGAACGAAATGCTTGACAGAATGGCAGCTCAGGCTGATATTCCCGAAGGCATCGAAAGATATGCTTACACAGCATGCAAATTTATTTTTGATGAAATAAGAAAAGCAAACGGTCTCGGCATTTTCTGCCATCCTTATTGGCTTTCAAATGTTCAGCAGGTTCCAGAAACATTTCTTGACTACATGATGGAAACTCAGCCATTTGACGCTTTTGAGGTTCTCGGCGGCGAAAACTATTTTGAGCACAACGGTTTCCAGACAATCAGATATTACGAGGACCTTGCAAAAGGCAGAAAATATCCAATTGTGGGCTCAACCGACTGCCACAACTCAGTTGACATGGACCGTTTCCCCTGCAAGACAATTGTTTTCTCAAGAAGGAACGAAAGAAAAGACCTTATCTCATCTATCAAAGATTTCTACAGCGTTGCAGTTGACACAATCAGTACCGAATACAGAATCGTTGGTGACTTAAGACTTGTTAAATACGCAACATTCCTTATGCAGAACTATTTCCCCATTCATGATGACCTCTGTTTTGAAGAGGGTCGTGCGATGAAAGCGTATGCATGCGGTGAAGAAGGAAGTAAGGAAACTTTAGAATTCCTTCATGGCAGGTGCGAAAAACTTCTCAAAAAATACTTTGCATTTTAAGAGGTAAAAAATATGGCTGAATTTATACTTTCTGCTTTTTCTGACGAAGCAGGTGGCGGTATTCTTGAACAGATTGCCGCTCTCAAAAGAAACGGACTTACTCACACAGAACCCCGAGGTCTTGACTACGGCAACATTTCCGAATACACAGAAGAACAGTGCAAGGAACTGAGAAAAATCCTTGACGATAACGGCATCGGAGTTTCCGCTATCGGCTCACCCTTCGGAAAAATCAACATCGCTGACGATTTTGCTCCTCACTTTGAGCTTTTTAAGAGAAATGTTGAAAACGCATGTATTCTCGGCACTGACAAAATCCGTATGTTCAGTTTCTTCTTTAACGAAAACCAGACTCATGAAGAATATCGTGACGAGGTTTTTGAAAGACTTGAAAAATTTGCAGATTACTCTCTCAGATCAGGCATCTGGTGCTGTCATGAAAATGAAAAAGATATTTACGGTGACACTGATGAATATTGCCTTGATATTTACAAAACCTTTAAAGGTAAGATAAAGGCTGTTTTCGATCCTGCAAACTTTATTCAGTGCGGAGTAGAAATACTCCCCGCTTATGAAAAGCTTGAAGAATATATTGAATATATGCACATCAAGGATTGCGTTTTTGAAACAGGCAAAGTTGTTCCTGCAGGCAAAGGCGACGGACAGCTTCTTGAACTTCTCAGACGCTTCAAGAAAAAAGAGGGGAAAAGAATTCTCACTCTTGAACCGCATCTTACAGTATTTGAAGGTCTTGCAGCGCTTGAAGGCGAAGGCGGCACTGCCGACCAGCTCAAGGACGACTTCACGTACCCCTCACAGACGGCATCCTTTGACGCAGCATCAGACGCATTGCATAAAATTCTTTCACAAATCTGATGGAGGTAATCAATTATGTTACTTAAATTAAGAGATAAAAAAGATTGCGCTTTTGATATGATAGCATTGGGCGAAGTTATGCTCAGACTTGATCCCGGTGACATGAGAGTCAAAAATGCCCGCTCCTTCCGTGTATGGGAAGGCGGCGGAGAATACAATGTAGCACGTGGTCTTAGAAGATGTTTCGGCATGAAAACAGGCGTTGTAACTGCTTTCGCTGACAACGAAATCGGCAGACTTGCTGAGGATTTTATTCTTCAGGGCGGTGTTGACACATCATTCATCAAATGGGTTCCCTATGACGGTATCGGAAGAAAAGTCCGTAACGGACTTAACTTTACAGAAAGAGGCTTTGGCATCCGCGGTGCAGTAGGTGTTTCCGACAGAGGCAACACTGCAGCATCTCAGCTCAAAAAAGGCGACATTGACTGGGAATATATTTTCGGAACTCTCGGTGTTCGCTGGCTTCACACAGGCGGTATTTTCGCAGCCCTTTCAGAATCAACTGCCGAGGTTGTTATCGAAGCTGTTAAAGCCGCTAAGAAATATGGTACTATCGTTTCCTATGACTTAAACTATCGTCCCTCTCTTTGGAAGGATATCGGCGGAAAAGAAAAAGCACAGGAAGTCAACAAGGAAATCGCAAAATATATCGATGTTATGATCGGTAACGAAGAAGATTTCACAGCTTGTCTCGGTTTTGAAATTGAAGGCAACGATGAAAATCTCAAGGAACTTAACCTTGACGGCTATGTAAAAATGCTGGGAGAAGTATGCAAAGCGTATCCCAACTTCAAGGTTATCGCAACAACACTTCGTACAGTTAAAACTGCAACAGTCAATGATTGGAGTGCGATGGTTTACGCTGACGGCAAGGTTTACAATGGCCTCAGTCTCCCCGGTCTTGAAATTTATGACAGAGTTGGCGGCGGCGACTCATTTGCATCAGGTCTTATCTACGGACTTATGACTTATGACGATGCACAGACAGCAGTAAACTACGGTGTAGCACACGGCGCAATCGCAATGACAACACCGGGCGACACATCAACAGCTTCTCTTAAAGAAGTTGAAAATATTATCGGCGGCAAAGGTGCCCGCGTAGCAAGATAGGAGAAATCAAACATGAAAAACTACAAATTCGTATCACTTCTCATGGACAAGCATGAATATCCTGAAGAAGCAAAAAAAGTTCTCGCAGATGCTTTTGACAAAATCATCGCAAACGAGAAGGCAAACAAAATTCTTGAATCAATCAGAAAAGATTATTTTATCAAGGAGAAAAACTTCGATAAATTTGCTGATAAGACAAAAGCTCTTTCAGAGGAAATCGGTGTTCACGTTTATATCGTAAACCTTGTAATTCTTCTCAGCTGTACAGAAGCTCTTCTTAAGAAATACAAGAAAGAAAACATCGATGAAGAAATTTTCTGGGATTCAATGATTGACCTTAAGGTTAAAATGCTTGAATGTAAAGAGAACTATGACATGTACGGCACTTTCGTTGAAGGCTGGTTCAACGGCTTCTACCAGATGAGAAGATTCAAGGTAGGCAGATTTGAATATGACCTTGCTTCTTTCGACTGCAGCGAATTCACAATTGCAGGCGAAACAATCAAAGATGACGAATTCTGTCTCGGTATGCATATCCCCTCTCACTGCGGCAGTCTTTCCATGGATGTAAGACTTGATTCTTACAAAAAAGCATATAAATTCTTCCGTGATAAATTTGGTGATAAGAAATATATGTACATAGCCTGTGGCTCATGGCTCCTTTATCCTGATAACGATAAAATCCTTCCCGCAAATTCAAACACAGTAGATTTCCTCTACGATTTTGAACCCCTCAACGTTACAACAAAATATGATTTCGGTGACCAGTGGAGAGTTTTCGGTGTACAGTATGACGACAAGCCTGTTTCCGAGCTTCCCAGAAACACATCAATGCAGAGAGCTTTCGCTGAATGGCTTGAAAAAGGAAACAAAACAGGTTCGGCTTACAGCATCCTTGTTTTTGACGGCGAAAAAATTCTCACAAGACAGAAGTAATTTCTATCTTTAATTTGGTAAAAATACCATATTGACAAAAGGTGGCTTTCAAGGTACAATATATATGTAAATAGTTCATTCTGTGTGACTGACGGATTAGGTGGAAAACACCGTGAAGCATAGAATGATTTTAAGCCGACCGTCTGGGCAATCCTCGTCACACGTGGATTGCCCTTTTATATTTTCATGGCAACTTAAAGAAAGGATGATATCAAATGAACGAATGCTGGAACGGATTCAAAAGCGGCAAATGGCAGGACGAAATCAACGTGCGTGATTTCATTCAGGTCAACTATACACCTTACGAAGGTGATTCATCATTCCTTGCAGGTCCTACAAAAAGAACTGAAGAGCTGATGAACAAACTCAACACACTTCTCACTGTTGAGAAGCAGTACGGCGGCGTTCTTGATATCGATACTACAACTGTATCCTCACTGACAAGCTACAGTCCCGGATATCTTGACAAAGAAAAAGAAATCATCGTAGGTCTCCAGACTAACCGTCCTCTTAAGAGAGGCGTCAACCCCTTCGGCGGTATCAGAATGGCAAGACAGGCTTGTGCTGCTTACGGCTACAAGCTTTCAGATAAAATTGAAAATGAATTCCAGTTCAGAACAACTCACAATGACGGTGTTTTCAGAGCATACAGTGAAGAGATGCGTATGGCGAGAAAATCCAGCATCATCACAGGTCTCCCCGATGCTTACGGCAGAGGCAGAATTATCGGCGACTATCGACGTGTTGCTCTCTACGGAATTGACAGACTTATTGAAGAAAAGAAAAAGGATAAAGCTCGCATTGCAAAAGACGAAAGCATGAATTTTGCAACTGTAAGACAGCTTGAGGAACTTTTCCAGCAGATTACTTTCCTCGGCAAAATGAAGGAAATGGCTGAAATGTACGGCTTTGACATCAGCCGTCCTGCTGAAACTGCAAAAGAAGCCGTTCAGTGGCTCTACTTCGGCTACCTTGCCGCTATTAAGGAGCAGAACGGTGCTGCAATGAGCCTTGGCAGAACTGCAACATTCATTGACATTTACATTGAACGTGACCTCAAATCGGGTGTTCTTACAGAAGAAGAAGCTCAGGAAATCATGGACGATTTCGTTATGAAGCTGCGTATGGCAAGACACCTGAGAACACCCGAATACAATGAACTTTTCGGTGGCGATCCCATGTGGATTACGGAAGCAGTTGGCGGTATGGGCGAAGATGGCAGAACACTTGTTACGAAAAACAGTTATCGTGTTCTCAACACTCTCTACAACTTAGGCTCAGCTCCCGAACCGAACCTTACAATTCTCTGGTCAGAAAAGCTTCCCGAAAACTTCAAGAATTTCTGTGCTAAGCTTTCAATTGACACTGACTCAATCCAGTACGAAAACGATGATGTTATGCGTCCCATTTACGGTGACGACTATGCAATCGCATGTTGCGTTTCAGCAATGAAAGTCGGTAAGCAGATGCAGTTCTTCGGAGCAAGATGCAACCTTGCAAAACTCCTTCTTCTTACTCTCAACGGTGGTTACGATACAACATCGGGCATCCACATCGGTCCTCAGAAGGATGTAATGGCAGACGAAGTTCTTGATTTCGATAAAGTTAAAGAAAGATTTGATGAGTATGTGGAATGGCTCATGAAGCTCTACGTTAACACAATGAATGTTATCCACTACATGCACGATAAATATGCATATGAGAAGTCTCAGATGGCTCTGCATGACACAGACGTTGAAAGATTTATGGCTTTCGGTGTTGCAGGTCTTTCAGTTATCACAGACTCACTCAGCGCAATCAAATTTGCAAAAGTTAAACCCATCCGCAACGAAGATGGATATATTGTAGACTTTGAAACTGAGGGTGAATTCCCCAAATACGGCAACGATGATGACAGAGTTGACCTTATAGCACGTGACCTTGCTCATCAGGTAATCACAGAGCTTCGCAAAACTCCCACTTACAGAAACGCAATTCACACTCTTTCTGTTCTTACTATTACATCAAACGTCGCTTACGGCAAAAAGACAGGTGCAACTCCTGACGGCAGAAAGAAAGGTGAACCCTTTGCACCCGGTGCAAACCCCATGCACAACAGAGAAGAAAACGGTGCTCTTGCGTCTCTCAACAGTGTTGCTAAAATTTCCTATGACGACTGCCGTGACGGTATTTCAAACACATTCTCTATAACTCCTGATGCCCTCGGCAAAGACGACGAATCAAAGACATCAAACCTTGTTCACGTTCTTGACGGATATTTCAGAAAATGTGCTCACCACATCAACGTAAACGTTCTCAATCGCGAAACTCTTATGGACGCTTACGAGCATCCTGAAAACTATCCCAACCTTACAGTGCGTGTTTCAGGATATGCAGTTAACTTTGTAAAACTTTCAAGAGAGCAGCAGAAAGAAGTTATCTCCCGTACATTCCACGAGAGGCTTGCATAAATGAACGGCTACATTAATTCCGTTCAGTCCTTCGGTGCCGTTGACGGCCCCGGAGTGAGATACGTAATTTTCATGCAGGGGTGTCCCCTCAGATGCTCCTGCTGTCACAACCCTGACACATGGGAATTTTCAAAGGAGCAGGAAGTAACACCCGAAGAAATGCTCACAAAAATTCTTCGTTTCCGCGAATATTTCGGTCATGACGGCGGAGTTACTGTTTCAGGCGGAGAAGCTTTGATGCAATGTGAATTTGTCCGTAAACTTTTCACACTCTGCAAAAAAGAAAACATCCACACATGCCTTGACACAAGCGGATGCATTCTTGATGAAAAGGTGAAAAAACTCCTGTCAGTCACTGACCTCGTTCTTCTCGATATAAAGTATACCAACGAAAAAGATTACAAAGGATACGTAGGCTGTTCGCTTTCAGACGTTTTGAAATTTTATGATTATCTCGAAGAAAATAATATTCCTACATGGGTAAGACAGGTTATTATCCCTACAAAGAACGATACAGAAGAAAATATTTCAAAACTTCTTGAAATCACGGATAATCACAAAAACTGTACTGAAAAAATTGAACTTCTTCCTTTCAGGAAGCTTTGTCAACCAAAATATGACAATCTGAATATGGAGTTTCCTTTCAGCAACATTCCGGAAGCATCTCCTGAAAGGGTAAAGGAATTACAGGAAATCATAAAAAACCACGCAAATTGATTTTGCGTGGTTTTTGTTATTTCAGAAATTCTTTGATTTTTTCTGCATCACGGTATCCTTTTTCGTAGAGCAGATGCAGTTTTTCCTTGTCCTTTGTAAGGGTATCAACTCCACATGTATCATCAGGTGAAACGATCAGCACTCTTCCCTCTTTTTCAAGTTCGATTGCCTTATCCACAAGACGGTCATACTCCGCGTTACTTTCAAGCAGAACCCTTGCTGCCTCCGGGTATTTCCTTCTGATAAGTTTTGCTATTATATCATTTCTCGAACTGCTTCGTCTGAAATTCTTAGGTTTTGACAGAGCAAAAACGATTTTGTCCGCGCCCATTTCAAGTGCTTTTTCAAGCGGAACAGGTACTGCTACTCCACCATCCATATATTTTTTACCGTTTATTTCCACAGGTTTACACACAAAAGGAATTGCACTTGATGCACAGAAAACCTTATAGTTATCCTGAGATAAATCGTCCTTTGTAAAATAGTGAGCTTCACCTGTTTCTGCCTCCGTGGCAGCAATCAGAAGCTGACCCTTGTACTTTGCAAGTTGTGGATAATCAATAGGGTCTTCACCGTCTGAATCTGTAAGAACGGAATATATGTAATCAAGGTCAAGATAAGAGCCTTTTCTGATAAAATTCCCAAGGCTCATATATTCTTTACGCTGAGAATAATCGTGATAAAAACGGTACGTTCTTAATTTTTGCTTTGAGAGAAATGTAGAAATATTAGCACTTCCCGCAGAAACACCAATGCATAAATCAAAATAGATATCGTCATCAAGACACCTGTCAAAAACACCTGCTGTGTAAATCCCTCTCAATCCCCCGCCGGCATCAATTACTGCATTCATTTTCTCACTTCCTTTTGCTTTATTCTATCACACAAAAACTCAAAGTTCAACTCATTCACAAAAAAGTAACACATTATACTTTTTATTTTTGGAAATATATAGTATAATATATAGTGATATATTATTGTTCAAGGAGAAACAGTTAATGATTAAATTACTCGGCAAAATGAAAGCGAAAGAATGGCTTATGGCTCTCGGTGCAGCACTTCTTGTACTCGGCCAAATATTTTTTGACCTGAAGCTCCCCGAATATATGAGCAACCTTACTATTCTGATCCAGACACCGGGCAGCACTGTAAATGAGATTCTGCTCACAGGCGGTAAGATGCTCGCCTGTACTGCCGCAAGTGCCGCTATGGCAATTATATGCGGTTATCTGTCTGCAAGAGTCGGTTCAGGCTTCAGCTTCACCATAAGAGAACTTCTCTTCAATAAAGTTTCTGACTTCAGCAAGAAAGAAATGCTTGATTTTTCTGTTCCCAGCCTTATAAACCGTACTACAAACGACGTTTCACAGGTTCAGATGTCGGTTTCTATGGGACTTCAGATGATTGTCAAGGCACCTATTATGGCAGTGTGGGCAATCATAAAAATCGTAACAAAAAGCTGGACACTTTCGCTGATTACGGCAGGCTTTGTTATTTTTCTTCTCGGAATTATGTCTGTTATGATTACAGTTGTCATCCCACGCTTCAAAATTGTTCAGAAACAAATTGACAAAATCAATCTCATCGCCCGTGAAAATCTGACAGGTATCAATGTTGTCCACGCATTCCGTGCAGAGGACTACCAGAATAAAAAATTCGATGTTGCAGCCACCAACCTTATGAAAACTCAGCTTTTCAACCAGCGAACATTCGCTCTGCTTATGCCTCTTGTAGGTCTTGCAATGAACTGTCTCGGCCTCGTAATTTACTGGGTGGGTGCAGGGATCATCAATAACATTCCTGTTGCAGATTTCGCAGGACGACTTACAATGTTCAGCGACGTTGTGGTTTTCAGCACATACGCAACATATGTCATCATGTCAATAATGATGCTTGTTATGATAGTTATGTTCCTCCCCGCCGCACAGGTATCTGCGCAGAGAATCTGCGAAGTGCTCTTCACAGAAAGCGACCTTCATGAAGGAAGAGAAAACGAAGCAGAAGAGGAAGGTACAGTTGAATTTAAAAATGTATCTTTCAGATATCCCGATTCATCAGAGAATACTCTTGAGAACATATCCTTCAAAGTAAATAAAGGCGAAACTATTGCTTTTATCGGTGCTACGGGCTCAGGTAAAACTACACTGATCAGCCTTGCAGCAAGATTTTACGATGCGACTGAGGGTGAAATTTTTGTAGACGGAATAAATGTCAGAGACTTTTCCTTTGATGCACTTTATGACCGTATAGGTTTCGTAACACAAAAGGCCGTACTCTTTGCAGGTGATATAAAGAAAAATGTACTTTTCGGTGAAAGCCGAGGAGAAAAAACAGATAAAAACGCATATGAAGCTCTTGAAACTGCACAAGCAAAAGAATTTGTAGAAAAACTTGCAGGCGGAATCAATTCACCTATATCACAGGGAGGCACCAATGTTTCAGGCGGTCAGAAGCAACGAATTTCTATTGCAAGAGCATTGGCACGTAAACCTGAGATCCTGATTTTTGACGATTCATTTTCAGCCCTTGACTACAAAACCGATAAAGCACTGAGAAGCGAGCTTGACAAAAAGCTCAGTGGAGTCACCAAAATGATAGTTGCTCAGAGAATCGGTACAATAAGAAACGCTGACCAAATCGTTGTCCTTGACGAAGGAAAAGCCGTAGGTATCGGCACACACAGTGAGCTTATGGAAAGCTGTGAGGTTTATCGTGAAATAGCCATGTCACAGCTTTCAGAAGATGAACTCAAATGAGAGGAGGAGAAAAAATGGCACATCAGAAACCAACTGCCCCGCAGAAAAGCAAAAGAGGCATTATGGGAGTAATAAAAAAGCTTTTCTCCTATTCTCCTAAGCTTAAAGTCCCTACAGTAGTTTCACTTTTTCTTGCAGCTCTCGGTGCGATTCTTACAATTGTCGGCCCGAAACAGCTCGAAAGAGTTACTAACCTCATTTCAAGCTCTCTTTACAGCAATATTGATTTAAAAGAAGTGGGCAGACTCTGCCTCGTTCTTATCGGAATTTACGGACTCAGTGCTCTTTTCAACTATATCCAGCACTACATTATGGCTACCGTAACGCTCGACCTTTCACGCACAATGCGAAACGATTTGTCAATGAAGATAAACCGTGTCCCTATGAAACTGTTTGGCTCATCCTCACATGGCGATATCTTAAGCCGTGTAACAAATGACGTCAGCACTCTTCAGCAGACACTCTCAAACAGTATGCCGTCAATGATAAGTGCCGCTGCGCAGTTTGCAGGATGTCTTGTAATGATGTTCGCAACTGAATGGAGAATGGCTCTTGGTGCAATCGGTTCAACACTTCTGGGATTTTTATTTATGGCACTTATCATGTCTCGTTCACAGAAATATTTCGTTGCACGTCAGCACAATTTAGGTACACTCAACGGCTTCATCGAGGAAATGTACACAGGTCACGATGTTGTCCGACTTTCCCGAGCTAATGAAGGAATTAAAGCAAATTTTCAGGAGCTTAACCGTGCCGTTTACAACTCCGAATGGAAAAGCCAGTTTCTTTCAGGTGTGATGCAACCACTGATGAACATTATCGGAAACTTAGGATATGTTGCGGTATGCATCATCGGTGCAGTTCTGGCACTCAACGGCGAAATTAAATTCGGTGTGATTATCGCATTCATCATGTATGTACGTCTTTTCACTTCGCCACTGAGCACTATTGCACAAGGCATGACAAGTATGCAGTCAGCCGCAGCAGCAGGTGACAGAGTATTTGATTTTCTTGAAGAAGAAGAGCTTTCAGACGAAAGTGAAAAGCCTGAAGCTGATATGAATATCAGAGGTGAAGTCGAATTTGAAAATGTACGTTTCTCATATCCTGACAACCCTGATAAAATTATCATCAAGAATTTCTCTGCTCATGTAAAGCCGGGACAAAAGGTTGCAATTGTTGGTCCTACAGGTGCCGGTAAAACAACAATGGTAAACCTTATCATGAGATTTTTTGAAGTAAA
Source organism: Oscillospiraceae bacterium (assembly GCA_015065765.1). GTDB lineage: Bacteria > Bacillota > Clostridia > Oscillospirales > Acutalibacteraceae > SIG575. Next base: position 100,452 of record SVPP01000003.1, on the reverse strand, counting down.
CTCAGGTAAAATTAAAATTGACGGCACTCCTATTTCCGAACTGAAGCGCGACAGTGTACATTCACTTTTCTCAATGGTACTTCAGGACACGTGGCTCTTCGAAGGAACTGTGAGAGAAAACCTCGTTTACAACAAGGAGGGTGTATCAGATGAAGAACTGATTCGTGCCTGCAAGGCTTGCGGAATTTATCACTTCGTAAAAAGTCTGCCTCAGGGATTCGACACCATCATGAGCGAAAAAACAACTATTTCCGCAGGACAGAAGCAGTTGTTCACAGTAGCAAGAGCCATGATTCAGAACAGTCCTATGCTTATTCTTGACGAGGCAACATCTTCTGTCGATACAAGAACAGAGCTTATTACTCAGAGGGCTATGGATAAACTTACAGAGAACAGAACAAGCTTTGTTATCGCGCACAGACTTTCAACAATAAAAAATGCCGACCTTATTCTTGTAATGAAGGACGGCGATATAATAGAGCAAGGCACGCATACAGAGCTGCTTGAAAAAGGTGGATTCTATGCAGAGCTTTACAACAGCCAATTCGACCAAACAGCATAAAAAACAAGGCTCCCTGGCGGGAGCCTTGAATCTTTTTATGGCATATAATTACTTATCTTTCCGTACTTTTTCTCATAAATGAGCTCATACAGATGGAGAATTCCCATGGTCAGAGTTTTTATAAATGCCCATGTAACCTTTAGTGTCTGCTTTACTTTATTTTCAGGCTGAGGCTTTTCAAGTTTTTCAGGAGCCTTTGTTTCACCTGTTATTTCGTATGAAATACATGCCCTTGTGGAAACATGGTCAGTGTATGTTTCGCCTTTCTCATTTGTGAACTCTACATACTCGTAAGTTTCCGCTTTGAGTTCAACACCACCGCCTGATTTGAACATTACTCTGTCAAGAGTTTCTTTCAAAGTGGGATTCCATTCTTTACCGCTATTATAATCACAATTGCCACCGTTATGTATTTCCGCCCATGCGTCTGTAAGTCCCGCTTTTTTAACAAGGCTTTCATAAGGGTTGTCCCTTTCATTTAGGCAGAAAGTTGTATTGAAGTCACCCATAACGATAATTGCTCTGTCCTCTTTGCGGGAAAGAATCTGCTCTGCAAGCTGATTAAAGTTATCACATCTTGCATCAAGGGATTTGGGATCGTTTGCAGCATCGGTGTGAATCACATAAAAATCAATGAACACACCTTTTTCAATTTCAATAACAGAAGAAAGAATACCTTTTTCTGCAAGCCTGTCCATTGCTCCCGCAAGATAACCGAAGCATTTTCTCCATGCTGTTCTTTTCACATTGTAGACAGGCTTTTTTGAGAAAATGTTAAGTCCGTCTCCGAGAGGAATTCCGCCTTTTGAAAATGTCTGGTATTTATAATCAGGCATAGCATCTGCCAAAGCCTGATGATTATTGAAATCCTCTTCTGCTCCGATAATATCGCAGTTTGATTCACGACAAAGCACGTCACCGATTTTTTTCATTCTCGCCTTGCCTTTGAATTCTCTCTGCGTTCCCTGGTTGTCCCCAAGAACAGGAATACCAGAAACATTATAAGTCATTATATTAAGCTTGCCGTGCATCTCCTACACCCCGTTTCAGAACTCAATTGATTTGATTTTATTGTTACTTTCCACAATTCTTACTACATCTTCAAATTCCATATCATGTGGCATTCTGACTGTTGCCTTAAGGGTAACAGTGCCTTCTTCTGCATTTTTTATAATTTTGCAAGCCTGAATAACAAGATTTTCTTTTTCAAGCTGATTTTTGAATGTATCAATCACACCCGGCTCATTCTGAAGAGAAACTGACATTTCGCTTGTTGAATAGGAATCAACACTCTTGAGGATTCTGTGCAGGAAGAACTGAGCAATAATCATAATTACAGCTGAAGCGATACCAATAAAATACATACCTGCACCGAGAGCAAGACCGATACCTGCCGTTGTCCAGATACCTGCTGCTGTTGTAAGACCTTTGATTGATGTGCCCTTGAAGAAAATCACACCTGCGCCAAGGAAACCAACACCTGTAACTACATTTGATGCAACACGTGAAGCATCAACCTTCATCATTTCAAGTGCAGGGATATCCTGAAAACCATATTTTGAAACAATCATGATAAGTGCTGCACCCAGAGTTACCATAACATGTGTTCTGATACCGGCATCCTTGAAACGACGGCTTCTTTCAAAGCCTACAAAAGCACCGCACACACAGGCAACCGCAAGTCTGAGAACATATTCCCATTCCCATGAGCAGATTATGTTCCATAAATTTTCCATAGGTCCGCCTCCTCTTCAAAAAACTAATACCGCACACCAATGTGTATGCGGAAAAACTATAAGATATTATAGCATAATTTGCAATTTTAGTCAAGCAAAAGGGCGTGCACCGAAGCACGCCCTTAATTTCAAAACATTTTAAGATGTCTGTTGACTTCCGACACGGGAAATCCCACAATATTGAAATAATCTCCGTTTATTTTTTCTACAAAAAGTGAACCTTTTCCCTGTATTGCATATGCTCCTGCTTTGTCATCGGGCTCACCGCCTGAAGCATACTGCAAAATTTCCTCGTCAGTAAGATCGAAGAAAGTAACATCGGAAGAAGCAAAAAATGTATCCGTTTTTTCTCCGTCTGTGATTGTAACACCTGTGAGCACGGAATGTTCTCTGCCCGAGAGCATTTTCAGCATTCTGCACGCATGCTCACGGTTTTCAGGCTTACCGAGAATTGAGCCGTCACAGACAACTACCGTATCTGCTCCGATTACCGTTCTGCCCTTGTGTTTTTCTGACACAGCCTGTGCCTTTTTGAAAGACAACTGCATTACTGCGTCCTCAGGCGAAGTGCCTTCAGCAATTGTTTCATCAACATCTGCCGTAATTATTTCAAACTCATCTGTAATGAACGTCATCAGTTCACGCCGTCTTGGCGAAGCAGATGCGAGTATAATTTTCTTTTCCATATCAGCTGTTTCTGACATTCTTGATAATGTCCTCAATTGTGTTTTTAAGAGATGAGTTACGCTTTGTCTCTTCCCTTACCTTACTGATTGAATAAAGAACTGTACTGTGGTCTCTGCCACTGAAGCTTTCACCGATTTTTTTCGCAGGCATACCTGTCATTTCACTGATTATGTACATGGCAATCTGTCTTGCATTTGTTGCCGCAGCATACTGTTTCTTGGAAGTAATTTCCTTTACCTCAATGCTGAAAGAGCGTGCAACCTCTTCAATAACTTTCTTGGTGATAACCTCAGGTGACATGCTGTTATCATTGAAAATATCTTTGACAGCATTCTGGGCAATATTGATCGTTACTGTATTTGTACCGAAAATATTTACATAAGCTGCAATTTTCTTCACTGCACCTTCAAGCTGTCTGATGTTGCTCTTGATTTTCTCTGCAATAAAGAGAACAACCTCATTGGGAATTTCAATTCCCATGCTTTCAGCTTTTCTGCCCACAATTGCCATTCTTGTTTCAAGATCAGGTGGCTGAATGTCAGCTAAAAGTCCCCATTCAAAACGGGTACGAAGTCTCTCTGCAAGTGTAGGCATATCTTTCGGGAGACGGTCAGATGTGAGAACAATCTGCTTGCCTGAATTGTAGAGCGAGTTGAAGGTGTGGAAGAATTCCTCTTCTGTCTGAACTCTGCCTGCGATAAACTGAATATCATCTACAAGAAGCAGATCGACAGTTCTGTATTTTGCGTGGAACTCATTCATTCTGCCCTTCTGGATGCAATCAATAAGTTCGTTCGTAATTGCCTCTCCGTGGGTGGAAAGGATGTTCATTTCGGGGTTGCTTTTTCTCAGTTCATTCTCAATTGAATGAAGAAGGTGAGTTTTACCGAGACCTGAATTACCGTAAATAAACAGCGGGTTATATTCATTAACCGCACCGGGATTTACCGAAACTGCAAGTGCTGCTGCATGAGCGAATTTATTTGAAGGACCTACAACAAAGTTGTCAAAGGTGCTCTCCTTATCATCTGCACTGTCTGCCGGAGAAGGCTCTGCCTTTTTCGGTGCCGCCTTAAGGTTATTATCTGAAAATCCGATTTCCACATCAAAGCCTGCAACCTTCACAAAAGAATCTTTGAGAAGCTGCATAAACTTCTGTTCAATAATTTTTCTCTTAAATTCGCCTATTGATAATATAACTGTCTCGCCGTCAAAGGATACAAACTCAAGTTCTTCAAACCAGACGTTATAGACAGCTTCTGACAGATTTTTCTGTATTTCTTTTTTTACTTCATCAAACAAAGCTTTAAACGAATCCATATCAGTTATCTTTCCCTTTCCTAATAATATTTATTATTCTGCTTGTGCTTTTTCCGTCACAAGCACTCATAAATTCCGTCCTGAATTTTTCTACCTTTTCCTTATCAAAGGTCTTTTCATTTTTTCTGATTGCAAGATAAATTTCCTCGGTATTTTTCACTATATCACCGGGGACAAAATTTTCGTAGTCAAAATAAAAGCTTCTTTCCCTGTCATACTGCTGAAGGTCATATGCAAAAAACAGCATAGGACGCGAAAGCAATGCATACTCAAAAATGAGAGATGAATAATCTGTAATCACCATATCGGAAGCACACATAGCATCGTCAATGGGAACAGACCTTGAAATATCAAAAACAAAGTCTGAGTATATCTCTTTAAGATTCTGGGACAAATTCATTCCTTTCCTGATAAAAGGATGAAGCTTTACTAAAATTACATAATCGTCACTGAGTTTACTCTTAAGATAAAGGAAATCAATCATGTTGACAAAATTTGCCTTTTTCTTTGAAGAGCCTCGGAATGTTGGCGAATAGAGAATTATTTTTCTCTCGCCGATTTCGGGATATTTTTCAAGAATTTTTTCTTTTGCTGAGGACACATAATTTTCATCAAAATATTTGTCTGTCCTGGGCACACCGTCTGCATGAATAATTCTTTCGTCACAGTTAAAAGCTTCTGCGTAAAATTTCTTTACCTTCTCAGATGACACGGTAACATAAGTGTATGTGTTGTGAATGGGATACTCTTCAAGAGACTTTCTGTCTGCTCCCCATTCAAGGTCAACCGTGGAATAACCCCATTTTTTAAAAGCACCACAACCATGCCAGAGCTGAATTACCTGCTGTCCTTTTCTTGGCTTGTTTGCATATGCGTAATAGTAATAATCAGTAAGGACTAATGCCTTGCACTGAGCATAATACTTTGTAAATCTGTAGGCATTTATAATTTCATAAACCTTATCTTTATACCATTTCTTCGATGATTTTCTTTTCAGAAAAAGCCTTGTCTCATAGCCTTCTTCCGACAACCTCTCATAAATTTCTGTCATGTTATCAGGCAGAAGAGACGCTGAAGAATCGGCAAAAATCACAAGTTTTTCATTTATCGGTTTGCGGGAATAAAAATTATAAATACATGGTGCGAATTTTTTGTAAAGAAATCTTTTTACGCGTTTTTTTATAAAAGCTTTCAGCTTTGTGAAAAAAGTGCCCGTAAAATTACCTCCTGCTAAAAGACTAATTTAATGATTCTTTTACCGAGGGAATCGGAGCGTGAAGCATTTTCAAAAGCTTCATAGTATTTTCTGATGTCATCCACAACATCAATGCCTTCTACAAGGCGAAGGATTTTTTCTCTGAAATCAGGAATTGAAAGAAGTTCAAGTGCTTTTTCAAAATCCTCAATATCAGACCTTGTTGAACCAAGCAGAGAAAGTCCTTTTTCAAGAACCAACCGTGTGTTGATTGGGGCATTTTCACCTGACACACCGCAAAGAACAATTGTACCGCCTGAAAGAGAAGCATCAATTGCCTGATTGATTGCAATGGCAGAATTATTTCCGCCTACCGCCTCAATACAAGCTGAAGTTTTGGGAAGAGCTTCAACATCAGATGCAAGGAAGTTTTCTGCAAAATCAAACATTTTAAGCTTTTCCTTGTTTACGCCTACAACATTCACCTTTGCACCCAGACCATAATGAGCAACAAGAGCAATAATGTAACCCATTATTCCATCGCCCCAGACAGAAATTTCTTCTGTCTTTTTGTTCCATAAATCAGCCCTTCTCATAGCGCAACATCCTACGGAAATCAGTTCGGAGAACACTGCCTCTACACCGATTTCATCGGGAATGGGAAGAATGTAGCTGCTGTCCATGTTAATCAGTTCTTTACTGAAGCCATCTGCATTGCTTGAGCGGAATTTTGACTTAGGGCAATAATTATCGCGCAGATAATCATACATTCTCACACAGGTAGTGCATTTTGTGCCGTCGCACTCAGCCTTTTCACAAGGAATCATAACAACTCTCTGACCTGCATGAAAATTACCGCTTCTGTCCCTCGCTACAGTGCCGATGCCCTCATGGACAAGGCTCATGGGGAACTTTCTTTTCAGAACCGTTCTGTCACGCATACCAAGATAATACCTGATATCAGCCTTACACACCGCAAGATATTCAGGACGGACAAGTACCTTATCCTCCTCAATATCTTCAACGAAAATCTCAAAACATTTAGGCTCTGTGATTTTGTAGCTTTTTACAAACACTGTTTGTCACCTCGAAGTTCTGACAATTGACTTTATGAGAAGCAAATCTTCCATAGTCGTCATCTTCATGTTCAGCTTATCGCCCATTGCCATGCCGATTTCTGCACCGCTTGCAAGCACCAGTCCGCAGTCATCAGTCATAACAGGTCTTTCGTTCTCGGGAAGAGCAAAATAATCATCATAGGCTTTTCTCACAATTGAATGTCTGAAAGACTGAGGAGTCTGACCGAGATAAAGCTCACGTCTTACAGGAATTGACTCAAGATGCTCGCCGTCAACCGAACGAATGATTGTGTCCTGTGCAGGAATAACAGTATCGCAAGCACCGTATTCCTTTACCTTCTCGATGTTTTCGTTGATAATACGCTGTGAAATAAGGGGACGGGCAGAGTCATGAATAATGATAATGTCATCATCATTTGCATCAGCCTGAATCGCATTAAGAGCGTTAAGTGATGACTCCTGTCTCGTTTTTCCTGCGTCACCTATCCAGCGCACCTTGCGGATATCATATTCCTTAATCCAGATAGAAAGGTCTTCCTGCCATTCCTTTGTGCAGATAACGCATATTGCATCAATGTTTTCGTTAATTTCAAAGGCTTCAATTGTGTGGATAACAACGGGCTTACCGTAAATTTCGATAAACTGCTTAGGTCTGTCAACCATGCCCATACGGCTACCTGTTCCGCCTGCAAGAATTACTGCAATATTCATTTAATCATATCCTTTCTGCTGAAATTAGGGATAATTATTATACACTAATTGACACTTTATGTCAATGTGATTTTTTTAAAATCACTGCACTCATGGCAGGTACTTTTATAAAATAAGAGCTCTCTCCTTCACCCAGAATAACTTCTGATGAATGCCATTCCTCATGAAGATAATACTCTATATCTGTTTCATTTCTGTTGGCAATAACAAGAAGAGACGCATTTTCATCCTCTCTCACATATGCTATACACGCTCTCTCACAGCTTACAAATCTGAAATTTCCTTCCTTGAAGCAAGAATTATTTTTTCTGATTTCGCCTAACTTTCTGTAATGAGAGAGAAGAGATTCTTCTGCATTCTCTTCTATGAAGCAACCTCTGTTAAAGGGGTCCGCATAGCCCTGCATACCGATTTCATCGCCATAGTAGATTGAAGGAATACCGGGAAGTGTAAACTGAATGGCAGATGCTAATTTTACAAGCTTTATACCCTTTTCATAGCTTTCATCACTCAGTTTTTTACCTGACTGCCATGACCTTGGTTTGTTCATTAAGCTTTCGCCTGCAAGGGCATTGATAATACGCATTGTATCATGGGAGCCGATGTGATTCATCAGAACATCAACCACTGTTTTTGGGTAATTCTCAAGAACAGTCATTACAGTTTCGCTGAAAGATGAGGTATCTCCTGTTCTTACAAATCTGATTATTGCATCTGCAAAGGGATAGTTCATTACGCTGTCAAGCTGTCTGCCCAGAAGATATCTTCTTCTGACAGAATAACTCACTTTATTCGACGCATCTTCCCACACTTCGCCGAGAATAAGGGCATCACTTTTTTCAGCCTTTACCGCTTCTCTCAGTCTGTCAAGGAAAATATCGGGAAGCTCGTCTGCAACGTCAAGTCTCCAGCCGTCTGCACCTAACTTCATCCATTTTCTCAGAACACCGTTTTCATCTGTAATGAACTGCAGGAAATCTTCATTTTCTTCAGTTACCTCGGGAAGAATTTTTATCCCCCACCAGCATTCGTAGTCTTCAGGAAAATTTCTGAACTTGTACCAGTTATAATATGGCGATTCTTTTGATTGATATGCACCCGAAGAGGGGTAGTTTGAATACTTATTAAAATACACGCTATCATCGCCTGTATGGCTGAAAACACCGTCAAGAATTATCGAAATCCCCTTTTTCTTTGCATCACTGCACAAACGCTTAAAATCCTTTTCATCACCTAAAAGCGGATCAATCGAAAGATAGTCACCTGTGTCATAGCGATGATTTGAATGAGCCCTGAAAATGGGATTGAGATAAATGCATGTAACGCCTAAGTCTTCAAGATAATCAAGCTTCTGCCTTATTCCCTCAAGATCTCCGCCGAAAAAGTCGTTATTGAGAGTAATTCCGTTTTCATCGGGTTTCCAATAAGGCTCGTTCTCTCTGTCACTGCGAAGAATTCTGTAAGACGGAACACCCTTTTTATCTTTCCCCGAAAAAGCGAATCTATCAGGGAAAATCTGATAAATTATACCGCCTTTGAATTTTGACGGAGCTATAAAGCCTTTTTCATATACTGTAAGCTGCCAATCTCTGCCCGGTGTATTGGGAATACCGTATCCTTCCCTGTGAAGAAGAATGACACTCCGACCAAAAGGAGTGTCATATTCAAAATGGTAAAAATATAAGCCTGCTTTGGAGGGTGTAAACTCCACTCTCCACCATTCTTCGCTGTCACCCTGCATGCGTTCCCACTGCATGGGAATGAGTTGTTTTTCCTGGCTGAATTCCTCTTTCACAGCAAGGAATGCTCCGCTGACTGAAAAATTTCTCGGCATGACAATTCGGAAAACAATTTCTGTTCCTTCTTCGACAGCACCGAACTTACTTTTGTGGTAGTCTTTTCTTGAATTATAAGGTATATACAAGTTAAATCATCCTATCGGTTGATGTGAAATTTCGAGAAGCAAATATGTTACAAAATACGCGAGTAAAAAAAGAACAACAACTCCGAGAATTTTCAGAGCCAGTTTGATTTTTCCTTTTGTATCATAGATTTCTGATGAATCCTTTTCCCTCATACGGGAATAAGCTGAACCGGGATAATCCTTGCGGAAATCATAAAAACTTTTTCTGTTTTTACTAAGCGGCGGTGCCGTTTCTTTTTTCTTTGCCATGATTATCCCTCCTTGGAAAAAATTTTGCATTGCACACTGCTTGACTTAAGTATATCATAGTATTAGAAGAAAAATATCAAGCGAGGTGCTTCCAAAATGAAAATCAATTCGCCGAATATATCAAAAATTATTGTTGAGCTGACACGCTCTGACATGTCAGAACTTGACATTACATACGACAGCATGGATTACTCAAACATTGAAACACGCCGTGTAATCTGGACTATTCTCGATAAAGCACGTCACGAGCTCGGACGTGATATTAATCCGTCCTGCAACATGACTATTGAAACTATGCCTCTTGACCACGGTGGTTGCGTAATATTTTTCACCGTAAACGATATCCCTCAGAGCATAAAAGCAGTCATATCAGAAAGGGAAAACGTTTACGAGTTTGATTCAATAGATAATGTTATTGACCTTTTCTCCTCTATGAAAGAGGATATGCTTTACGGGGATTTATATTCAGACAACAAAGGGAAATTCCGTCTGATTACTGCCTTTGATGACAGACTGAAAACTAAAATAAAGTTCAGTGAATACTCTCATCCCTGCCGCGAAGGCAAGCTTGCGGCAGAGATTACAAAAGAGCATTGGAATTTAAAGACAGCAAATTTCGGCATTTCTGCGAAGTAAAGAAATTGCTTCTTTGTAACTCTCCGCACCGAAAACTGCACTGCCTGCAACGAAAACATTTGCGCCTGCCTGTGCGGCAACTGCAACTGTTTCTTCGTTTATTCCGCCGTCGACCTGAATGTCGACGGTTTTTCCTGTTTCAAGAAGTTTCTTTTTAAGAAGGGAGATTTTTTCCGTCATCCCGCTCATAAAGCTCTGACCGCCGAAGCCCGGCTCAACAGTCATTATGAGCACCATATCAATGACGTCAAGATAAGGAAAAACTTCTTCAACAGGAGTGTTAGGTTTTACACTCAGACCGACTTTGCATGAAAGGGATCTGATTTTGTCAATTGTCACTTTTACATCACTGTCACTCTCGACATGAAATGTGAGAATGTCTGCTCCTGCTTTTATAAAAGCCTCAGCATATTTAAGAGGATCAGAAATCATCAGGTGGACATCAAAAACAATGTCACTTCTGTTTCTGATTGATTTTATTACAGGAGCCCCGAAAGTAATGTTTGGAACAAAATGTCCGTCCATTACATCAAGGTGGAGCATATCTGCCCCTGCCTGTGCAATTTTCTCTGCCTCCTCACCGATTTTTGAAAAATCACATGAAAGCATTGATGGTGAAATTTTAATCATCATTAAAAATCCTTACTTAAGCCATTTAAGCTTGTGCATAACAATACCTGCTGCACATGCAACAACGATTGTGATAAACATAAGTGTACCTGCGCCCATTGAAGCGTCGATAAACTGAAGAACAAGCATACCTGCAAGAACTGCAACGATAACAAGCTTCCAGTATTTTTCAAAGTAGCTTGCAGCCAATGCACCAAAAAGTGCGGGAAGAACAAAGTCAAAAGCAGGCTTGATTGCAGGTGACTGAAGAACCTCAGGCTTTACAAAAATTGAGAAAATCACAACGCCTGCTGCAATAATTACTGTTGTCACGATAGCAGATACACCGATTGCGATTGTTGAAATAACCTCGCCTTCTTCAGTATTTGCTTTTACCTTCGCCGTATTCATGGCATTAAGACCTACAGGTAATTTAAGGTTTGAAATGTTACCTGTAACGAATGAAAGGTATGTACCACCTGCACCGAGCATGGGAACATAAGCGATAACCTCAACGATTGCAGTGAGCCAATAAAGTCCCATAAGCTTGGGAAGAACAAATTTGAGTGCATCTGTCTGAGGAAGAACATCAAGTTTGATACAGATAAGAACGGGAATACTGAGCATCACCAGCACTGCACCGATTGTCCACAGAATACCCCATGTGTGAACTCTGTCAAAATAATCTTTTTCGCGGGGACTCATAAACTTTTTATCAGACATATTTTACACCTCCGCACCGATTTCATACCATGTCATACCTGTGATTGATTCAGGAAGAACATTCATGAACAGAATTGCCATTGCCATTGCTGCAAACATTGCGATAGGCATTGCAAAGGGTTCAAGCTTAGTGAGCTTGAATTTCTTACAGACAAAACTCAGAATCGCCATGAAGAGCATAGCACAGATAAGAACAAGAATTGAAACTACACCTGCTGAACCTGTGATATTCTTGATTTTTACAATTTCGCCTGCACTGTCTAAAATGTTGTTACCCAATGCATCTGTAGCATTTGTTTTTGCAACTGTCATACCATTAATTTCACGTGCTACGAAAGCAGAAACAATACCGATAAATGCTGATGCGGAAATAACATCACCAAGGCTCAGACCTGTTGATTTTGCTGAACTCTTCTGAACTGCAGATCCTACTTTTTTCTGAAGGAACTTACAAACAAAAGGAATCATAAGAAGAGGAGCAATTGCTCCGACTGTCATGGCAACAGCAATTGTTGCAAACTGCTGAGGGTCTTCAACTGCTTTACTCAGAGAAATTCCCCAGAAATCAAGAGTTGTCTGTGCTGCCGTTGTTTCGTAAGCTAAGTTACCGATAATACTGAGTCTTATCCAGGGAAGAACAATGCCCAGTGAGTTTGCAAGAGCGAAAACTGTTGCAAGAATTGAAAATGCGGGAGCAATTGTGAAAAGTGCACTTGATGTAACTGTGTTTTTGAGTGTTGATGCAGAAATGCCCAATTCCTTTGCTCTTTTCCATGATTTAACAATGAAGAATACCGACTGAGCAATTACGAACACAATAACCGCACAGGCTATAGCAAACATAATGCCGTCTGATTTAAAATCTCCTGTCATTTTTCCACCTCATTTTTTGATTTTATATGAAGAACATCAGTGCGAAAATCGCATGATTTGTAAGGAATGTGATTCCCCATGTTTCTGCATAAGCACCAACATACATGATTGCTGCTGCAGGAGCAAGAACGATTTTTGCACCTGTTTTCATTGTCTTGAATTTTTCCCACATCATGAGAGCATCCTCTATTGAGGGAAAAATATTTGTAAACATCATTGCAGCATTACCAATGCATGCCAATCCGAAAAATTTCATTACACCTGTTGAGCCGAGATATAAAGCTACAACTCCGGGAAGTGCAAGAATCACGCCTGCAAGGAATACCATAAAGCCTGACAGGAAACAGAACCAGAAGCTTTTTGCCGCTGTGGGGAAAGGCTCATGCTCAATATGTCCTGCCATTTCGTTCCACTGAAAAATCTTTTTGTTTTCAACAGGAGCTCCCATAATTTTACAAAGAAGCTGTTCCCAGAAGCCCTTTAAAAACGCACCTGAAAGGGTAAGAATTTTTACAATTACATTAATTACTCTCATTGCCAATTAACCTCCCCTTTTACAAATACATCTTCAAGAGTTTTTTCGCCATCCATGATTGCCTGAATATTTTCAGAAACACTGAGGCCATAGTATGCACCATAGTAAGAAATCGTTGCCAGGCACTGGTCGTATATTTCATCTACACTGTCATAAATCTTCTCACCATCTTCGCCTTCCTGAGGCTCTGTGCCCTTTACATGGTAGAGATAGTGGAGAAGAATTGAAATATTAAGGTTCGAGTTATCGTTACCGAGCTCAAAGGATTTGTCAATTGCAGCTATGGCTTTATCTTCCTCACCCATAAGTGCATACACAATAGCCTGCTCCATGGGAACAGCGTAGTGCATTGCTGTCTCATAGCCTTCGGGAACATACATCGTTTCAGCTGCCTTTTCAGCCTCTTTTGCAAGCTTCAGCGCACCTTCATAATCACCCTGTCTTCTCTTTGACATCATCAGGTACTGGTAAACACCGATATTTTCGGGTGATGCCTCAAGAGAATCATAACAGATTTTTTCAGCCTTTTCATACTCACCTTTTTCAAGATAAAGTGAACAAAGCTCAATTGCATAGATAAACTCATAGGCTCTGCCGCCGGCCTTTACTTCTTCAAGATATTTAATGCCTTCATCAAGCGAATTTTCAGTAACTGAGCAGAAAAGATACTGGAAATATGCAATCATCTGCTTGTCATATTTTTTGTTTTCTTTAAGCTCTTCAAGAGCCTTCAGCTCATCCTTAACCTCGCTGATGTCAGCCTTTTTCTCTGCAGCGTAAAGTGTATTGATATTCTGTGCATACAAGGTCTGAATCTCTGAGTATGTGTCCATCATCTTGTCGTATGTGTCATAATATCCCTTAGTTTCCTTATAGGTAAACTTTTCAAGTGCACCTGACTGTTCAAGAGCTGAAAAATACTCCTGTGCATATGTGGGTGAACCTAAAAGATAATATGCTTTTACGAGCTTTGCATAAGTTCTGTCTCCTGCATCAAAGAGCTGAACCTGACCGCCTGCAGACTGATTGAGACTGTCAATCGTTGCAAGAGTTTCCTCATAGCAAGCAATAGCAGAGCTGTATTTCTTTTCTGCCATATACATATCACCCTTGACAACGGGAAGGGAAATTGTTATAAGAGAAATTCCGTATACAAGATAAATAACACATGCAAGAAGTACACTTATAAAGAAGAACACACCCCAACCGTTCATGCGTGTTTTTTTCATGCTTTCGCGGCATGCTTTGCAATAAGGATAGTCCTCATCAATTTCTGTATAGCGTTCTCTTTTTCCGCATTTTTCACATAAGATTTCATAGGAAAAATCCTCTGTACCTTCTTCTGATTCTTCCTCTGAAATTTCAGTTTCAAACTCTTCGCCGTCACCAAGCTGAGCGAGACCGTCCCAGTCTGTTGTGACCGCCGTTTCATCACCGGAATTTCCGAGAATCTCTGCGACTTCTTCTTTTTCCTGCTCTGTGAGAGTTTCTGCAGTTTCTTCTGCTTCTTCTCCGAGCAAATCTTTTTCTTTGTTCTCGTCCAAGATTACTCCTCCTAATCTTTTTTGAATTACTTTATATTATACAACATTTGAAAATCTTAATCAACAGAAAAATCAACATTCCCACCCAACAGATTTGAAAAAATTATGAATTTTCAGACAAATTGTGACATGTTTGCCTTGATGTATTCTGCAGCTTTCTCTTTTGCCGAAGCAACTATATCAAGTTCAATAATTTTTTCATCAAGAGAAGCTGTTTTTTCAGGGATTACCGATTCCGTCTCGTTGTCTTCATCATACGAATCATATAGAATCTTAACTAATGCAAAAGCTTCTTTTTCAAGAAATTCTCTGCATCCTTCAAGAGCATATGGGGTAAGAGGCTTTGTAAACTGTCTGAAAAACTCAGAGGGCTTTGTTTTCGCTTCTTCGAGGAAATAATGGAAAGCATAAACTGTTTTTTCTTCATCTGTAAGCTTTTCAAAGGCGCTGTTCATGTCATCTTCTTTCTCAAGCCTCACCTGAATATTATCAGCCACACCTTCAAGAAGATTTTCACCGCTGTCTGAGAGAATTTTTTCTTCCGTAAGTTCTGAGTATGTTTCTCTGATCGCCTTCATATGGTCAAGCTTTTTAATAAGTGCCTCTTTTTCAGCTTTTCTCTTTGCCATGCTTTTACCCATTTTTGCATACACGACAATCAGTGCGATAAGTGCAACAAAAAGAATTACAAACAATACCCAATACTCTTTGAAATAATCAATAAACATCTGCATCATTCTACCTCCGTAAGTTCAGCATAAATATCGCCTTTTTTTATACCGGTCTGCTTTGCAGCGAACTTTGCACTCTCATTTTTTGAGAAGCCTTCTTTCATTTTTGAAAGAGCAATTTCCACCGCATCCTCAAGAGAAATTTCTTTTTTCTCTTCTTTTTTACCGTCAATTATCAGAACAATTTCACCTTTCAATCCGCCATCACCGTAATTTTTTACAGCCTCGGAAAACGTTGTCCTGATAACTTCTTCATGAATTTTAGTAATTTCCCTGACAATTGCAATATTTCTCTCGCCGAAGTTCTCGTACATATCCTTGAGAGTTGCTCCCAATTTATGAGGAGCTTCATAGAAAATCATCGTTCGCTTTTCGTCCTTTAACGATTCGAGATGCTCTCTTCTGCTGTTTTTTGTAACACTCAGGAAACCTTCAAAGGTAAATCTGCCGCTGGGCATTCCCGAAATTGCAAGAGCAGTTGAAAATGCACATGGACCGGGAACTGATTCAACAGCAACACCATTTTCGTGACAAAGTCTGACTAAATCCTCACCGGGATCAGAAATTGCAGGCATTCCCGCATCAGTCACAAGTGCACACACCTCTCCTGAAAGAAGCCTTGCAAGAATTTTTTCACCCTGCTCAGTTCTGTTATGTTCAAAGTAGCTCACCATCTGCTTCTTTATACCGAAATGGTTAAGCAATTTAAGGGTAACTCTTGTATCCTCAGCAGCAATAAAATCACACTCTTCAAGTGTTTTTACAGCTCTCGGTGAAAAATCACCAAGGTTTCCTATGGGAGTTCCCACAACATAAAGCTTTCCCATTTTATTCATCTCCGTAAATTCCGTCAATATAGTTTCCGTTTTCATCAGCCATTATAATTTCATCTTCTACAACGAGGGAAGACTTAGCACCTTTTTTGCCTTCCACAAGAACAAGAAAAGGCTTCATGGTTTTATTCCTTCTGCAGAATGCCATGCGTTTCGGTTCAATACCGTATTTCCTCATTGCCTCAAAAACATCGGGCAGTCTCTCAGGTCTGTGGCAGACACACAATCTACCGCCGAATTTGAGAATGTATGATGCACATTTAGCACCCTCGAAAATATCAGACATAATTTCATGCCTTGCAATTCTCACGCTTTCATTGGGACTTGAAACACCTGAATCCACAGCAAAATATGGCGGATTGAAGGTGACAAGAGAAAATTTACCCATAGGTAATTTTTCTGTGTGCTCACGCAAATCGCAGTTAATAATCTCAAGCTTTTCTTCAAGGTGGTTAAGCTTTATGGCTTCTTTCACAAGCTCGCATGCATTATCCTGAATTTCAACTGCAGAAACCCTGTTGTACATTTCTTCTCTAAGCCATAAAAGAGGAATAATTCCGCAGCCTGTTCCAAGGTCACAGCACACATCTTTTTTTCTGACAGAAGCAAAACGTGCCAAAAGAACCGCATCTGTTCCGAAGGTATGCTCATCTGACACTACGGCAGTTATGTTTCCGCCTAAATATTCAGTTTTTACAGACTTGTTTTCCATAAAATCCACCTGAAATACTTAATAATTTATTGTAGCATAAAACGTATATTTATTCAAGTAACTTAAGGATTTTACAAAAGAAAAAACAGACCGCATCGCTCCGATACGGCCTGTATAATGCTTTACTTATTTGTTAGCAAGAAACTCGTTGATATTATTCACAAGCTCATCAGCATCTGTGCCGTGAACCATGCAAGCCTGCTCAATGCTTTCTCCTCTTGCTGAGGGACAACCGAGACAATGCATTCCCATTGCAAGGAAGAACTGTGCTGTTTCGGGAGCCTTATCAAGAATATCGCCAATAAGCATTTCTTTATTTACGCTTTCCATGTCTATAACTTCCTTTCGTTTTTTATATTATTCACAGATCAAAGCAATTTATCAGCCATTCTGGCCTTTACGTGCGCCTCTTGAGAAACCGCCACCATGCTTTGATTCCTTTGAACGTTTAAGGTCTGTCATTTTTTCATCGCTTACCTGTTTGAACTTTGCCATCATATCTTCAAATGACATATTCTCCTTAGGCTCGCTCTTATTTCCCTGCCATACATCTGCATTTCTGGGAGGTCTGGGCTTTCTAGGTCTTTCAGGTCTTTCCTCCTGTTTTTCTGTCTGCTTGATTGAAAGGCTGATTTTTCCTTCCTCACTGATGGAAATAACCTTTACCTTGACCTCCTGGTTTTCAGTAAGAACTTCTCTGATATCCTTAATGAATTTGTTTGACACTTCAGAGATATGTACCATTCCTGTCTTACCGCCGGGCAAGGATACAAAAGCACCAAAGTTTGTGATTCCGCTGACTTTACCGTCACAGATTGTTCCGATTTCTAACTGCATAAACTAACTTTCTTCCTCCGAAAAATGTTTTTATTGCACTTGCTCAGGATGCATCGGCATAAACATGCTCTCCCGGCAATATGTAACCTAAATCATTACGGGCAATATACTCTTTTTCCTCTTCACTGATACCACCAGCAAGTTCTTTTTCAAGCTTTTCGTTGGCAGCCTGCTGAGATGCAAGCTCAGCTTTAAGGGCTTCGCTCTCATTTTTTCTGTCAATTGCCGTATCTGCAAGATTTATAATAACAACGGCAGCAAAGCAAACAAAAGCAATTGTAGCGATAATCAGCACAAAGCTTTTCTTTTCAAAAAAAGATCTCATTCTTTTTCCTCGCTTCCTTCCGTTTCATTATCCTTTTTATTATACAACATAGTTTCGTCATCTTGCAATAGTAAATTTGAGGAAATTTCACTTTTTTTCGCTTTTTCTTCGCGTTTTTCCCTGTTTTTTATAATAATCTTTAAAATTCCCCTTCTGAATTTTCTGAAAAAGCCTTTCAGGAGTATTGCTACAGAGGAGAATGCTCTTCGCAGAAACTTTCCCAGAGAAAAAAAGCAGATGAAAAAACCTGCAATTGCGCCTGTAAAAATATGGAATTTAAAACTGCCGTTATTCACCGAAAGAGAAAAAAGAAACATAAGGAAAGCAGAAGTGACCATAAAGATAATATCTCGAGGAATTATAAACAGTCTTTTTTGTGGCAGAAGAAAGCCGATAAACTCAAATATATCGTATATTACGCCAAGCAGAAAGCCCATACCAAGCGAATAGAAGAAAACACGACTCTGCTCAGCGATGGTATCAAGATACATCTCTCATCACCTGAAAACTCTTGAGAAGAATCCTGTTTCCTTAACAGCATTATCAGCATATGAAAGAGATGAGATTTTCCCCTCGAGAGAAACCTCTCCTGCTTCTGTATTTAAGTTTCTTATATGAAGGTCACTGCCTCTTACCGTCAGTTCTCCCAAATCAGTAAAAACTATAATCGTGCTCTCGTCAAAGCTGTCAACGTCACTCACTCCCGTAATTGACAAACTTCTCCTGTCCTCCATTACAAGTGAATGAGGCATTTTTATTTTTGTTTCCTGCATAATAATAAAACCTCCCATACAATATATAGTAAAATATATTCTGAGGGAGGTTTTATTATTCAGATAATTTTGTACATGAGAGACGCATCATTTTTAGTTGCGTGCTCATTTACTGCAAGCACTTCAGCCTTTGTCACATTTGAACCCATCTGGATTTCAATTATGTCGCCAACCTTTACGTCATATGAAGCTCTTGCAATTTTTCCGTTGACAGAAACATGCTTTGCATCACATACCTCATTTGCAACGGTACGTCTTTTTATAAGACGTGAAACTTTCAGATATTTGTCAAGTCGCATATTTTTCACTCCGAAAAACTCAAGGGGACAACCTGCGTTGCCCCCTCAATAAAGTTCAAGCCTTAATTATTTAACTGCTGCTTTAAGAGCTGCGCCTGCTTTGAAAGCGGGAACTTTTGATGCTTCGAACATCATTGTTTCGCCAGTTCTGGGGTTGCGGCCCTGTTTTGCTGCACGTTCACGAACTTCAAATGTACCGAAACCAATAAGCTGTACTTTATCGCCAGCTTTGAGAGCTTCTTCGATTGAACCGAAAACTGCTGCTACTGCTTTTTCTGCATCTTTCTTTGAAAAACCTTTTTCTGCAACTGCTGCAACCAATTCTGTCTTATTCATTTGCTTTTTCCTCCATTTTAAAATTTTTTATTTTGAAACATTCGGATAGGAATGTGTCAATCCTTAATTTCCTCCCAGAGCTTATCAAGCTCTTCAAGGGGAGTGTTTTTCATATCGATATTTCTTTCCTTAGCAAGGTTCTCAACCTTAGTATAACGTGAAATAAATTTATCGTTCGAGGCTGTCAAAACTTCCTCTGCGTCACAGTCAAGAAATCTTGAAAGATTTACCGCAGTGAAAAGCACATCACCCAGCTCTTCCTCAACATTCTTTTTGTCACCTGATGCATACGCTTCTTTCAGCTCTGCGATTTCTTCATCAAGCTTTGCAAAAACGTCTTCTATGTTATCCCAATCAAAGCCTGCTTTCTTCGCTTTGCTCTGAATCTTTGTTGCACGCATAAGAGCAGGCAACTCACGGGGAACAAACTGCATAGCCTCAGCCTGAGTTTTCTGATTTTTTGTTTTACGTTTGATTGTGTCCCAGTTATCGAGAACATCAGCAACACCGTCAACCTTTATTTCTCCGAAAACATGAGGATGTCTTTCAATAAGCTTTTTGCAGATTCCGTCAGTGACTTCGTCAATTGTGAAAACGTTTTTCTCTTCCTCAATTTCAGCATGGAATGCAACCTGAAGAAGAACATCACCAAGTTCTTCACAAAGAAGTTCAGGATCTTTTTTGTTGATAGCTTCGATAACCTCATAGGTTTCTTCAATGAAATCCTTTTTGATGCTTTCGTGAGTCTGCTCGGCATCCCAAGGACAACCACCCTCACCTCTCAAGGCTTTCATAATTCTGACAAGGTCGTAGAAATCATATCTTTCTTTGAACTCGAAATTATCTACCATTTATACGACCTCCCCCATACGTAACATCTATTTTAACCTAAAAGTTTATATTTTTCAAGCATTTTTGCAATTTTTTCTCCTTTTGGGAGCATTTTTATGTCATCTGACGATAAACCACGTATCAAAAGCATGGAAATAAGGTAAACAATCATAATAATTACCACTGAAATGATACATGAAATGGTGGATCCGTTGAATCTCTGAGTATAATCAGATGCAGGGAAAAGATGCTCAAGTCCCACATAAGCCATGTAACCCACACCTGCACTGAGGGACGCACAGGCCAAAGGTTTGAAGAAAACAGATACAAAATTTATCTTTACCTTTGATATGCGAAGGAGCATTACAAGGTTTATCACAACTATGATTACATAGCAAAGAATCGTGCCTACCATTGCACCTTTGATGTTGTATTTCGGGTTGGGAATGAGGATTATATCCGCAACAATCTTAGCAACCGAGCCCACAACAAGGCTTTTCACGGGAATATCTGCTCTGCCGATTGACTGAAGCATATTTGTAATCGGTGATGAAATTGCAAAGAAGAAGGTAAAGAAATTCGTCACAGCCATAATGGGAGCTGCAATGGGAATAAGATTCTGTGCATCAGTACCGCCGTAGAAGAGCGTAAGAATAGGCTCCGACAGAACACCCATACCAAGACCTGCCGGCAAAGCAATGAGAGATGCGATTCTCAGAACTGATTCAATTGTAGTTTTCTGAGTTTTCTTATCCTTTACGGCATAAGCAGCAGAAAGTGCAGGAATTGCACTGACGCCGAGAGACATTGTGATTGAAGGAATAATATTTCTCAGATCCTGTGACGAGAAATAACATCCTACAAGATAGTTTTTCGTATCCTCTGCAAGAGTACCCGATGCTTCAAGAGAAGACTTATACATGTTATAAATCATGTCATAATCCTTCTCAAGAGCAATAGCAAGACACTTCTGAATGAGGGAGGCGTCAATAAGATTTGAAACATTGAGAACAAGTGAGCTGATAACCATGGGAATTGCAAGAGAAATCAACTTTTTAGCCGTCTTTGATTTTGCCTGTGCAGGCTCTGAATTCACAAGCTGAACCCTTGTGATACCTGTGCCTCTTATTCTGAATCGGATGTGCATGTAGAGAAAAGCAAGAATTGTGCCGATTGTAACACCCATAATTGCAGCTGCTGCCGCTATAGGATAAAGAGCACTGAGTGCTTCGCTTTCAGTTTCAAGAGCCTTACCGAAAACCTTACCTGTTTCGTTGAAAGCAGCCATACCTCTGTCCATCACTATGTAAGACAAAGCAAGACCGATTACAAGGCGGGCAATATTTTCGATAATTTCCGTTACAGCAGTAGGCACCATGTTGCGTGAGCCCTCGTAGTAACCTCTGTAAGTTGACATAAGGCAACAGAAAAAAATTGAGGGTGCTATTGCAAGAATGCTCCACACAGTCTGAGGCTTTTCACAGATTCCCGCTGCATAAGGATATGCAAGAATCATAAGAAGAAGTGTGCCGGCAATACCTGTAATCAAAAACATTCTGCCTGCAATTGCCTTCACATTAAGAGCATCACGGTATCTGTTCGATGCCATATATTCACTGACAAGCTTTGAAACCGCTACAGGAAGTCCCGCCATTGAAATTGCATAAATCGGCACATAAATCTGATAAGCAGAAGCAAAATATCCTCTGCCAACCTCTCCGATAAGAGCTGTAAGCGGAAGCTTGTAAAGAGCACCGATAATTGAGCCCACAGCTGTGGCTATCATGAGAATCAGTGCACCGTTCAGCATGGTCTGTTTCTTTTCAACCTTCTCCAAAAATTTCACCTCGTAGTCTTATTTCCCAGAAATTCCCTCAGGAGTGAATCTTCCGGAACGAATGACTCATCTATTGTGGGAAATTTGCTGAGAGACGAAATCAGCATCTGTGCATTTTCATAGTTTTTACTGTCTTTATCAACATCAAGCAAAAGACGAGTTGCAACAGTTTTGAAAACACAGGGTTCATATGCATGAGTTGTGTTAAAAATCATGTCTGCATTACCCTTGTAAGGGAAGAGGTATTTGTCCTCACCTGCCATTACCTGAGGCCAGAGAGAATATGTGTTTTCAACAGGACTGTTTCTGAACTGAAAATCCCTCACCATTCTGCGGATAAAACGAAGATTTCTTTTACCCAGAAGAATTTCTTCACCGTCATAAAATCTTGACGCAACGCTGATATAAATTTCAAAAAGATTTTCTCTGGGAAGAGCATCAGAAATTCTCGGATTGAGAGCGTGAAGGCCTTCAACAATAATCACGTCATCCTTTTCAAGATGGATTTTGTTTGTTTTCTCACTTCTTCTGCCTGTCATGAAATCAAACAGCGGAAGTTCGCTTTCTGATTTTTCAATAAGCTCACTGAAGCACTTGTGAATCATGTCAAGGTCGAGGGCTTCAACACTTTCAAAATCGTATGTGCCATCAGGGTTTTTAGGACCTTCACCCTTGTTTTTATAAAAATCGTCAAGGCTGACCGTATACGCCTTGTGTCCCATACCTTCAAGCTTTTCCTTGATTTTGTTTGCAGTTGTGGTCTTACCTGAACCGCTGGGACCTGCAAGCATAACAATTTTCTTTTCACTGTCACTGTTGACTTTTTCACAGATCGTATCAACGATTGAGCCGTAAGTTTCCTCTGCTTTTCTGATAAGGCTTTCTGCATTCTCTTCAGTTACGCTGAGGCTGAAATCTTTTTCTGTCAAAGCAATCACCTTTCCGAATAGAAGCTCAATATACGCTTCTTTCTCTCTAATAATTCAGGAAGTCTGTCATTATATTCGTAAGGATATTTGAAGTTGAAAATTCTTTCGATCACATTACTGTGAGGATCCTTAAGCTTTGTTACGGCACCTGCACCGCAGGCTAAAATCGTGTGACATTCTTCCATCATAAAAATATTATATGCACACTCGAAAGAAATTTTGCACCATCCCACATTTTCCAGATTCCCCAGAGATTTACTCTGTCTGTACATGTAATAGGGAACAAATCCGTTTTCTCTCAGCTTTTCATGAGAGAGGTTTATCATCTCGTTTGCAAGAATACCGCTTGACAAGCCTTCTGTATCACCTGCAAGATTCGATGAACGCTTAAGTGCAAGAGTATGAACAGTTACATTTTCAGGAGACAACCGGTTTACTATATCAAGAGTTTTTGAAAAGCTTTCAAGAGTGTCACCTGAAAGACCTGCAATCAGGTCCATATTTATGTTATCAAATCCCGCTTCTCTGGCAAGAGAAAAAGCTTTCAGAGTTTCTTCAGATGTGTGGCGTCTTCCTATGTTTTCGAGCACTGAATCATTGAAGGTCTGAGGATTTATGCTGATTCTCGTAACACCTTTCTTTTTAAGAACATCAAGCTTTTCTTTTGTCACCGTATCAGGTCTGCCTGCTTCGACTGTATATTCAAAGCAGGTTGATAAATCAAAATTATTTTCAACTGCATCAAGTAATTTTTCAAGCTGTTCTGCGGTAAGTGTTGTTGGTGTACCACCGCCGAAATAAACAGTTTCAAGCCTTAATCCAAGTTCCTTTGCAATACCGCCTGTCAATGCAATTTCCTCACAGAGCCTGTCCACATAAGGAGACATTAATTTTTTTGTTTTTTCAATTGAATGAGAAACGAAAGAACAGTAATTACATCTTGTAGGACAAAAAGGAATTGAAACGTAGAGACTGAAGGATTTTTCACCTGAACGGGAAATTATTTTTTCTTCACAGGAAGCAACATTCATGGCGAGATTTGTTTTCTGATCACTTACAAGAAGCTTTTCTCTGAAATATTTTCTCGCTCCTTCTTCGCCCATTTCCTCTGCAAGCTTTATCATCAGCTTTGAAGGTCTCACACCTGTGAGCAAGCCCCACTGAGGAACATATGATGTAATTTCACTGAGGCACTTAAAAAGAAGAGTTGCAATTTCAAGCTCAAAATCTGCGTTCTCTTCACAGATTTTTTCAAGATATTTTTCCTCTTCTCCGAAAGAAATTTTCACGGAAATTTTTTCATCTTTTTTCTCCGTTACTATTTTTCTTTCTCCGTCTTTATCTTCGTTTACTGTTTCAATTTTTTCAAGAGGATAAAAAACACGGCAAAGATTTTCAGTTTCGTAATTAAAGGTATGACCTGAATTTACCAGTACCATTTTTCCAAATCTCTTTTCATATATCTGTTTTTTACTCTTTCCTCATCAAGAGTTGTAGGTATGTTGTGACCGGGGTAAACAGCGTAGTCACCTTCAAGGTCTTTCAGTCTTTTGAGTGACTTCAGCATGTCCTCGGGATTTCCGCCGTAGAGGTCTGTTCTACCGCACGTTCTGCAGAAAAGTGTGTCACCCGAAACAAGAATTTTTGAAGACTCTATAAGAAAGCATACTGAGCCTTCTGAATGACCGGGAGTGTGAAGAACCTTAATTTCTTCGTCACCGAGATAAAGCGTATCACCCTCACCGATGAGAATATCCGCCTCACATTCTTCCATCACAATCCCCGCCTCATGGCAAAGATTATGCATGTCATCACCGAGACACACTGCATCTTCACGGCTGATTACAATCTGTGCTCCTGTTTTTTCTTTCGCTTTCTTCACTTCCCAGATATGGTCAAAATGGCCGTGAGTAAGAAGAATATATTTTACTTTTTTAAGCTTCTTTACTTCCTCTTCAACCTCGGGAGTGTATCTGCCCGGGTCAATTACTGCACCTTCACCTGTTTCTTCATTTTCAAGCACATAGCAGTTGACGCTCATTTCGCCTACAGGAAATCTTGTAATTTTCATTTTGCTTCTCCCTTTGTTATATCAGAATCAAGAATTATTGTAACAGGACCGTCATTAAGAAGAGACACCTTCATATCAGCTCCGAAAATGCCTTTTTCAACCTTCTTTACACCGTTTTCTTTAAGCTTTTCTATAAAATATTCATACAGCTCATTTGCTTCATCAGGCTTTGCTGAAGAAATGAATGAAGGTCTGTTTCCCTTTTTACAGTCTGCACAAAGAGTAAACTGGGAAATAACAAGACATTCCCCGTCTGTGTCGAGAAGGGACAGATTCATCTTGCCGTTTTCATCCTCAAAAATACGCATAGCAGCTGTTTTTTTAGCAAGCCAATCTGCCTCTTTCGTTGTGTCACCCTCTACAACACCGAGAAGAATCATAAAACCTTTTTCGATTTCTCCTACCATTTCGCCGTCAACCCTGACGTTTGCAAAGGTAACTCTCTGAATTACTGCTTTCATAAATTATATACCTGATCTTTCTACAAGAAGTACACCGTCGATTTTCTGGATTTTCGCCATAACGTTTCTCAGATGATCTGCGCCGCCGACAGTAATTGTAACGTTCATAATTGCTCTGCCGTCTTTATTAGCACGCATATTTACATTGTGAATCATAACACGCATTTCCGCAAACTTACCTGAAATTTCAGCAAGAAGTCCTACCTTGTCAATACAAACAACAGAAAGAGTTGCGTTGAAATCTTCCTTGATATTTGCATCCCAGGAGGCTCTTACCCATCTTTCCGGCTCCTGTGCATCTGCCATATCTTTAGGAACATTAGGACAGTTTCTGTTATGAATAGAAACGCCATGACCGCGTGTTATAAAGCCGATAATCGGATCTCCCGGAAGAGGATTGCAGCAATGAGCAAATTTAATAAGACAGTTATCGATATTTTCAACAGTAACACCGTCTCTGCTCTTCCTGTTGTTTCCGGGAGCTGTAACTGCGATTTCATCAACTACGGGAGCTTTTTCCTTGGTCAGTTTTGTATAAGCTTCCTTGATCTGAGGAAGCATTTTGATAAGGCTGATACCGCCGTAGCCGATAGCAGCATAAAAGTCATCAACTGTAGGCATATGCTGTCTTTCGGCAATAGCTTTGATAAACTCCTCATAGGAATCGCTGTCGAGAATAATTCTGTTTCTTTTAAATTCTCTTTCGATTTCAGCTCTGCCTTCTTCTATATTTTCCTTACGTCTTTCCTTTTTGAACCATGCACGGATTTTTGTTCTTGCTTCACTTGTTTTGACAATTTTAAGCCAGTCTCTGCTGGGACCTTTTCCCTGCTGAGAAGAGGTCATTACCTCGATAATCTGACCTGTTTTTACAACAAAATCAATAGGCACAATTCTGCCGTCAACTTTTGCACCGATCATTTTGTTACCAACAGCAGAGTGAATTGCATAAGCAAAGTCAATTACAGTTGCTCCCGCAGGAAGAGGCACAACATCACCCTTAGGAGTAAAAACATAAACCTCTTCAGGAACGAAATCACTCTTGATCGTCAGAACGATGTCCTCTACATTATCAGACTCCTTCTGACTTTCAAGAAGCTGTCTTACCCACGCAAGTCGTTCATCAATTTTAGCCTTTGAGCCTTCACCCAGCTTATATTTCCAGTGGGCTGCGATACCGTATTCAGCCGTGTTATGCATCTCCCATGTTCTTATCTGAACTTCAAATGCAATACCTTCCTTACCGATAACAGTTGTATGAAGTGACTGATACATGTTGGGCTTGGGAGTTGAAATATAGTCCTTGAATCTACCGGGAATAGGCGTAAACATATCGTGAATAACACCCAGACAGTTATAGCAATCAATAACAGAATCCACGATTATTCTTACGGCATAAATATCATAAATCTCACCGAAGCTTCTGTTCTGCATATACATTTTGCGGTAAATTCCGTGAACGCTCTTGATTCTGCCTGCAATATGTGGCTCGGGGATTATTTCAGAAATTCTTTCCCTTATTCTCACTTTGATATCTTCAAGGAACTTCTGTCTTTCTTCCATCTGTGAGCCGAGATTTGTTTCTATCTCTTTATATCCCACCGGGTCAAGAAAGCTGATTGCTAAGTCTTCAAGCTCTTCCTTGATTGTTCTGATACCGAGGCGGTGAGCAAGAGGCGCATAAATTTCAATTGTTTCGAGAGCCTTGTCACGTCTCTTCTGAGGACGCATGAACTCAAGTGTTCTCATGTTGTGAAGTCTGTCTGCAAGTTTGATGATAATAACACGGATGTCCTCACTCATGGCAAGAAGCATTTTTCTGATATTCTCCGCCTGCTCCTCTTCCTTTGTTGAAAGGGGAACTTTACCAAGCTTTGTAACACCGTCTACAAGCTTTGCAATATCTGCACCGTATTCGTTTTTTACATTTTCGAGAGAAACGTCTGTATCCTCAACAGTATCATGAAGAAGAGCTGCAACAACAGACTGATAGTCCATACAAAGATCAACAAGAATAGTCGCCACTGCCACAGGATGGATGATATAAGGCTGTCCCGAGTAACGAAGCTGACCGTCGTGAGCTTCCTTTGCAAAGTTATACGCCTTATCAATCACCTTTGCTTCTTCTTCCGTGAAATTTTTAATAACCTTTTCTCTTAATTCCTTATATTCTGTTTCACAGGACACTGCTCACACCACCTTTGATACTCTTCAGAATTTCTGACTTTGTCAGATCAACCTTACTCTGATTTTCAGTAAGAATAATTCTTTTGTTTTTATTATCACGGAAAATAAGTCCCATTTCTTCAAGAACATCAAGACTTACCTTCACTGCACAAAGTCTTTTTCCGTCATCACCGATTCTGAAAGCAAGAGCTTCATCGCTCCTGCTCCACGGTCCCTGTCTGAGAATTCTGAAAACTTTACCGATGAAATCTCTGTCGGGACAAATTTTTTCACATTCCGAGGAAGAAAGAGTTTCTTTTCTCCTGAATTTTTCATAAATATTTTCTGAAGATATTACGTTTTCTTCTTCAAGAGAAGAGAAACGCATATCTCTTATAATTATTGAAACCTTTACAGTTCCCATATATTCGTTTCTGTCAAGATTTGCTGCAATATCCACTGTATCGCCCTGAATGAAATCAAGGCTTTCGGGAGACGTGCCGAAACGCATAGCAACAATCCTTGTTTCACCTTTCGACAAAAGAAGTTTTGTGTGCTTATTCTGCGAAAGCCCTTCAATTTTTTCAATTTTCATACCCATCATTGCAAAGAGGGGCTGACTGTTGCCTGCACCGAAGGGTTCAAGCATATTTATCTCTTCAAGCAAATCAACATTTACATATTTAGGACTGATTCTGCAGTCAATCTTAAGGGAAGGTCTGGGCATTTCAATACCTTTTGCATATTCGTTGATTCTTCTTCTCAGTTCAGGAATTTTATCTGTTTCAACGCCGAAGCCTGCTGCCAATGTGTGACCGCCAAAATGATCAAGACAATCAGAAACTGCTGACAATGCCTCAAAAAGTGAGAAACCTTCAATGCTTCTTCCCGATCCTTTGCCCATACCATCTTCAGTACCGATAACAAGGCACGGTCTTGAATATTTTTCCGTAAGCCTTGCCGCAACAATTCCGATAACACCGCTGTGCCAGTTTTCACCGTCAAGAACAAGAACTCTGTCATAAATCATATCTTTGTTCTTTTCTATTTTCGCTTCAGCCTCAGCTATTATCTTCATCTCTGTCTGCTGACGAAGGACATTTGCCTGATTGATTTCCTCAGCAAGCATCCTTGCTTCATTTTCATCCTCTGAAAGAAGAAGCTGAATCGCTCTCTCTGCACTGCCCATTCTGCCTGCGGCATTAATCCGGGGAACGATTGTGAAAGCAACATTTGAAGAAGAAAGAGAATGAGAGGAGGTTCCCGTAACCTCTTTCAGAGCCTCAATACCGGGACGGGAAACTCCGCAAAGCTTCTCCATGCCGATTTTGACAAATGCTCTGTTTTCGCTTTTAAGCGGTACAACGTCGCCGATTGTACCGATAGAAACCAAGTCGGCATATTTTTCAAGAACTTCTTCGTCCCCGTCAGAAAGAGCTTCAACAAGTTTGAAAGCAACTCCCACGCCGGCCCATTCATTGAAGATGCCGTCATAATCTTTTCTGTAAGGGTCAACTACTGCCACCGCCGAGGGAAGTGTGTCTCCCGGTCTGTGATGGTCTGTTACGACAAGATCCATACCGAGAGCCTTGATTTTCTCTGCTTCTAAAACTGCACTGATACCATTATCGACAGTGATAATCAGGTCAACGTCGCGCTCCTTGATTTTTCTCACCGCATCAAGATTCATGCCGTAGCCTTCCGTAAGTCTGTCAGGGATATAATACTGAACATCTGCTCCCCTTTCACGAAGGTAGAGATAAAGAAGAGCAGTTGAGCTGACACCGTCTGCGTCATAATCACCATATACCATAATACGCTCAAAGTTCTCAATTGCTCTGTTTATCCGCATAACAGCCTTGTCCATATCGGGAAGTTCGTAAGGGTCAACAAGAAATGTGCTTTCATCGCTGAGAAAAGCTTCAAGCTCTTCTTCGTCTTCAAAATTTTTACTTGCAAGAAGTACAGCCGCAAAAGGACTGAGCTCATACCTCTCAGCAATTTCCGCAGCATATTCTTTGTCAAATTTTGAAAAAATCCATTTCTTGCGACTCATTACTATTCTCCGTTAAATATATCAGTTAAAATAATAGTATATTATACCATAAATTGCATTCATCTGCAACTGTTAGCCTTCAAATAATTTATTAAAATCAGCAGAAGTGCTGCAAAACCCAGATATCCGAAAACAGGATATATGAATCCTATTAAGTCCGAGAAGCCTGCAAGGCTCAGTAAGAAGCCTGAAGCACACATAATTACAACTACAGACACACGCTTTTGTCTCAGTTTTTCATGCTTCATTTCTACAAAAGTATCAAGTGCTACAACGCTTGAAACAGATGTACCAAGCATTCCCCCGAAAAGAAGAAAAGCATAAATACAACCGAGAACAGGACTGATTTTCTCCGCAACAAAAAGCATCGGAAGCTCGCTTTGTTCACTCCCCTGAACACTTGCCATAGAAAGAAGAATACCGAGAGCAATGGCTGTCAGCATTATTCCGCCGAGAGCAACTCCGACAAAAATCGTACTTTTCTTCTTTACCTCTTTTCCTAAAGGTGTCAGAATTCCGATTGAACCGAAAATATTATATGATACAAAAGTAAATGCACTTATAAGCCAACCTGACAAAAGAGGATTTTCCGCTGAAACATCTGCTGTAATTTCAGGAAAACCGTTTTGTACAAGAGAAAAAATTGAAATACCCAGCGTTACCGCCACAAGCACAGGTACAAAGGCAGAAAAAACATTCACCATTGCTTTGATTCCTTTTATTGCAAAAGCCGCTGCAAAAACTGACAGCACAAGCGAACCTACCCACACAGGAAAATTGAACACATCAGCAAAAAGCGCTCCCGTTCCCGCCGCCATAATCACAAAAATCCCGAAGAGAAGTATTTCCTGCAATACTGCAAAAATCGTTCTGAGCCACGGCTTTTCCCAAGGGATCATAATTTTATCCATTTCGTAAACTTCCGTTTTTCTTGCAAGTGAAATAAGAACTATTCCGAAAACAACCTGTAAAGCAACAGCAAGAAAAAGCCCTATGTATCCCGGTTTTCCGAAGGATGAAAAGAATTGCCAAAGCTCCTGTCCCGAAACATACCCTGCACCGAGAAAACAGCCTGCAAAAGTAAAACATAATTTCATTGAATTTATTTTTTTCATTTTCACACCACCAATAAATAGTATTTTATCACATTAAGACACACTTGTAAAACAAAAATTATTGTGATATACTGAAAGTGACAATAAATTCCAAAGGAGTTTTTAAAATGATTACAAAAATTGAAAACGATATTTTTTCAGCAGAAATAAAGCATGACGGTGCTGAGCTTCACAGCCTTATCAAAAAGGACACCGGCAAAGAATATATCTGGTATGGTAAAGAGGAGATCTGGTACGGTCAGTCACCTATCCTCTTCCCTTTTATCGGAAAATTGCTTGACGACAAATACCGCTACGACGGCAAGGAATACACAATGCAGAAGCATGGCTTTGCAAGAAAACGCCCGTTTGAGCTTGTTTCAAAGACAGAAAACGAAGCAGTTTTCTTCCAGACCTTTGACGAAAACACTCTTGCTATGTATCCCTTCAAATTTGAGCTTTTTGTGAAATTCCAGCTTGACAATGAAGGACTCAAAGTCACTCACACAGTTAAAAATATTGATAACAAGAAAATGTATTTCTCACTGGGTGCACATCCTGGTTTCAATATTGAAGTTGGTGACAGCCTTATCTTTGACGAAAACGAAACTCTCGTAACAGAAAGAATTGACAAAAACGCAATTATTGCAGTTTTTGATGAGCCTCTCCTTGACAACGAAAAAGAAGTTGTAATCACAAAGGATATTTTTGTTGAAGACGCACTTATCCTGAACGGTTTCAAATCAAAAGGTCTTACTCTGAAGAGTCAGAACGGTGAAGAAATTCTTCACTTCGACATGGGTGACGCACCCTTCCTCGGCGTATGGGCAAAACCCGGTGCACCTTACGTCTGCATTGAACCCTGGTGGGGCGTAAACGATTCTTATGAGGTTAAAAATGACGTTTCCGAAAAGAGAGGAATCCAGTCTCTCGATGCAGGAGAAGTTTTTGAATATGCATGGAAAGCAGAGATTAAATAATTCAAGAAAAAAACAGCGGATAACCTTTCGGTTATCCGCAATTTTTTATTTTGTCTTGAATTCTTTTGAAATTTTGTTTGAGTAGTTTTTCCAGAAGCCATACGCTTTGATTTCAAGGATATATTCTGTGTCTGCTTTCAGCTTTTCAACCTTCTGTGTAACTGTTTCGGGCATATCGTTGAAGTAATAGCCTGAGCAGATTGAAAGATGTCTTTCTACAAGTCCGTCCGATTTTCTTCTGACAGTGATTTCATAGCCATTTACATATTCGTCATCGCATTTTGCCTGAGGGAATGTAACAGTACATTCACTTTCTTCTGCTGCGATTTCGATTTTCTCATCACCTGCGAAGTAAACTTTTTCAGGATTTGAGTAGTGCTTCGCTTCTGTGTAAAGGAATGAATCAGTGTCATAGGGAGTGTCAATTCTCCATACTCTGGGGAAAGGTCTGTCAGTGATAACATCATAAGGATAAATGCGGACTCTACCCTCTGCGTCTGCTTCAACAATTGTCATCTGTGCCGCTTTCTCTTTTTCGGGCGGGAAAGTGCCGTAAATCTTATCAAATTCATCAATCTCAAAATATGAAAGTGTGCCTGTACCGAGAGATGTGAAGTGCTGCTGATGAATTGAACGGGGGTCATTGATTGGTGCGTGTGAATGGCCTGAGAAGTCGATGATCTGAGGATAGTTCATCATTACAGCTGTGAAATCACTTTCACCCCAGAGAACACTGCCGTAAACTGTTGACTGAATGTGGGGATGCTGGAAAACAAAGATCGGTTTTTTCGGGTCATCAGCCGCTGCTTTTTCAAGTTCCTCTGCCATGAATGCAACCTTGTCTTCTTTGAAACCTGCACCGTTGTTTGATGAAACGGAGATAAAGTGGAAACCGTTTACAACATTGTGCTGATCACCTTTCTGATTAAATGTTTTTTCAAAGCGTTCATAACCGCCTTCCATTCCCTCTGTGCCATGGAATTCGTGGCTTGAAATAAGCATGATTTTCTTTGTTTCTTCCTTTGTGAAGTTATCAAGTGTTTCCTTGAACAAATCCATCTGCACCTGTTCACCGCTGTTTGCAAAGTCACCCACAACAACAACTGCATCGAGATTTTTGTATGTAGGATGCTCTTCGGCAAATCTGTAAGCGGCTTTCATTGCCTTTTCCATTCTCTCTGTTTCTTTTGTACGTTCACTCTTATAATGAACATCGCTGACTGCTACAAATCTGAGTACGGGATTGAAGTTTTCCATAATTTTCACCTTACCTGTCCTTTACCTGAAATTAAATATTTTGTGGTTGTAAGTTCACGAAGTCCCATAGGTCCTCTTGCATGAAGCTTCTGAGTTGAAATTCCGATTTCTGCACCAAGTCCGAATTCTTCACCGTCTGTAAAACGAGTTGAACAGTTGACATATACTGCCGCAGCATCAATACCCATCTGGAATTTCTCTGCATTTTCAAGACTTTTTGTGACAATACATTCACTGTGTCCTGTTGTGTATTCTGAAATGTGGCTTATTGCTTCATCTACATCAGCCACAACTTTCACTGAAATTATATAATCAAGAAATTCTGTTGCGTAATCATCTTCAGTTGCAGGAATAACACAATCGCCGAGAATTTCTTTTGTTCTTTCGCAACCTCTGAACTCAACAGAGTTTTCATCAAGCTTTGCTTTGGCAAGAGGGAGAAATTCATCCGCAATTTTCTCGTGCACAAGCAGACTTTCAAGCGCGTTACACACAGACGGTCTCTGTGTTTTCCCGTTATTGAGAATATCCACAGCCATCTGCAAATCTGCACTTTCGTCAACAAAAAGATGGCAGTTACCTGTACCTGTTTCAATAACGGGAACAGTTGCATTCTTCACAACGGAAGAAATAAGTCCTGCACCGCCACGGGGAATAAGCACATCAATATAGCCGTTCAGTTTCATCATCTCGGTTGCAGTTTCACGTGAAGTATCTTCAACGAGCTGCATAACATCTGCTGAAAAGCCCGCTTTGACTACTGCATCACGCATGATTGACATCAGAATTTTATTGCTTTCAAAGGCTTCCTTACCGCCTCTGAGAATTACTGTATTACCGCTTTTAAGACAAAGAGAAGCAGCATCAACAGTAACATTGGGACGTGCCTCATAAATAATTCCGATAACACCCATGGGAACTCTGACTTTCTCAATCTTCATTCCGTTGGGACGGACACCGCCGCCCACAATTTCGCCAACAGGGTCATCAAGCTTTGAAAGATTTACACATGCGTTTGCAATTGCTTCAATTCTTTTTTCATCAAGCTTCAGCCTGTCAAGCATTGACTTTGACATGCCGTTCTTTTCAGCATTTTCAAGGTCAATGTTATTTTTTTCGATAATCAGATCAATGTTATTTTTTAGCTCCTCTGAAATTTTAATGAGTGCATCGTTTTTCTTACCTGTTGATGCACACATCAGTTCACTTTTTACTTTTTTCGCCTTTTCGCCGAGAGTGAGTATGTAACTCATTTCTTCACCCCTTTAAAATATGTACCAATGGGCTTACCTTCAAGAAGGTCATACAGTTTTTCAGGCTTATCGCCGTTCATAATCACCATATCAATGCCCGCTTCATTTGCAATTTCAGCGGCTTTCAGCTTTGTAATCATTCCGCCTGTGCCGAGAGATGAACCTGCACCGCCTGCACTCTTTTTGATTTCATCCGTAACACCGTCAACAACACGGATAAGATGGGCATCTTCATTTTCTTTCGGGTTTTTATCGTAAAGACCGTCAATATCCGACAGAATTATAAGCATATCAGCCTTTGCAACCTTTGCCATAATTGCCGCAAGAGAATCGTTCTCACCCATTTCAAGTTCAAGTTCATCAATGGCAACTGTGTCGTTTTCGTTTACAACGGGAATTGTGCCAAGTTCAAGAAGTCTTTCAACTGCGTTTTCAACATTCTTTTTTCTGTCCTCAAGAAGAACATATTTTGTGAGCAGAATCTGAGAAACATTAAGAGAATAATCTGAAAAAAGCTTATCATAAAGATACATCAGCTCACACTGACCTACTGCTGCACACGCCTGTTTTGTAGGAGTATCTGTAGGTTTCTGAGTCATTCCAAGTTTACTCATTCCAAGACCGATTGCACCGCTTGAAACAAGCATAATCTGATTTCCTGCATTCTGCAGATCAGCCAAAGTTTTAACAAGCTGTTCAACACGTCTGATGTTCAGTCTGCCTGTTTTATGAGTGAGAGTTGAGGTTCCCACTTTTACTACAATTCTTTTTGTTTCCATTTATTTCACCAACTTAAGTTTCATCGTTAAGCACCGCATGTGCGCATTTTATTCCATCAACTGCCGCTGAAACAATGCCCCCTGCATAGCCTGCACCTTCACCTGAAGGGAAGAGACCTCTTACATTTGTCTGGAAAAATTCGTCTCTGAGAATTCTCACGGGAGATGAGCTTCTTGTTTCCGCACCTGTGAGAACTGCCTCAGGCATTGCAAATCCTTTCAGCATATTATTCATTTTGAGAAGTGCATCTGAGAGCGTATCTGTAACCCTCTTGGGCAGAACCTGTCTTAAATCCGCACATTCCACACCTGTAGGACAGGTAGGCTTTACTGCACCCAACTTTGTACTCTTCCTGTTATCAAGGAAATCTCCTACCAACTGTGCAGGTGATGCATAATTGCTTCCGCCATGAACGAAAGCTTTTTCCTCAATCTCACGCTGTAAAACAAATCCTGAAAGAGGATGATTGTCAGGAAAATCTTCAGGCTCTATGCCTACAAGAAGTGCAGAGTTTGAGTTTTCACCGTCACGGGCAAACTCGCTCATACCGTTTACAACTACTCCACCTTCATCTGAAGAAGAAGCAACAACAGTACCGCCGGGACACATACAGAAGGTATATGCTCCTCTGCCGTGAGGTGGGTGACATGCCATTTTGTAGTCTGCCGCACCAAGTTTCGGATGACCTGCAAAAGAGCCGTACTGTGCTTCATCAATAAATTCTCTTGGATGCTCAATTCTTGCACCCACAGAGAAGGCTTTGCCCATCATCTGAATGCCTTTGTTATAAAGCATTGTTATTGTATCTCTTGCAGAATGACCTACTGCAAGGAGAAGAGTGTCTGTTTCAAAATCAGTTGCCACTCCGTCTTTTTCATATGTGATTCCCTGAATAAATCCGTTGAAAACAATAATATCTGTCAGTTTCGCACCGAAAAGAATTTCGCCGCCGAGAGAAATTACTTCTTTTCTGAAATTTTTAACTACTTCTTTTAATTTATCTGTACCGATATGAGGCTTTGCGTTATAAAGAATATCTTCAGGTGCTCCGTGTTTCACGAGTTCATCGAGACAATGTCTGCAAAGAGGGTCTTTGATTCCTGTTGTCAGCTTGCCGTCTGAAAAAGTTCCTGCTCCGCCTTCACCAAACTGAACGTTTGATTCTGTATTGAGCTTTCTGTCTGTCCAGAAAATACTGACATCCCGTGTTCTTGTATCAACATCATTACCTCTTTCAAGAACAAGAGGTTTCAGTCCTGCTCTTGCAAGAGTAAGTGCCGCATACATTCCTGCAGGACCGAAGCCTGCAATAACAGGTCTGAGATTACCCTTTCTTTTATTTTCGGGCATAACATACTCATATTCTTTTATTTCAAGAACATTTTTGTTTGATGAACATTTTTTCAGCACTTTTTTCTCGTCGCGCACAAAAACATCAACAGAATAAACAAAGAAAATATTTTCCTTATCACGACTGTCAACGCTACGTTTGAAAACTCTTACTGATTCTATATCTTCACTTTTAACTCTGAGAGCCTTTGCAGCAGCGTTTCTTAAATCTCTGTCCTCACTCTCAAGAGGCATTTTAATCGAATTAATTCTGAGCATTGTTTTATCCTTTCAATTCTGCAGCAAGTCTTGCCGAGCTTACAGCCCAATGAAGATTGAAGCCGCCACAACGTGAATCTACATCCAAAATTTCACCGCAGAGATAAAGTCCTTCTACCTTTTTCGACATTAATGTTTCCCTGTTCACATCTTCAAGACTGACACCGCCTGATGTGACCTGAGAAAATTCAAAGCCTTTTGTGCCCGTGACACAAAATTCAAAGGATTTCATATTTTTTGCAACATTTTCAAAATCTTTATCACTGAGATTCTTCACCTTTTCGCCAAGGAAAACATTACATTTTTTAAGCAAAACTTTTCCCATGGCTTTCGGCAGAATTCCTGTAAGCAGATTTTCACATTCAAGAGACGGATTTAATTTTTGCCTTTCAGAAAGATAAGAAATAATTTCTTTTTCCGTCATGTCATTTGCCATGTCAAGATAAATTTTTGTGTTCTTAACATTCTGAACCTTTGCAAGAAATCTTGACAAATCCATGGTGGCGATACCTGAAAGCCCGTAATCCGCAAAAAGAATTTCACCTTCCGATATACCGATAATTTTTTCATTTTCTCTGAGTGTTAATTTACCTCTGACACGAACACCCTTAAGAGATTTTGTAAAACGTGTATCGGTTGTAATCTGCACAAGAGACGGAGCGAGAGAGGTTATTCTGTGGCCCAGTTTTTTGAGAAGTCCAAAACCGCTTCCGTCGCTTCCCTGAGAAGGTGAAGAACATCCGCCCATACATACAATTACATTCTTTGCTTCATGATTATTATTTATTTTAAAAATCTTTGCTTTTGTCAGAGAAACTATGTTTTCAGACACTATTTCAATTCCGAGATTTTCAACTTCAAAACGAAGTGCATCAAGAACGCTTGATGCGGAATTGCTTCTCGGATAAACTCTCCCCTCGTTATCTGCAACTGTTAAAAGTCCAAGGCTTTTCCAGAAATCAAGGTTTGACTGAGGAGAAAATTTTTGAAGAGCGAAAGAAACAAACCCGGGTTTGTTGTAATCATTTTCATTTGCCGTCAGATTGTCAAGATTACATCTACCATTACCTGTTGCAAGAATTTTTTTGCCGACTTTCTCAAGCTTTTCAAAAATCACAACAGACTTTTCAGGATAGTTTCTTTTAACTTCTATTGCCGACACAAGCCCTGACATTCCGCCGCCGATTATCGCAACATCCCTGAACATTTTCTTCCTCCTTTGTCAGATTTTTTATTTTGCCTTAAGAGACTTTATAAGCCCTGCCGTTGAAAGGACAAGCAGTACAAAAAGTGCCATTGCAAAGTAGGGAAAAACATCTGTACCAAAGCACTTTACTATCTGTCCGAAAAGCGGAGGAGTAAGCATTATACTGACGTATGTGGTAGCCATCTGTGAACCGATTACAGACTGAGAGACTTCTCTGCCGAAATTTATCGGAGTAAGATGAGTGAAATTCGGGAACACAGGACCGATTCCGAAGCCTGTAAAGAACAGTGCAGCACCTGCAAAACACGCAGGTAACGGAAGCATCATCAGTAAGATTGACAAAAAAACTATACATTCACCGATTTTTATAAGATTCCATGGACTTATCTTTCTGGCAAATAGACCTGAACAGAATCTCCCCAGAGTCAGTCCCAGAAAATAGAGTGTTACCATCTCTGCTCCCTTATCAGCAGAAAGCCCCCTCGTGTTTACGAGAAAAGTGCTCCCCCATGTTGTGCAAAGACTTTCAATTGCACAGGATGTCATAAAGCAGAGCCAGACCATAACCACAGACGGCATTTTTATCATCTGCCTGTATGACAGGCTTACAGGTGTAAAATCATCCTCAGATGGTTTGTTTTCCTTTACCTTATTCCACAAGGGAAGAGACACAAAGGCAATCACCATAATTGCGAATTGAATATAGAATACCGCACGATAACCCATTCTCCACTCGTTGCTTCCGCGAAGAGCAAGAGACATAAGGTATGGACTTACCGATACGCCTATCCCGTAGAAGCAGTGAAGAAAATTCATCTGCGTTGCACTGTAATTGAGAGCTACATAGTTGTTGAGCGTTGCATCAATTGCACCTGCGCCAAACCCCAAAGGTATTGCAAAAAGGCAAAGTATATAAATATTGGATGAAAAAGAAAATCCGAGCAGTGCAACCGCAGTAAATGCCGTACTGACTGCAACAACCCACTTTGTGGAAAATCTATTCACCAGCTTTGCACTGACAACACTTGAAAGAGCCGTACAGACGGAAACCAACATTGTAATATACCCCGCTGAAGAAACAGGAATATCAAACTCGGTATGAATTGCAGGCCATGCTGCACCGAACAGGGAATCAGGTATTCCGAGACCTATATAAGATATATAAATCACAATCAAAAGTAATGTTGCCATTTTTTAAACTCCACAGCCTTTTGCTCAATCAGAATCTTACTTTTTATTGTATCACTAATTTGATTTTTTGTCTATAAAAAAAGCCCTCAAAAGAGGACTTTTTGATTATTTTATTTTAGATGCAGCTTTCAGAGCATCATCAATATGATTGCAGAAATTATTTCTGCCCACTTTATCAAACAAACCTGATTTTTTCATAGCGTTAAGCGGCTGAGTATTTACGTGTGACAGAATAAGTGTTACACCGTTTTCTTTGCATTTTTTATGAAGCTGCTCAAGACTCTGCAATGATGTGGCATCAATTGCAGGAACACTTCTCATTCTGAGAATCAGACATTTAGTATAGTCCTTCAGGCGGATATCAAGAATTTTATCAGCCGCACCGAAGAAGAGAGGACCGCTGACTTCATAAACGCGGACATGTTCAGGCACCTTTCTCAGGTCAATGCTGTCCTTGTCATTTACATCATCAACATATTCCCAACCTTTTACCGCAGTTTCTTCACTCATACGTTTGATGAAAAGCAAGGCTGCAAGAATCATGCCCACTTCAATTGCAATAACAAGGTCAAAAACAATTGTCAGCACAAACGTAATCACCATAACAATAGTGTCACTTTTAGGTGCGGTTTTTACAATGCGTACAAACTTTTTCCATTCACTCATATTATAAGCTACCATAAAGAGAATCGCTGCAATCGTAGGCATGGGAATCAATTCTGCATAAGGCATGAGGAAAAGAAGAACGAGAAGCAATACAACCGCGTGAACCATACCTGAAACAGGAGTTCTGCCACCATTCTTCGCATTTGCAGCAGTTCTTGCAATAGCACCTGTTGCGGGAATACCGCCGAAAAGGACAGATGCGATATTACCTGCACCCTGTGCTACAAGCTCCATGTTTGAATTGTGCTTTGAATTCACCATACTGTCTGCAACAACGCATGAAAGAAGCGACTCAATGGCGGCTAAAATTGCAATTGTAAATGCATCAGGCAGAAGCTCGGTAATCTTGGAAAAGCTGATTTCCATAGAACCGAAGTCAACTGACGGAAGTCCTGTAGGAATTGTATAAAGTTCACCGATTGTGAAAACGCCTTCATCAAGACCGGGAATGAATTTCACCATAAGAGCACCGACCAAAACCGCAATCAGTGAGGGCGGAACTCTTTTCTCGAATTTCGGATAAATTATAAGAATCGCGAGACATACTGCGCCGACTAAAAGAGACTGCCAGCTGAAAGTTGAAATAGCATCAATGTTAGCTTCGATTTTCTCAAGTGCCTCAACAGGCTTCACGCCCTCAGCATATGTAAGACCGAAGAAATCTTTAATCTGTCCGATTAAGATTGTTACGGCAATACCGGCAGTAAAGCCGACAGTGATTGTATTCGGAATAAACTTGATAAGTGAACCAAGCTTAAAAACGCCCATAAGAATGAGCATAATACCTGCCATTATTGTTGCAATAAAAAGACCATCCATGCCCTGAGTTGCAACAATACCTGCGACTATTGATGCAAAAGCGGCTGTAGGTCCTGCAATCTGCACACGGCTGCCACCAAGGAAAGATACAACGAAGCCTGCTGCAATTGCAGTGTAAACTCCGCACGCAGGCTCAACACCTGATGCAAGTGCAAGGGCAATTGACAAAGGAAGGGCAATAATCGCAACTATTATACCTGCGATAACATCCTTTAAGAACTGCTCCTTAGAATATGTTTTCATCACCGAAAAAAGTTTCGGTTTTAAGTAAAAGTTTTTCAAAATATTTTCACCTTTTAAGTATATTTTCAATAGATTAAATTTAATTATAAAGTCACCGACAAATTATAATTTATGGTTTTAATTTCCGGTATTATATTTTTCAGCCTGAAGTTCAAACATCTCGGCGTATTTTCCCCCAAGAGCCATAAGCTCATTGTGGTTTCCGCTCTCGATGATTTTTCCTTTTTCCATCATGAAAATTTTATCTGCACTGACTGTAGTTGAAAGCCTGTGAGAAATAAAGATAACTGTTTTGTCCTCTGCACCTGTTATCATTGCATGATTGAGTTCATATTCAGAAACAGGGTCAAGGTTTGCCGAAGGCTCATCAAGAATAACGTAGGGACACTTTTTGTAAAAAGCCCTTGCTATTGCAATTTTCTGCTGCTCACCGCCTGAAAGCATCATTCCGTTATCGTCGAATTCTCTCAGAAGCATGGTTTCAAGTCCGTCAGGAAGATGCTTTTTAAAGCCTGCTTTTTCCAGCGCTTCCCACACTCTTTCCTCGTCATATTCTTTTGAGAGAGCAACATTTTCTCCTACGGTTGCAGAAAAAATCTGAAAATCCTGAAAAACTGCCGCAAATCGATTTCTGTGAGAGAAAACAGTTTCTTTCCTGATATCTCTTGAGCCTATTTCAATCGAGCCGTCACTTACATCATAAAGACGCAAAAGCAGATTTGTAAGCGTAGTTTTTCCTGCGCCGTTGTAACCCACAAGTGCCACCTTTTCATAAGGCTTGATTTCAAAGCTGATTGAGTCAAGCGATTTCTTGTGGCTGCCCTCATATGAGAAAGAAACATTTTTAACTTTAATCGTTTCGGGCTCACCGCAAGAGGCGTCATGTGTGCCATCAGTTATGTCATTTTCCGCATCTAAGAATATACGGCATTTGTCAATCATCTGAGAACGCTCTGTAAAACCTCTGAGACTGTAAACAGTCAGATACAGAACGCCGCCGCCAATTTGCACTGCGCCGTTGAGAGTTGCTACAAAATCGCCCACACCGATTGTTTTTGTAACAAGAACCTGATAACCGATATAAAGTGACAAAACCAGCATGAAGCCGATGATATGAATTGATGTTTCCTGAACAAAGAGAAGCTTGTTCAGTTTTTTCACATAGTGTCCTTCTTTTCTTATTATTTCATCTGCGCTTTTTTCAAAGCGTTTACGCAGAAGCGGTGCTATACCGCTTGTTTTTATCTCACCTGCATATTCCTGCAGATAAAAAATTCTGGAAAAATAATCACCAACTCTGTGAGCCTCTGTCAGTTTTTCTCTGCGTTCCACAAGAATTTTGCCCGTTTTTCTGCCAACAGGAATAAAAGCCACAGAAAAGATGAGAACAATCAGCAATGCCCATGGGTCAATTGTAAAAATAAGAGAGCCGATAAGAACAAAGGAAATCATTTCCTCGATATAACCCTTGACTAAGCTCAGCATATTGTGAATGTTGTCGGAGGAGTTTTCAATAGCAAGGATAAAATCTGCATAATATTTGGGATCATCATATTTTGAAAGGTCGATGGTAGCTGCCTTTTTATAGAGCATGGACTGCAAGCCAAGGTCAAGCTTTTCCCTCTGTCTGTAAACAAAAAGCTCAAAGAAAAGCGCATTTGCCACTTCACCAAAAATAAGAACACCGAGGATAAGAGAAATTCCAAGAATAATTTTCTTTGTATCTCCCCCGTTCGCAACCTCATCAATAACAAATTTAAGACCGATAACAGAAACAAGTCTGCTTGGAAGCTCACAAAGAATGTGCATTAAAAT
Organism: Oscillospiraceae bacterium; assembly: GCA_015065765.1. Lineage (GTDB taxonomy): Bacteria > Bacillota > Clostridia > Oscillospirales > Acutalibacteraceae > SIG575. The sequence continues at coordinate 57,959 of SVPP01000003.1, read as the reverse complement.
TTCGCCCGTAACAAGCATAGGTGAAAGCTTGAACATAACTTTCATTATGTAAAACACATTTGAAAGAGTGCTGTACTTTGTTTTGTTCAGATTTTTATCTTTCATTCTTCGCTCACACTCCCCCCATCGTTTTTATAACTTGATGCCTGAAGCTCAAACATTTCAGCGTAAATTCCGTTTTTCGCCATAAGCTCCTCGTGGGTACCTTCTTCCTGAACTGTTCCGTTTCCGAAAACATAAATTTTATCGGACAGAACAGCACTTGAAAGTCTGTGGGAAATGTAGATAACGGTTTTGTCCTTTGTGCCTGAAATCAGACTTTCGTACATTTTGTATTCCGCAACGGGATCAAGAGCTGACGAAGGCTCATCGAGGATTGCGAAATCGTATTCCTTCGCAAACATTCTTGCCACTGCTACCTTCTGCTGTTCACCGCCTGAAAGACCTGTGCCTTTCTCGTCAAACTCTCTGGTAATTACAGTATTTTCCTTCTGATACAATCGGTTTACAAAGCTGTCTGCACCGCTGTTTTTCAGTGCTTCACTGACCTTCAGATTTTCTTCTTCAGTTTCCACCTCTTTGCAGAGAACATTTTCTGCAACGGAGAGTGCAAAAACCTTATAATCCTGAAAAACTGTTGCAAATCTGTTTCTGAGCGATGTAAGGTCATATTCTTTCAGGTCCACACCGTTGTAAAGAATCACGCCCTCGTCAGGGTCGTAAAATCTGAGCAGAAGCTTCACAAAGGTTGTTTTACCTGCACCGTTGTGACCTACAATTGCAGTAGTTTCGCCTTTGTCAAAAACAACATTTATGTTTTTGAGTGTAGGTTTACTTGCACCCGGATATGTAAAAGTAACATTTTTAAATTCAAGAGACTGAAGCTCCTCTGCTTCTTTATCTCCGCTGACAACAGTTGACTCATATTCAAGGAAAGACCTGAGGTTGCCGAAATACAACGCTTCCTTTCTTGTCAGGGTGACTGCTGCGCCCATATCATTTAAAATTCCCTTGATGTTATCCATTGCGGTCATAATGACAGAGAAATCTGCAAGGACGAGATTTTTCTTCACTGCATATCTGAACGTGGCATAAATATACGTCAGTGCCACAGGCAAAGCCTTGCCGAAAAATCCCGTGAGAGTTTCAAGAAGAGCTGCCTTGTAGCCGTATTTTTTTATAATTTCACGATTACGGGCCACTGCCTGCTTATAGCGTTCATGGAGTATTTCAATAACCGAGGACGTTCTCATATCCTTGGAAAAATCCTTAAGATACATTATACGCTTGACATAAGCCTTTGACCTTTTGTGAAGTGTCATTTCTCTGTCTTTTTTCACTTCAAGACTGCCTTTGACAGCCTGAAAAACGAGCATAGGAATTACTAAAAGAAGAATGAAAAGAATTCTCGGGTCAATGGAAATAACATAAGCTGCGATAAAAATTCCCGTAAGCGCATCGGCGAAAACGCTTGTATAATTGAAAACAAACTGAAGGTAATGCTGCTCTGTAAGAATCTCCGTTGCACGCTTGTAAGTATCAAAAAACTCAGGGTTTTCATAACATTCTATGTCAACTTTTTTCGCTTTGTCGAAAATCCTATTGTTCAGATTTTTATAGAAAATCTTTGATCTTACATTTAGAAGATAATCAAAAAAGTTGTTTGTAAACTTGGAAAGAACACCTGCTGCCACAAACATTACAACAGTAAACACAAAGTCCTTGTACGTGCCGCTACCTTCAATGATTTTCAGAATCATTCTCAGAAAAAGAATTTCCTGAATGAAGCCCGTGAAAAACCAGTTGCCAATCATTGCAAGCACCTGAAAAGTGATAAACCACGGAGCACATTGTTTTATCACTTTAACCGCATAAATAACATTTTTCAATGTTTCAAAGTGTCCCGTTTTTTTCTCCTTTTTCATAATTTTCTCCAATCACTTGCAAAAAATTTCTTACACAAAATAATAACATACACAAAGTTCATTGTCAACAAAACAACATAACCACCGACTTTAAATCGGTGGTTACATTCAGATTTTAGGATTTTAAATTAGTTTCTTCTCTTATTGTCTCTGCGGAAGTCCTTTTTGGGACGACGGGGAGCATCTGAGATTTCGTTTTCGGGAACAAGACCTTCAACTTCAATGAGAGCTTCTCTTCTGGAGAGATTAAGTCTGCCCTGCTCGTCAATTTCACGAACCTTAACGATAACTGTATCGCCTACGTTTACAACGTCTTCAACCTTTTCTGTTCTCTTAACGTCGAGGTGGCTCACGTGTACAAGACCTTCTTTACCGGGAGCAATTTCAACAAATGCACCGAAGTCCATGATTCTTGTTACGATACCGTTGTAGATTGCACCGATTTCAGGGTCATTACCAATTGTTTCAACAATTGAAAGAGCACGTCTTGCATCGTCAATATCAATTGCTGAAATGAAGATTGTACCGTCTTCTTCAACGTCAACCTTACAGTTGCATTCAGCACAGATCTTCTGAATAACTTTACCCTGTTTACCGATAACTTCTGCAATCTTGTCAACGGGGATTTTTGTTGTGAGCATTTTGGGAGCATATTTTGAAAGCTCTTTTCTGGGTTCACCGATACAGGGAAGCATAATATCATCAAGGATATAGAGACGAGCTTTGTATGTCTTCTCAAGTGCTTCTTTAATAATTTCGGGAGTAAGACCGTGAACCTTAAGGTCCATCTGGATTGCTGTGATACCCTTGTGAGTACCTGCAACCTTGAAGTCCATATCGCCGAAGAAGTCTTCAAGTCCCTGAATGTCAACCATTGTCATGAAACGGTCGCCTTCTGTAACGAGACCGCATGAAATACCTGCAACGGGAGCCTTGATGGGAACACCTGCCGCCATAAGTGAAAGAGTTGAACCGCAGATTGAGCCCTGTGATGTTGAACCGTTTGATGAGAGAACTTCTGAAACAAGACGGATAGCATAGGGGAACTCTTCAACTGAGGGGATAACGGGAACAAGTGCTTTTTCAGCAAGTGCACCGTGACCGATTTCACGTCTGCCGGGGCCTCTTGAGGGCTTTGTTTCACCAACTGAGTATGAGGGGAAGTTGTAGTGGTGCATATATCTCTTGCTGTCTTCGCCGTCAATGCCGTCGAGAAGCTGTGCATCACTTACAGGTCCGAGAGTTGTGATTGTAAGAACCTGAGTCTGTCCTCTTGTGAACATACCTGAACCGTGAACTCTGTCGATAAGGTCAACTTCTGCTGCAAGAGGTCTGATTTCGTCAATGCCTCTGCCGTCAACACGTTTGCCTTCATCAAGGAGCCAACGTCTTACGATATATTTCTGAAGTTTGTAAAGGCAATCGTCAATTTTTGCGATTTCTTCGGGATAAACTTCATCAAATTTTTCGTGAACTGCATCATAGATGGGTTTGAGTCTTTCGTCACGGATACGTTTGTCATCTGTGTCAAGAGCAACCTTAACGTCTTCAATTGCAAAATCTTTGATTGCATTGTACATTTCTTCTGAAGGATCGTTTGAGGGGAAATCTACTTTTTCTTTACCGATTTCAGCTTTGATGTTGTTGATAAATTCAACAACCTTCTGGTTTTCCTGATGAGCAAACATGATACCGTCGAACATTGTATCATTGGGAATTTCGTTACCTGCAGCTTCGATCATTGCAACAAGGTCTGCTGTAGAAGCAACTGTAACGTACATTTCTGATTTTTCTTTTTCCTCTGCTGTGGGGTTGATAACGAACTTGCCGTCAACAAGACCTACTACGCAACCTGCGATAGGGCCGTCCCAGGGGATTTCTGAAATTGAAATCGCGATTGAAACACCGAGCATAGCTGTGATTTCAGGTGAGCAATCGGGGTCAACTGACATAACTGTTGCAACAACACCTACATCGTTTCTCATATCTTTAGGGAAAAGAGGACGGATAGGTCTGTCGATAACACGGGAAGCAAGAGTAGCTTTTTCGCTTGCTTTACCTTCTCTTCTCTGGAAAGAGCCGGGGATTTTACCTACTGAATAGAGCTTTTCTTCAAAGTCAACTGAGAGAGGGAAGAAATCTACGCCTTCTCTGGGCTTGGGAGCCATTGTAACTGTACAGAGAACGTCTGTTTCGCCGTAACGCACAAGAACTGAGCCACCTGCAAGCTGAGCCATTTTACCTGTTTCAACAACAAAAGGTCTGCCTGCGATTTCTGTTTCAAATCTTCTGAATTCTTCGAACATAATTTTTACATCCTTTCAAATTTGATTTTATATGAAAGCAGGCGTTCTTTTTAGCAATAAATCCATACTTCGATTTTTCAAAATATCGATTTACCGCTAAAAAAAGTATCTGCCCGCTTTACATTCTTTTTACTCAAATAAAGGCAGGCAAAATATATACTCTGCCTGCCCCTTGGGAATACTTATTTACGGATTCCGAGTCTTGCGATGATTGAACGGTAACGCTCAATATCAACCTTCTGAAGATATGCAAGAAGGTTTCTTCTGTGACCAACAAGTTTGAGGAGACCTCTTCTTGAGTGGTGGTCCTTGTGATGCACTTTGAAATGCTCGTTAAGATCGTTGATTCTCTTTGTGAGAATAGCGATCTGAACTTCGGGAGAACCTGTGTCACCTTCGTGAGTTGCATACTCAGCCATTATAGCCTTTTTTTCTTCGTTTGTCATTGTTTTTCACCTCATTTGAAATATTTTCGCGTCGTCACAAATCCCAGCAAGAGGCAGGTGAAACACCCGATGGACTAACAAAAGCCCCCTTGGGTTTACTCCACTTTCCGAGAAAAGGACCTAAGCTTCAGTATTATAACACATAAAATATTATTTGTAAAGAGTTTTTTCTATTCTTTTTCTTCTTTTTTATCAGTGAGCAACATAAGAGCCATAACCTGCTTAAGAGCATCGATTTCGGACTGATTCTCACCTAACTTCACTTTGATATGAGTTCTGGGACTTGTAGCAACAGTAATCCTGCCACGCAGTGCATTGGAAACAGCTGCAACTTTTTTCATATCAAGAGTATCACTGTAAAGAAGCAGTCTGTCACCTGCCTGACCGATTTCAGATATTCCGTTTTTCACTGCCGCAGCACGAAGAAGTGCAACATCTATAAGCCCCATAACACTCTTCGGTGGTTCTCCGAAGCGGTCAATAAGCTCGTCTATTACATCGTCTGCATCGTCCTGAGTACGGATGTCTGCAATTCTTCTGTACATAGAAAGACGATGAGGTACACTCTCAATATATTTTTTCGGGATATTGGCATCAATATGCAGGTCGATAAGACAATTTTCTGTGCTTTCTTCAATTTCTTCGCCTTTCTCTTCTGCAACGGCTTCCGAAAGAAGTTTGAGATACATGTCGTAACCTACCGCTTCCATGTGACCGTGTTGCTGTGCACCGAGAATATTTCCCGCACCACGAAGTTCAAGGTCTCGCATTGCAATCTTAAAGCCTGAGCCGAATTCGGTAAATTCCTTGATAGCAGAAAGTCTTCTGTCTGCAATTTCGGAAAGCTGTTTTCCTCTTGTGAAGGTAAAATATGCGCTTGCCCTTCTTGCACTTCTGCCGACTCTGCCTCTTATCTGATGAAGCTGAGCAAGTCCCATTTTGTCTGCATCCTCAATAATAAGAGTGTTTGCATTGGGAACATCAACACCTGTTTCAATAATTGTCGTGCAGACAAGAATATCCGTTTCACCTTCAATAAGGCTTTTCCACACATCGGACAGCTCTTCTTCACTCATCTGACCATGACCGACAGCAACACGTGCATCAGGAATAAGTTCCTGAATCTCAGCGGCTCTGCGTTCAATTGAATCCACCTTGTTGTGAAGATAGTAAACCTGACCTCCACGTCTGAGTTCCTTTTCCATAGCTTGCACAAGAACATCCATATTATGCTCAATTACATAAGTCTGTACAGGATGTCTGTCTTGAGGTGCTTCCTCAAGGATGCTCATATCACGCATACCTGTCATTGCCATATTGAGAGTTCTCGGAATAGGTGTTGCAGATAAAGTAAGAACATCAACTGCAGGAAAACGCTCTTTCAATTTTTCCTTCTGACCTACACCGAAACGCTGTTCTTCGTCTACGATAACAAGACCTAAATCTTTAAATTCAAGTTTTTTAGAAAGAAGCTTATGTGTTCCCACAACTATATCTATACTGCCACGTTTTACGTTTTTTATGATTTCTGCCTGCTGTTTCGGTGTACAGAAACGTGAAAGCATAGCACTTTCAATGGGAAAGCCTTCAAATCTTTTCTGAATTGTCTGATAATGCTGAAGGGCAAGAATAGTTGTCGGCACAAGTATTGCACATTGTTTTCCGTCAGCAACACATTTGAAAACGCCTCTGAGAGCTACTTCGGTTTTACCGAAGCCCACATCTCCGCAGAGAAGTCTGTCCATGGGATAAGGCTTTTCCATATCGTTTTTGATTTCATCGATGCATCTGAGCTGGTCATCAGTTTCGTCAAACTCAAAACGTCTTTCAAAGTCGCTCTGCATATCAATATCAGGAGAGAACGCAAAGCCTTTCACATTAAGACGCTTTGCATAAAGCTGAATCAGATCATCTGCCATGTCTTTGACAGCAGACCTTACCTTATTTTTGGTTTTTGCCCATTTATCACTGCCCAGCTTATTAAGCTTTACGGTACTTGTTTCACTTCTCGGGCCTATATATTTTGCAACAAGGTCAAGCTGTGTTACAGGGATATACAGTATATCACCTTTATCATAACGGATTTTTATATAATCCTTTGTAGCACCGCTGACTTCGAGCTGAGTAATGCCTTCATAAATACCGATACCATGCATTGAGTGGACGATATAGTCGCCTTTGTGCATCTCCTCAAGACTGTGGAATGCATTTGAGGCTTTATAATTTTTATGCTTCGGTTTCTTTTTGACACTTGTGCGTCTGCCGTAAGAGACAACCCTTACCTTCTGCTGAGGATATTCAAGACCTGCGCTGAGCGCCCCCGGAATTACACTGACATATCCTTTGGGGAACTCCTCAGGAAGCGATGGAAAGAAAACCGATTTGAAACCATCTTTTTCAAGATCATCACAAAGTGCCTTTGCGGCTTTTTCGGTACCTGCCATAACAATACAGGTTTTGTCTTTTTTGTTTTTATAGCTGAGAATATCATCTGTAAGAACAGAGGACATACCGTTCCAGAGTGAATGCTGAAGTGCGGCAAAATTCACAAGATCTTTTACGGGCGTGTCAAAACTGCCTCGCGGAAGATTATCAAGATATACTGTTTTACTTTTACCGAAAACGCCCAGAACTTCTGACCAGAGAAGGGAAAATTTATCAAGCCCCTTGCAAAGTGTGCCCTCTTCAAAGCATGCAGCAATTTCCTCATGCATGAGTTTAAGGAAGGCTTCTCCTCTTTCCTTTACACCCACGCTTTCACAGACACACAGAACCGCATCTTTATCGCAATAGTCCATTATGGTTGCAAGGTAAGGGTATGCAAGAGAAATGTATCTGTCAAGAGATGAAACTCTTACCTCATTCTTAAGTCTGTCAATGTCAGCAAGCAGAGATGCTTTTGCTTTCTGTGAACCTTTGCCTTTGACAGCAGACATAAATTCTTCAATTTTATTTCTGAGAATTTCGGAAGAATCAAAAATTATTTCAGTAGCAGGTGTGATTTCGATTTCGTCAAGAGTATCTGTTCTTCTCTGACTTTCTGCATCAAAGCCTGCAATAAGGTCAACTGTGTCACCCCAGAATTCAACTCTCACAGGATTTTCCGCATGTGGCGGGAAAATATCAAGTATACCGCCTCTGACAGCAAACTGACCTGAGCCGTCAACCTGAGGGCTTCTCACATAACCGGCTTTAATAAGAATTGAAACGGCATCGTCAAGAGAAAAATCTTCACCACTGATTAATTTAAAGGTTCTTTCAGACAATTCTTCGGGAGGCATTGTATACTGAACAAAGGCTTCTATACTACAGGTAACAATATCAAAATTACCGCTCAGCATTCTTGAAAGTGTACCAAGCCTTACATGCTCATATTCCCTTGACTGTCCCTCAGATGAACTGAAAGAAAAATCTCTTGCAGGGTAAAAAAGCACATCGCTTCCCATGGCTTTCATATCTTCCGCAAGCCGTCTTGCAGAAGCTTCATCAGGCGTGAGCACAATACACTTTTTTCCTTCTTCCGCGAGAGCATGTACAACATGAGCCTTGTTTACGGGAGAAAGACCAAGTGCTCCCATAGGTACTCTGTTTTTTGACAGAGCATGGGAGAGCTTTACATATTCTTCGTTTTCAAGCATAATTCGGGAAAATGCTGTCATACCTTACCTCCAACAGCGAAATCCGCAATATCCTCTCATGGGGAGGGTATTGCGGTAAAACCACAGTTATTTTAACACTAATCTGTATTTTCGTCAAGAAATTTTTACGCCTTTTTCACGCAGATCAGCCTTCAGAATTTCAAGTTTGCCATGGGAATAACAGTGACCATCCATGCCTGTCGCTATCGCACCGTCAATATTCTTCTGAACATCGTCAATGAAGATACATTCTTCCGGTTTCAAAGAAAACTTCTCATACAATATATTATATATCTCTTTTTCAGGCTTTATAACATTGTAATCAGATGATGCCACAAATCCGTCAAAAAGAGACAAAACAGGAATATCTTTTTTCACCGTATGGAATTCTTTACCCACATTTGAAAGAAGATAAACTCCGTATCCGTTTTGCTTGAGTTCTTCAACAAAACCGTACATTTCCTCAAATGGCGGCATGTATGGAAAAAAGTTCATAACCATTTCAGAAACCTTGTCATAAATTTTTTCAGGTATTACATCCTTTTTTATTTCGAGTATTTCCTCAGAAGTCACCACACCTCTGTCTCTTTCCAGCCAGAGCTGATTTCTGAAAATCTCTTTAAGGATAATATCTGCATCCTCTTTACTGAAATGTGCATAAAGAGTTTTCTCGGGATTGTGGTCGATAAGAACTCCGCCTAAATCAAAAATAATATTCTTAATCATCTTTTCTCACCTTTTATGAGCAAAAAACAACTGCCTGTGTCGGCAGGCAGTTGTCTGAACTCAGGAATCTATAATTATTCTGCTTCTTCCTGTCTCTTTGCGTGGCAAGCACTGCAATAAACAGGACGACCATCCTTGGGCTCGAAGGGGATACGTGCGGGACCTCCGCACTCTGCACATACTGCATCGTAATATGTACGTTCGGGATTTCTTGCACGTTTACGTGCTGCGCGGCATTCTCTGCAGCGGATAGGATCGTTTTCGAATCCTTTTTCTGCATAGAATTCCTGTTCACCTGCTGAGAAAATGAATTCATTTCCGCATTCTTTGCAGATGAGAGTTTTGTCTTCAAACATTTTAATAACCTCTCTTGATAAATATTAGTCCTGACAAGGGACTTATTTAAACGGATCTCTCCGTTTATTACAGAATTGTTTTAAGTTTCTTTCTTATTCTCTGAAGTGTACCATCTACACCCTTCACACTCTGACCTGTCTGCTGAGAGATTTCAGCATAGCTCATACCCTGAGTGAAGAGACTAAGGACAGTATACTCTGTTTCGGAAAGAATCTTTTTGAGGCTTTTGCGTAAATTCCTGTAGCTTTCAGATGAAATATATTCATCCTCTGCCGCGTTACCTCCCAAAGCTTCGTCGCCAAAAGGCACGAAATCCGCATCTGCCGAAAGCAGTGCATTATTTTTCTTTTTGACGAAATTCTTCAGTGCATTCTGAATACACACCGAAGCGTAGGTATTAAGTGCTGCACCTTTAGAAGAATCATAACTGAGAATTGCACCAAAGGCAGCTACAAGCCCCTCCTGCATCAGGTCCTCACGCTCAAAGCGTTCATCAAGAAAACTGCTGACACAGTTTGAAATTACACCTTCAAGCCTTTTAATGAGAAGCTGTAACGCTTTGTCGTCACCTTTTTTGCAAAGTTCCGTTAATTCTTCTTCAGACATTTTATGGTAATTTTTCGTTTCCATCCATACACCTCTTACCATTTACATTGCAATTTTAATACATTTTAATTTTTTTGTCAATATTTTTTCATAAATAAGTTGAAAATTTTCGACATTATATGTACTTTTTTGTAGAATTATGACAATTTCAGCACAAAACAACTTTATAAGGCAACTTAAAACAGCATTTCTTGACTTTTAAGCGGAAAGGTTGTAAAATTATTACACAAAGGTGGTGTGAAGCATGAAGGAACGCTCGTCTACGTACAAAACGAAGCAACGTGATATGATTCTCGAAGAACTGAAAAAACAAGGAAGCAGACATCTTACTGTTGACGACGTAATTCTTATTTTACATGAAAGCGGTAATGATGTAGGCAAATCCACTGTTTACAGATATCTTGAAAAGCTGTCACAGGAAGGCATCGTAAAAAAATATACTGTTGACGGCGAAAGAAGCGTATGCTATCAGTACCTTCATTCACACAAAGCTTGTTCAAACCATTACCACCTGAAATGCGAAAAATGCGGAAAGCTTATCCACATGGAGTGTGAAACCGTTGACCGCCTCGCGGAGCATATTTTAGAGCATCACAATTTTCATCTCAATGGTGCAAAATGCGTTTTTTACGGCATCTGTGAAAATTGTACAAAAGGAGAAGATTAATATGACAAAGAAAACCAAAATCATTTTAGCCGTAGTTTTATCAGTACTTTTCGTTGCAGGCCTTACACTTGGCCTTTATTTCGGTCTGAGAGACAAGACTGAAAAAACTGTTTTTGCTGAAACCGGTACTGTTGATGTGTTCGATGAAAACACACTCAAATTTACATTTATTGCCCCCTATATTGAAAACACTGATTTTGATGTGATCGATAAAAAAGGCTTTGAGGTTACTACAGATGCAAAAACTATCTCCGGTAAAATCATTTCAGTCGAATATCGTCCCGGCGAAGGCGAAAATCTTAAAACCGGTACAGTAGTAGTAACTGCAGACCTTGAAGAAAAGCTCGTTGACGGCAATTCATACCATGCAGTTATCAAAGCTAACTCACTCGAACTCAAAAGCGAAGATTACATTAACCCTGATATCACCGCTGATTTTAAGGTGAAAATGGATGATAACGGCTCACTGAATGCTGAAGAAGAAAAATTCAAAAATTCGAAAGCTGTTGTCCTTTCTGATGTAGAACCCAAACTCTATAAAAAAGACGGAAAAGCATATTTTGAAGTTACAGCAAAAGCTGACGGCATTACAGATTACAACAAAACAGAAGCACAGAACTATCAGGTTTTTGCTGCATACAGATATAAAACAAGCGAAGGTATTTTTGTAAGATTCATGACCGATGACGTTAAATGTACAATTGAAAACGGCTCAATCAGAATTTTTGGTGAAACAGGTGAAGAAAACCTTATTCCCGGTCAGGACTACAAGCTCGTAATCTCCAAAGGCTTCTTTATAAATGGTGACAAATCAGTTGTCAACGAAGAATACGAAAGCTCTTTCACATATGTTGAACAGTAAGGTTTAAAAGTATGTTTACAAGTGTAAAAAGCATGGGCCTTTTCGGCATGCACAGCTATATGGTCCATGTTGAAATCGATATCAGCGGAGGTCTTCCTCATTTCGACGTTGTAGGACTTCCAAACACATCTGTAAGTGAAGCAAAAGAGAGAGTGCGCTCCGCAATCAAAAACAGCGGTCTCACTTTCCCTGTCAGCAGAATCACCGTAAACTTAGCTCCTGCCGACACAAGAAAGGAAGGCACAGTGTATGACCTTCCCATGCTCATCGCTGTTCTATCAGCATCAAGGCAGATAAACCCTGTATCAGAAAGTCAGGCTTTTATAGGTGAGCTTTCCCTCGGCGGTGAACTGAGGAAGGTGAATGGTGCTCTGCCCATGGTAATTGAGGCGAAGAATAATGGTATTACAGATGTTTTTGTACCTGAAGAAAATGCTTACGAGTGCTCGGTAGTTGCAGGAATCAACGTTTATGGTGTGAAAAATGTGAAAGAAATCATTTCTCACCTTGAGGGTTCATCCACTCTTTCACCCGTGACGTATACTCCGAAAGAAGAAAGCATTGAATCACTCCTCGATTTTGCAGATGTAAAAGGTCAGTTTGAAGCCAAAAGAGCAATTGAAATTGCTGCGGCAGGCGGGCACAATATTCTGCTTATCGGCCCTCCCGGTTCAGGTAAAAGCATGCTTGCAAAGAGAATTTCCACAATTCTCCCCGACATGACATTCGACGAATCACTTGAAACTACAAAAATTTATTCAATTTCGGGAAAACTTCCGAAAGATACTCCCCTTATTACCAAAAGGCCTTTCCGCTCACCCCATCATACAGTTTCCCCTGTAGGACTTTCAGGTGGCGGTGCAATACCGAAACCCGGTGAAATATCACTTGCTCACAACGGCGTTCTTTTTCTCGATGAGCTTCCCGAATTTTCACGTACCACAATGGAAATTATGCGTCAGCCTATTGAGGACGGAGTAATTTCAATTTCAAGAGCACAGGCAACAGTAACTTACCCATGTTCAGTTATGCTCGTTTGTGCCATGAACCCCTGCCCATGCGGATATTACGGTCATCCGACAAGAGAGTGTACGTGTGTCAAGGGAAGTGCCGAAAGATATCTTAATAAGGTTTCCGGCCCTCTTCTTGACAGAGTCGATATTCACATCGAAGTTCCGCCTGTTGATTTTGAAAGTCTTTCAGATGATGAAAGAGGCGAAAAATCAGCCGACATCAAAAAGAGAGTAAATGAGGCAAGACGTATACAACAAGAAAGGCTGAAAGGTACAGGCATCACCTGCAATGCTCACATGACAGCCAAACAGACAAGAGATTTCTGCAAACTGACAGACGATGCTAAGGAATTACTGAAAACAGTTTTCGACAGACTTTCACTTTCCGCCCGTGCATATGATAAAATCCTCAGAGTGGCAAGAACAATTGCCGACCTGGAAAAGAGCGATGTAGTAAATGAAGACCACATCGCAGAAGCAGTACAATACAGAAGCCTGGACAGAAAATTCTGGGGTAAATAAAAAATAAGGTGACCTGAGATTTTGGGATTCAGGTCACCATTTTTTATTTTCTCTTATAAGTACAAAACTTGAATTTAATTCCGTTTTCTTCCTTTACTTCGCTTTCTTCCGCAAGGTACCAGTTTTCATCTTCATCAAGATTGGGAAAAAACTTGTCACTTGCAGGTGCTTCGGCATCTATCTTTGTGACGATTGCCGTATCGCAAAGAGGAAGCATCTGTCTGTAAATTGATTCACCGCCGATAACTACTACGTTATCGGTGTTTTCATTTTTCAGAAGCTCTGCTGCTTCTTCAACACTTCTTGCTACCTCTGCGCCCTCTACAGAATAACTTTCATCTCTTGAGAGAATGACATTTCTTCTGTTCTTAAGCGGTGCACCTTTCGGGAAAGTTGCAAGAGTTTTTCTGCCGAGAATTACAGTTTTACCTTCTGTAAGTCTGCGGAAATTTTTCAGATCCTCTGAGATATGGAAAAGAAGATTCCCGTCATTTCCTATACCCCAGTTTTTATCAACTGCTACTACCTGAAACATCAGATTGCCACCTCGATTTTTTCATTGAAATCATTCGCCTGATAGTTTTCAAGACTGAAGCTGTCAACTGTAAAATCATAGAAATCTTTTATACTGGTATCAATTTTGAAAACAGGCGCTTCAAACTGAGGATTCTCAATAAGCTTCTTTACAAGAGGAATGTGTCTGTCATAAATGTGAGCGTCTGCAACAACATGAACAAACTCTCCCACTTTAAGACCGCTGACCTGAGCAAACATATGAACAAGCACTGCATACTGACAAACATTCCAGTTATTTGCAGTGAGCATATCCTGCGAACGCTGATTGAGAATTGCATTGAGCTTATCCCCCGTAACATTGAGTGTCAGACCGTATGCACAAGGAGCAAGTCCCATTTCGTTCAGATCATGGTGGTTGTAAAGGTTTGTCATAATCCTTCTGCTTGCAGGATTGTGCTTCAGATCATAAAGAACTCTGTCAACCTGATCAAATTCTCCCTCGGGATATTTGTGCTTTACACCAAGCTGATAGCCGTAAGCCTTACCGATTGTGCCGTTTTCGTCAGCCCATGAATCCCAGATATGAGAATCGAGCTCTGAAATTTTATTTGATTTTTTCTGCCATATCCAGAGAAGCTCTTTGATACAGCTTTTAAAGAAGGTTTTTCTTACTGTTATAATGGGGAATTCTTTGCTTAAATCATAACGGTTAACCATGCAGAACTTTTTCACAGTATGTGCAGGTGTGCCGTCTTCCCATTTAGGACGGACGTTCAGTTCTTCATCAGAATAGCCATTTTCAAGTATATCTTTTATGTTTTCAACAAAAACTTTGTCTGCGTAACTCATTCTTCTTACTCCTTAGAATTCTATTTCTGCAGTAACAGGGAAATGGTCTGACGGATATTCACCATCAAGCAGCTCATTTACAACTGTATATTTTTTTACACTTATCTCAGGTGAAACCATAATAAAGTCAATAATTGCACCATCACACTCTCCGAAAGCGTTATAAGTAACACCGTCATCCGAAGCTTCTGCTGCAAACTTGGAATCACGAAGTTTGCCTGAAACAAGGCTCTTGTAGAAATCTGAGTCCTGTTCAAAATTAAAATCGCCTGTAACAATTGTGGGAACGGAAAAGCTTTCTGCCTTATCGAAGATAAGCTTCATCCCCTCTTTTCTTGCTTCCACACCGATGTGGTCAAGGTGAGTGTTAAGATGAATAAATCTTTTTCCGTTTTCTTTATCTTCAAGAAGCACCCATGAGCAGATTCTGATGCAGACTGCATCCCAGCCCTTACCGGGTTTTTCAGGTGTTTCGGAAAGCCAGAAGTTTCCGCTGTCAACCGGTGTGAACTTATCCTTTTTATAGAAAACAGCTGAGTATTCTCCCTCATTGTCGCCGTCATCTCTGCCAACACCAACATAAGAATAATCTGCAAGATTTGTTCTGAGAAAATCCATCCATTCAGGAGTTGCTTCCTGTACACCTAATGTATCAGGATTATTTTTTGTGATAATCTGGAGAACCAGCGGTTCTCTTTTTTCTCTTTCATGGCCTTCCTTGCCCCAGCAAAGAATGTTATAGCTCATGGTTTTCATACTTTTCACCCCTGATTAAAATATCATATCTGAAAAGATAGGATAATGATCTGAAATATATCCGCCATCAACCTGATCTCTGATAATTTTATAGGTTTTCACATCATTGATTTCATTATTCACCATAATAAAATCGATAGGAAGACCGTCTTCTCCGCCCTTGTTTGCGTGATATGTTTTGCCATACATTGTCTCCTCAGCCATATCCTGAGTATCAGAAAATCCTGCCTTTGCAAAATCCGAATAAAGCTCTGTTCCTTTTTCAAAATTGAAATCGCCTGTAATAACAACAGGCATATCAAAGCTCTGTGCTTTTTCAAGAACAAGAGCGAGTCCGTTCTTTTTGGCATTTTCACCCTGATGGTCAAGATGTGCGTTCAGATGAGCATATCTTTCGCCCGTTTCAAGATTTTCAAGAACTGCCCATGTGCAGATTCTGTTTTTCTGTCCGTCCCAGCCCTTTGAAACCTTGTCAGGTGTTTCGGAAAGCCAGAATGTATCTGAGTCAACAACTTTATATTTATCTTTCCTGTAAAGAATTGCTGACATTTCTCCGCTGAGTCCGCCGCGTGTGCCTGTAAGTCTGCCGACACCTACTATATCATACTGAGGCAGATAGGCTTTCATATGATAAAACCATAGTGCTTCACATTCCTGAACACCAACGGAATCGGGATAATAATCAGCAATGAGCTGTGGCACTATTTTGCCTCTCTCCCACTCATTATAGCGTACATTGAAAGACATAATCCTTGTTAAATCTTCCGAAGGCACATTTGCTCCGATTTCGCACTGACCTACGCCACAGAAAGCCATAATAAGTGCGAAGATTGCCGAGAAAAATTTTAATACCTTTTCCATATCAACCAATCACCATATCTGAGAAAATCGGATAGTGGTCCGATGTGTATTTTCCGTCATACATATCTCTTATGATTTTATAGGTTTTAACATCAGTAATCTGACTGTTCACACAGATGAAATCAATGGGTTCACCTTCTGAACCGCCATTGTAGCCATGATATGTTTTGCCTGTCATTGTATATTCAGCCATATCCTGAGTATCTGTAAGACCGCCTGTTACGAGTGAATTATAAAGCTCAGAGCCCTTTGAGAAATTAAAGTCGCCTGTCACAACTGTGGGAATATCATAAGACAATGCCTTTTCTTTCACAAGCTCAACACCATTCTGACGTGCAAGAGGACCTACATGATCAAGGTGAGTGTTCACATGAGCGTATTTTTCCCCTGTTTCCTTGTTTTCAAGAACTACCCATGTACAGATTCTGTTACATGCTCCGTCCCAGCCGAGTGAAACTTCATCGGGAGTTTCGGAAAGCCAGAATGTTCCGCTGTCTACAAGGTTATACTTATCTTTTCTGTACAGCACGAGCGACATTTCGCCGCATTTCACGCTTCTGTCGCCCGTATCTCTGCCTACACCTACAAAGCCGTAATCCTTGTGGAGAAAAAGTCGGAGATAGCTGAACCAATCGTAAGTACATTCCTGAAGACCTAAAGAATCGGGATGGTAGTCGGCAATCAGTCTCGGAACGATTTCGCCTCTGTCTTCAAATTCACCGCAACGGATATTGAAAGACATAACTCTTACTGTGCCGGGTTCAGCGTTGGAAACTCCGCCCATGTTAAGATTTGCGCAACCAAACAGTGCAACAATTGCAGAAATAATGAGTGCAATATAATTCCTTACAACAGTCAATGCCTCATTCATGCCTTACACTCCTTTAAGATTTTTATCTTCTTATTTTATCACCATATCTGAATAGATGGGATAGTGGTCCGAGGTATGTTTCAGATTGATTTTCTCTCTTAAAATTTTATAGACTTTTACATCGTCTATTTTTTCATTGACACAGATAAAATCAATGGGCTTACCTGCAGTACCGCCTGCATAACCATGATATGTTTTACCGGTCATTGTATCGGGTGCCATATCCTGAGTATCAGTAAGACCGCCTGTTACAAGTGAATTGTAAAGGTCTGTACCTTTGTCAAAGTTAAAGTCGCCTGTGACAACAGTAGGTATATCATAAGAAAGTGCTTTTTCTTTTACAAGCTCCACGCCATTGGTACGTGCCTTGGGACCCATGTGGTCAAGGTGAGTATTTACGTGGGCATATCTGACACCTGTTTCTTTATTTTCAAGAACTACCCATGTGCAGATTCTGTTGCAGGCTCCGTCCCATCCGCGCGAAACTTCATCAGGAGTTTCGGAAAGCCAGAATGTTCCGCTGTCAATGAGATTGAATTTGTCTTTTTTATAGATAACTGCTGAGATTTCGCCGCAATCTTCGCTGAGATCTCCTGTATCTCTTCCCACTCCTACAAAAGCATAATCCTCAAGCTCTTCTGTAAGATTGAGATACCATTTATAAGTACATTCCTGCAGACCGGCTGAATCGGGAGCATAAGCCTCAATAAGTGCAGGAACAAGGTCTTTTCTTCTTTCGTATTCATTACATCTTATATTGAAAGACATAATTCTTGTGATGCCTTCTTCTGTCACAGCCATTGAATCTTTTGCAGGAAGACCCAAGCCTAAGAAAGCAACTACCGCTGCAATAAACGCTGCAATTGCAGATTTGATTGTTTCAAATATTTTCATTGTTTATCGCCGTCCTTTTCCGGTTTCCCGTCTGCAATGTCCTTGCCTGCAAGGACTACCCAGACGGTTTTGAACATAATTTTTATATCCATCATAATTGAATGGTTCTCTACGTATTCCTTATCGAGCTTCGCTTTCTGCTCGTCGGAAATAAAATCTCTTCCGTTAACCTGTGCCCAACCTGTAATACCGGGACGCACGGAATATACGTTATATTTTTCTCTTAAAACTCTTATTTCCTCTTCCTGAGGAATAAGAGGACGGGGACCTACAAAGCTCATATCCCCTTTTAATATATTGAAAAGCTGAGGTAATTCATCAAGACTCAGCTTTCTGAGGATTTTACCGATAAAGGTGATATCGTTTTCAACCTCTTCCTCAGTCAGATCCTCTGTTCTTGTCTGTCGCATTCCGTCTTTCATTGTACGGAATTTGTAGATTGTAAAAAGTTTGTTTCCGTAGCCTACTCTCTCCTGCTTGAAAATCACAGGACGACCGCTTGAAATAAGAACAAGCATAGACAATATGAGTATTACGGGTGATAAAACTATCAAAGCAAGGAGGCTGAACAAAAAGTCAAAAAATCTTTTCATTATATACCTCCTTAGTTTGAATTCCAATGAAAATCGCCTTTTATGAGAAGTGCCCTGACAGGAGAGGCTTCCATACCTTCAAGCTTTACAGGCTGAGCGATAAGGAAATAGCTACCTGTATCAACACCTGTCAGGTCAAGTCCTTCAAGAATTGCGATTTCTTTATTGAGAAATGCTTTATGAGGTGCAATCTGGTTTCCATTTGTACCTACAGACAGTGCATCTGTACCGATAAGCATCAAACCTAAATTTGCCGCAGCCTGTGCACCGTGATCAAGGAAATATGCCTCACCCTCAGATTTGAGAAGAAGTCTTCTGCAGCCTCTGGGAAAAGAGTTTTCAACATATTCACCTGTTATAGGTCCCGGCGGCACATCAAGAACTCTGCAAGGACCAATGAAAGGAATCATACTCATTTCATCAATTGCTTTGCCATCCTCTACAAAATGGAGAGGGGCATCTGCATGAGTTCCCGCATGACAGCATGCAAAATAGCCGTTCAGGTTACAGCCGTCGCCGTTTTCGATACTCTGGAAATTCTGTTTTTCAGGTTCGGGATCTCCCGGATAAACTTCGGAAGAAAAAATACCTTTTGTAATATCGATAATTTCCATTTTTACACCTCAGTAAAAATTAAATGTTTTCCAATGACTGTGCTTTAAGGAATGCGTTAATAAATCCGTCAATATCGCCGTCCATAACGGCGTTGATATTGCCCATTTCATAGTTTGTACGGTGGTCTTTTACAAGTGTATAGGGCATGAAAACATATGAACGGATCTGGCTGCCCCAGCCGATTTCCTTCTGGTCGCCTTTGATATCCTCGATTTTATCAAGATGCTCTCTTTCTTTGATTTCAATGAGCTTTGATTTAAGCATTCTCATTGCAACTTCTCTGTTCTGATGCTGGCTTCTCTCAACCTGACAGGAAACGATAATGCCTGTAGGGATATGAGTAAGACGAACTGCAGAAGATGTTTTGTTAACCTTCTGGCCGCCTGCACCTGATGCACGGTAAACGTCCATTTTAATGTCTTCGGGACTGATTTCAACCTGAATTGTATCGTCAATTTCAGGCATAACTTCAAGAGATGCAAAAGATGTATGACGTCTGCCCGATGCATCAAAGGGAGAAACACGGACAAGCCTGTGAACACCTGATTCACTCTTCATGAAACCGTAAGCATTTTCACCCTCAATGAGAAGAGTTGCAGACTTGAGACCTGCTTCATCACCGTCAAGGAAATCAAGCATACTTACCTTATAGCCGTGAGCCTCGCCCCAGTGCTGATACATACGCACAAGCATCTGTGCCCAGTCCTGAGCCTCTGTGCCGCCTGCACCTGCGTGGAAGGTAAGAAGTGCATTTTTAGCATCATACTCACCTGTGAGAAGTGTACCGAGTGTCTGCTTTTCAAGCTCTTTTTCTACTGCTTTTACGCTTTCGGTACATTCCTCGAGAAGCTCAAGGTCCTCCGCTTCATCGGCAAGCTCAATCATAACAAGTGCATCCTCAAAATCACCTTTGAGTTTTGAATAAGCACCCACTTTGTTTTTAAGTGCACTTGTTCTCTGAAGAACCTTCTGGGAGTTTTCAATGTTATCCCAGAAACCGTCTTCTGTCTGCTGCTGTTCCAGTTTAGCAATCTCTTCGTTTATCTTTTCGACCCCGATAGCCTCATAAAGGCTATCGAGCTCGTCCTGATGTTCCAAAAGTTCTAATCTTAACTGTTCAAACTGAATCATAAATTATCTGTCTCCAAAAATTATTCCTGCTCTGATTTTTTCTTTCTCTTGTATGTTGCAAAAGCAAAGATTCCTGCAACGGGAAGAATGATGAATGCAACATAAGGTACTGCATCGCCTGTTTCAACCATGTCTGAAACAACTGTGTCACCGACTACATCGTAATCAACATCAAAACGATCATCATCGTATTTATCCTCTGAGGGAACAAACTCATCAAGATCAGTTTTGACAATTGCAAAGTTATCTATTCTTACAGCTTCGTCACCGTCTACATTGTAAGCATCAAAGTAGAGTGTATCACCCTTGATCTGAATCGATGCGAATGTGGGAAGCTCGCAGGTTACAATTGCTTCTGCTCTGGGGAAGAGCTCATCTGTAAGTGCATTATCCTTGGGAAGGTAGTATTTTACACCTGCGCAGCCTGTGATTGTGTAAATTGTACCCTGAGGATCAATTTTTGCTGTATAATCTCTGCCTTCAAAAGTGATATCTGTTTCTTCAGGTTCAACAACCTTGTTGTTTACCATTGCATCTGTTCTGAGATATACATGGTCATGTCCCTGGAATACCATATCAATATCAAGCTCAGGCATAAGTTTTGAAAGCTGCTCACGCATTGCAATAACATCGTCATCATCATAGTGTGAACCGTTTGAGTAAACAGCCTTATGAGTTGCTACAAATTTCCATTCAGCATCACTTGATGTCATATCTTCTTTGAGCCATTCAATCTGTTCAGCGTTGAATGTATCATCCTCGCCAAGGTTATTAGCATTGAGAACTGCAATGTGAACATTGTTGTAATCGAATGAATAGTAAACGCCTTCTGTTCTGTCCTGCTCAGGAGCTGAGGGAAGAGCGAAGTTCTGGTCAAGCGCGAACTCACTGCCTGACATAGATTCATGGTTACCTGCGGTAGGCATAAAAGGTGTACTCATGAGTGTGTCTGATGCATTGTTTGCAAAGAATGTCCAGAGTCTCATATTTGAGCCCATATCAACCTGGTCACCTGTTGAAAGAAGGAAATCAAAGTCAACTGTATCCTTTGCAACTCTGAGAAGATTTGCCCATACATCAAACTGACGTGAATTCTGAGCCTGTGTATCTGTTACGTGAAGGAAGTTTACTTTTCTTGAATTGTCTGCTGTTTCAAGAACGCCTGCATCACTCCACCAGCCTCTTTCAGCGTCACCGATTCTGTAGCAGTATCTTGTGCCGGGTTCAAGACCTGTAAGTTTAACGATATGTCTTGTCATCACATATTCAACAGACACGATACCGATAATACCGAAGTCAATTGCAGGAAGCTCTCTGATAACATCTTCTGTGATACATTCAATGTTTGAGGAAACTGTGGGCTTACCTGTAAACTTGGGATTTTTGCTGTAGGGAACAAGTTCAATGTCTGTACCCTTGACTGCATCCTTTGTATACCAGCTGATATTGAAGCTTGATGATGAATCATCACCGTATGTTACAGTAATAATTGAAGGTGCTCTGTAGTTAGCTGCAGTAACTTCAGGCTCAACCTTACCATTGTATGTATAAGTTACGTTTTTGTCGCCCTGAGGCTTGGGATTCTTGTCGTCAATAAATGCACGTATAACTGATGCGATTTCAATACCGATAGCCTCATACTGGCTGACAGTCAGATATTCACCGAGAAGTTCGTCCTTAAGACCGTCAAGTGACTCCCAGGGAAGAACACCAAGATTGAATACAAACTCAACGATGTGTGTAAGTGATTTGTCTCCGCCAAGAATTACTGTAAGAAGTGCATCAACGATCTTACCAAGAACGAAACCGAATTTTCCCATGGGGAATGCTTCGTCAACGTTAAGTGACATATTTGCAAGAAGCTCATCAAGAAGAAGGTCGTTGAGAATGATGTCAAGAAGTGAAAGGAAAAGATTTTCAGCTACTTCAGTATCATTTTCCAGATTATTGAAGCAATCCTGCATGAATTTGTCGTCTGAAAGATCTTCGTTACCGCCGTACATATAAGCAAGGAAGCTGAGAGCAAGATCACCTAATGTACCGCCTCTTGTTTCGTCACCGAAGCCGAGTGTATCAATAAACTTTGTACAGGGAACCTCAGACATCTGGATATTCGCAACCTTGTCAACAACTCTTTCCATAAGGTCATAGAGAACATCAACATCTGTAAGGTATGCATCATAAAGCTGGTCGCAAAGGTCATCTGCGAGAGCCATAATATTTTCTGCTGTAAAGATATCAATAGGTCCTACCGAAACGCCTGCAAATGCGTCAGAAAGGATTGCTTCAAGGTCGATGCCTTCAAGCTCAAGATATTCAAGAATGCCGCCTGCTTCACTGATACCTGTAAATATTGAACCAAGGTTATATTTGATGATATTCATAGCAAGCGTTGTAACATCACCGCCGCCGTAAGCCTTGCCGAAGGCAATGTTTCTGATAGGCTGAGGCTGTTCTTCACCATAGAGAACAACGGGCTGTGCTTCGTCAATATCGTGGTAGTTGTATGTTGCTGAAAGCTTGCCGTTGTCGCCTGCTTTGAACTCTGTAACATACATACCGCAGGGATATGTACCTGCAGGAGGAGTTTCGCACTCATAAAGTGTTTCACCGCTGTCTGTTACAAAAGTTGCTATGTCAGCAAGGTGCTGATGTCCGCAGTATGTGAAGTGCATGCCTGCTTCTGCAAGCTGTGTTGCTCTGTCCTCTGCGTTTTCAACGATGAATGCTTTGAGAAGCTTGCTCTGATATGAGCCGATATGGTCAACAAGGCTTGCGTGAGAAACACCGATGATTTCTTCACCGCACTTTTTAGCATCTGCACATTCTTTGAGTGCCCACTCAAGAAGATCGTCGCAAAGTACCTGACGTGTTTCATGTTCATCAGTGCCGTCCTTTGTACAGTCAGCTGAGTAAACGTTTGTGTCAAGAAGGATGAATCTGTAGCCTTCATATCTTACTGAATATGAAAGGCCACCCTGCTTTGCTCCTTTGGGAGGTGTATATGTGTTGTATGCAAGATCATAACCGAGGTTTTTGTAAATCTCACGGAACTCTTCAGGAGTTGTTGTGGGATGTTTTTCTTTTACATCATTTTCATAAGTATATGACTTTGCATTGTTGATATCATGGTTACCATTGATAACAAGAATATCAATACCTGTTTCTTTTTCCCATTTTTCAAGCTTGCCTGCAAGCTCTACGTTAGACTGATATTCACCCTGATATGTAAGGTCACCGGGAATAATGAGTATGGGATTTTTTACATTCTTAAGCTCTTTTTTCATTGTCACAAGAGCTGTATCAAGACAAGCTGCTGTCAGGTCAAATGTTGTTGTAGAACCTGAAACCGTTGCCTGATAGTCTTCTGTTCTGTTGCCCTTGAGTGCATTTGCATAGTAATGGATGTCTGAAAGTGTTGCAACTGTCAGATCATTCTGAGATGCAAATACCGAGAAGGGAATCACAGTCATAATCATAACAACAGCCATGATTATTGCAGTAATTTTGATTTTTGCTTTCTTCATTTTAAGACCACCTTTTTCTTAATTTTCATCATCCGACACCGCACTCTCAATGCCGAGAATTTCATCGGAGCTGCCAAAGTCCAGCATCTCAACATTTTTAAGTTTCCGTGTGATGATGTCATTTCTGCTTTGAGCATCGCCGAGAACCTTGCCCGCTTCATCAACCTTCTTCCTTGCTTTTTCAAGGAGTAAGCCGAATTTATCGTACTGTGTTCTCGCCGCCGACAGAAGAGTTCTGACCTCTGCTGCCTTTTCATTTATTGCCACGGCTCTGAAGCCGACTGACAAGGAATTGAGAAGTGCCGTTACCGTTGAAGGACCTGCAACCATAATATTAAAATCATTGTGGAGTTTTTCAATAAGTCCCGACTTTGAAGACGCTACCTCTGCATAAAGACCCTCCGTAGGAAGATACATAATTGCAAAGGGGGTTGTCCTTGGCACGTTTATATATTTTGTAATTTCCTTCGCTCTCAGGGTGACACTGACTTCAAAAGCCTTTCTTGCCTGAGAAATAAGAGCAGTATCCGTGGTGTCAAGAGCACTTGTAAGACGGATATAGCTTTCAACGGGAAACTTTGAATCGATGGGAAGATATATGATTTCACCCGCTGAATCTGAAGAAGGAATTTTTATTGCAAACTCAACCTTTTCAGAATTTGCCTTTGTTGAAACATTCTTCTCATACATACCGGGTATTGTTTCTTCAAGAATTCTTTCAAGCTGAACCTCAGCCCAAGTACCTCTCGCCTTGACATTGGTAAGCACACGATTGAGGTCTGTAACACCTGCTGAAAGAGTTTTCATCTCACCGAGAGATTTATATACATTTTCAAGCTGTTCAGAAACTGTTTTGAATGAGCTGTCAAGTCTTGTTGCCAGAGTGCGTGTCAGCTTTTCATCTACTGTCTCACGCATTTTTTCAAGCTTTTCTTCGTTACTCTTCAGCATTTCTTCAAGACTTTTACGCAAAACCTCATTCTGCTTGTCTGTCTGCTCTGTATTTTCCTTTCTCAGTGCTTCAAGAGACTGAGCAATCATTTTGCTCATTTTCAGGTGATAGTCATATGTATCCTTTCTCATGTTGAGAAGTTCATCTGTCATTTTCTGAAGAGATGAAGACATCTCCTCACGCATATACTTCTGACCTGTTGCCATGTCCTGACGGTTTCGCTGAAGCTGATCAGCCACATTTTTTCCGTCATAAGAAAAAGCAGTTATTTTTTCACTGAGGTCTCTCAACTCTTTGCTGTCATCATCCCGCTTCTTTTTCAGCACGCAAAGAAGCACCACAAGCACGGCAGAAATTATCACATTAAAAGCAAGCAGCGATAAAACTATGTATTCCTGCATTTCATCCTCCACTTTATAAAAGAAAATATATACATTAATAATAGAAACAATCCACCATTATATTAACAATACACTATAATATATCACAAATTTCGAAAAATGTATAGAGATTTTTAAAAATTAACAAAAGATTTTACAAAACAGTGGAAAGTAAGAAAATTTTTTGATATAATAATTTCCGTAAAATTCTACTGTTACTTTACGGAGATATATTTATGGTTAAAAAAATAATTGCAGTCACACTGGCAATAATGACACTCACCCTCCTCTTTGCCTCTTGTTCGGACGGTTCAGACGAAGATCTTTACTATCCGATTTACGCCGACCCCGTAAGCTTTGATCCTCAGATTGCTACTGATAACGCGTCAAAAATCGTGGTTTTCAACTGCTTTGAAGGACTCGTAAAAAGCGACAGTACCGGAAAAATCATCCCCGGTGTTGCAACAAGCTGGGAAATAAGCTCTGATGGTCTTACTTACCTCTTCCATCTGAGAACAGATTCAAAATGGTACATGAGCGACTATGCAAAAGAACTCCTTGACGAAGAAACCGCAAAGAATTTCAACTATTCGGTTACTGCAGATGATTTCGTTTACGGACTCAGAAGAGCCTTCAACCCTGAAATGGGTGCTGTGACAGACTCACGTCTTTTCTCAATCAAAAATTCATACAGCATCTACAAAGGCGAAATGCCTCTTGACGAGCTGGGGGTTACAGCACTTAACAGTTCAACCCTTAAAATTGAACTTTCAGAACCTAATAACGACTTTCTCAATGCCCTCACACAATCTGCAGCCATGCCCTGCAGAGAAGAATTCTTCGAAGCAACAAAAGGAAGATACGGCCTTGACCCCGAAAAAGTCATTTACAACGGTCCTTTCTATCTTTATTCATGGAGCACAGGTTCACACCTTACACTCTACAGAAACGAAAACTACAAAGGTGCTTCTCCCGTAAAACCGTCAACAGTTTTTCTCTATATAAACAGTGACTTATCAACAAGAATTGATAAGCTTACTGACGGCGTTTACGATGCCTGTCCTCTTTCCGTAAGACAAAAAAGCGAAATTACCGACAAGGACATTTCCTACATCAGCTACGCAGGTTCCACATGGGGATTCTGCTTCAATTGTTCAGACGAAATAATGAGCGACTACAATATACGCTCTGCTCTCACACAGTCTGCAAATGTAAGCTCACTTCCCATCCCCTCTTACTGTGAAGGCTATGCCAAAGGACTTGTGCCTGAAATCTGCCTCGTAGGAAACAAATCTTTCCGAACCTTTGCAGGAAATATCCGTCTGCCTGAAAATGATTCTGTAGCAGCAAAAGCGTCTCTTTCTCAGGGATTTGAAAATCTTGATATAAAATCAGTCACTATCAGTGTAATCTGTCACGAAAACTTTGAAAACATTGTCAAGCTTGTTATCCAGAATTGGCAGAAAACACTGGGTGTTCATGTAAACTTCATTCTTGAACCTCTTGATGAAATCACTCTTGAGAGAAGAGTCAAAAGCAAAGAATACGATATAGCCTTTGCAAAAATAACTGCAGAAAGCGAAAGTGTTGTAAGCTTCCTCGGCATGTTTACCTCCGAAGGAACAGGAAACATTTTCGATTTCAAATCAAAAAAATATGATTCACTCATGGGAATCACTGATGAAACACTGTCGCAGAGTGAAATTCTTTCCAACTGCGCAGAAGCTGAACAGCATCTTGCAGATATGTCTGTCTTTCTCCCTGTTTTCAGCGAAGAAAGCTTCATAGGACTTGCAGACGGAGTTGACGGAATTTATGCTGTAGAGGCAGGCACAGTACCTGTTTTCTGTGGCGGAACAAGAAAATAATTAACAAAAACTTAAAATAATTTGTAAATTTTACGAAAATTATAAAAATTTGATAAAAAAGTGTTGCAAAATTTCTTAAAATAGTGCATAATTAGTGGTAGCATATTAAATGTGCACCGAAAGGAGATGGTGTCAGAAATGTCTCAGGACACAGAAGTAAAAACAACACAAACAGGCGGTGAAGATGTCCCGAAGGCAGCTACTGAAAGCGTTTACGGAAAAAGATATGTAGGTGCTAAAGAGCTTATCACACTGTTTGTTACAGGTGAAGTGAACAAATTCAATCTTGAAGGTTATTTGTCATACTTCATGCTCAACGTTTTTGGTCTTGACTCAAGAATTATCGCTGCATTTGCGCTTGCAACTCTTGCATGGGACCTTATCAACGACTCAATTTTCGCTTACATAGTTGACAGAACAAGAACACGTTTCGGTAAATTCAAGCCGTGGGCTTTCGCAACTATCGGACCTTATGCCGTTGCTTGTATTGCATTGTGGGTTACCCCTCTGTTTATCGGCGATCAGAACTGGGGTCCTCTCTCTTGGCAGAAAATTGTTATTTATTGTGTAATTTCAGTCCTTAAAGAAACCATCGGTACTTTGTATACTTGTGCTATCAATGGTCTCAACTCGACCTACACACCGAGTATCGACGACAAGGCTGCCCTCATTGCAC
Source organism: Oscillospiraceae bacterium (assembly GCA_015065765.1). Classification (GTDB taxonomy): domain Bacteria; phylum Bacillota; class Clostridia; order Oscillospirales; family Acutalibacteraceae; genus SIG575. The sequence continues at coordinate 30,402 of SVPP01000003.1, read as the reverse complement.
TTGACAACATCGGTGACTTTGAAAAGGTTCCCAGTTACGTTATGGTTATCCTGCTCGACCTTGCAGCCGTAGGCGCAATCGGAATTTCCGTTGAAAACGTTTATATCTTGATGGGAACACTTACAGTTGTTGTTTCATTCTCAGGTATGTTCGTGCGAATCTGTACAATTAAGGAACGTATCGTTCAGGTTGAAGAAAAGCCGAAGCTTTCAGACGGTCTGAAAAACTTCTTCGGAAACAGACTTCAGGTTCTGCTTACACTCTCAGATATTCTTTCTGCATTCGGTAACGTAGGCGGTCCCTTCTCAAACATGTTCTGGCTTGACGTTATGGGTTCTGCTTCATTGCAGGTTATCTGCGGTGTTCCCGCATCGCCCCTTACATACGTTTCATACATGTACCTTCCCAAATTGAGAAAGAAATTCTCAACCAAAGCACTTTGGTATATGTCCCGTGCAGTGCCGGAAATCGGTTGGATCGTTGCTTTCCTTATAGGCTTCAACAACCTTGATAACCTCTGGGTTATGATTCCTGCTCTCATGTTCCGTGAGATGTGTATTTCAGCTGTTTACTCAATCGGTAAGGTTATTCCTCAGCTTATGCAACAGGAAATCATCGACTATGGTGAATGGAAGACAGGTAAGCGTACAGAGGCTATGACGAGCTTCATTGCAGGTCTTGCAACAAAAATTGTTACTCAGGTTCAGAACGCTGTTTCAACTGCAGTCGTTTCTCTCATCGGTTACGAAGCAGGTGTGGGCACAGTTCAGTCCATGAGAACAAAGCAGGCTATCTTTGCAATGTACTCTGTTATCCCGATTATTCTCGGTGCTCTTGCATACATCCCCATGGCTTTCTACAACCTTGATGATAAGACAAAGACAATCATGTATCACGAACTTACAGAAAGACGTAACAACATCATCAAGAAATCACAGGAAAATATCATTGAAGGTGCTGAAAAAGTAAACGAAGAAGCATAAATCAAACTGATATTTCATAGAAATCATCCCCGATAAGTGAATTCTTATCGGGGATTTTATTTTTCTTCGCAAATTAAGAAAAAATTTTTAACAAACTATTGCAAATTTTGTTAAAAAAGTACATAATATAATTAATTACAAAATCACCTGCAGAAAGGAGATATGTGTACAATGTCTCAAAACACAGAAATTGACACAAAGCAAACGGAAAACCAGGAACTTCCGTCAACCGCCAGTGGCAGCGTTTATGGTAAAAGGTACGTAGGAGCAAAAGAGCTCATCACTTTGTTTGTTACAGGTGAGGTCAACAAATTCAATCTCGACAGCTACCTGTCATACTTTATGCTCAATGTTTTCGGTCTTGACTCGAGAATCATTGCTGCCTTTGCAGTGGCAACCCTTGCATGGGATATTATCAACGACTCAATTTTCGCTTACATAGTTGACAGAACGAGAACACGTTTCGGTAAATTCAAGCCGTGGGCTTTTGCAACTATCGGACCTTATGCTGTAGCTTGTATGGCTCTGTGGCTGACGCCGTTATTTATCGGTGATCAGAACTGGGGTCCGCTTTCATGGCAGAAGATCTTAATTTACTGTGTAATTTCAGTTCTCAAAGAAACTATAGGTACTTTGTACGGCTGTGCCATCGGTGGCCTTAATTCCACATATACGCCGAGTATTGATGACAAATCTGCCCTTATTGCTCTTGACAATATCGGTGACTTCGAGAAAGTTCCCAGCTATGCAATGGTTATCCTTCTTGACCTTGCTGCTGTCGGTGCTATTGGCATCAGTGTTGAAAACGTTTACATCTTCATGGGTGCAGGCACACTTCTTGTTTCATTCATGGGTATGTTTGTCAGAATTTGCGTTATCAAAGAGCGAGTTGTTCAGGTTGAAGAAAAGCCTAAGCTTATTGACGGTCTTCGCAACTTCTTCGGAAACAGACTTCAGGTTCTTCTTACCCTTTCAAACATCCTCTCCGCCTTCGGCAACGTAAGCGGTCCTTTCTCAAATATGTTCTGGCTCGATGTTATGGGTTCAGCTTCTCTGAAGGTTATTACCGGTATTCCCGCATCGCCCCTTACATATATCTCATATATGTATCTTCCCAAGCTCAGAAAACGCTTCAACATGAAACAGCTCTGGTACATTTCCCGTGCAGTGCCTCAGTTAGGCTGGATTATTGTTTTTGCCATCGGCTTCAACAACCTTGATAACATGTGGATTATGATTCCCGGTATTATGTTCCATGAGATGTGTATTTCTTCTGTTTACTCAATCGGTAAGGTTATTCCCGAACTTATGGGACAGGAAATTATCGACTATGGTGAATGGAAAACAGGCAAGCGTACTGAGGCTATGACAGGATTTATTTCGAGCCTCGCCACCAAAATTGTTTCTGAAATACAGAACGCTGTTTCAACTGCAGTTGTTTCAGTTATCGGTTATGAAGCCGGTATCGGTTCAGTACAGTCAATGAAAACGAAGCAGGCCATTTTCGCTATGTATTCCGTTGTACCCATCATCCTTGGCGCTTTCTCATACATTCCTATGTTGTTCTACAATCTTGATGATAAAACCAAAACTCTCATGTATCATGAGCTTACGGAAAGAAGAAACAATATCATCCAGAAATCACAGGAACATGTTAACGAAGATGCAGTAAAATACAACTAAATAATACATCCCCGATGAGAAGGAAACTTTTCATCGGGATATCTTTTTCAAAAAACACTTGCTTTTTTCACCGAAAAAGTGCATAATATATTTCTGTGTTACAAACAAAGGAAGGAGATTGTTTTTATTCATGTCACAGAAAACAGAAGAAAAAAAGATTCTGACTGAAAACACTGATATGCCGATAACTTCAAGCGACAGTGTTTACGGCAAAAGATATGTAGGTGCAAAAGAGCTCATCACACTGTTTGTTACAGGCGAAGTAAACAAATTCAACCTGGAGGGCTATCTGTCATACTTCATGCTCAATGTTTTTGGTCTTGACTCCAGAATTATTGCTGCATTTGCCCTTGCAACGCTCGCGTGGGACCTTATCAACGACTCTATTTTCGCTTACATAGTTGACAGGACAAGAACACGTTTCGGCAAATTCAAGCCATGGGCTTTCGCAACTATCGGACCATATGCAATTGCATGTATTGCACTCTGGGTTACTCCGTTATTTATCGGTGATCAGAACTGGGGTCCTCTTTCATGGCAGAAAATTGCAATTTACTGCGTAATTTCAATTCTCAAAGAAACCATAGGTACTCTTTACACTTGTGCAGTCAACGGTCTTAACTCAACTTATACGCCCAGTATCGACGACAAAGCAGCGCTTATTGCACTTGATAACATCGGTGACTTCCAGAAGGTTCCCAGTTATGTAATGGTTGTTATGCTTGACTTAGCAGCAGTCGGTGCAATCGGAATGTCTGTTGAAAATGTTTACATCTTCATGGGTGCAGGTACACTTATCGTTTCTTTCCTCGGTATGTTTATACGACTGCTGGTTATTAAAGAGCGTGTTGTTCAGGTTGAAGAAAAGCCAAAGCTCATTGACGGCATGCGTAACTTCTTCGGAAACAGACTCCAGGTTATTCTTACTCTCACACAGATCCTCGGTGCATTCGGTAATGTGGGCGGTCCGTTCTCAAACATGTTCTGGCTTGACGTTATGGGTTCAGCTTCACTTCAGGTTGTATGCGGTGTTCCCGCAGCTCCGCTGACTTACATATCATATATGTATCTCCCCAGGCTGAGAAAGAAATTCTCAATGAAACAGTTGTGGTTTATTGCCCACGCAGTTCCCGAAATCGGTTGGATTGTCGCTTTCATTGTCGGCTTCAACAATCTCGACAACATGTGGATCATGATTCCCGCACTTATGTTCCACGAAATCTGTTTCTCATCTGTTTACTCAATTGAAAAAACAATTCCTCAGCTTATGGAACAGGAAATCATCGACTACGGTGAATGGAAAACAGGTAAGCGTACCGAGGCAATGACAAGCTTCATTTCAAGCCTTGCTACAAAGATAGTTTCCCAGATTCAGAACGCCGTTTCAACTGCAGTTGTTTCCTTTATCGGCTACGAAGCAGGCGTTGGTGCTGTACAGTCAACAAGAACAAAGCAGGCTATCTTCGCTATGTATTCTGTCGTCCCCATTCTCTGTGGTGCACTTGGTTACATCCCCATGTTCTTCTACAATCTTGATGACAAGACAAGAACAATCATGTATCATGAGCTTACAGAAAGAAGAAACAATATCATTAAAAAATCTCAGGAAAATGCTATTGCAGATGGCACCAAATCCAACGAAGAGGTATAATAAAAGCACATAAAATATCCCGATAAGATATTTAAATCTTATCGGGATATTATTTTGCATTTTATTTTTTACGCTTGCCGAAGAAGCCTTTCTTTTCATCAGACTTTTCTCCGTAAACCTCTGCCTGTACCCCTGAAGGGCCGAACTCTTCCTGGAACTGTTTTATAAGCTCCTTCTGGTGAGCTGTCAGATTTTTCGGAACATCAACATTGATTCTTATCATCTGATCGCCTTTGCCTCTGCCGTTGAGAACAGGAATACCTCTTCCTTTAAGTACAAAAACCTTACCGGGCTGTGTACCTGCGGGCAATTCATATTTCACCTTACCGTCGAGAGTTTCTACAAGAAGAGTGTCACCAAGCACTGCCTGAGCAAATGAAACTGTAATATTGCACCATACGTTGAAACCGTCTCTTTCAAAGAAATGGTGGGGACGGACAAAAACTGCAACCTTCAGGTCACCTGCAGGACCTGCGTTTGTACCCTTGTTACCCTCGCCTCTTATGTTGATTACCTGCCTGTCATCAATACCGGCAGGGATATTTACTTCAATTGTAGTACGTTTTGAAACCCTTCCGTTTCCGTGACATTTACTACAGGGTGAAGAAATAATTTTACCCTTACCGCCACAGCGTGAACACTGTCTTGTTGTAGACATCACACCGAAAGGTGTTCGCTGCTGAACATTGACCTGACCTCTGCCACCACATTCGGGACATGTTGTGGGACTTGTGCCCTTCTGTGCACCTGAACCGCCACACTCTGAACAGGTTTCAATGCGATTGACTTCAACGCTTCTCTTACAGCCCTTTGCTGCTTCTTCAAAAGAAATAGTAACTCTCGACTGCAAATCTTCACCGCGTCTCGGTGCATTCGGATTTGCCTGTCTTCCGCCACCGAAACCGCCGCCAAAGAAGCTGCCGAAAATGTCGCCTAAGTCAAAGTCCATGTCCCCGCCGAAACCGCCGCCGAAGCCGCCTGCACCACCTGCACCATAGTTGGGATCAACACCTGCATGGCCGAACTGGTCATAGCGAGCCTTTTTTGTACTGTCTGACAGAACCTCATATGCCTCGTTTACTTCCTTGAAGTTTTCCTCAGCAGTTTTGTCACCGGGATTCAGGTCAGGATGGTACTTTTTCGCCATCTTTCTGTATGCTTTTTTTATTTCATCGTCTGAAGCACCCTTCTGAACTCCGAGCACTTCATAATAATCTCGTTTATCTGCCAAACAAACCGGCTCCTTACACGCAAGTAGCGAACCAAAAATAACCTTTTTGGTTCGTTACTTATAAGTTTAAGTCAATTTTAACATTAAGTTATGAATAAATCTTTACGAAATTATTCAACGTCTGTATAATTTGCTTCTGTATAATCCTCACCGGGATTTGCGCCACCTGCAGCAGCGTTAGGATCAAAGCCTTCTGCTCCCTGAGGATTAGCATTTTTATACATTTTTTCTGAAATCTCGTAGAATTTTGCCTGAAGCTCATCCTGTCTTGACTTGATAAGGTTGGTATCCTCACCCTTGAGAGCTTCCTTGAGTGCATCAATCTTTTCATTAAGAGCTGTTTTATCCTCTTCTGAGAACTTGTCGCCTTCTTCAGAGATAAGTTTTTCGCACTGGTAAACCATCTGGTCTGCACCGTTTCTGAGGTCAACTTCTTCACGGCGTTTCTTATCTTCCTCTGCAAACTGCTCTGCTTCCTTAACAGCCTTTTCAATATCTTCTTTAGACATGTTTGTTGAAGATGTGATTGAAATTGACTGCTCTTTCTGAGTACCAAGGTCCTTAGCAGAAACATGAACAATACCGTTAGCGTCGATATCGAATGTTACTTCAATCTGAGGAACACCGCGTCTTGCAGGCATAATACCGTCAAGATGGAACACACCGAGAGTTTTGTTATCTCTTGCAAATTCACGCTCACCCTGGAGAACATGAACTTCAACTGAGGGCTGGTTGTCAACTGCAGTTGAGAAAATCTGGCTCTTCTTTACAGGGATTGTTGTGTTTCTTTCGATAATCTTTGTGTTGATGTTACCCATTGTTTCAATACCGAGTGACAAGGGAGTAACGTCAAGGAGAAGGAGACCTTTAACTTCACCGCCAAGAACACCTGCCTGAATTGCAGCACCCATAGCTACACATTCATCGGGGTTGATTCCCTTAAAGGGTTCTTTACCGAGATATTTCTGAACAGCCTCCTGAACAGCGGGAATTCTTGAAGAACCGCCAACCATAAGGATTTTGTCGATTTCTGAAGTGTTGAGACCTGAGTCAGCAATTGCCTGACGAACGGGACCCATTGTAGCTTCAACAAGAGATGCTGTCATTTCATTGAACTTCGCTCTTGTAAGAGTCATTTCAAGATGCTTGGGGCCTGTTGCATCTGCAGTGATGAAGGGAAGGCTGATCTGTGATGTTGTAACACCTGAAAGCTCAATCTTAGCTTTTTCTGCAGCTTCCTTAAGTCTCTGCATAGCCATTTTATCACCGCGAAGGTCAACGCCCTGTTCTTTTTTGAACTCATTAGCAAGCCAGTCGATAATCTTCTGGTCGAAGTCATCACCGCCGAGACGGTTGTTACCTGCTGTTGCAAGAACCTCCTGAACACCGTCACCCATTTCGATGATTGAAACGTCGAAAGTACCGCCGCCAAGGTCATAAACCATAACCTTCTGGTCATTTTCTTTGTCAATACCGTAAGCAAGAGCTGCTGCTGTAGGCTCGTTGATGATTCTCTTTACTTCAAGACCTGCAATTTTACCTGCGTCCTTTGTTGCCTGACGCTGTGCGTCTGTGAAGTACGCGGGAACAGTGATAACTGCTTCTGTTACCTTTTCACCGATATAGCTTTCAGCATCAGTTTTAAGCTTCTGAAGAATCATAGCTGAAATTTCCTGAGGTGTGTACTTCTTATCGTCGATTGCTACTTTATAATCTGAGCCCATCTGACGTTTAATTGAGCTGATTGTTCTGTCGGGATTTGTGATAGCCTGTCTCTTTGCAACCTGGCCCACCATTCTCTCGCCGTTTTTACCGAAGCCAACAACTGACGGAGTTGTTCTTGCGCCTTCTGCGTTTGCAATTACTACAGGCTCGCCGCCTTCAATAACTGAAACACATGAGTTTGTTGTACCAAGGTCGATACCGATTACTTTTGACATAATATTTGTTCCTCCTAAGGATTGTTTATTAATTAAATTATTTTAGTTTGCTACTTTTACAACTGCGTGACGGATAATTCTGTCGCCTAATCTGTAACCCTTGCTGAAAACTTCAGCAATTACATTTTCGCCGAGAGAGTCATCTTCAACATGCATTACGCCGCTGTGTATGTTGGGGTCGAATTCTTCACCCGCTTCACCGAATTTTTCAGCACCGTTCTTTGCGAGGATTTCATCAAACTGCTTTGAAATCATTTCAAAGCCTTTGTGAAGGTCCTCCGCTGTGCCGTTTTCGTTTGCAAGTGCTCTTTCAAAATTGTCTGCAACTGCAAGAAGTTCACCGATAAGCTGTGCTTTCGTTTCGCCATAGATTGCATCCTTCTCACGCTGAGAGCGTTTTCTGAAGTTATCATATTCCGCAGCGAGGCGAAGCATCTGATTATTTTTTTCTTCAAGCTCTTTTTCAAGCTGTTCTGTTTTATCTTTCTTCTTTGCCTTTGCTTCTTTTTTAGACTCTTTCTTAAGCTCTTCCTTTTTCTCTTCAGCCACTTTTATTCATCCCTTTCTGCACTGATAATTTCACCGACAAGCTTTGTAAAATACTTTACACTGGGTACAAGCCTTGCGTAGTCCATGCGTGTAGGTCCTATAAGCCCGAAAGCTCCTGAAAGAGAATCGGAAACATTATACGTTGACACTATCATGCTTGAATTTTCAAGAGGCGTGTACGGATTTTCCTTGCCGATATAAACATTCAGTCCGTGCTTAGTAGCTGAGAGCACATTCAAAAGTGTGTCTCTTTTTGAAAGAAGCTCCATAATGCCTAATACATCCGAACTGATTTCACTGTTACTGAATAATTTATGCTCACCGCCGAGAACGATATCTGCTCTCATAGCGTCTTTTGCAAGGTCTGACAAAGCTACCACAATGGGACTCATTGCCAGAGCATATTCTCCGAGAGATACCACGAGGCTCTGCAAAAGAATGTCTGCCATGCTTTTAAGGGGCTTTCCTATGAAGTTCTCCCCTGCCATTTTATAGAACACACGGATGATATCATCTGTAATATCCGTATCGGTTCTGCAGACCTTGTCCTTCAGAATTCCCGATGAAGTAAGAAGAACTATAATTGCCGTTCTTCTGCTTATGGGAACAAGCTCAACCTTCCTGATGTGAGCTCCCTCGCTTGTAGGTGTTGTTGTGACAACTGCACAGTCTGTAATATCTGCCAGAATTGCAGAAGCTTCTCTCAGAAGCTTTTCAGGATCACCGAAATGAGTGCCGAGCATCATATCGATTTTCCTTCTCATTTCCTCATCAAGTGCTCTTTCACACATCAGCTCGTCTACATAATATCTGTAGCCCTTCTGTGTGGGAATTCTGCCTGATGATGTATGAGGCTGTTCAAGAAATCCCATTTCTGACAACTCTGCCATCTCGTTTCTTACAGTTGCCGAGGAAACGGAAATGGCGAGACTTTCGAGCAGAAGCTTTGAGCCTACAGGCTCACCTGTTTTTATATATCTCTCTATAACGGCTGCAAGAATATGCTTTTTACGTTCAGTCATTTCCATCTTCTCACCACCTTTATGTATAGATTTAGCACTCTCGTTTATCGAGTGCTAAATCATACATATAATATACAACTGATGGGAAATAATGTCAATATTTCAAATGTAAACCTTTTGTTAATTAAGTTCATTAAATATGAACTTTCCTTCGTTTACATCACAAATATACGTTTTACCCTTCTGCACAGAGCCATCAAGCAGAAGTTCTGATAGTGTATCTTCAATCTTCGACTGAATTGCACGTCTGAGCGGTCTTGCACCGTAAACAGGATCAAAGCCTGCATCCGCGATTTTTCTGATTGTCTCATCTGAAAACTCAATTCCGATATCAAGTTTTTCTACACGTTTCCTGAGAGATGACAACATACGCTTGGCAATTTCCTCAATGTCAGTCTGTGTGAGCTGACGGAAAACAATGATGTCATCTATTCTGTTGAGAAATTCCGGCTTGAAGCACTGTTTAAGCTCGCCCATGACGGCATCCTTAATTTTCTCATGTGAAAGTGTTTCCTGACTTTCTGCGGAGAAACCGAATGAAGATTTTTTATCCGTTATCTGCTTTGCACCCACGTTTGAGGTCATAATGATAACTGAATTCTTAAAATCTACCTTTCTGCCCTGAGAATCAGTAAGAATACCGTCCTCAAGAATCTGTAGGAGTATATTGAAAACATCTGGATGTGCTTTTTCAATTTCGTCAAACAGAACTACCGAATATGGTTTTCTGCGGATTGCCTCTGTAAGCTGTCCACCTTCATCATAGCCCACATAACCGGGAGGTGAACCTACAAGACGGGAAACTGTATGCTTTTCCATATATTCCGACATATCGAACCGGATTATTGCATTTTCAGAACCAAACATTGACTCGGCAAGAGTTTTACAAAGCTCCGTCTTACCCACACCGGTAGGACCAAGGAAGATAAAGGAGCCTGTAGGTCTTTTGGGGTCTTTGAGACCTGCTCTGCCTCGTCTGATTGCTTTTGATACCGCCTTGACAGCTTCATCCTGTCCCACAATCCTCTCATGAAGTACATCCTCCATGCGAAGAAGTCTTTCACTTTCCTCTTCTGTAAGCTGTGTTACAGGAATCCCTGTCCAGTCTGCGACAATCTGTGCGATTTCTGCAGGCGTTACCTCTGAACTGAAATCTGAAATTGTTTTTCGCCATTCCTCTTTCTTCTCTTCAAGACTTGATACAAGTCTCTTCTCCTCATCACGAAGAGCAGCGGCTCTTTCAAAATCCTGATTTGCAACAGCGTTTTCTTTTTCTCCCTTGATTTCCTTTATTTTTTCTTCAATATCCTTTAAATCATCGGGAGTAGTATACGCACGAAGTCTCACTTTACTTGCCGCTTCGTCCACAAGGTCAATTGCCTTGTCGGGTAAAAATCTGTCTCCGATATATCTTGAAGAAAGTTTAACCGCTTCAACAATAGCTTCCTCTGTTATTCTGATTTTGTGGTGGGATTCGTATTTGTCCTTGAGCCCTTTGAGAATCTCAATTGCTTCTTCTTCACTCGGCTCTCCTACCATCACACTCTGAAAACGGCGTTCAAGAGCCGCATCCTTTTCAATATGCTTTCTGTATTCATCAATGGTTGTTGCACCGATGAGCTGAAGCTCACCTCTTGCAAGAGAAGGTTTTAAAATATTCGCAGCATCTACTGCACCTTCCGCTGAGCCTGCACCGATAAGAGTATGAATCTCATCGATGAAAAGAATTACATCTCCCGCTTTTGTAACCTCGTCCATAGCAGTTTTTATTCTTTCTTCAAAATCGCCTCTGTATTTAGTGCCTGCAACCATACCTGTCAGGTCGAGAGTATAAAGCTTTTTGCCTTTGAGAAGTTCGGGCACTTCGCCTTTTGCAATTTTCAGTGCAAGACCTTCCGCAATCGCAGTTTTACCAACACCCGGCTCGCCGATAAGACAAGGGTTATTCTTCGTTCTTCGGGAGAGAATCTGTACTACTCTTTCAATTTCCTTTTGTCTTCCGATCACCGGATCAATTTTGTTCTGTTCCGCCAGCTCTGTAAGATTTCTGCCGAATTTTTCAAGCGTGGGTACATTCGATTTTGATTTTACATCATTCTTTTTTCCCTTATCTCTGTCGGAAGAATCAAAAGCTTTATTGATTTCCGATGCAATCTCGCCTGATGATACTCCCATTTCTGCCATAATACTCACAGCTAAACCTTCATTCTCCTTGACAATCGCAAGAAGAATGTGTTCAGTTCCTACAAGGGACTGACCAAGAGCCGATGCAAGAGATGCTGAGTATTCCACAATATGCTTTGAACGTGGTGTAAAATCAGAAGGTGTGAGAGAAGTTGGCGAGCCTACACCGATGCTCATTCTGATAATTTCCTCAACCTTCTGCTTTGTTATACCTTTTGATGAAAGTACGCTTGATGCCACACCATCAGCTGACAGAAGACCTAAAAGCAGATGCTCACTGCCCACATAAGCATGACCTAAATCTTCGGCAGACAGCATAGCAGCATTAAGCGCCTCGTTAGCTCTTTCTGTAAAACCTGAAAATTTATACATAACGTTTCCTCCATTTATATTTTTTGTCTGATACTTTATTCACCTAATATTTCTCTTACTTCCTTTGCTCTTTGCGTGTCTCTTTCTTCCGCTGAAAGCTGAGCAGAGTTACGCACATTCACCGTTGCCGGCTGCATATCAGGAATCATGGCATTGATTTTTTCAATATCAACATCAATGATTTTTTCCGCCGATGCCAATCTTACAAGAGAAATCATTTTCATAAACTCATTTGTTGTAAGCTTTCTCGCAAACCTCAGAATTCCATAAGCACGGAAAACTGAATCAAGATAATCCTCATTTGAAAGAAGTTCTTTTCTTGCATTTCTTTCCTGTGCAATAATCTGCTTTACAATTGAATCAAGGTTATAAATAGCTTCCTTTTCACTGATACCAAGAGTAATCTGATTGCTTACCTGATAAATGTCACCGCCCGGCTGACTGCCTTCACCGTATGCACCGCGGATAACAAGACCGAGCTTTGAAACAGTTGATGCAAGGCGGGATATAAGCCCCTGCTTTGTAAGAGCGGGCAAGTGGAGCATCACAGATGCTCTCATACCTGTACCAAGATTGGTGGGGCACTGAGTAAGAAAACCGATTCTTTCGTCGAACGCATAGGAAAGATGCTCTCCGATTTCCTTTTCAATTTTTTCCGCTTTTTCATAAGCTCCATCCAGGTCAAGACCTGCCGTCATCGCCTGAATCCTCAGGTGGTCCTCTTCCTCAAGCATAATACTTACATCCTCTTCATCTGAAAGAATGAGTGCTCTCGCCTTTGCGGGACCTGCAAATTCCGGGGAAATAAGATGTCTTTCCGCAAGAGAAACCGTCTGATATGCAGGTACATTTTCCATTTCGATAAAACTCATGTTTTCATTATGGGACAAAACTGCGTCCCTGATTCTTGAATTAAGCTCTTTTTTCTTATCACTGTCAAGTCTGAACGGGAAAGGATATTCTCTGATGTTTCTTGCAAAGCGCACTCTTGTACTGAGCACTACGTCTCCCTCGGGACCTGATGTTTTATACCATTTTCCCATAATCATTCAGCCTCCAGTTCTTTAATTCTGTCTCTGATTTCTGCGGCTCTCTCAAAGTTCTGCTCCTCAATTGCCGTCTGCATTTCTGCCTTCAGTTCTTCTATAATTTCTTCCTTTGTTTTTTCCTTTATCTCTTCTGCACTCTCAACAACACTTGCTGTTTTTCCGTTATGCTGAGTTTTTCCGTGAATTCTTCTGATTGACGGAAGAAGCATTTCATAGAATTTTTCATAGCAACCGGCACAACCGATCTTTCCGCTTTTCACTATTTCTTCAAAGCTCATTCCGCATTTTTCACAACGCTCCGTTTTTGTAGAAGAAAGCATTGTCTTTGGTTTTGAAAAGAAGTTGCCGAAGAAATCTCCGAGATCAAAGCCAAATCCTGAAAATACGTCTCCATAGCCTAATTTACCTGCACAGTCTGTACACAGGTGAAGTTGTGTGTATTCACCGTTTACTACACTTTTTATATGAGTTGTTGCCTCATGTTTACCACAATTCTGACATAACATAGTCTGTTCCTCCTCACATTAAACTTAACAACATCTGTTTAAAAATCGATGCTCTTATTTCGTCTCTTACGTTCTGTGGTGCCGCCCTCAGTGAATTTTCTGAGGTTGCCGCAAGAATCAGTTTTGACGCAGATTCACCAAGTAAATCCTGATAATTAAGATTATATACGTGTGCCCTGCAGGTTTTGTCATCAAGCTGTCTACCGATGCCGTTGACAACGTGCATGAGAGCCGTACCCTTATCGTATTTTGCTCGGGTTATCCGGATATATCCTCCTCCGCCACGTCTGCTTTCTACTATATAACCGTGCTCAGGAGTAAACCTTGAAGAGATTACATAGTTAATCTGACTTGGCACGCACCCCAGCGTTTCCGCCAGTTCATTTCGCTGGATTTCGGTAAACCCGTCCTGCTCCAGCATTTCAAGAATCATATTTGCAATAGCATTACTTAAATTCATATTGCTCACTTCCTTAGTTTATGATATTTTAATCTGTGTGAAATTTGACTTTGACTTTCTTTGACCTTACATTCATTATTATAGACCTTTTCTGGGTTTTAGCAAAGGTCAAAAAAGGTCAAAATCGAGTTTTAATAGCCGGATATTTTAATTTATCTCCTGTTTTCTCCATTTTTCTTTAATTTTCTCAATTTTTAAAATTTTATAAAACCTTGATTTTTTCATTCGAAAGTCAAAAACTTGATTTTTGTTCAAAAAAAATATATACTAATTATATAGTGTTCACAAAATTATGAACAAAACCGCAAAACCTTTTCTTATTGTTTAAAAAAAGTACATACTATTTTATAAAAATCAGGTATAATATACTTGTAAACATAATTGAAAACATTAAAAGGAGTGTTCTCTTATGGCAACAGAAAAAATACTTATTGTAGATGACGATACCAATATCTGTGAGCTTCTCAGACTTTATCTTGAAAAGGAAGGTTACTCTACAGTCATCGTCAATGATGGTCAGAGTGCTGTAGCTGCTTTCCAGAGTGAACAGCCCAGCATCACTCTTCTTGACATCATGCTCCCCGGTCTTGACGGCTGGCAGGTATGCAGAGAAATCAGAAAAACTTCAAACAAACCTATTATTATGATTACAGCAAAAGGTGAAACTTTTGATAAAGTTCTCGGTCTTGAGCTTGGTGCTGATGACTATATTGTAAAACCTTTTGAGGCAAAAGAAGTTGTTGCAAGAATCAAGGCTGTTCTCAGAAGAACTTCTTCAACAACTGCAGAAACCGTCAAAGAAGTTAATTTCGACAAACTTTCAATCAACCTTACAAATTATGAGTTGAAGGTAAACGGTGAGCAAGTAGATACTCCTCCGAAAGAAATGGAGCTCATTTTCCACCTTGCATCGAATCCCAACAGAGTTTTCACACGCGACCAACTTCTTGACGAAGTATGGGGCTTTGATTACTACGGCGACTCACGAACAGTTGACGTTCATGTCAAGCGTCTGAGAGAAAAGCTTGAAGGCGTTTCCGACAAATGGGAACTCAAAACTGTCTGGGGCGTAGGCTACAAATTTGAAACAAAATGAAATTAGGTAAGGTTTCATTCAAAAGGTCAAGCACATTCAGAAAATACTTTATGAGTATTTTCGCATCAGTTCTTATTGTGCTTTTTGTTCTGGGCTTGTCACTTCTTGTGTTTATTGCAAATTTCTGGAAGGACACAAACGTAGAGCTTCTGACAGAAAATGTCAAGAAGCTTTCGATTACTGCATCAGAATATTTTGAACTTGATGATGAAAGTGAATATATAAACGACCCTACAATCATGCTTGCATATTCTCTTTCTCTTGTTTCAAACTCAATAGATTCTGAGCTGTTTATCTGCGACCTTGACGGAAACGTGATTCTCTGCAAGGATATTATCAACACAATAAACCCCACTGAATCAAAGGCATTCTGCGAAAAACACGCAGGAACAAAGTTTCCGAAAAATATGATAGAGAGAGCTGCAAAAGGCAACTATCAGATTGCAGGTGAAATTCCTGAACTGGAACAGGATTTCGCTCTTGTTGCAGGCGAACCTATCTTTGTGGACGGAAATGTTATCGGTGTAATCATAGGTGCTCAATCAGGTCTTGACTCCATGTATCCTTATGTTACATCAATTTTCAAGTTATTCCTTGTTTCCACATTGTTTGCTTTCGCCGCTGCATTCATTTCTGTCTATGTTGTAACATATTCTATCACGAAACCTCTTCGTAAAATGTCGCAGATTACAAAGGAGTATGCAACAGGTGATTTCAGCAAGAGAATTGAAATCAAAGGTAACAACGAGCTTGCAGAGCTTGGTAATGCCATGAACTCCATGGCTCAGTCGCTTTCAGCTCTTGAATATTCAAGACGGAGCTTTGTTGCCAATGTGTCTCATGAGCTGAAAACCCCCATGACTACAATCGGAGGTTTCATCGACGGAATTCTTGACGGCACAATCCCGGCTGATGAGGCAGAAAAATACCTTAAAATTGTATCAAACGAAGTAAAGCGCTTAGCACGTCTTGTAAGTTCAATGCTCAATCTTTCAAAAATTGAAGCAGGAGAGCTCTCGCTCAATCTTAAAAAGGTTGATATTTCCGCTCTGATTTTCAATACCTTACTGTCCTTTGAACAGCTTATAAACAACAAATCAATTGACATCACAGGTCTTGATACAATGGACAGTCTTCATCTTAACGCAGACGAAGGTCTTATAAATCAGGTAATTTATAATCTCATTGACAATGCTGTGAAATTCACTCCCGATTCAGGTTACATTGATGTCAGGGCAGAACAGAATTCAAACCATACCACTATCACAATCACAAACAGCGGTGCGGGCATACCTGCTGATGAAATCGGAAGAATTTTTGAACGCTTCTATAAGGTAGATAAATCACGCGGTCTTGACACAAAGAGCACAGGTCTCGGTCTCTACATTGTAAAATCAATTGTTGAGATGCATGGCGGTACAGTAAGCGCGTCAAGTGAGCTTGGCAAATATACCCGCTTCAGATTTACTCTTCCGAATGTTTAAAATCACAACACATTCAACTTTTTTGTTTAAAAATTGTTTATATTATTTTTATGCCTGTGTAAAAACGGCAATATATAATTACAAAGTAATTTCCCCTATTGAAAGGACGAAACTTAATGGACGAAAACAACAAAGACATTTTCCCTCAGGACAACGAGGAACAGGCCGATATTGAAAACACTGAAAAAGAAACTATGTCTGAGCCTGAAGTGACGGCAGAACCTGAGGTTACTGTAGAACCTGCACCTGAAGACAAAACATCTTCAGAAAACCGCAGCAGCTACTCTTCTTCTCAGTATTCATCGTATTCATCTCCCAACAACGGATATAACGGATACAACGGAAGCTATGGTAACTATAACGGCGCATACAACGGCGGCTATTATACCGGCACGCCTGATAACGATAAGAAAAAGAAGAAAAAGAAAGGACTTAAGGTTGTTCTTTCGGTTGTAGCCATAATTCTTGCATTATCTATTGCGTTCGGTATCGGTACAGCTGTGGGCAAAAATAACGATAATAACGGTGGCACCGCAGAATCAGTCACTGGTGACGGTACCGTAATCACCAACGATGAAACACCTGATTCTCCCAAGGTTACAGGTGACAAGCTTACAACTGAGCAAATTGCAGAAATCGGCAGAGCATCAAATGTAGGCGTTCTTGTTTATACCAGCAGCGGCTATCAGAGTACCGAAACAGAAGCCGGCGAAGGCACAGGCATCGTTGCAAAGCGTTCGGAAGACGGAAAATCGACCTACATTCTCACATGTGCGCACGTTATCAGTGACAAGGGTGTAAGCGTAAAAATTCTTCTTGAAGACGGTACGACCTATGATGCAGACATCGTAGGCTATGACCAGCAGACAGACGTAGGCGTTCTCAAGGTCAAAACAACCAAGCTCACCTGTGCATCCTTCGGAGACTTTTCAAAGCTTAAAGTCGGTTCTCCTGTTTATGCGGTAGGTAATCCCGGCGGCTCTGAATTCTTCGGCTCTGTTACAAACGGTATTGTTTCCGCTATCAGCCGTTCAATCAACAATGAAATCGGCTACACCATGGACTGTATCCAGCACAATGCAGCAATCAACCCCGGTAACTCAGGCGGTGCTCTTCTCAACGAATACGGTCAGGTAATCGGCATCAACTCTTCAAAAATTGCAAGCACAGAATATGAGGGTATGAGTTTCTCAGTTCCTATTTCAACTGCTCTTGAGGTTGCAAACAGCCTTATTGCAAAAGGCTATGTACCTGACAGACCGAAGCTTGGCATCACATACAGCCTTGCATCATCACATAACACATATGCTATGATCGTACAGATCAAGGGCTTACCTGCAGGCTCACTTATCATCAGAAGCATTTCTGCTGACAGTGATCTGAAAACAAGCGACATTCAGGTTGGTGACATGATTACTGCTGTTAACGGCAAAGAGCTTGACACCCCCGATGTTCTTCTCGACATTATTGATAAGTCCTCTGTGGGCGATGAGCTGAAGCTTAAAATCTGCAGAGTGAGCACCGATTACTCTCTTAAAGAATTTGAAATCACTGCAAAGCTTATTGAAGACAAGGGTTCAACTTCTGAAGAAGACGAAACCACAACCTATATCAACCCCTTTGATTACTTCAATCAGTACGGCGGAGGCTACGGCTATTAATTAAACATTTTGCAGACACATGTTGTTTTTTCTTTCATGTGTCTGCTTTTTTATTGACAGTAATTCCTGATAATGGTATAATGGTTTTCATATAAAGGAGGTTACAAATATGGATATGATTGTACGAATTTTATCTTTGGGACTTGCAATGATAATGTTCCTTTTTCAGGGAGATTTTTCATCTGCTGCATCCTATCTCAAAATTTTGCCCGACACTGCAAAAATGGGTTTGTCTTACCTTGATTTTTCAAACACTGTTGAAGGTGTTTCAGAAAAAGAAATGGCATCAAATATCGACAAAGCTCAGGAAAATGTGAAACATCCATTTATCCTTGCAGACAAAGAGGATTTTGACAAGGTACGCACTGAATACCTTGCGGAGGACGGAGACGAATACATAAAAGAAATTTTCGGTTATTCAATGGAACGAGCAAATCAGCTTGCTGCCGGTCCTCTCGTTGAATATATTTACGATGATGATGACGGAATCCTTGAGGTTTCCCGTCAGATTCTCAGCCGTGTTATTACGCTTTCTGCTGCATGGCAGGTAACAGGCGAAGAAAAATATGCTGCAAAGGCTTTCGCTGAGCTTGAAGCTGCATGTGGCTACGGAGACTGGAACCCTGACCATTTCCTTGATGTTGCAGAAATGGCACTTGCAATGAGCATCGGTTATGACTGGCTTTATGATTATCTTACTGATGCACAGAAAGAACTTATCAGAACCAACGTTTATGAAAAAGCTATCATCCCCGCAACTGAAGGCAACATTCTTTCACAGAACTGGTGGATCTGGTCAAACACAAACTGGAACACTGTGTGCTACAGCGGTATCGGTATCGCATGCATGACTTTCTCAGAATATTACGAGGAAGAAGCTGCTGAAATTCTTTCTATGGCAACAAAATTCATGCCTATGACTTTTGCACTTTTTACACCGGACGGTGTTTATGTTGAAGGTACAGGCTATTGGGAATACTGCACAACTTATCTTGTGTATTTCCTTTCGACTTCAAGAAATTACTTCGGCACCGATTTCGGTCTTTCCGATATCGATGGTGTTGACAAGGTAGGCTACTATCCCATTTATGTTACAGGTGCTCAGGGTGTTTTCAACTATGGCGACAACAAATCAGAACCCCTTCATGGTCCTTCACTCCAGTGGTTTGCTGATGAATACGACTCACCTCTTCTGGCCGAATTCCAGAAAACTGCTAACCCCCGCAACAATGAAGACAGAGAAGCAACTCTCTCTGCAATCTGGTACGATACAGCTTTCTCAGGCGAAGATGCAGATTTCAGTGGTGAACCTCTCGCTCTCTTCAGCAAATCAAGCGGTTTTGAAGACATGGCTATTATGAGAAGTGCATATCTTGATCCCGATGCAACATTTGCTGCAATCAAATCAGGATATAACTATACAAACCACGGTGACCTTGATATCGGTACTTTTGTTTTTGATGCCATGGGTGAAAGATGGGCAGAGGAACTGGGCCCCGGTGACTACGGTGCACCTCAGTATTTCGCAGGTCTTGTAGGTTTCGGCAGATGGCAGGTTTACCGCAAACGTGCTGAGGGACAGAACACACTCGTAATTAACCCTGACAAAACGCCTGACGATCAGTATGCTTTCGCAAAGGTTGAAATTTCTTCATTCCAGGAAACAAGCCATGGCGGTAAAGCTATCATCGACATGACCGAAGCTTATTGTCTGAATGGCGTAAAGAGCGTTGTCAGAGAGTTTGAAATGTTTGACAACCACTCAAAACTGAGAATCACTGACACAATCTCATGCCCCAATGAATCAGAAATTTACTGGTTTATGCATACAAAAGCTGCAATCGAAATTCTCGATGAAGGCAAAACAGCTAAGCTCTCACTTAACGGAAAAACACTGCGTGCAACACTTGATGACTGCGACGGAACTTTCTCTGTTATGGATGCAGTAAGACTTGACGGCACTGTTTCAGAATATGACAAAGACAACACAGGTATTCAGAAACTCACAGTCCATCTTGAAGACATTAAAAACGCTGAAATCAACGTTATTCTCGAGCCTTGGATTGACTGATATTTGAATCCTTTACCCCCACAGATCATAGCGATTTGTGGGGGCTTTTTTATTGACATCATTTTAAATATATGGTATTATATTTTGTGTATTTAATTTTCACATCAGAAGGTGATGCCTTATGTTTAAAAGCATTCTTTCTCTCTTTATGGCATTGGTTATGTTCATTTCTTCAGGTATAGGTTCACTGTTTGAAAATGGTGAAAGCATCCGTATTGTCGTCCCTGAAAAATGGGAAATGCAACCCGGCAACTCACGTACACTTGAATGTGTTTTCGGAAACAAAGTTTCTGACAGAGTAGTAAAATGGTCTGTCTCCCCTTCAGATGTTGCATCTGTTGATAAATGGGGCAGAGTTACCGCTTTGAAAGAAGGACAAGCTACTGTCACTGCAACGGCAGGTGAACTGAAAGACACTGTCAGTCTCAGCGTCACCTCTTCTCCTACAAAAATCAGCACTTCAAATATTAAAATCGATTATGAAAAACAAATTGTCGGACAAGTAGATAATCTCCAGAAAATTGTTACAAGATATCCCCTCGGCAGCGAGGAAGTTCCTTACACTGTACGAGTTACAAGTGACTATTCAAAGTATCATAATGTCACAACAAAAGATGGTGCTGAATGGACAATTACAGATTACGGCGTCCTGAGAACTGATGAAAACGCTCCGACAGAGCGTGACAGTGAACAGAGATTTATGGGCGACAGATATTTCTATTCTGCCGATACAACAGACGGAAAAGTTCTTGCTATTTTCTCTGATGGTGATAACGGCATCTGGACAGTTATGGCAAACGGCTATACCCATATTGAGATGGTGTCAATGTCAGGTGACGAAAAAGCTGTTCTGATGAGTAATGAAACTCAGGAAAAAGTAGCCAGACATGGTCTTGTTTCAAATTCATACATATTGGGCGACGGCTCATTTTTGAAAGATGCCTCTGACAACGATGGACTCTGGACAGCCATGTATGGCGCAGGCGAGCTTATGAGATATGCAACTCTCAAAGATGATCCGTCATCATCAGCAGAAGAAATTGCTGCAGCCCGCGAAACAGCAGTAAAATCAGCAGAAGCAATTCTTATGCTCCACTACATATCAATGCGTACAGGCACTACTGAGGCCTATGTGCGATATCAGGAAAACGGCAAAATCCCGGGAGAAGCCGTTGACAGATGGCTTTCTGCAGAAGCACTTATCGATGGCGGAAACTATTCATATCTTTCCCCTTCCGAAAGTCCTGCAGAGCTTTTCGAGAAAACCTACTCCAAGCTTCTTGTAACAGGCAACATGGACGGAATTATGAACAAAGGTTTCAACGTTGTCGCAGACCCGTCATCCTGGGCAAGCACGAGAGATGAAGCAAATGCCGATATGAGCTTTGCAAAACGCACAAGGCTTCTTGAGGGCTTTGTTGCAAGAACATATTGGATTGAAAGTCAGGAAAACTATGCTCTCTATGACAACATTTATTGGCAGGTAAACGAAGATAACACAGCTACAGGCGTTTCAACAAAATCGTCGCAATCAAGCGGATACTATCTTAACAACGAAAATCTGCGGGGCGTAACAGTTGACGCATCAGGTGAAATTCCCGAAAGACTCTGGAATAACCTTGTCGGTGAAAACGCTCTTAAGAGCGACGTAATTTATAAAGGCGACACGAGTGCAGATGAACTTGTAGGACACGCTTTTATACTTAAACTTATGTACGACATTTTAGGTGATGAAGACGAAGAGCTTAAAGAGCTGATGGTTACTGCAATTGATAATCTGGCTCAACATCTTGTTGACAATGGTTATATGCTCGTTGATGGCTCCGGTCAGCCTACTACATGGTCAAACTTCAGCAGAACATCATTTAATGTAAGCTCATCAATCCCCATGTCTCCCCTTCATGCAATGGTAATTCTCAGCATTTTCAAGACAGCCGCTTACATGACCGGATATGAAAAATGGGAAAACGAATACCGCATGGCTGCCCTCGATCCGGCTTACGAATATGCCAAAGTAGTTTCGCAGGAATCAGACAGAATGCACGCTACAATTTCAAGTGTTGTAGGAGAAGCAGTTTCTCCCCTTCTTTCAGGGCCTCTGAAGCTTCTTTCAGGAACAAGTCTCTATAACCTTATTCTCAAAATTGTAACCAACGATTCAGACCTTGAAATGGCAATGCTCGGCTTCTATACACTTTTCCAGACAGAGGAAGATAAAGAACTTCTCTCATATTACAAAGATGGTCTTGATGCCTGGTGGACAATAGCAAAGTCAACAGAAAACCCGCTATGGTATTATATCTATCAGCTTGCATATCCCGACAAAAACATCAAAGACGCCTATGGCAATAATATTCTCGAAACAGCTGCGTGGTCATTAAGCCGCCATCCTGTTTCAACTATCAGATATCTGTCTTCGAACGCAAAGCGTGATGATATCGCACAGCTTGATCTATCTCCGTTAGGTCTCAGCGTGCACGATGCCCCGTCTTATTCTCTCAAAGGCAATACTCCTGCAGAAATGCCTGAAAACCCCGAAATTATTGACTATGTAAAGTTTGTTCTTTCAGGGAGAAATATTGAATGGGCTGTTGCCGCACCTGACGAAAGAGCTCTTCACAAATACAATGAGAATCCCTATATTCTTTCTCATTACTACCACAACACGTTTATGGAAGGCTCCACAACCTACACCTTGCCATATTGGATTGGAAGGTATCATGGATTGCTTGACAAATAAATTACAAAGAAAGGACATATAAACCATGAAAAAATTTATTTCCATCTTACTTGCAGTTTCAGTTCTTGTTTCCGCATTTGCAATCGGTGCGTTTGCTGAAGACGATGTTGTAACCTTTGCTGTTGCATCAGACCTTCATTACAATGACCCTGAAGAAGAACTTACTGCAACAAATGATCACCCGCTTTTCTGGCATGCAAACAGACGTGCTGCCATGGACAACGAAAGCGGATTCATTATCGATGAATTTCTCAGACAGGCTGAAGAAGCCGAATACGATTTCATTCTTATTCCCGGCGACATGACTGACGACGGCAGATGGGACGAGCTTGAACACATTGCAGTTTCTGCAAAATTCAAGGCTTTTGAAGAAAAAACAGGTATTCCTGTTTATGTTGTTCCCGGCAACCATGACTACGGTCAGGGCGAAAACGACAACAAAATCGAAGATATGATTTCATTCTACGGCGACTTCGGTTACAATGAGGCTTTTGAAAAACGCGAAGGCGATTTTTCATATGTTACAGATCTTCCCGGAGGAAACTACCGTCTTATTACTGTTGACTCAAATGATCCCTCAAAATCAACAGAAGACGGCATGACATCTGACAAAGTCAACTGGGTTGTAAAACAGGCTAAGCAGGCTGTTGCAGATGGCAAATACCCAATTCTCATGATGCATCACAATCTTCTTGACCACCTTCCCATGCAGAGAATTCTCAGCCGTAACTTCATCATCAGAAATCACACTGCTGTTGCAAACAAATTTGCAAACGCAGGCATCAAGCTTGTTTTCACAGGTCATGAGCACTGCAGTGACGTAGCTGTTCACACAAGCCCCAAGGGTAACAAAATCTACGACTTTGCAAACACGGCTCTTTCCATGTATCCTCTTGAGTATCGTTCATTCACAATGACTGATGAAGAAATTACATATGAAGCAAAAGCAATCGAGCAGATTGATACAGAAACTCTCCGCAGCATGACAAAAGGCTACACTGATGAAATGATCGATGAGATGAACAAGGGTCTCAACACATTCGCTAAAGGCTATCTCAAAGCAGGTGTTCAGTACCGTCTTGCACGTTCACTTACAATGGAGCAGATGGGCATTGCTGAGGACAGCATTTTCTATAACCTTGTAAACACTGCAGTTACAGGTCTCACAGACCTTCTTGAAATGCCCCTCTACGGCGAAAACAGTGTTCAGGAGCTTGCTAAGGAATACAACGTTGTTATTCCTGACAGCGAATATGAAAACGGTTGGGATCTTGCAACTGACCTTGTTTCCTACCACTATGCAGGCGGTGAAGACTTCTCAATTTACTCAGTAGAAGTTACAATCCTTCTCAGAATGGTAAATCTCATTCTCCTTGACGACCTTTCAACTGTAAATGATGAGGTTTTCTTCGGTGCAGTGAATGAACTTCTCGGTAACGACTCAGCTATCTTCAAAAACTTCACAAAGGGAATCGCAAATGTTTTAGGACCTGTTACTCCCGGTCAGTATTTCCTTATTGCCGTTGCATCTCCCATCGTTTATGAATTCGTTTATGATTCAGACGGAGTTAATGACAACTACGGCACACTTGAAGGTTACGGTGTTGAAGCTGACCTGAATGAAAACAGAACAGATAACTTTGCAGATATTCTTGATACAATCTGCGTATATCTCACAAACTTCCTCACAATTGTTCTTAAAATCTTTGGCATCGGCAGATAACAAATAACAAAAGCCAAACTCTTTGCGGGTTTGGCTTTTAAACTAAATGAAAGTAGTGATTATACATGGATATTTTTCGCAAAATCACATCAATAGTTTTAGGTGCAATAATGGCAATAATCGGTTATATATTGCCGTCAGGCGAATCTCCGAAAGCAGATGTGGAAATTCTTTTAAAAGAAAAAAATATCACTCTCATATCAGGTGAAAGCATCGTTTTAGAAACAGAGGAAGAGCTTGAAATCAATACTCTTATCATGGAAGAAAAGGGTGACAGTGCAAAGCTTTTTACTTTTGAAGCATTTCTTGACGGTGAATTCAAACTTATCACAAAGGGTGACACAATTGACGAATACCGTTTCTGTGCCTTTGACAATGTAAAATCAGACAAATTCAGACTTACAATCAATGACTCGGGCGATGAAAGCGTCCGGCTCAAAAGCGTTCAGCTTTGTCTTGATGAAAACAAAGCTGAGAACTTCAAAGTAACTTCTTACTATGTTGTACGCGGGAACGAAGAAACTGTTCACCTTGATAAAGGTCATTACAAAACCATAACCGACCTTATCGTTTTCGGTGCAGCAACCTTTGATGAAAACGGAAGCCTTTCCTTCAATGACAAAGATAAGGTTGCTGTTTATATGGACAGAGTGAGAAAAATCAATCCTGACATTAAAATCCACCTTAACATCTTAGGGCCTGATGCTCCCGGTGAAACATGGGATGAGCAGATGATAAACAAAGGTGCACTCCACATACAGGCAATGAAAGATAATTGCGAAACTCTAATTTTAAATATTGTATCAATCCTGAATGAAATGAACTTTGACGGAATTTATTTTGACTGGGAATACACAACCACAGTTGACATGAAATATGAGTTTTCAGAATTTCTTGTAAAGCTTGACGAAGCTCTCGGTGACAAAGAGCTTGGCTCGGCTCTCTCAGCGTGGTGCTGTAAGCTTTCAAAAAAGGCTATAAAAGCTCTTGATAACGTTACTGTAATGTCATATGACATCTTTGACCGTTACGGCTATCATGCCTCATTTTCATCATCCTATGATGGTGTAAGAGATTTTATAAAAGCAGGCTACAGCAAAGAACAGTTGCAGTTAGGTCTCGCATTCTACGCACGTCCCCTTGATGCAGGCGGATATTGGTTTGAATATTCAACTTATGCTGATAAGCTCGGAAAGTATACCAATACTCTCGATGTTGAATACAACGGACAGATTTTCCCGTCTTATTTCAACTGTCCACAGATTATCCGCGATAAAACAGACTACGCAATTGCTACTGACCTTGCCGGTGTCATGATCTGGAATCACGGCTGTGATGTCCCCTTTGATAACGAGCTTTCGCTCTACAGAGCAATCGCAGAAGCAATCGGCAAATAAATTTTATAAAAAATCCTCATCTGTCATTCTCGAGCGAAGCGAAGAATCTGATGAGGATTTTCTGCATTTACATTGACTAAAATTTTGAAAAATGTTATATTAAACTCAGAAACTTACGGAGGTTTATTCTTATGAAATTCGGTATCTACTATGCATATTGGGAAAAAGAATGGGGCGGCGACTGCGTTCCTTACATAAAGAAATGTTCAAAGCTTGGTTTTGACGTCTTAGAGGTGCCTTGCGGCGATTTTCACACTAAAGAGGAATCATACTTCAAGGAACTCAAAAACATCGCAGAAGCCCACGGCATGCTTCTCTCAGGCGGTTATGGCCCTCGTCCTGAACACAATCTTGCATCTGCTGATACAACACTCGTTGAAAACGCTTTTAAATTCTACGGTGATGTTTTCAAAAAAATGGAGCTTGCAGGTATAGACCGCATCGGCGGTGCACTCTATTCTTACTGGCCTGTTGATTTTGCATCAGGCTTTGACAAAAAAGCTGATACTGAGCGCAGTATAAAAAACATGCGTACACTTGCCGATATGGCAGCAGACCACGGTATAACGCTTTGCATGGAATCTCTCAACCGTTTCGAAGGTTACATGATTAATGAAGCTTATGAGGATGTTGATTACGTCAGAGCCGTTGACAAGCCCAATGTGAAATCAATGCTTGACACCTTCCACATGAATATTGAAGAGGACTCACTCATTGATGCAATCAGACTGACAAAAGGAACTCTGGGAAACTTCCATGTGGGCGAAGCTAACAGACGTTGTCCTAATCCTAACGGCAGAATGGACTGGAAAGCAATCGGTGATGCTCTGAAAGAAATCGGCTATGACGGCTATGTTATTATGGAGCCATTCGTCAGAATGGGAGGTAAAGTCGGTCAGGACGTTTCAATCTGGAGAGACCTCTCAAAAGGTGCTACGATAGAACAGCTCGATCAGGACGCCGCAGATTCAGTAAAATATTTAAAAGATATTTTTAAATAATAACTTAACAAAAAATCTCCTCAGTCATTCTCAAGCGAAAGCGAAGAATCTGAGGAGATTTTCATTATATTCAAAGTGTCAGTGAGAAATATCAGCGGTATTTTTGTCTGTTTTCTGATTTTCATTGATAACTAAAAAAGATACAACAATAAAGGATATAAACATTATATAAAATGTTCTGTAACCTGATGCCCATACTGTGGGCGAAAATCCCATAAGCATGCGTGAACCAAGACCTAAAAAAAATACAATGTAAGAAACAATAAAGACTTTTTTATTCTCAATCAAAACAAACAGTGAATATAAAATACAAAAAATGATCAGCACAAATAAAACATCTGAAACAAGGTCAAAAGAATACTCTGATTTATTCAGTCCGAAATTCTGCAATTCACCAATAAATTTTTCAGAATAAAAAGATTGTACAATACCAAAAACAGAAAAAATTACGGGAAACGAAACAACAATCCTGTTCAGAGCATTTTTTGATTTCTTATACATCTGAAGTGCAAGAACACATAAGAAAACAAAGAAGCCGAACCAGGCTAAACGGTGTTCCATCGTCAGACAGTAAAAAGTAGAAGAAAATCCAAGTTCAATTTTTTCAAACAAAGATAAAGAATCAAATTCAGGAAAATATCTGCTGATTTCACGAAGCATTCGTGGGTTATCTCCAACAGTGTTTATCAAGTAAGAATAAATTGAACAAGCAATGGTTATTAAAAATTGCAACAAAATATAAGGCGAAAAATCTTTTTTTAATATGAAATAAACATTTGCTATTCCCAAAATCACAACAAGTACTACCGCCATCTGTTGCATATTGGTAGCATATAACAAACATGGAATCAGCAGAATCATTTCAATAAAGTTGCTTTTTCTGCTTTTAAATCTCTTGTATATCGGCAACAAACAAAGCAAGCCAAAAGTTACCGACCACAAATAGTTTAATGTAGTTGCAACAAAGCCAGCATCAACAACCACCATTGACGGATAAATCAGTACGAAACACATCAGCACATTTTTTGCATACTCATTTTTACTTTGCGGTAAATATGCTGATAACAGGGCTGATTGGGCAACCAGCATCAAAGGATTTAAGATTCTCCACAAAACAGGATATTTTACAAAAAGATATGTAAATGTATCTACAAAAGGCCTTGCACTATTGCTTAAAAAATCAGATAAACCTAATCGTAATGTTTTTTCATAAAAAACTGCATCATCCGCCCAGTTAAGCGGCAATAACAAATGTACAATAAGAGCAACACAAAAAAAGCAAATATAAAACAAAAAAATTTTATTGTTTCTGAAAGTTAACTTTGCTGTATTCATCTGTAACTCCTTCTGACATACCAAACATATACACATAATCATAGATAAATATTCACCAAAAGTATACTGCAATTTGCGTTATAAGTCAATACAACAAAATGCGGTAGAATATAATGTTCCCGGTGATAATATGTACACAAGAATACGGAATTTAAGAGAAGATGCAGATTTAACGCAAAAGCAAATGGCAAAAATACTGAACTGTTCACAGCAGGTCTATTCAAACTATCAACTCGGTCAGAGAGATATTCCCACTGCAATCCTTATCGAACTGGCAAAATTTCATAAAACAACAACAGATTATATTTTAGCTCTTAATGATAAAAGATAGCTCAATAACAGAACCTCCCCATTTCATAATAGGGAGGTTCTGTTTTTATTCTTCCCACACTACAAACAGGGAGCTTTGTCTGTCTTCTTCTGACCACATATCAAGAAAGCCTTTTTCTACCAACCAGAAAATTATTTCATAAGTCATTCCCGAACGATAATACTTTGAATGAAGTCTGTTTTCCTCTGAAAGATTTTTCGGAATAAATTTATCCATATAATCGCCGTAACGTTTGATGTAATCAACCATCATTTCTTCAATACCGCTGTTCTTATATGCCTTCTTAGCTTTACTATAATATTTAAGGAATGCTTTCTTTTTTATAAAAGGAAACATCAGTTCAGGTTTTCCATCCTTAACAGCAACAAGACCATCTTTTACAAAGTCGCTGATAATCTGCTTTTCATTGTCTGAAATGCAACTGTCTTTTTCTATAATTTTATAAATCTGCTGTAGTTTCAGCAAGCGGTACTCATCAATATTCCTTACGTCATGCAAATATGTGTCACAATGGAGACATTTGACCAAGGCTTTCTTCGTTCTTACACCCTGAGACGCAATTCCATTACCGAAATGTATTTTCATATATTCACAAGTTTGTTTACTGAAATCCGTTTGTTTTTTCAAAAAATCATCAGAAATAAGATATGCAACTATCCAATGCTCGGAGCCATCCTTTCTTTTGGTTGGCTGACACCAATTTTTCTGTATTTCTTCAAGACTGCTGAACCACGACATGTCTGATACCAACATCACAATATCAGAAATCACCTTATTCTTTTCGAGCCCGAATTCATTTTCAAGATTAATTTTCTCATATACACTGCAAGAAAACTCATATATCCTCTTAGCAATAGGTTCAATATTATCTAAAATAAATTGGATTTCTGTCAAAACATACCGCGTATCTATTATATGAAAATTCGTTCTGTACTTTCCGTTGCGCTCAGTCAGATAATCCATATATACAAGACGCTCAATTTTATCCTCAATATAAATTGCAGCAACTGACAGCTTCCTTGCAATTTCCTGAATTGTCATTTCTTTTTCATAGCAAACGATGCAGATATTCTGCAACAAAACATCTTTTTTCATCTGCATAAGCAAACTATCATATGTTATGTTGCCTGTATAGTGAATTTTCAGTTTTTCAGGTTTATAAAGTGTTTTTTCGTCCATATTCAATCGCTCCTTTAACTCTTTACACGTCTCTGACAAATGCCAGCGTACTGTGGAGGGTGACAAAGAAAATGCCTCAGCTATCTGATTACTATTCTTTTCGTCAAAATATCGGGCAATCAGAATTTCTCTCCTGACCTTAGAAAGATATGTTATCTCCTGATAAAGCTTATCGAAAACCTGATTTCGCTCTATATCCTCTGATAAATCAGATTCATCAGATATAAATGAACTATCGTCTAAGGGCAGATTCGACCATCTCATTTTGTTTTTCCTTAAATATTTTGACCATGTATAACAGCAAATTCTGTAAATATATCCATCCGGATTTTCAATTTCCGTTTTCTTGCTTATTTCATTTACAAGAACTGTCAGAATATCTTGGGACAAATCCTCTGCATCCTCAATATTTTTTGTTTTCGAAAATGCAAAGCCGTATATTTTCTTTGCATATTCACTGATAAGCTTATCACTAATTTTCATTATCACCCCTCCCTCCGTATTTTTGAAGCTTCATTAATATAGTACCACAAAAATCTAAAGTGTTGGTAAAAAAATAAACCGACTGATTTCTCAGTCGGTTAAAATTTACTATTTAGGATTCGTACCTAAAAAACTGAACAAAAACATTTCGTGAAGTCTGAACCAAACAATGGTCAAGCTCTCGACCTATTAGTACTGTCAAGCTGAATGTATCACTACACTTACACCTACAGCCTATCAACCTCATAGTCCATAAGGGGTCTTATTAGCT
>SVPP01000040.1 GCA_015065765.1 Oscillospiraceae bacterium | reverse complement strand
ACGTACTTCCGCACGACTGCTCGATAAGGTAGTTGGCGGTTAGATATAAAAAGTTTCCCTTATTTTCGCTCATAAGGGCAAAAACAAGGGAAAATACATAACAATTGAGTTTAAAGTTGCTGAAAAGCCCAGTACTATCAAGGTTTTTTAGAGTGTAGGACAGTTAATGTCTCATAAACTTGAATTTATCTGTATAGTTCGATTTCAGGCTCCCCTTGAAAATGCAAGGGGAGCTGTCAAAATCTATGATTTTGACTGAGGGGATTTTTCGTTTTAAATTATAATTTCTCCCTTCATTTTTGTACAAAACATAGAAATTTAGCACTTTAACACTTAAAATCGATAAATCGTATTGACAAACGACTTTTGCGGTAGTATGATAAACTCATAATCTAAGGAGTTGATATAAATGAATCTCAGAAAAGGTAACCTGATGAGCGTCAGAGAGGACGTAAAGCTTCTTGATGCTACAATCCGTGACGGCGGACTTTGCAACAATTTTATGTTTTCCGATGAGTTTGTCAAAGAGCTTTACAAGGCAAACGTGAAAAGCGGAATTGACTATATGGAATTCGGTTATAAAGCAAGCACAGAAATGTTTGACGAGAATGAATTCGGCAAATGGAAATTCTGTAAGGAAGAGGATCTGCGTTCAATTGTAGGTGAGAATATTTCCGACATGAAAATCGCCGTTATGGCTGACGTTGGCAGATGTGATTACAAGAAGGATTTCCTTCCGAAAAAAGACAG
Organism: Oscillospiraceae bacterium; assembly: GCA_015065765.1. Taxonomy (GTDB): domain Bacteria; phylum Bacillota; class Clostridia; order Oscillospirales; family Acutalibacteraceae; genus SIG575. The sequence goes on along the minus strand of SVPP01000040.1, from coordinate 5,599 downwards.
CGTGATCGACATGGTGCGTGTTGCTTGTTACATTCACCAGATTCCCTCTGCAATTGAAATGATTGAATATCTCCATGAACTTGGCTATGAAACATCATGCAACGTTATGGCGATTTCTCAGGCAAGCAAGGAGCAGATAGACGGTGCGCTTGAGCTTCTCTGTAATTCAGATGTTGATGTTATTTATCTTGTTGACAGCTACGGCTCGCTTTATCCTGAAAACGCAACGGAGCTTACAACAATGTATGTCAACGCTGCGGAAAAGGTAGGCAAGAAGATAGGCTTCCACGCCCATAACAATCAGAATCTTGCATTTGCAAACACAATCGAAACTCTCTCTTATGGTGTATCGTACCTTGATGCAACAATCATGGGTATCGGCAGGGGAGCAGGCAACTGTGCAACAGAGCTTCTTCTCGGATTCCTGAGAAATCCCAAGTACAATCTCTTCAGCGTTCTTAAATTCATTGAAAAATATATGATTCCGCTGAAAGAGCAGGGAATTGTATGGGGCTTTGATTTGCAGTATATGTTCACAGGACAGTTCAATATGCATCCCAGAGAGGCTATGAAATTCACATCTGACAAAAGACGTGATTATTGCAATTTCTACGAATCTCTGATTGATAATGTATAAAAGTTAATAGAGTAACAAAAAAGTCAGATGCGACAGCGGTTGTTTTTTACAACTTCTGTCGCATCTGTTATTTGTCGGTTTGCAAGAGGAGATTCCTTACGTTTCAATTCCTGCAAACTGATTGTTATAAAGTCTGTAGTAACAGCCTTTCTTTTCAAGTAACTCTTCATGGTTTCCGCTTTCTGCGATAGTACCGTCTTCAATTACGATAATTTTGTCTGCATCGCGGATTGTAGAAAGTCTGTGAGCGATAATAAGGCTTGTTCTGTTTTCCATAAGCTTCACCATTGCAGACTGAATACGCATTTCCGTTCTTGTGTCAACAGAAGATGTTGCCTCGTCAAGAATGAGAATTTTCGGATTCGCAAGAACTGCTCTTGCAATTGAGAGAAGCTGTCTCTGTCCCTGACTTAAGTTGCTGCCGCCCTCAGACAAACGTGTCTGGTAGCCGTCCTTGAGACGTGTGATAAATCTGTCAGCGTTTGCGGTTTTGGCAGCGTTTACTACATCTTCCATGGATGCTTCGGTGTTTCCGTAGCGGATATTGCTTTCGATTGTTTCGCTGAAAAGAACTGTGTCCTGAAGAACGATTGCAATTGTCTTTCTCAGTTCATCTTTCGGGATGTGGAAAATGCTTTTTCCGTCAATTGTAATTTCACCGCTGTCAATGTCATAGAACCGTGTCAGCAGATTTACAATTGTGGTTTTGCCTGAGCCTGTTGCACCGACAATTGCGATTTTCTGACCCTGCTTTACATCAAGTGAAAAATCTTTAAGCACTGTTTTTTCTTTATTATAACCGAAGAAAATATTTTTAAAACTGATGTCACCCTTCACATCTTCAGCACAGAACTCAAGGTGTCCGTCATCTTTTTCAGGCTCTGAATCCATAACTGCGAAAACTCTTTCTGCACCTGCGATTGAGTTCTGAATCTGTGCATACTGGTTTGCAATTTCGTTTATAGGACGTGATAACTGCTTTGAATAAAGAAGAAAAGCCTGAATAACACCTACAGTTATAATTCCGTCAGGGGCCCACACACCGCCGATGGGTGATGCCTTGAAAGCGAAGTATGCACCTGAAAGTGCAACGAGGATAAAGTTAAGGTTTGAAATAATATTCATCAGAGGTCCCATTGAACCGCTGAGAATCTGGGCTTTGATAGCAACCTTGCGGAAACGTGAAGAAATTGAATCAAATTCATTTTTTGATTTCTGCTGTTTTGAGAAGGCAACAACTGTCTTGTAACCTGTAACCATTTCTTCAACATGGCCGTTCATTTCACCGAGAACTGTCTGCTGTTCTTTATAGAAACGGCGCATGTATTTTGACATGTTTGTGCTGACGATAATCGTGAGAACAACAGTCATAACACTGATAAGTGTCATAAGCGGGGAGTAAAGAATCATTATGACAATTGAACCGATAACGCTGAGCACTGCGGAAATGAGTGCACCTACAGAGGACGAGATTGTGTTTGAGATGTTTTCAACGTCATTTGTCATTCGGCTCATAATATCGCCGTGGTTGTGAGTGTCGGTGTATTTTATAGGAAGTTTTACAAGTCTTGCGAAAAGGTCATAGCGAAGACGTCTTACGGTTGCAGTTGACAGCTTTGCAGAGAAAAGTCCCTGGAAATATGTAAACAAAGCGGTAATGCCGTAAGTAATCAGAAGAATTATGAGCGTTTTAATAAATTCAGCTCTGTCAACTGTCAGTCTGTCTTCAGTGAGAGTAATAAGGTCAATTGCCTTCTGCTGAAGTGCAGGAGCTACAAGGCTCAGGATGGTAATCACAACCATTACAAGAGCAAGTGAAATGAAAAGATATTTGCTTGAGCCGATGTAGGAAAGAAGCTTTAAAAGTGTTCCTTTTGTGTTTTTAGGCTTTTCAACCTGCATAACAGGTCCGGGACCTCTGCCGGGCCTTCCGATAGGACCGCCGATTTTTTCATCTCTTTTGGGAGGTGGATTTTTAATTTCAGGCATTGACTGCATCTCCCTTCTTCATCTGTGATTCGTAGATATCGCGGTAGATTTCGCTGCTTCCGAGAAGCTCTTCATGAGAGCCGATTGCAACTAAATTTCCGTCATCAATAACGGCAATTCTGTCACAATTTTTAATGCTTGCGATTCTCTGTGCAATAGTGATTACGGTTGTACCTTCGAGCTTTGCAAAAAGCTTCTGACGAAGACGGGCTTCCGTTGATAAGTCAAGAGCAGATGTGCTGTCGTCAAAAATGAGAACGTCAGGCTTTTTGAGAATTGAACGGGCAATTGAAAGTCTCTGCTTCTGACCGCCTGAAAGTGATGCACCTTTCTCGGCAACATAACCCTCATATTTGTCGGGCATATTTTCAATAAATTCAGATGCCTCGGCAATATCTGCCGCTATTCTGAGTTCATCTTCGTCTGCCTCTTCGTCACCCCAACGCATGTTGGAACTGACAGTTCCTGAGAAAAGCTCTGTTTTCTGCATAACGATACTGATTTTACTCCTTAAGCTTTCAAGGTCGATGTCTTTCACATCAATGCCGTTGATTTTAAGAACACCGTCTGATACATCATAGAAGCGGGGAATCAGGTTTACAAGTGAGGTTTTACCTGAGCCGGTTGAGCCGAGAATGGCAATGTTTTCACCTTTTCTTATTTTAAGGTTCAGATTGTTCAGAACTGTCTTTCCCTCAAAACCGGGGTAGAAGAAGTCTACGTTTTCAAACTCGATTTCATCAATTGACTCAATTTTTTCGTTGCCTGAAACAATAACCGCATCAGTGTCGAGAATTTCACTGATTCTGTCAGCCGAAGCCTTAGCTCTTGTAATTGACTGGAACATCATGCTGACCATTGTGATTGAATGAAGAATCTGAGTGATATATGTAATTGCCGCCATGATACTGCCCACTTTCATTTCAGATGCGATACTTTCAATCTTTTCACCACCGATGAAAATAATAGCAACAACGGAAACATTGAGTACAATTGTGAGAACGGGACCAAGGACAGCCATGATTTTCTGAACACGAAGGGCTGTTCCTGTTAAATCATCGTTTGCACCTGAGAAACGTTCTGTTTCAAAATCTTCACGCACATAAGCCTTTACAACTCGTGCTCCCGAAACATTTTCCTGAACGACGCTGTTCACTTTGTCAAGCTTCTTCTGCAGGACCTTGAAAAGAGGAGAAGCCTTGCCCACAATTATGAACATGGCAATAAGTTCAATGGGAAGTGCAACAACAAGCACAATACCGAAGTCGATATTGAGCCTGAGCATCATAACAATACCGCCTGCAAACATCATAAAAGAGCGGACAAACATTCTCAGAACCAGATCCACAAATTGCTGAATCAGGTTGATGTCAGTTGTCATTCTTGTGACAAGAGAGCCTGTTGTGAATTTGTCTGTCTGCTGGAAAGATAAATCCATAACCTTTGCGAAAGCATCATTTCTGAGATCTCTGCTGAAGGAATGAGATGTAGCACCGCTGAAAGCAGAAGAGCCAACACCGCAGATACCGCCGCATACTGCAAGCAGAAGCATCATAAGACCTGTTCTTACGATAAGCTCAAAGTTGTGACCGAGAACACCTTCGTCAACGATTTTTGACATAAGAGTAGGGAGCATCAGGTCGATAAAAACCTCGCCTATCATTGTAAGAGGTGTCATGATGGCGAAAAACCAATAAGGTTTTAAATATTTTACAAGTTTCATCTGCGTTCCTCCATTTCACCAATCAGATTGTTTGTAATTCTTTTCAGATATTCTTTGAGAATTTTCATTTCATCCTCTGAAAAATTTTCAAACATAACCTTTTCAGTTTCCTGACATTTTGAGATGAAAAGCTTTTCGCATTCTCTTCCTTTTTCAGTCAGATAAATGTAGCTTTTTCGCATATCTTTTTCATCGGATTTTCTTGTGATAAGCTTTTCCTGTTCCATTTTTTGAAGCTGAACACTGATACTCGGAGCTTTCATGTGAGTGAGCTTTACCAGCTCATTCTGTGTCAAGCATTCATTGTGAGAAAGATGAAAAACGATTCTTCTGTATCCTTGGGGGAAACCCAGCCTTTCAGTTTCTCTTCTGACTCTGCCATCGAAAAGACGGGAGATATCGTTTATCAGCATCCCTTCGGTGAGTCTGTCAAAATCGGGATGACAATTACACATGTGATGGGGTTTGTCATGCATAAAAACACCTTCTTTAAAATTATTTAGTTATCTAACTAATTATATTTGTGCGCGTACATTTTGTCAATGAAAAATTAATTTTATTATCAAACAAACCTTGTCATTTAGTCGTAATCCTCGAAAGGAGCAAGGTTAAAAAAGGCAAAAAAACATTTCCAAACGAGATTTTTCTCTTAACTCGAGAATGATACGTTTGGAAATATATTCGTCAAATTATTGTTTATTGAAATATGATTTAGAAAAGGCAGTTCTGTGTGAACTGCCTTTTGCTCTTTTTGTTTTAGCTTTACAGACCAAGATCAAAGATTACTGCATATTCGTAAACTGTTCCGTCTGCAAGTGTTACTACCATTGTACCCTCAACATTCGCTGTGTTGGTTGTCTTGTAAGCAACATATGCATCGTCTCTTGTTGCGAATGTTCCGTTTGCATCCTTGATTTCTACTGTCGCACCACTTGTTGTAGTGTTGTAGATACCTGTCATTGTCTTACCGGGTGTTACTGTAATTGTAACTGTGTTGTCAGCTACGCTTACTGATCCACGGATTGCTCTGAGCTCTGATGCTATGTCAAATGTAGGTTCTTCTGGCTCTTCTGCTTCATCTCCAAGTCCCAGATCGATGATTGCATCGCATGTTACCTGTGTTCCATCTTCTAATGTGTAGCTGAGTACACCCTTTACATTTGTTGTATTCTTGTCAAGGTATGCTACATATGCGTCTGTTCTGCTTGCATCTATCACACCCTGAGTTACTGTAAATGTAACTTCTCCTC
>SVPP01000002.1:10695-162782 GCA_015065765.1 Oscillospiraceae bacterium | reverse complement strand
TCTTTCGTTGTTTAATTTTCAAGGTTCGTATAGCTCCGAAATCCTGTTCAATTTCGTCTCCAGCGTTTCTCTCTCGAGAACGCTCATATATAATACCAAATCAAACTCACTTTGTCAACACTTTTTTAAAAACTTTTTCTCCTTTTTCAACCCCGCCGCGCGTTTACCACTATACCTACACTTTTTATTCCCCCTCACCCCTTATTTTGTGGTTTTTGACTATATGGCACTTCTGCTTTTGTTTCACTTATACAAAAAATCGGCTCTCTTTTTTAAGAAAGCCGATTTGTAATATTTTATTTTATGCTACTTCTACAATATTTTATTTTTTCACTTCCACATAGTCATAGTATGCATCACGGACATAAAATTTTTCTTCAACAACCTTTACTTTCTTATCTGTCATTTCAAAAATAACTTCTATTTTTTCTAATGCTACGGGGGCACTTCTAGAATCGTTATATCTGAACTCTATGATGAATGTCTGGTCTTTTATATCTTCAGGTCCGAACACAAAATCATAAGTATGTTCATGAACATTTTCCGGTTTTCTCACGCCAACAAATCTGTTCTGGCTGTCCGAATCATTATCTACATCTTCTACACTCCAGAAGGCACCCTCAACCTCTGTACGAGCTTTTACAGTGTATTGAAAGCTGACGCATTCGGTATCTTCAAAAATTTCCAGATCACCAAAATACACATTTTTCAATGTACTTGTATCCACAAAGACAAAATATCTTTTTTCATTTCCGTCAGCATCTTCAAAAACAACATCTGATACTGTCTGATCAGATGTGTCGACCGATCTTTTCTCATCAAACATATCTCTTCCCATAAAAGTAAAAATATGTTGTCCGTTTTTAATTTCATCATCTGCAAGTTTGATAAAAGCTTCGTCTTCGCTCTTATATTCCCACACAATTCCGTTTTCAGAATCGTGGGGAAGAACTATTTCTGCCTGACCCACACCCATTACACCACCAAAAAAACTGATAATCGGTGTCAGCCATGAGAAAATAAGAGCAAGCGGTATCATCCAGAATCCTACAAATGCCATAACTTAACCTCCTAAATATACATTGTATTTATGCCCATAAACAGCATATACTACATTTTCATTATATAAACCATATATATTTTGTCAAGATATATTATGACAAACCGTCATATATTTTATTGCATATTATGACAAATTGTCATTAGGTGATTAAAATGAATAACAATCTTAAAAAACTGCGTCAGGAACGAAAACTTACACAAATAGCCGTTCAGATGAAAACAGGAATCGAACAGGCTCTCATATCCAAATTTGAAAACGGTGAACGCGTGCCGCCTACCGAAACCCTTATTATACTCGCTGACTTTTACGATGTCAGCATAGACTATATATTAGGAAGAACTGAAAATCCCAAGATAAACAAATAGCATTGAAATGTAAAGCCCCGATTTGAGATCCTTCGCTTACGCTCAAGGATGACGCAAATCGGGGTTTTCGTTTATATTTTCTTTTTACAAAAATCTTTTAAATTACATTCATCGCACTTTGCTTTTCTCGCAGTGCAGGTATCTCTGCCATGAAGAACGCATCTGTGACAGAAATCATTGCTCTCTTCCGGAGGCAATATTTTTTTCAGCTCAAGCTCCACCTTTTTCGGGTCTTTTGTTTCAACAAGACCAATTCTGTTTGAAATTCTGATAAGGTGAGTATCGGCAACCACTGCAGGTTTACCATAAACGTCACCGCAGATAAGATTTGCTGTTTTTCTTCCTACACCGGGAAGCCGTGTAAGGTCCTCAATATTGTCAGGAACTTTTCCGTCAAAATCCGACAGAATCATCTGAGCCATGCCCACAATGTCAGCGGCTTTCGTTCTGAAAAATCCGCAAGGTCGGACAAAGTTTTCGATATCCGCAACATCCGCTGCAGCAAAATCTTCAATTGTTCTGTATTTTTCAAACATGGGTGGAGTGACAATATTCACCCTTGCATCAGTACACTGAGCAGAAAGCCTCGTTGCAACAAGAAGTTCAAAGGGATTTGATGCCACAAGAGAGCAGATAGCCTCAGGATATTTTTCTTTAAGTGCCTCAACAGATCTGAGAGCAAGTTCTTTTTTAGTCATAAGTTACCTCACCTGAGGGAAAAGTCTGGTCTTAGATATTGCGAGATAAAGGGGCGTGCCCAGAAGATAACAAACAACCAGCTCTCCCAACCCTACCCACAAGGCACTGATTAAGAATCCCATAAAGGTGAATTCTTCGCCCTGAGGCAGAAAGAAAAGATTTATTTCAAAACCGATTATTACCGCATTGAAGAGAACAGGGAAGAAGAGCGATAACAACGGTAAATTTCTCAATTTGATTTTTCGCGCGTAATAGGTACACAGAGATGCAAGAAAAGTTGCCAAAGTTCCGAAAACTGCATCTATCCAGGAGTACGGTCCTGTGATATTAGCGATAAAGCAACCCAACGTAAGACCTGGAATTGCAGCAGGTGTAAACACCGGCAAAACCGTAAGTGCTTCAGAAAACCTGAATTGAACAGCACCATAGGACAAAGGATAAATCGCTAATGTGAGTGCCGCATATGCAGCAGCAATAATTGAGCCTTCAACAAGAAAGCGAATCTTTTTGTTTATCATTATTTAATTCATCTCCGTAGTTTTATTTAAAGTCAGGATGGTTTCGAACTGACTGTTTTTCAGAAACGAAGGAGTGGGTTTACCCACTCCTCCGGATTATATTTGATTGTTTAATCAGAACTCAATTTCGGGTGTCTGTGTGATTTCAGCGTCACCATTTACATATGATGAGAGAACTGAAAGGTCGAATGAGTCAACTGCAGTATCAACAAAAATGTCTGCTGCAAGGTAAAGTGCTGAGCCATCTTCGACTTCGATGTCACCATTGATGATTGCTGAAAGAACTGCATAGTCATACGTATCAACAACACCGTCACCGTTCAGGTCACCGAAGATAACTACTGTGTAAGATTCATAAACTTCACCGTCTACAACGAAGTTTACAACTGTACCTGTACCGAAGTATTCGCCGAGATATTCGTACTCAACTTCGCCACCTTCGTACTCAATATAATCTTCAAGATCATCAAGACCTTCATCTGAGAGACCATAGATAATGCCGTGTTCCTTGTCGATAACTGTTGTTGTGCCTTCTTCAGCTACAAAGTATGCAAGGATTGCAGGAATTTCTCTTGTATCGATTACTTCACCACAAACTGTGCAACAAAGTGTTTCTTCACCTGCTACGCCAACTTCAGCTTCTTTTGTTACTACCCATTCGCCTTCTGTGTGGCCGAGTGCATCAACAACTGTTGTTTCGCGACTTAATTCTTCACCGCATACTGTACAGTAAACTACTGTATCATATGAACCATCATTTACGCAGTCTGCTGCTTTTTCGTTTTCAACTACTGCTTCGCCTTCTGTATGACCGAGTGCGTCAACAACTGTTGTTTCACGACTCAATTCTTCACCACATACTGTACAATAAACTACTGTATCATATGAACCATCGTTTACACAGTCAGCTGCTTTTTCGTTTTCAGTTACTGCTTCACCTTCCGTATGACCAAGTGCAGAAACATTAACTGTTTCGCGTGAAAGCTCTTCACCGCAGAGTGAACAGTAAACAACTGAATCATATGAGCCACCATTTACGCAGTCAGTTTCTTCAACATTTTCCTGAACAGCCTCTGCTGCCTCATGAGCATTAAGAGCTTCAATTGCTGCATTGATTCTGTCTGCCGCAGCCTCTGTTCTTGCTGTGTTTTCAGCATTCAGTTCAGGCTTTTCGTCAAAGATAGCCAAAGCTGCTTCAACTGCTGCATTAAGCTCTGCCATTTTCTCGTCATCGCAGTAGTCTGCAGGATCGATTTCATTTGCCGCTGCAAGAGCATTATTGAGGTTTGTGAAATCTACTGAAGGAATTGAATATGAAGCCATAAGCTCTTCATATTTTGCTACAATTTCTTCTGTCTTTGCATCGATGTTCTTCTGGTCATAGATTGTGAGAGTGCTGTCATTGTACATTTCCCAACCTTCTTCAAGAAGAGCATTGTACTCAGCGAGGATTGCCTGATCATAATAATCTGCGTTACCGGGGATTTCTGCATCAAGTGCTTCCTTAAGATCAAGCTTGTAAACGCTTCTGAGAATAAGACCGTCAATCTTCTCTCTAAGTGTCTGTTCAAGAGTATCTACCTCGGGCTGTCTTGAAAGCTCCCAGGGATTTGCTTCGTTGTCAGCGATTGCGTCTTCTGCTGCTTCCATGGGATCAAGGAGAAGTGAGCCGTTGATGTAGAGCGTACGGTCGATTGCTTTTGCCTCATCCAATGTAGCTTTAAGCTTTGAGAAATCTGCCATATAGGGAGAAAGGTTATCAATTGCAGCTCTGATTTCCGCTGCCCATGCATCAACCTGATCCTGCTGGAGTGCCGTAAGAGTATAATCTACCTTTGCAAAAGCATCAGTAACTACCTTCTGTGATTCAGGGGTGTAAACAGAAAGGTCAAGAGCTTCATATTCGAGTTTAAGAGCGTAAATTGTCTCATAGTTTGCACCATAAGGCATAGCCCTTTCAACAGCAAGCTGAAGATTGTATGCCATCGTGTCAACTGCAGGCTGATAAAGTATGTTATAGCCTGTTTCAACCATTTCCTGAGCCTCTCTGACAAGAGCTACGTCTGAAGCAGGGTAACAATCAGCATTATCAACTATTGCATCTGCAAGGTCATAAAGTCTGTCCACTTCAGTATAGTCAGCCTTCTTAAGAGCAAGGCTGTTGTAAGCTGACTGAAGAGATTTTGTCTTGGCATCAATTTCTGTCTGTGTTGCCTGAGGATTGTTGAGAAGATTAAGTGCATCCGTATACTGTGTCTGGAAAGCACTGAATCCTGAACTGTAATACCATGACTGCGGGTTAACACCCTTTTTGGTGTTACGAACCTTAGGTGAATCGGGATCACTGTTCATAACATAATCAATCATCTCACGAAGAGCACCCTTGTCAATAATATGGAAGTTCATAATAACAGGGACAATAGGTGAGTTTGTGATGTAAGCATAGCTTCCTCTGAAGTACGCATAGTATCTGTTGATAACAGTGTAGCTTGCACCATCTACAAGACCTGCAACGGAACCTGTCAGATGAGATGTAATAATATGTCCGCCGTTTCTTGAGCCCGATGTGATTGTGCTGTAAGCACCGTTCTGGCTGTCAAAACCGTATGCACTTCTTGCAGGAACATTGTAGCCGATAGCTGCCTGAGCAGTAATATCAGTTGAATATCCTGAAGGAGCAGATGTTTGCGCACCTGCAACAACATAAGATTCACCGAGTGCAACATTTGGCGAGTCGTTGTTTCTTACATGTGTTTCACCGTCTTCTCTACCAACATTAGCATCAATTCTCAGGTTGATATCAGAAAGACTTGATGAAACAGATGAGTCGATGTAGATATGAGCCTGTGTAGTACCTGTAACGAACAGTGTATGGTCAATAGTTTCTCTGGGGTTAGAGAAGAGACCTGCTTTTTCTTCGCGTTCATTCACATAGTAAGATGTAAGACCGCTTCCTGTAATAAATGAAGTAGTTGCTACGTTGTATGAGCCGAACTGCTGTGTCATACCGGCATCAGCAGCTGTTTCATAGTAAACACCCTTACCGAGAACACGTGTAATAGCAGAAGCGTAGCCTCTGTACCATGAAGATGTACCGTTGTAGGGCTTCCATGTAACTCTGTGTTCTGCATAAGAACCACCGCTTGCGATGTTTTCAACATATGATACGCATTTTTCCTGATATGTGTTACCATCAGTCCATGTATAGTCAATTGTAAAAACAAGAGCTTCACCGGCAGCTGCAGTACCGCCTGTAATTTCAGTTGTATATGTACCGGGGGCAGTAAATGCAGTATCAGAGAAGGTTACTGTTGAGTTACTGCATGAAAAGCCTGTGATTGAAATACCCGCTGTAGGTGAAACAAAGACAACCTTTGTTGCTGCGGGAGTCTCACCTGCATAAGCCTGTGAAACATAAGAGCCTGAGAGCTCAGGAACACCGGAGGGTGTTGCCTTAACAATTTTTGTACCGGGTTCAACAGAGTTTAAACCTGCGGCAACTCTTGTTACCTCAGTACAATAAAACTGTACACTTGGACGAGCAACAGGTGTCATGTCAATTTCCTTAAGAATCGAACCGCTTGCAGTATCAGCAGCAGACACTGAAAAGCCTGCACTGCAAACAGAAAGAACCATAAGGAGAGCCATAACAGTGCTCAGAATTCTTTTTGTCATTTTCATAGGATTTTACCTCCTTGGTAAAGATACAACAGAATTGTAACACACTTTTTTTGCTTTTGCAATATTTTTAACATCAAGAAACTGTGAAAAATAATTATTTTTTTTTAACTTTTTTTAAAAAAGCTTGTCTATTTTTCTGATTTGTCAAATGAAACAGAACAATTTGTCAAATGGGAACGAAGATGTTCAACCTCTTTATCATCAAGATGTAACCCATCAAGATTAAGAAAGGCAAGTTTTTCAAGCTCACTTGCAAAATGAACATCTGAAACTTTTTGGCAATAAGAAATATCAAGAGTTACCAGCTCCTTCATTTCCGCAAGAAAGGATGCGTCCTCGAAATTGTTGTAGGAAAGAGCAAGCTGAACAAGCTTTGTTTTCCCTTCAAGAGGAGAGATATCTGATATTTTATTACCTGTAAGCTGAAGATATGTCAGATTCTGAAGATTTCCCAGAGGCGAAATATCAGAGACACCGCAATTGTCTGCAAAAAGTTCAACAAGAGCTGTAAGACCTGATAAAGAATCAAAAGAACTTATCTTATTATTTGAAATACGAAGAGAGTTGAGATTCTTAAAATTTTTCACCACATCCAGATCTCCCACAGAGCATCCTTCAAGAAAAAGCTTTTCAAGCTTCGTCATGGATTCGAGAGAGGAAATATCTTTCACTTTGTTTGAGGTAAGGGTAAGTTCCCGCATCTCTGTCATTTGCGAAAGAGGAGAAACATCTTCAATACTGTTAAGAGAAAGATCCAGCTTCTGAAGTTTTTTCAGGGATGACAGAGCCGAAATATTTTCAATAGAACACTCGGGTATTTTCAACTCCTTAAGGTTTACAAGCTTTGAAACAAGCACCGTATCTCCGAAAAGATCGTTTCCTGAAAGAGAAAGCTTTTCAAGAGAAATCATTTCTGAAATAACCGATACATCTCTTACACCTTTCGCCTTCAACTCAAGGCTTTTAAGATTTTCAAAATTTTTCAGGAAATCAATATTATAAATTCCTGAATCAATAATCGTCAGTTTTTCAAGACCTTGTGCATTCTCCAGAACAGAAAAATCAAGAATTTTTATACAACCGTTAATTGTAAGTGCTTTCAGATTTTTCATTTCTGCCAACGGAGAAATATCACTGAGAAAATCTGCGGTGATAAGTTCCACCTCTTCTACGTCTGTTTCTGCAAGCGGCGATAAATCCGAAACCGATGTCTGGCTCATAGTTATTTTTTTCAGATTTTTCAGCTTTTTAATCTTTGAAATATCTGAAACATTCTCACCGCTCAGAAAAATTTCCGAAGCATCCGTTTTCACCTTGTGGTTTTCTATGCTGATTGTATCTGAAACTGCACATGATGCAAAACATGTGGACAGAATCGCTATACATATTATAATGGATAAAAATTTTTTCATGTAAGTCCAACCGCCTTTCGCAATTTCATTGTATCAAAGGCACAATAAAAAGTCAATTGATATTGCCGAAATGAGGAGTTTGTGATAAAATGAATGACGGTGATGTGAAATGAAAATTCATACAGAAAACAAAGACTTAATCGTTGTCTGTGACGGTTGCATAAACCTTGACTACACTCTCGACTGCGGACAGTCCTTCCGTTGGGAAAAAGAAAATAATATCTGGACGGCAGTTGCATACAGCAAAAAAATATCTGTATCACAGAAAGACGAAAACACCATCGTTTTTTACAACACATCCGAAGAAGATTTCGAAAAAATTTGGAAAACTTATTTTGACCTTGAGAGAGACTACGTTTCCATCGTTTCAAGATTTTCCTCGGACACCCATCTGAAAAGCGCATCTGAAAATTACTACGGAATACGTGTTCTCAATCAGGAGCCCTGGGAAGCTCTCTGCTCATTTATAATTTCACAGAATAATAACATCCCGAGAATCAAGGGAATCATAAAAAGACTCTGTGAAAATTTCGGTGAAGATTTAGGTGACGGATTTTTCGCATTCCCTTCTGCGGAAAAGCTGAAAAGTCTTACACCTGAGGATTTATCACCTCTTCGTGCAGGATTCAGAGCAAAATATATTATTGATGCGGCAAAAAAAGTGTCATCGGGTGAAATAAACTTTAGTGAAATCATTGAGAAAGATATAGATTTCGGCAGACAAACTCTCCGGAAAATAAACGGCGTAGGTCCGAAGGTTGCCGAATGTTGTCTGCTTTATGGTTTGCAAAAATCAGATGCTTTCCCCATAGATGTGTGGGTAAAACGTATTATGGCTGAACTTTATGAAGAAGGTCTGCCTGAATGTGCATATCCTGAAATCGGCATAGCACAGCAATATCTTTTTCATTGGAGAAGAAATCTTGATAATTAATTGATAATAAATTGACAAACGGATATTTTTGATGTAATATAAATGTAATATTATAAAGCGAAAGGGAGAGACGCTTATGAAATACAACATGACATTGACAGCCGAAGAAGAAGCTATACTTAATGGCTCTCAGGGCGAGACAATGGCAAAAGTTATGAAAACTCTTGTGCTCTACGGCGATGCCTTCGGAGCAACAAAAATGGTACCCGTTTCAAGTAAGATGGGACATCTGGTTACAAGCTTCGGACTTAAAGTTATGAAGCCTGTTTACAGCCTTATGGACCAGCTTATTGAGGGCGGTGCGCTTTCAAAGCAGAAATTCTCTGTTGACCCCAAGCCCCTTGACCCCAATGTTCCTGCAAATTTCCTTCAGAAACTTATTTTCAACAAGTTCATGTACTCAATGCAGGATAGCTATGACAAGCAGCTTGCAGACATGGGTCTTATTGATGACAAGTCCTACACATGCACCTGCTACATGGACGAGGTAGGCAACATCCCCGAAAAGGGAGAAATTCTTTCATGGGCTGAATCATCAGCAGTTGTTTACGCAAACTCAGTTCTCGGTGCAAGATGTAACCGTAACTCAGGTATTATTGAGCTCTTCGGTTCAATCGTAGGCAAAGTGCCTTATTTCGGTCTTCTTACAGATGAAGGCAGAAAAGCAACATGGATTGTTGAAGTCAAAACCACAAAGAAACCTGAAGCACAGATTCTCGGCTCTGCAATCGGCATGAAGGTTATGGAAGATGTTCCTTTCGTAAAAGGCCTCGACAAGTGGATCGGCACAGAGCTTGACGGTGATACAAAGGCATACCTTAAGGACTTCGGTGCAGCAACTGCATCAAACGGTGCAGTAGGTCTCTATCATATTGAAAACCTTACTCCCGAAGCAGTTGAACAGGGAGAAAGCCTTGTTGCTGAAAATGCACAGGTTTATGTTATTGATGACGCTGAGCTTGCAAGAGTTCAGGCAAACTATCCCGTTATGTGGAAAGATAAGGAAGCAACACCCAAACTTTGCTTTGTAGGTTGTCCCCACCTTTCACATGCACAGCTCATCGAATGGACTGACAATGTTGTTGAAGGCCTTAAGAAAAACGGTCTCAAGAAAGTTTCAATCCCCACTGTATTCACTGCCGCTCCCGGTGTTATTGAAGAGTTTGAAAAAACACCTTATGCAGCAAAGCTCAAGGAAACAGGTGTTGTTCTCAGCTATATCTGTCCTTTGATGTATATGAACAATCCTCTTTGTAAGTCAATGCCCGTTATCACAAACTCAAACAAATTGAGAACATACACAACATCTCGCTATTACAGAAGCGATGAGATTCTTGATATAATCACAAAGGAGGCAAAATAAAATGAAACAGTTTAAAGGCAGACCTGTTGTAGCAGGCAAATGTACAGCTGATGCACTTGTTTCCCACGGCGGTTTCAACACACTTGCCTCATTCCAGAATGCTCTTCAGTTCGGCGATATGCCTCTGATCGGAGATAAGGATAAGGAAACAAAATGCGGCGACCAGAATAACGCCGACCTCTACAATAAACCTATGGCACGCAAAGCACTTTGTCTTCCACAGACAATCGGTTCAACTACAGGTGGCATGGTTCTTTACTGTGCAAAGGTTCTTGAAAGAAACCCCGCTTGCATGCTCTTCTCAGAACATATTGACTCTCTTGCAGCAGCAGGCGCAGTTCTCGGTGCAGTGTGGACAAATTCTCCCATGCCCGTTGTTGACTGCCTCGGCGATGAGTTCCTCGCATACGTTAAGGACGGCATGAAAATCACTGTTGATGAAGACGGTACAGTCACAGTTGAATAATTAAAGACAAAAAATTACGGTCATTTCTTTCACGAAATGACCGTTAATTTTTTTACTTATTTATTCAGGAATTTTGCTGATAATCTTTTTGTAAAGATAAACGAAACAGATTGTACTTACGATAACCGACATGATTTCCGCAATGGGAAATGACCACCACACGTTATTAAGCTCGCCCGTAAGAGAGAGCAGATACGCTGCAGGGACAAGCACAAGAAGCTGTCTTGAAACCGAAACAAACATTGAAAGTGTCCCTTTTCCCAGAGCCTGAAAAACCGAGCCGATAACGATACAGAAGCCGGCAAAAACAAAGCAGAGGCTTATTGTTCTCAACGCAGGAACACCTATTTGTACCATTTCTGCCGATGCGTTGAAAATTGACAGAAGCTGTTCGGGGAAAAGCTGCATTATCACAAGACCAATTGCCATAAACGATACTGCATAAATAATTCCCAGCTTGACCGCCTTCATCATTCTCTTTCTCTTCTGAGCACCATAGTTGTAAGCAATAATAGGAATAATGCCATTGTTCATACCGAAAACGGGCATGAAGATAAAGCTCTGAAGTTTGAAATAAACTCCGAAAACAGCAACCGCAGTTTCCGTAAAGGAAATGAGGATTTTATTGAAGAGGAAATTCATAACAGAGCCGATTGCCATCATCAGAATTGACGGAATACCCACTGCAAAAATTCTTCCGATAATTTTTCCGTCAGGTCTGAATTTCCTCAAAGACATTTTTATGTCCTTGTTATATTTGGCATTGAGAATAAGTGCAAGGATAAAGGCGAAAATCTGACCGATAACTGTTGCCCATGCTGCACCTGCAATCCCCATTTTCGGGAAACCGAGGAGACCGAAAATCAGGATAGGGTCAAGGATTATGTTGATGATTGCACCTGAGCCCTGAGTGAACATTGTGAAAATTGTTCTGCCTGTTGACTGCATAAGTCTCTCTGTCATAATCTGACCAAACACACCAAAGGAGCAGATTGAACAGATTGAAAGGTAGGAATAGCCCTGTGCAGCAATATCAGCAACATCGGTCTGTGTACTATAGAAAAACTTCACACCAAAAAGTCCGAAAGCAAGGAAAAGAAGATATTCAAGAAAAACAAGGAAAAGTCCGTTTTCCGCTGATTTATTTGCTCTGTCGAAATTCTTTTCGCCAAGACTCTTTGAAAGAAGTGCATTAACACCGACTGCTGTACCTGAAGCAAAAGCAATCATAAGGTTCTGCGCCGGGAAAGCAAGACTGACTGCGGTCAGTGCATTTTCCGAAATATATGAAACGAAGATACTGTCCACAACATTATAAAGTGCCTGAACAAGCATGGAAATAATCATAGGCAGTGACATCGTAATGAGCAGCTTGTTTACGGGCATTGTGCCCATTTTGTTTTCACGAAGTGTATTTTCCAAATTAACATCTCACCCTTTCACAAAAATTTGCCGCAGAATCCACCATCTGCGGCAAACTGTATTTTAATCTCTTAGAAATTACCTGAGTAGTTGGGAGCTTCCTTAGTGATAAGAACATCGTGAGGATGGCTCTCGATAAGACCTGCATTTGTGATGCGCACAAACTGAGCATTCTGCTGAAGTTCTGCAATTGTAGAACATCCGCAGTAACCCATACCTGAGCGAAGACCACCCATCATCTGGTAAACTGTATCTGCAAGTGGTCCCTTGTAAGGTACACGACCTTCGATTCCTTCGGGAACAAACTTCTTGTTGTCCTCCTGGAAATATCTGTCCTTACTGCCGTTAGCCATTGATGCAAGAGAGCCCATACCGCGGTAAACCTTGAACTGTCTGCCCTGATAGATTTCTCTTTCACCGGGAGCTTCTTCACAACCTGCAACAAGTGAACCAACCATAACTGTGTTAGCACCTGCAGCAAGAGCCTTGACGATTTCGCCTGAATATTTGATACCGCCGTCAGCAATAACGGGGATGCCGTGCTTTGAAGCCTCATTTGCAGCATCGAATACTGCTGTAACCTGAGGAACACCGATACCTGCAACAACACGTGTTGTACAGATAGAACCGGGGCCGATACCAACCTTAACACAGTCAGCACCTGCATCAATAAGAGCCTTTGTAGCCTCTGCAGTTGCAACGTTACCTGCAATAAGAGCGATGTCCGGATATGCTGCTTTGACCTTAGCAACAGCCTTGAGGATGTTTTCTGAATGTCCGTGAGCTGAATCGAGGCAGAATGCATCAACCTTAGCCTCTGCAAGACAAGCTGCTCTGTCAAGAACATCTGCTGTAGCACCGATTGCGGCAGCGCAGAGAAGTCTGCCCTGAGAGTCTCTTGCAGTGTTGGGATACTGAATAGCTTTTTCAATATCCTTGATTGTGATAAGACCTTTAAGGTGTCCGTCCTTATCAACAAGGGGAAGCTTTTCAATCTTATGCTTCATAAGAATTTTCTGAGCTTCGTCAAGAGTTGTATTTTCGTGTGAAGTAACAAGATTTTCCCTTGTCATAACTTCACTGATTTTCACTTTGTAGTCTGTCATGAAACGAAGGTCACGGTTTGTAAGAATACCTACAAGCTTACCGCTTTCATCACAAACAGGAATACCTGAAATGCTGAATTTTCTCATAAGGTCATCAGCATCTGAAACGAGGTGGTCGGGAGACAGGAAGAAGGGGTTTGTAATAACACCGTTTTCTGAACGTTTAACTCTGTCAACCTCTGAAGCCTGAACTTCCATAGGAAGGTTCTTATGAATAACACCGATACCGCCTTCACGGGCAATAGCAATCGCCATTTTTGACTCTGTAACTGTGTCCATAGCAGCAGTCATCAACGGGATATTAAGTGTTATATTCTTGGCAAGAGTTGTTTTTGTAGAAACATCACTGGGAAGAATGTCTGATTTTCTCGGAATGAGAAGCACATCGTCGAAGGTGAGACCTTCTTTTACAAACTTTTCTGAATATTCCATACTCTCTTTTCCTCCTTTTATCTTTTGCGGCACCCTGTGCCGCTGGGGTACGGTTTTCTATTAAGAGTTATTATAACATTTCCGCCCATACTTTTGCAAGTATAAGTTTCAAAAAAAGTGACGATGTATTTAAGTTTTTGGAGAAATTAGTTGGTTAAATTGCTATGCGGTCATAATGGAAACCACTACAGTAATATCATCCCGCTTTTCGCCCTGAGTTTTATCGCACACCTTTCCTGCGATTTTCTGAGCCAGAATATCAGGATTCGACGAAGAAAATTTTTCTATCTCTTCCTGTATCCAATCAGTTTTTCCTGATGTAACTCCGTCTGAAACCATAACTACTATATCACCCTTGGAAAGCATAACCTTTTCCCTTGCAAAGGAAACGGTAGACAATATTCCTGCAGGCAGAGATGCACTTTCAATCACCGAACAGTTTCCGTTTTTTCTTACGAAAGAAACAGCTGCTCCCGCCTTATAGAAATCTACTCTTCCCGAAAACAGATTGAAATGTGCAGCATCAATAGTAGCTAAAGACTCATTTGTTGATTTCAGTTCAAGTATGGAATTGATAATTTTCAGAGCATTGTCATAGCTTACATTTTTCTCCACGAGACCTCCGAAATATTCTGCCGCCATAGCAGCATCGACTGCTGCTCTGCCTCCTGTACCCATTCCGTCTGAGAGAATAATCGTTCTGTTTCCGAAATCATCAGAAAAATCACGCAAACAATCTCCGCAGATTGGCGAATCCTCGCTTGATAACTGAAATTTTCCCACTTTCATTCTCAGCCATGGTTTCTGCCTGAAAGTAATTTTTGTTCCCGTATCCGTAAAATCAATTTCAGGTTCTGAAAATTTTCTAAGCGAAGCCCTTTCGATTGCTTCTTTCAGTTTTCTTCTGTCTATTTCCCTGTCAATTTTTTTACAGCTTGCCTCTATAGTCATGTTTCCGTCCGTGTCCACAATGCAGAGAGCCTTTGTGCATCTGACGGAAAAGGAATTGAAAATGTTTTTGATTTCTGCCGAAAGTTCATTGTCAACCAACGAACTTTTGCTGAATTTTTTAGAAAAATCCCTCAGTATATCGCTCATGCACTCCATCTGTTCACTCATAAGCTTGCGTTTTTCATCAAGCCTGATTTCCTCATGGAGTTTCTCATCATATCTTCTGAAGTTTCTGAGAAGTGATTCCTGCAGTGCGCTGTTTTTTCTGCACTTTTCAAGAAACAATTTGCCGAACGGAGTATCGCTGAAGTTTTTGCCGTCCCGATAATTTTTTGAAACTTCCTCAAAACCACGCATAGTATACTGAAAACTGTTTTCCCAGCATTTTTCCCGTCCCTCACATTCTGCACAGACCTCCTGCTTCACTCTGCAAAAAATATTTCTGTCATAAGATGAATCTATCTTTTTCAGGTCTTCTGAGATTTTATTCATACCGTTGCAAATATTTTCAACTGTCTCTGCAGTTTCCGAAAGACGGGAAGATACATCCTTTCTGTATGTGCTCTCCTTTGCAGATGCAGTGCTTTCCCTGAGAAAAACACGTACCTTTTTATATATTTTTTCAGGTATCAGCAAAAAGAAAACCGACGCTACTGCCACAGTGATAATGCTTTGAAGCGAATTGATTTCCCCTGTAAACAATGCTGTAGCGGAAAACGTCAGGAGAAAAGATATTGCACATCCCAATTTCCCCAGCGGTGAAAAAGCTCCCGAAACTACACCGGAAAATATAAGAGGCAAAACATTATAACCGTCCGCAATTGCACCTGAAAGTGCCGCTGCAGATGCTGCTGCACATATACCACCTCCGCTTTCTGACAGAAGGTGCGACATCACAAGCACTGCAAAAAAGGCCACGAACAAAGCAGGATAAAAACCTGAAATTTCCAAACTACCTAATGCTGCTACAAGTGTTGCAAAGGCTATGCAAAAACACGGCATTTCCTTTTTTTCAAAAGGTTTTTCCCGTATTTTCATAATAACAGAAATACATCTTCTGTAGAAAAAAGCGGAAAATGCGGCGATAATTCCCTCTGCAACAAAAAGAATTATTTCATCAAAACCACCTCTTGTGGGCAACACAACTGCAATACCTGTCAGTGCACAGACAAGAAAGCATGTGACAACAGAGAGAAACCATATTTCACCAAGTCTTGAGCGGGAAGAGAGAATACGGCTTCTGATTAACCAGAGTGCCACAGTGCAAACTATGTATCTGAAAAGATAAACTCCTGTCTGAGAAAAAACGAGACCTACGCTTGTCCCAAGAAGGGCGAAAAAGGAATATACGCCCGGTGAAGCTATAACAAAAGCAAAACCGAATGGATACAGCTCATCAAAAACAGCTCCTTGTCCGAAAACAATTCCCAGAGCAAGAAAAACTGCCGCACTTATACCATCTCTGAGACTTACCTTTATTTTTTTCTCTGTGTTCTTCACCCTTTTCAACGTCTGTGATTTTATGTTTTCCATTTATATCACTCCTTTCCTAAAAGTATACTTTTTGTCATATGGAAAATTTCGTCACTCTCTGCTGTAGCTATAAGGCGAAAAAAACATTTATTTGTACTTTCTGTGAAAATACTGCGTTTTCCTTGCATTGGAAAATTATTTATGATAAAATAATGTGAATATCTATGTGTAGGTGTAAATGATGAAAAACAACGAGAAAGAAAAAAAGCAGATACCCGAAGACCTTGTAATCGGCAGAAATGCGGTTCTTGAAGCAATAAGTAACGACAGAACAATTGACGCTCTTTATATCGCAAAAGGCGAGAGAGGCGGTTCAATTTCCACTATTCTCCGTCTTGCAAAAGAAAAACAGATAGTTATCAAAGAGGTCGACATCAAAAAACTTGATTATATGTGCTTCAACGCAAACCATCAGGGCGTTGCTGCAAAGTGTGCAGTAAAGGAATATTCAAGCGTTGACGACATATTCGCTCTTGCCGAAGAAAGAGGAGAAGCCCCGTTCATCATCATCTGCGATGAGCTTGAAGACCCTCATAACTTAGGTGCAATTATAAGAACAGCCGAAATCGCAGGAGCTCACGGAGTTATTATTCCCAAGAGAAGGTCCGTTTCTCTTTCTTTCGCAGTAGGCAAAACTTCTGCAGGAGCAATTGAATATGTTCCCGTTGCAAGAGTGGGAAACTTAGCTGCTGAAATTGACGCTCTCAAGGAAAGAGGAATATGGGTTTACGGCGCAGACATGAAAGGTGAAAACTGGTGCTCGGTTGACTACAGCGGACCATGTGCCCTTGTTGTTGGTTCAGAGGGTAAAGGCATCAGCAGACTTATTAAGGAAAAATGCGATTTTCTCGTAACTCTGCCTATGAAAGGAAAGATCACATCTCTCAATGCCTCTGTTGCTGCAGGCATTATGATGATGGAAATTTCAAGACAGAGAAGTAATATAAAAGCAAGATAAGGAGGATCAGAATGGCTGACGGAACAGAAGACCTGGATTTTTTTGATTCAGATATCGAAAAGTATACAAAAAAATACGGCTCAGGCACATCGGACATCGAAGATACCGATTTCATAGACGAGTTGTTTGAATCCTCAGACGGTTCTCCTGTCAAGGACTGGTCGATGGATGACATCAATCGACTTATTGACGAAGTTGACAGCCGCGATGATGTTGAAGAAGCAGGAGACGATTTCGATTTCGACAAATATGAAAAATATACAGAACCCGAGGAGCAGGAATTTATTGAGGCTCCGGAAGAAGAAACAGAAGAAACTTATGAAGAAGGCGCTGTTTATTTTTCAAAGGAATATGAGCAGGATTTAGTCTCTAAAACAGAAGAAAAGGAAATAACTGACTTTGAAGATATTTCGTCAATTTCCGATACTGCCGAAGAAGCTGAATTTTTCTTTGAAGAAGAAAATGATGATTTTTCTGCAGTGGAAGGCCATGTCAATCAGGCAAGAGAAGACGGAGAATTCCGCGAAATCGACGAAACAGTTGATGAAAACGGTTTTGAAAGTGAAACAGAGGTAGTTTATGACGGCACCTTTGACAGAGGCGATTATCTTAAAATCAAGGATATTTTCAAGAGTTCAAAAATTCTCAGCAAACGTCGTGCAGCAAGAGCTGAAGTCAGAGAATCCGCTTATGAGTCCGTAAAAGAACAGTACGGCGAAGCTATCTTTGATGCAAAAAAACGCGAAGGTGACTTCAATGAAATTCTCAGAAGACAGAGAAGTGTCGAAAGAGAAGAAGAGAAAAAGAAAGAAGAAAAAAGAACCCGACGCTTTGATGTTGACAGCGAAAACTACGTTGTAAGTGCAAAGCCCGAAGAAACCATTGAAATTCAGGAAGACGAAGATTTTGATGACACTATCTTTATCTCTGACCTTTCGCATTTTGAAGAGGTTGCAAAAGATAACACAACAAAAGCTGATGATTTTTCAGACACCAAAGTAATAAACACAGAAAGCGAAGAAGACAGGCAGAAAACCAGAGATATTTTCATCTCTCCCCGTGCTCACCGTCAGTCTGACGACCAGATTGCCTTTGAAGGCTTTGAAACAGATGACTTCACTCCTGAAGAAGTCCGTGAAGAAGATGTTCAGGAAAATCTCCGCAGAACAAGGGAAGAAAAGAAAAGCCGTTTCAGAATGACTAATCTTCCCGATGACTATGATGACATTGATCCCAACTATTTTTCACCTGAAAAAGGCAAGTATGACGAAGAAGAATATATCGTTCTCAGCGATGAAAACAATCCTAAATCTTTCCTCACCGCATTCAAAAAATCTTTTATTCAGGAAAAAAATAAGAAATTTACGGAATACACCTCATCAAATGAGAAGCCTCAGGTTTTCAAAGAACTCACCGATAAAAGACGCAGGTCTGTTTTCGGGCTTATCGCAATGAGTCTTCTGACTCTGGTTTTCTTTGTGGTAACACTTGTTACAAACGTTTTTGAGGTTCTCCCCATTGATGCAGCAACGGCAACAATTGCTTCACTTTCAATTGTTGTGCTTCTTGCAACATTTATTTTCGGTTCATCCGTAACTCAACCGGGAATTGAAAATATGCGTAAGAAAAAATTCTCTTTCGACAGTGCAGTGACATGCCTTGTTCTCGCAGGGATTCTCTCCTCAGCTTCAATGTTCTTTGATTTATCGGGAATGGGCGAAACCTTCTCCGTTTACACGTCAGCCATAACAATCCTTGTTATTATCTGTTGCCTTTCAAGAGCAATTGAAGGCGCGAGAGCCACAAATGCTCTTAAAACCGCAACTGTGAAAAGACAGAAAAATCTTTACACCATACAGAGCATTGACGACGAAACAACTGCCCAGAACATCGGACGAATTTTAGCAGGAGAAAATCCTGATCTTAAATATTCCTGCAAAACCGCATTTCCTCAGGGCTTTGTTCACAACGCTTTTTCGCAGAATCCCGCAGACAGATTTACACGCACATTCTTCCCTATAGCCGCAGGACTTTCAGCAATAGTCGGTATTATTACGGGAATCATTTACAAAAATGTACCCATGGGTACATCGGCATTCATGGCATGTCTGCTGATAAGCTTCCCCCTGTCAATCATGCCCTCGCTGAACATTGCTCTCTACTCACTGAACAAAAAACTGAGTAAGAAAAATGCATGTATCGTCGGCTACACTTCCGCAAGAAACATTGAAAAAACAAACGCAGTTGTAATCGACTCCACTGATTTGTTTGATGTTGAAAAGTGTAACTTCCATGGCATGAAGGACTACGGCTCTGTGCGCGTTGACGATATTATACTCTACGCTGCAGCTATGTTTACAAACTCAAAGGGACCTCTCTCCCATGTTTTTGACAAAGCAATTCTCGGCGATAAAAAGGAGCTTCTCCCTGAGGTTGAAGACCTCTGCTACGAAGAAAGGCTTGGTCTTTCCGGCTGGATAAACGGAGAAAAAGTGCTTATCGGTAACAGAAATCTTCTTATCAACCACAACATGGAAGCTCCTCCCAAAGGGCCTGAAGTTGCATGCCTTAAGGAAGGCAAAAAGATTTTCTATATTGCAATTGACGGCACTGTGGCCGCAATGCTCGTTGTTGAATACGCCAAGAACGAGCAGATGAAGAAGCATCTGAAAGCCCTTGACAAGCACGGAATCACCGTAGTTGTTACAACAAACGACTGCAACATTGACGAAGAGTTCCTATCACTTCAGTTCAATATGCCAAGAGAAAGCTTCAAGGTTGTAGGCGATTACGAAGGCGGTTTGCTTGATGGTTACATCAACCGTGAAAGAGCTTTTGCCCCTGCAAAATTAATTCATGACGGCACAAGCTCATCATTCTTTGAGACATTCTCTTCAGCAATTGCATATTCATCAGGCATTAAAATAACACTTGCCGTGCAGACGGTTATGATGTTCCTTTCGCTTATCGTTATTGCGATTTTTGCCTTCTCAGGCACAATTAATCTTATCAGTGCAGGAATTGTAATCCTGGTGGAAATCCTCAGTTCAATTATTATGACACTTGTAGCAATACTGAGAAATAAATTTTAAATAATTATCCTCTTTCCGCAAATAATAAAACGGAAAGGGGATTTTCTTATGGATATCTTTATAACGTTTTTAAAAACATTCATCGTAGGCGGACTTATATGCGTCGTGGGACAATTACTCATTGACCTGACTCGCCTTACACCTGCAAGGATTCTTGTCGGTTTTGTTGTTCTGGGAGTTTTTCTCTCAGCGGTGGGAATTTATGAGCCTTTTGCTAAGTGGGCAGGCTGCGGTGCAACTGTTCCGCTGACAGGCTTCGGTAACGTTCTTGTCCAGGGAACGAAAGAAAAAATTGCACAGGAAGGCTGGCTTGGAGTCCTTACCGGTCCCCTTTCTTCCGGTGCCGCAGGCATTACCGCAGCAATACTCAGTGGTCTTGCAGTTTCTCTTATAGCAAAGCCGAAATCAAAATAAACAACACTTTTGAAAGAAATGCTACTTGACTTTTCCTCCTTTTTTGTATTATACTTGTTGTGTGTAAATATGGAAGTGTAATATCTTACTAAGAAAGGAGGATATACATAATGGAAACAGCAATCGGTATTATTTCAAAAATTTGTGATTTCCTCGGCGGTCTCGACTATGCAAAAGCTTTCGATACAATTGAACAGGTTCTTATCGAATTGGTTAAATGGATCGCGTCTCTTGTTGCTTAAGAAATAATTTTATTTTTTTAAAATTATTTTTGTTACAAAGAAGGAGGTGTAAAGAATGGAACAGGTTACAGAAATTCTCGGTAAGGTAGTAGAATGGGTTAAAGGCGTTGACTGGGCTGCAGTTTTTGAAACAGTTAAAGATGTTGTTACAAAACTCGTAGAATGGATCTCTTCTCTCGCTGCTTAAGTTACCATACTTGCTAAACAGAATTTGGTTGCTTGGCAAACCAAGCCAAAACCCACTCCTTTCGGAGTGGGTTTTAATTTTTAAAGATCGCTCAATGTGTTTGTTATAAGTCTTGTCAGGTTCTCAGCAATTATTTTTTCATTGTCTTTCATTCCTCTTGTTACCCATGCTGCAATTATTCCTGTAGAGCCACAGACAATAAAATAATATGCTGTCATCAACTGACTTTTGTTTAAGCCTGAACATACGATTTTAAAATTGTCCTCAAAATAATAGTATTCTCTTTCACATACACTCTGCATAAAATTCATAGAATCTTTCTGATTCGACAGTGCATGCACTGCATCAGCGTTTTTTCTGATGCTTTCAAGAAAATAAGCCAGATCTTCCTGAATACTTGAAACTCCCTTAAACTTGAAGTCAGAGAAAATTTCTTCAATCAACTCTTCCTTGAATTTTTCATAAAGGTCAAATACATCTTCGTAATACCTATAAAAAGTAGCTCTGTTTATTTCTGCCTCGTCACAGAGTTTTTTTACAGTAACCTTTTCAACTGTATTATCCTTCAGAAGCTTTATAAAATTCTCTTTTATGACATTCAACGTATATCTCGTTCGTGCATCAATTTTCATTTTTTTGTTTCCTTTCGCAACAAACAAATAAAGTTATGTTGACAAATTAGCAATTTTCAAAATATTGTGGATTGATTTTTCCTACTAATATTAGTATACTTAAATCGCAGAGAAAAGCAACACGTGTTTAACAACTTTCATAATGTTTTATATTTTTTAATAAAGTGAGGTGAAATCATGGAAGCAGTAACAGGTGCTATAGAGAAGATTTTTTCTTTTCTCGGAGGACTTGACTATACAAAGCTTTTTGAATCAATAGGAAATGTTGTAGTCAAACTCGTTGAATGGATTGCATCTCTTTTTGCATAATTTCATACAGACGGTAAAGGGAAGAAAAGCAATTTACGCAATACACAAATTTGCTCCTTGGTTGAATTCACCAAATCATACAAAATTATACAATAGTTTTTCTCCTTCTTCCTTTTCCTCTGTTGAAATAGACACCTTTCTTAATGACGGTAAACCCGCTCCCTTTACACACTTTCCGGGAGCGGGTTTACTGTTATTCACCTTTTATTCTTTTCAGAGCACCTTTTTCAAGGCGTGAAACCTGCGCCTGCGAAATCCCTACCTCAGAAGCCACTTCCATCTGAGTTTTACCCTGCATAAATCTCATATAAAGAATTTTCTTTTCTCTGGGAGAAAGCTTTTTCATTTCCTCCCGAAGCTCAATTTCATTGAGCCAGTTTCTGTCATCATTCTGATCACCTATCTGATCCATAACGTAAATTGTGTCACCTCCGTCATTGTAAATCGGCTCATAAAGGCTGACAGGCTCAACTATTGCCTCAAGAGCCAGAACAACATCCTCTCTCTTTGCACCGAGCTCTTTTGCAATTTCTTCAACAGTAGGCTCCTGACCGTTTTCAAGAAAAAGCCTTTCTTTAATCTGCATTGCGTGGTAAGCCGTATCTCTCATAGAACGTGAAACTCTCACAGAGTTGTTGTCTCGAAGGTACCGTCTTATTTCGCCGATAATCATTGGCACAGAATAAGTTGAAAACCTTACACCTAAATCTACATTAAAGTTGTCAATTGCTTTTATAAGTCCTATGCAACCAACCTGAAAAAGGTCATCAGGGTTTTCTCCTCTGTTTGTAAATCTTTGAATTACCGACAATACAAGCCTCAGGTTACCGTTTATCAGCTCTTCTCTCGCTCTCGTATCGCCTTCCTTTATTTTAGCAAGAAGTTCCAGCTTTTCTTTTTCTTTCAGAACTTTAAGATTAGCTGTATTGACTCCGCAAATTTCAACCTTATTAAACTGCAAAAAAATCCCTCCGCAATATCTGTTACAGATAGTATTGTCAGATATTACGGAGTTTAAAATTTTTATATTATTTTTTCACCTTTTACATAGACACCTTTTATTTCCATTTTTTCGTCTACAATAAGAAGATCTGCATTCTTACCTTTTTCAATGGATCCTGTAACTGTCTCCTGTCCTATTGCTTTTGCAGGATTTATTGTACAGGATTTTACTGCATGCTTAAATGGAATTCCGAATGAAAGAAGATTTTTGAATTCGTCAAAAATGTTTGACGTGCTTGCGGCAATTGTTCCGTCTGCAAGAAGAGCTTTTCCGTCTCTTACATATACTGTCTGACCGCCAAGCATATATTCTCCGTCTTCACAGTCAGCAGCTTTCATAGAGTCGCTGATAACAATTGTTCTGTCTTCACCTAAGAGTTTAAATGCCATTCTCAGTGTTTCGGGAGCTACATGGAAACCGTCACATATAATTTCTGCCCTCACATTTTCCGAATCAAAAACTGCGCCTGCAACGCCGGGAACTCTTGCTGAAATACCTGTCATTGCATTGAAAAGATGTGTAGCATGAGTAATTCCGTTTTCAAAACCTTTTCTTGCCTGTGCAGCGTCTGCAGATGTGTGAGCTGCGGAAACTGTACAGATTTCTGAAACTTCTTTTGAGAAAGCATTGTTTTCATCTTCTTCGGGAGCAATGTCAACAAGCGACACATTACAGATTGCATTAAGCTTCTTAAACTCTTCAACATCAGGCTTTCTTACATGCTCAGCCTTCTGTGCACCCTTCTTTGCAAGGGAAATATAAGGTCCTTCCATGTTGATACCATGTATGTAAGCCCCATTTTCATTACCCTTTGCTTCAGCAATTGCTTTGAAAATATCCTCAAGCTCTTCTGATGACAAAGTCATTGTGGCAGGACAAAAGGAAGTAACACCGTGACAGGGAAGATGCTCCGACATTCTCTGCAAAGATTCTGCTGAAGCATCGCATGCGTCTGCGCCATATGTGCCGTGAATGTGGATATCAATAAATCCCGGAAGAATTTTAAGACCTGTGCAGTCTGTGCATTCGCCCTCTGCATTATCTGTAAGACCCACAATTTTGCCGTCTTCAATAAGGAGATTGCCTTTTACAAATTCAAAATTTTCATTTAAGATTTCTGCATTTTTAAATATCATTTTCATCACCCGAAGGTATTGTAACACAATTCTTTTAAAAATTAAATATTTTCTATTGATTTTTCTTCCCGACTATGAGAAAATTAAGAAAATAAAAGCTCGAGGTGCAATATGAAAACTTTATATCCTCTTAAAACAAAACCCAACCGCTGCTGGAGATGTTACCTGGGCGGAAAACTCATTGACAAAATGCGTAATGAGAAAAATCCCTCTGACGGATATTTCCCTGAAGACTGGCTTGCAAGCACAGTTGTTGCTGTTAATCCCGACAGAGAAGGTAAACCTGAATTTGAAGGTCTGAGCGTTGCAATTCTCTCAGACGGCAGCGAAAAATATCTCAGGGATTTGATTGAAGAAAATCCTGAAGAATATTTAGGAAAAAGTCATATAGAAAAATTCGGCACAAACTTAGGTGTTCTTGCCAAATTCCTTGACTCTGCAGAAAAGCTTCCCGTACAGTGTCACCCTGATAAAAAAGCCGCTAAGGATTTCTTCAAATCGGACTACGGCAAAACAGAAGCGTGGTATATCCTTGACGGCAGAACAATTGACGGAGAAGAGCCATATATTCTCATGGGCTTCAAGGAAGGCGTCACAAAAGAAAAATGGCGTGACCTTTTTGAAAAACAGGATATCAAGGGCATGGACGATTGTATGCACAAAATCCGTGTTAAAGCAGGCGATGTTTTCATCATCGAAGGCGGATTCCCTCATGCTATCGGCTCGGGATGCTTACTTCTTGAAATTCAGGAGCCTACAGACTATACAATCAGCATGGAAAAATTCAACTCACAGGGTGAGCCCAATCCTGAAGACCTTATCCACATGGGAATAGGCTTTGACAAAATGTTTGAATGCTTCCACTATGATAATTTCACACCTGATGAAGTTCTTGCAAAATACAAGCTTGAGCCCACTGTAGACGAAGAAAATGAAAACTACAGAATCACAACTCACATTTCATACGAGAGAACACCTATTTTCTCTCTGAAAAAGCTTGATGTTTTCTCTTCATACACAAGAGAGGAAGCAGAAAGACCGTCCTCACTTTCAGTAGTTGAGGGCTCAGGAAAAATCAGATGGAACGGCGGAGAAATTGACATTATCGAAGGTGACTGTGTCTTTATTCCCAAAGAAACAGTTTCATTTACAGTAGAAGGCAAAGTATCACTTATCGAATGTTTGCCCCCAAAAATCTAAGGAGTGAAAAAATGAAAGTTATTGCTAAAAAACAAGTTATTAACAAAGCTGGCACACCTACTGACAACTGCCACTCATCAACTGTTCTCCCCCTTGATAACGGTGACATTCTCGCATCATGGTTCGGCGGAACAAAAGAAGGCACAGATGACGTAAGAATTTTCGTCAGCAGGAGAGTAAACGGCATATGGGGTGAACCGGTAAGAATTGCCGTAGATGAAGAAACACCCCACTGGAATCCCGTTCTCTTCAAACTGAACGACGGCAGAATTGCACTTTATTTCAAATACGGCAAATCAATCAAGCTTGTGTGGACAACATATGTATGCTATTCATCAGACAACGGAAATACATGGACTGAGCCTGTGGAATTGGTTAAAGGCGACACATCAGGCGGCAGAGGTCCTGTAAAAAACAAACCCATTTATCTTGCGGACGGCACGCTTCTTGCTCCCGCTTCACACGAGCCCACATTTGAAACATGGCAGGCTTTCTGCGATATTTCCAAGGATAACGGTAAAACATGGGAAATGTCATCCTATGTTCCCACAGGTGAAGGTGACGATTTCGTTCCAATGATTCAGCCCACACTCTGGCAGGATGATAACGGTGACGTTCATGCACTTCTCCGCTCTGCCAAGGAAAAGATTTTCAAGAGCGACTCAACAGACGGCGGTAAAACTTGGTGCAAAGCATACGACACAGGACTTCTCAATCCCAACAGCGGTATTGACCTTGTGAGAGATGGTGATAAAATTTACCTCGTTTACAATCCCACAAACAAAAACTGGGGCGACAGAACACCTCTTCTTCTCGCTGTCTCAAAAGATAACGGAAACACATGGGAAACTATTCTTACTCTGGAAGAAGCAGAAGTAGGCAGAGAAGAAGATGTTGAATATTCATATCCTGCAATCGTCTCACATGGCGGCAAGCTACACATTACATATACTTACAACAGAGTAAGTATCGTTTATTGGGAAGTAGAGGTTATTTATTAACAGCTGCAATTCCGCCCAATGCACCGCCCAGCATCATAAGAAGTGCCATAACAATTGTTTTTACTCCCAGTTCACCGAAAACAATAAGGAGAACAACACACATTATTATCAGTGCAGGAACTGAAACCAGAGCACCTGAAAGTAATCCCTTTTCGTAAGTTTTACGTAGCGACAGAAACGCACCGATAAACGTGGCAATAAGCGATGCTGCCAAAGTAAGCATTGTCTGCATTGAGTCGGAAAATCCCGCTTTCATAACGATAAAAGCTAAAATAAGTAATATGACAAAAAATGCTATAAGGGAATAAAGACTTCCCCACAGTATTCTTTTCAGAAAAACTATACGTGGATTTTCATTTTCTTTTGGAGAAACTCTTCTCTTTCGTTTTTTTGGCATAAAAAACACCTCCATATCAAATTGATATGGAGGATTTTTCTTTCTTATGCAGAAAACTGAAATTAGTCTTCCTTTTTCTTGTTTTTTCTGTCCTTAGCTTCTTCGATTCTTGCCTGCTTAGCTTCTTCCTGAGCTTTCTTAGCAGCTTCTCTTTCAGCCTGGAGTTTTTCTGTTGCAGTGTTGTTAGTCTGAACAGCCCAACGCATAATTCTCATTTTAACTCTGTCAGCACCTGTT
Organism: Oscillospiraceae bacterium; assembly: GCA_015065765.1. Classification (GTDB taxonomy): domain Bacteria; phylum Bacillota; class Clostridia; order Oscillospirales; family Acutalibacteraceae; genus SIG575. The sequence goes on along the minus strand of SVPP01000002.1, from coordinate 136,029 downwards.
TCGATGATGATAGAATCTTCTTTGATTGTTACGATTCTGCCCATGATACCGCCGATTGTTGTGATTTCGTCACCGATCTGGAGGTTTTCACGAAGCTGCTGTTCTTCCTTCTGTCTCTTCTTCTGGGGTCTGATTGATGTGAAATACATAAGAACAAAAAGACCTGCCATAATAAGAAGCATGGGGAGCATTGACTGTTTTCCGCCTTCGCCTGAAGCGTTGCCGAACAAACTGAGTGCATTATAAAGCATTTTAATTTTCCTTTCTTTTCCAAAGTGTACTATGATAGTATAAACTAAAATGAAAATATAATCAAGTCTTTTTCAAATAAATTCATAAATTACACGAAAAACGCAACATAAAAAGCGGTAATTCCCGCAAGAATTACCGCTGATTAATCAAATTTGCTTACCAGTTGATTGTGTAAGTAAACTTTGTTGCGAAGGGAAGGCTTGTAGCCATCTTGTCAAAGTTGATTGTCCAGTGTGCATCGTAAAAAGCTGTAAGAACATGACCTGTTGCTGCATCAACCGTAATTGTAGCTGAACCTGAGGGATAGTTCATAGCAACGTCACCTGTAATACCCTTAGCAATACCGGGGATGTTTTCGTTGATTGTAGCAGGAAGAACTACGCTGAATACTTTGGGATTGTGGCCCTGACCATGTTTAACAGTTGTTGTTTTAGCGTCAGCCTTTGTTACGATTTTAATTGTATAAACGCCGTCTTTCTCTGTGCATGTAGCAGATGAAACGTCAGAAGCTGTAAGCTTACTTGCCCATGATTCGTTTTCAACGGGGAAGTTCTTTTTGATATCTGAACCTGTGTATGTAGCTTCACCTGTGCTGTTTGACTGGAGCATTCCGTCGAGCCAGTCGTCACCGCCAAGCATCTTGTAAATACCGCTGAGTCCGTCACCGATCTTTGTGGGAGATGCAAGGTAGTTTACGATTGAGTGCTGCTTAACTGATTTTGCACCTGTCTTAACACCATTTACAGCCTTGTTGAAATATTCAACAATTTCTGCTGTTGATGATGGTTTCTTTGAAGTTGACTGTGTGGGCTTCTTTGAATCTTCTTTAGAAGGTTTCTCAGTCTTGTCTGTTTTTTCTTCTTTTTCTGTTACTTTTTCTGTTACAACATCACCGTCTTTGTCTGTAACAGCTTCGCCTTCGTCGTTTGTTACAACTTCAGTAACCTCTTCTGTTTCTTCCTCATCTGCTGTTGTTTCCTCAACATCAGCGTTTGCGGGAGCTTCAGTTGTGATTTCTTCGGGGTTTGTTGTTGTTTCCTCTTCACCGTTACCGCCACAAGCTGCAAAAGCGAAAAGCATGATGCCTGCCATAAGAAGTGCAAGTAATTTCTTCATGTTAAATTTTCCTCCAAAATATTTTTTGCAATTTATCGCTCATACATTATAACTCTTTTTTCAGAAAATATCAACCCTGTTTTATATACTTTGATAAATTTTTAATAATTTCATCTTTTGCTTTGACATCGGGCACAATATAGTGTATAATACTAACCATAAAAATATTAATTTATCAGGAGTGATAACAATGCCATTAGTTACTACTAAAAAGATGTTTGAAGACGCTTACAAAGGCGGTTACGCTGTAGGTGCTTTCAACGTAAACAACATGGAAATCATCCAGGGTATCACAAGAGCTGCTAAAAAGCACAACTCTCCCGTTATCCTTCAGGTTTCCGCAGGTGCAAGAAAATATGCTTCACACGGCTACCTTGTTGCTATGGTTAAGGCTGCTGCAGAAGAAACAGGTCTTCCCATCGCTCTTCATCTTGATCACGGCCCCGACTTCGAAACATGTAAAGCTTGCATCGACGGCGGCTTCACATCAGTTATGATCGACGGTTCACACCTTCCCTACGAAGAAAACGTAGCTCTCACAAAGCAGGTTGTTGATTACGCTCATGCACACGGCTGTGTTGTTGAAGGCGAACTCGGTCAGCTTGCAGGTATTGAAGATGACGTTAACGTAAGCGAAGAAGATGCAAACTTCACAGATCCCGATCAGGTTTACGATTTCGTAACAAGAACAGGTGTTGATTCACTTGCAATCGCTATCGGCACAAGCCACGGTGCATACAAGTTCAAGCCCGGTCAGAAACCCCAGCTTCGTTTCGACATCCTCAAGGCTGTTGAAGAAAAGCTCCCCGGTTTCCCCATCGTTCTCCACGGTGCTTCATCAGTTAATCAGGATGACGTTAAGACAATCAACGCATACGGCGGCGAAATGCCCGATGCTATCGGTATTCCCGAAGAAATGCTCCGCGAAGCAGCATCAATGGCAGTTTGCAAAATCAACGTTGACTCAGACATCCGTATCGCAATGACAGCTGCTATCCGTAAGCACTACAGCGAGAATCCCAAGCACTTCGACCCCAGACAGTACCTCACACCCGCAAGAGATGCTATCGAAGGCGTTGTTTCACACAAAATTGAAACAGTTCTCGGCTGCGGCGACAAAGCATAAGAAAATAAACAAAAAATTATCCTCCTGAATTTCAGGAGGATTTTTTATTTTATTAAAGTAAATGTGAAATCATTTCTTCATGTGACATAGGCGATAAATCTGCAGGAGCAATATCGAAAACAGTCTTGCAACCTGTTTCACCTTTTTTATTGAGCTTGTAAACTGCTCTTGCATATGCCACAAGAACACTTGCAGTAAATTCAGGGTTAGAATCGAGATTCAACTTGTACTCAATAACATGTTTGTTTTCACCATTAATTCCCGTTACACCTGTGCGGATTACGGATCCTCCGTGAGGGATTCCCTTATGGTCGCGGTCAAGCTCCTCCTGTGAAATAAAATTCACTGTTGTATCGTAGTCAGAGAAGTATTTCGGCATGGTCTTGATTTCGTTTTCAATGCGTGCTAAATCTGCACCCTCTTCTGCAACAACATAGCACAGTCTTGTATGCTTTTCCCTTGTCGTAAGTTCAGGGTTTTCACCGTTTCTTACTCTTTCCATTGCTTCTTCAACAGGACATGTGTACTGTCTTGCATCAAGAACACCCTCAATTCGTCTGATTGCGTCTGAATGTCCCTGACTTACGCCCTTGCCCCAGAAAGTATAATCCTTACCTTCGGGAAGAATTGAATTTGAATAAAGTCTGTTAAGTGAAAACATACCGGGATCCCAACCAACAGAAATGGCTGCTGTTTTTCCGCCATCTTTTGCAGACTTGTCCACTCGTGCGAAATGAGCAGGTATATCTGCATGTGTATCAAAAGAGTCAATAACATTGAAATTTTTTGCAAGTGCAGGTGTCATTTCGGGAAGATCTGTTGCACTGCCTCCGCAAATGATGAGCACATCAATTTCATTCTTATATTTCTCAATATCGTCTGATGAATAAACGCCCACACCTTCTGTCATAATTTTCAGACTGTCGGGATTTCTTCTTGTAAAAACGCCGAAAAGCTCCATATCATCATTCTGGCGTATAGCTTTTTCAACGCCCTTACCCAAATTACCATAGCCATAAATTGCTATTTTCATATTTCTCGCCTCTTTAAAATTTTAATATTTATTATTATACTCCGATAAGTGAAAAATGCAATAATTTTTTCAACATTTCTGCAAGTTTTTTCTTTCAGACTTTCATTCCGCCGAGGAACAATCTCATTGTCTTTTGCGAGTATTCCTTTAGCGGATATTCTCCGTGATTCAGACACCAGTCATAGAGAAGTGCCCTCTCACTCATAGCGTAAAGTCTGACAATTTCAGAAACTGTATAATCCTTTGTGATTTCCTCTCTTGACTGACCTTCCGTTACAATCTTTTTGAGAAGCTTATAATAGTATCTGTTATGGTCAAGAAGATGGCTCTGACCTCTCGTAGTAAGCTGAGTTGAATAAAGCCTCGTGAGAAGGTCAATATCAATACTGCTCTCAACCATTTCAAAAAGTTCTGCATTGAGATAAAAAAGAAAATCAAGTCTGTTTGTTTCGTCATCAAGACCTTTTGCCAGCTCTTCATACTTTTCATCAAAAAGGTATGCAAGAGAACCAAGAAGTGCATCCTTGCCGTCAAAATAATGGTAGAAAGAACCCTTCGATGTACCCGATTCCCATATAATTTCCTCAACGGTAGTATTGTCATAGCCTTGCTCATAGAAAAGCTTCCATGCCGCTGTAACAATTTTACTTTTCGTATTTCTGTTCATCTTCCTGCCCATAAAATATCCTCACTGCATCTTTGATTATTTTATTCTATCATATATGGAAAGATTTTTCAATTGTCCCATTATCCGGACTTTGCTCAATTATTTTCAAATAAGTATTGATTTTTTCTCAAGGTTAATGTATAATGAATGCAATCGAACATTTGTACACCAAACGGAGGAATGAAAAATGGCTGATAAACAAAAAGCTCTTGAAACCGCTTTGCTTCAGATTGAAAAACAGTACGGTAAAGGTGCCGTAATGCGTCTGGGACAGAGTGCAAATGCAAACATTGAGGCTATCTCAACAGGTTCAATCTCTCTCGATGCTGCAACAGGTATCGGTGGTCTTCCCAAGGGAAGAATTATTGAAATTTACGGTCCTGAATCTTCAGGTAAAACAACTCTTGCACTGCATGTTGTTGCTGAAGCACAGAAGGCAGGCGGTGAAGCTGCGTTCGTAGACGCTGAACATGCTCTTGATGCGGTTTATGCTAAAAACCTTGGCGTTGATATTGACTCTCTTCTTGTTGCACAGCCCGACAGCGGTGAACAGGCCCTTGAAATTACAGAGGCTCTCGTCCGTTCAGGTGCAATTGATGTTATTGTTGTGGACTCAGTTGCAGCTCTCGTTCCCCGTGCAGAAATCGACGGCGAAATGGGCGATTCACATGTAGGCCTCCACGCAAGACTTATGTCACAAGCTCTGAGAAAGCTTGCTCCCGCGGTTGCAAAGTCAAACACAGTTATTGTTTTCATCAATCAGCTGCGTGAAAAAGTCGGCGTAATCTACGGTAATCCTGAGGTTACAACAGGTGGCCGTGCACTTAAGTTCTATGCATCAATCCGTATGGAAGTTTGTAAGGTTGAACAGCTCAAGGCTGCAGGTAACGAAATTATCGGTAACAGAACAAGAGTTAAAATTGTTAAAAACAAGGTGGCTCCCCCTTTCACAACTGCAGAATTTGATATCATGTACGGTAAAGGAATTTCAAAATGCGGTGAAATTCTCGACATGGCGGTTGAAATGGGTATCATCAAGAAGAGTGGTGCATGGTTCTCATATGGCGAAACACGTCTCGGACAGGGCAGAGATAACGTAAAAGATTATATCGAGAAAACTCCCGAATTCGCTAAAGAAATCGAAGATCTTATTAAGGCTAAGAAAAATGAAGTTGCAGAGGCTGAGCAAAAATCTCCCAAGACCGCTGACAAAAAAGAGCCTGTTACCAAATCAATCACCAAGGAAAAAGCAAGAGCTGCTATTGATATCCTTGTGGAAGATGACGAATAATGAAACTCAGCACAAAAAACGGCAGAGAAAATAAAATTCATATTTTTCTTGACGGTGAATATTCTCTCACCGTTGACAGTGAATTCTGGTTTACATCCCGATGGTGCCGCATAAAAGAAATAGACGAAGAAGATTTAGAAGAGCTCCGGGAAGACATCGAAATGAGAAGAGCATGGCTGAAAGCCCTTGATCTCCTTTCACTGAGAAGTCATTCTCAGAAAGAGCTTATAGTAAAGCTCCGACGTAAATATTCACAAGAAACAGCCGAGGCTGTCGCTCACAAAGCGGCAGAGCTCGGCTTAATTGACGATGAGGCATTTGCAGAAATGTACGCAAGAGAGCTTATCGAAAGAAAAAAGTACGGCATTTCCCGTGTAAAAAATGAACTACGACTCAAAGGTATTTCTTCCCATATAATAGAAAGTGTTATTTTCTCTCTTGACTTTGACTCAAAAGAAAGTATAATTAATTTAGTGGAAAGAAAATATGCACGCAAGCTTTCAGATGAAAAAGGCAGACGGCAGGTAATCGCCGCACTGCAAAGGCTGGGCTACTCCTATTCCGACATCAGAGCTGCGCTTTCCGAATTTGATATATCAGACGAAACTGACGAATGGTGAGGAAATTTATGGATAAATTAAGAGCTGCTTTGATTTCTCTGGGCTGTCCTAAAAATCAGGTTGATGCCGAAATGATCATCGCACGACTTGAAGAAAACGGCTTTGAGCTCTCAGATATGTCCGATGGGGCGGTTGACGTTATAATCGTCAACACCTGTGGCTTTATTGACGAGGCAAAACGTGAAGCCATTGAGAATATTCTCGATGCGATAGAAATGAAAAAAGATGGCGAGACACAGGCTGTTGTTGTGACGGGCTGTCTCAGCGAAGTGTATAAAGAAGAAATTCTGAAGGAATTTCCCGAAATTGATGCGGTTGTAGGTATTGGCTCAAATGGTGATATTGCAGACATCTGCAGAAAAGCTGTGGAAGGAAGCAGAGAAGCCTATTTCAGACCAAAATGCGACCTGCCTCTCGATGGTGCAAGACATCTTCTGTCTCCTGACCACTGGGCATATCTGAAAATTGCCGAAGGTTGCTCAAACAGATGCACATACTGCGCAATTCCTGATATCAGGGGTGATTTCAGAAGCCGCAAGGAAGAAGAAATAATTTCAGAAGCAAAACAACTTGCAGACGTAGGTGTCAAAGAGCTTATTGTTGTGGCACAGGATACCACAAGATACGGCGAAGATTTGTACGGCGAACCGAAATTAGCAGATTTGCTTGAAAAACTCTGCGAAATTGACGGCATCGAGTGGATAAGAATTCTCTACTGCTATCCCGACAGAATCACTGACAGGCTTCTCCAGGTTATGCGTGATAATGAGAAAATTGTTCATTATATTGACCTTCCTCTCCAGCATGCAGACGGCAAAGTTCTGAAGCTTATGAACAGAACGGGAGACGACAAAACTCTCCGTGAACTTATAAACAAAATCAGAAGCTACATGCCCGATGTTGTTATCAGAACAACATTTATCACAGGCTTCCCCGGCGAGGGCGAAAAAGAGTTTGAAACTCTCGCTGAATTTGTTCGTGATATGCGTTTTGACAGACTTGGCTGTTTTGCATATTCACCGCAGGAAGGCACACCCGCATACAGCTTTGAAAATCAGGTTGACGAACAGACAAAGGTTGACCGTGGCGAAAACATTATGGAGCTTCAGAGAACTATCGTAGACGAGAAAAACGAAGAGCTTATGGGCAGGGTTCTGAAAGTTTTCGTAGAAGGATATGACGGATATCTTGACTGCTACATGGGCAGAAGCTACATGGATGCCCCTGAAATTGATACAATCATATATTTCACATCGGAAAATTCCTACGAAGAAGGTGATTTTGCAGAGGTTATGATTACAGACCTGCAGGATTACGATCTTATAGGCAGAGAAAACATTGATTAAGAGGTGCGATATGAAATTTAACATTCCTAATTTATTGACAGTTATCAGAATTTTTATGGCACCGATTTTTTTGGTGTTTCTCATGGCCAAAAACATCCCTCACCACTTTTTATGGGCTTTTATCATTTTCACAGCAGCAAGCATAACTGACTTTGTAGACGGTAAACTTGCAAGAAAAAACAATCAGGTTACAAATCTCGGCAAGCTCCTTGATCCGCTTGCAGACAAAATGCTTACAACAGCAGCACTTCTGGGCTTCATGCAGTACGGGCTTTGCAACATATGGGTACTTATGATTATATTGACAAGAGAATTTGCAGTTACGGGTATGAGAATGATTGCAACTGTACAGAATGTTGTTATCCCAGCAAATATATGGGGCAAAATCAAAACAGCAACTCAGATGGTGGTTTCAGGTGCTGTTATGCTCCTTGCAGATATCCGATTTGTACCTTTTCAGTATCTTATCACCGCATCTAACATTGCAATGTGGGTAATTGCAGCAATTACATTTATTTCAGGTGCAATCTATATTGTTCAAGCTGTAAAAGTTATAGATTTTTCAAAATAAGTAGTGAAATTTTTTCAAACTTATGATATAATGGTAGTAATAGGTTTTCAAATGCGTTTATCAGGAGAAGTAACCGAAATATCGTATACAAAGAGAGAGCATCATTTGGTGGAAGATGCTTTATGCGACTTGGCGAAATGCACCTGTCAGCACGGGGTGGGAACAGTTTTCTCAGTATCGCCCTGCGGAGTAATGCACCGTTATCAGCAATCGAGTTATAAACAGGAGTGGAACCGCGACTGATCGCCTCCGTTGTCTCATGACAACGGAGATTTTTATTTATAAGGAGGCGAAACTATGTTTAAACAGATAAAAGAAGACATTGAATGTGTGAAAAAAAGAGACCCTGCAGCTCGTTCTGCAATTGAAATACTTCTTCTTTATCCCGGTCTCAAAGCAATCAGAGCACACAGACTTGCTTATAAGCTTTATCACAGAAAGTTCTATTTTCTCGCTCGTTACGTTTCTCAGCGTGCGGCAAGAAAAACAGGCATAGAAATCCACCCTGCTGCTAAAATCGGCAAAAGATTTTTTATCGACCACGGCACAGGTGTTGTTATCGGTGAAACTACGGAAATCGGCGACGATGTTATCGTCTATCAGGGCGTAACCCTTGGCGGTACGGGTAAAGATACAGGCAAACGACATCCCACAATCGGCAACCATGTGCTTATCGGCTCAGGCGCGAAAGTCTTGGGACCCCTTACAATCGGCAGCAACACAAACATTGCATCAGGAGCAGTTGTTCTTCACGATATTCCTGAGAACAGCACTGCTGTCGGTGTTCCCGCAAGAGTTGTCAAGGTCAACGGTAACCGCGTTGACACCCTCGACCAGATTCATATTCCTGACCCGGTAGCACAGGAAATAAACCGTCTTGAAGAAGAAATCAAAAAACTCAAAAAACAAATTGAAGAGAAATAAAGAAAGGATAAAAGCATGAAAATTTTTAACACTCTCACAAGACAGAAAGACGAATTCAAACCTATCACAGAAGGCGAAGTAAAAATGTACGCCTGCGGTCCTACAGTTTACAACTTCATTCACATCGGTAACGCACGACCCCTTTGTGTTTTCGACGTTGTACGCAGATATTTTGAGTACAGAGGCTATAAAGTAAACTTCGTCCAGAACTTCACAGATATTGATGACAAAATCATCAAACGCGCAAACGAAGAAGGCTCCGACTACAAAACAGTCAGCGAAAAATACATTGAGGAATTCTGGACAGACGTGAAGGGCATGAACGTGCGTGAAGCTACAACTCATCCCAAAGCAACAGAAAACATTGACGAAATCATCAACATCATCAGAACTCTTGAGGAAAAAGGCTTTGCTTACGCAGTAGACGGAGACGTATATTTCAGTACAAAGAAATTTGACGAATACGGCAAGCTTTCACACCAGCCTCTTGAGGACCTTGAAGCAGGTGCAAGAATCAGCATAGGCGAACTCAAGAAAGAGCCTATGGACTTCGCTCTCTGGAAAAACGCAAAACCCGGTGAACCTTACTGGGAATCACCCTGGGGTAACGGCAGACCCGGCTGGCATATCGAATGTTCAGCTATGGTACACAGATATCTCGGTGACACAATCGACATTCACTGTGGCGGCCAGGACCTGATCTTCCCCCACCATGAAAACGAAATTGCTCAGTCAGAATGCTGCAACGGAAAACCCTTTGCAAACTATTGGATGCACAACGGTTATATCAACGTTGACAACGTAAAGATGTCAAAATCTCTCGGCAACTTCCGCACAGTACGCGATGTTGCAAACGAATACGGCTACGAGCCTATCCGTTTCCTTATGATTTCATCATCATACAGAAGCCCCATCAACTATAGCCTTGACATTATTAATCAGTGCAAATCATCTCTCACAAGACTTTATACATGCCGTGACAGCCTTGACTTTGCCCTTGAAAATGCAACTGCTGACAAAAACGATACAGATGCAGAAACACTTGAAATGCTTGCAAAACGCCGTGAACAGTTCATTGCAGCTATGGACGATGACTTCAACACAGCAGACGCAATTGCAGCTGTTTTTGACCTTGTAAGAGACATCAACACAAACGTAATTGAAAAGGATCCTTCTAAAGCTCTCTGCGAAGGTGCAGCAGCACTCTTTGACGAGCTGACAGATGTTCTTGGTCTTGTTTACAACAGAAAGAAAGAAAGCCTCGACGAAGAAGTCGAAGCACTTATCGCTGAACGTGCAGAAGCAAGAAAAAATAAAAACTGGGCAAGAGCAGACGAAATCCGCGATACTCTCAAAGCCATGAACATCGTCCTTGAAGATACTCCTCAGGGCGTAAAATGGCACAAAGCCTGATTAAGTGCAAAGTGCAGAACGCAGAGTGCAGATTTTCGTGCCTGCAGCATAAATTTAATATAGTACGGCAGGGCCTCGCGCCCTGCCGTATTTTTTGTCCCAAAATATAATTTGTATTGCATAGCAAGCGAAAATATTATATAATCAAAATACAGACATCTTTTTGAAAAGAGGTATATCAATGTATAAATATGAGTACGAAAAGATAAGATGTGATATGAGCGGATGGGGAGCTTTTAACGGCAACGTTTATGAAATCGGCGATTTCAAATCAATCATTTCTAAGAGAGCATCTCAGGGATGGAGATATGCTGGCTATATCCCCACAAAACAACGAGGCACAGGTCACGTTGAAGAGCTTGAACTCATTTTTGAAAAATCAGAATAAAGGAGAAAACATCGTGGATAAAAGAAGAGATAAAAACAATTATTATCTGGATATTGCCGAAACTGTAGCAAAACGCTGTACATGCCTGAGAAGGCACTATGGTGTTGTTATAGTAAAAAATGATGAGATTATATCAACAGGATATGTGGGTGCACCACGTGGGCGAAAAAATTGTACCGATATGGGTGTTTGTGTCCGCGAAAAAAATAACATTCCCCGCGGTGAAAGATACGAGCTGTGCAGAAGCGTTCATGCAGAAGCCAACGCAATCATCAGTGCGCCGAGAGATAAAATGCTTGGCAGCAGCCTGTACATGGTTGGAACTGATGTCACAGGAGAAAGCTATGTTGAAAACGCAAACAGCTGCTCTATGTGCAAAAGGCTTATTATAAATGCAGGAATCGAAAAAGTTTATATAAGAGATACTAAAGATGAGTTTAGAATAATATCTGTCAGTGATTGGATTGAAAACGATGAATCCTTAGACTGTCAGTTGGGATATTAAAAAACAGCACCTACTGAAAATCAGTAGGTGCTGAGATTTTATTTACTAGTCGAGAACATAGATTGTAATTGCACGTCTGCCGAACTGGATACATTCGTATTCAGAGTTGAAATAGAGGTCAGCAAGTGTACCGCTGCCGTTCCATGTGAATCCGCCTGTATCTGCTGCAATTGCATAACCGTAAACATATCTGCCGTCATCTGATGTAATCCAGAGCTTTGAGCCGTATGGGATAATATCAGGGTCAACTGCAATATATCCGGGTTCAGGGATTTTTCCTGTTGAAGTTCTGTAACCGCCGTTGTATGCTGTGCCGGGTCCGTTGAACTTCTGCTTGTACGATGTGGGAACCAAGTTCTCATCAATTGTGTATTTTGAGGGAAGCTTAAAGTTGGAAATTGTCTTGATGTTCTTTTTACCAACTGTAACGCTTGCTGCTGTATGGCCGGGAGTAGGTTTCTTTGTACCTCTTACAACGACCTGATTTACAGCTTTTTTGGTAATTGTCTCAGAAACTGCTTCCTCGCTTACCTTTTTGCCTTCAACATATTTTACTTTATAGACAACTTCTTTTTCACCATTTGTGCCTCTTGACTTAACGTAAGTTGCACCTTTGTACATTGAAGAATTGTCTTTATAAGTTGTGCCGTAGGGCTCTTTTTCTGTTTTTGTAACTTCCTTGTAAGTTACACGGCTGACTGAGATTGTAGCATTCTTTTTGATAACTGTGCCTCTTTCAGGCTTAATTACGTCATCTTCACCAAGCTCTACACCGCATCTTGAAAGAACAGTTTCAACATCTGCTGAGAAAGTCTCTTCCTTGATAACCTTGCCGTCAACCTTGATTTTTACTTTGATGGGGTTTTCGATAATGATTTTCATTCCGTCTGAAAGTTTGCTTTCAAGAGGATAGTTGATTGTATCATTGTCGGAAACCTCAAGCTTTTCCTGTTCAACAACATTGGCAACGTTCTTATAGCCTACAGTTCTGAAAAATTCACCGTGGTATGAAACCGTAATATTGTAGCCTCTGTTGATTTTGATTACGCTTGTTTCACCGGGAACAAATCTGTCTGTGATAACAATGTCGTTATCATCTGTCTCGATGTCAGCTTCTCTGAGTACATGTGTAAGTGTTTCAGCTCTTGTTGAGATTGTCACACTTCTGTCTGCATCAATAATCGTTACGTCATAAGTTGCACCCGAAGCTGCTGCAACAACTGTCATTGCACACATGATAACAAGAACGATTGCGATTACCGCACGTGCGATAAGCCATGCCTTGTTTTCGTGGTTTACCTTAATCATAAATAACTCCTTTTGCGGTTTTTTATTACTGCCGCCGTAATTGGTCTGAGAGCATAGATTTACCCCTTGTCTCACGCCACGCCTCACATTATAGTAAGATTATTTCAGCTTGTCAAATAATTTTTTTGACAATTTTTATCTATTTTGCACAAAAGGCTTTTTCTTTTTTAGAAAATAACACTTATAAAAAGCCGTTATTATTCATTTTATGAATATTTATCAGCTATGATTTTGTGAAAAATGTAAAAATTACAAAACTGTTACAATCTGTTACAATTTTATGCGAAAGCCAGGAAAATATACCAAATTCAATAAAAATAACCATTTTTGACTGTACGGCATAAAATAATCTGAGGTGATAAATATGTGCTCAATTGCAGGAAAAATCAATCTTGAAAGCGATTTGAGGGAAGAAAAGGGGACTTTTGTCAGAATACAGAATACCCTTTTAAGACGTGGCCCTGATGACAAAGGTATGTCATGTGAAAAGCATGCGTCTCTCATACATACGCGACTTGCCGTTGTTGACATCGAAAACGGTAAACAACCTATGGAAATTGAACACTATATAATAGTATACAACGGTGAACTTTATAACACAGAAGAAATCTGCGCTGAACTTAAAAGCTACGGTTTTACTTTCAGGGGACATTCCGACACAGAAGTTCTTCTGAAAGCCTATATTAAATGGAAAGAAAAATGCGTTGAAAAATTCAACGGAATTTTTGCTTTTGCAATATGGGACAAAAAAGAGGAAAAACTCTTTATAGCAAGGGACAGAATCGGTGTAAAACCTTTTTTCTATTATAATAGAAACGGTAATTTTATTTTCGCATCAGAAATCAAAGGAATTCTTGCAAGCGGGGCGGTAGAAGCTGAGGCTGACATAAATTCAATCGCAGAGCTTATGCTTTTAGGTCCCGGACGAACTCAGGGACAAGGGGTTTTCAGAAATATCGGGGAGCTTCCTCCCGCCACATGCGGATATTATGATGAAAACGGCTTAAAAACCTGGAAATACTGGCAACTTGAAGACAAAGAGCACACTGACAATCTAAAAACGACTATTGAGAAAGTCCGTTTTCTTGTAACCGATTCAATTGAAAGACAGTTGATTTCCGATGTTCCTGTCTGTACCTTTCTTTCTGGCGGTCTTGATTCAAGCATAATTTCATCTGTCGCTGACAGATATTTCACTCGTCGCGGAGAAACTCTACACACATTTTCCCTTGATTATAAGGATAACGATATTTATTTTAAAGAAAGCAAGTTTCAGCCAAACAGTGACCCATCTTTCATTAATATAATGAACGGCTATCTGAACGCTGAAAATCATCTTGTAAAGCTTGATACGGAAGAATTAGCTTCTGCACTCTATGATGCAGTAGATGCCCGTGATTTACCGGGCATGGCCGATGTAGACTCTTCTCTCCTCCTTTTCTGCAAAGAAATCAAAAAGCAAGGAACTGTAGCTCTCAGCGGTGAATGTGCAGATGAGATTTTCGGCGGTTATCCATGGTACAGAGACGAAACAATCAGAGAAAAAGAAGGTTTTCCCTGGGCGCAATCAACTTCATACCGATATAAATTCTTAAAACCTGAGTTTGCAAAACAAATCAATCCCCAGGAATTTATCGATAGCCGTTATAAAGCAACAATAGGTCTTGCTGATACGGGCAAAACAAAATCCGCTCTGAACAAGCGGATGAAAGAAATGATGAAGCTGAATCTTGATTGGTTCATGCAGACTCTCCTTGACCGAAAAGACAGAATGAGCATGTATAACGGTCTTGAAGTAAGAGTACCCTTCTGCGACTACAGAATTGCAGAATACCTCTACAATGTGCCATGGGAATACAAAGACTATAACCACTATGAAAAAGGCTTACTCCGAAAAGCAATGGAAGGCTACCTTCCCGAAAAAATTCTGTGGAGAAAGAAAAGCCCATATCCCAAAACCCACAACCCGTCATATCTGAAAAAAGTATCAGAAATGCTGACGGAAATTATAAACGATCCGACTTCTCCCTTACTTCAGATTGTCAAGAAGAAGGAGTTGCAGAAGCTGCTTACAGAAAACCTTTCTCAGCCATGGTACGGACAGCTGATGACAACACCACAAACTATTGCATATTTTATACAGTTCGATTATTGGCTCAGGAAGTATAAGGTGAGAATTATTTAATCTGTTTACTATTACTTCTTAACTAAAAAAACGGCTCCTCTTACGAGAAGCCGTTTTTCGTTTTTATGTACTGTTTAAATTTATTATACAATACCCTGTGCCATCATTGCTTCAGCAACTTTAAGGAAACCTGCGATGTTTGCACCTGCGATAAGGTTGTCTTTCTTACCGTATTTTTCTGCTGCATCTGCACAAGCATTGAAGATGTTAACCATAATGCCGTGGAGCTTCTCGTCAACTTCTTCTCTTGTCCATGAAAGTCTCATGCTGTTCTGGCTCATTTCAAGAGCTGAAACTGCAACACCACCGGCGTTTACTGCCTTTGAAGGAGCAACTACTACGCCGTTTTCACAGAGGTACTGAACAGCTTCGTCTGTTGTGGGCATATTTGAAACTTCGATGTAATATTTAACACCGTTAGCAACAATTTTCTTTGCATCTTCAATCTGAACTTCGTTCTGAGTTGCGCAAGGCATGATAACATCAGCCTTAACACCCCAGGGTTTCTCGCCTGCATGATATTCTGCACCGAATTTGATAGCGTAATCTTCAACCTTGTCACGGCCTGATGCACGCATTTCAAGCATGTATGCAGCTTTTTCTTCTGTGATGCCGTCTGCATCGTAAACATATCCGTCAGGACCTGAGATTGTGAGAACTTTACCGCCGAGCTGGTTGATCTTAAGAACTGCACCCCATGCTACGTTACCGAAGCCTGAAACTGCAAATGTTTTGCCCTTGATATCTTCGCCCCATTTTTTGAGAACTTCGTTGCAGAAATAAACTGCACCGAAACCTGTAGCTTCAGGACGGATAAGGCTACCGCCGTAAGAAATACCTTTACCTGTAAGAACAGCGTTTTCAAAGTTGTTGCAAACTCTCTTATACTGACCGAAAAGGTAACCGATTTCTCTTGCGCCAACACCGATGTCACCTGCGGGAACGTCAACGTGTGAGCCGATGTGGCGTGAAAGCTCTGTCATAAAGCTCTGGCAGAATCTCATAACTTCGCCGTCTGACTTACCTCTGGGGTCGAAGTCAGAACCACCCTTACCGCCGCCGATGGGAAGACCTGTAAGTGAGTTTTTGAAAATCTGCTCGAAACCGAGGAATTTAATAATACCTTCGTAAACTGAAGGATGGAAACGAAGACCGCCCTTGTAAGGACCGATTGCACTGTTGAACTGTACTCTGAAACCACGGTTTACCTGTACCTTGCCGTTATCGTCAACCCACGGAACACGGAATTTTATAATTCTTTCGGGTTCAACAATTCTCTCAACGAGGTTTGCCTCTACATATTCGGGATGTGCCTCGATAACAGGCTCGATTGATTCGAGAACTTCTTTAACTGCCTGGTGGAACTCAGGTTCACCGGGATTTCTTTTTTTCATGTTCTCATAAACATTTGACAAATATTCGTTCATGATATTACCTCTTTTCCGCCGAAAACCGCACCGAAAACGCACAGCCCCAGCAATAAAAATTATTTCATTTTACATTCTATTATCAAGTTATTAAAAAAATATTGCGAAATAATTACCGTTCTGTGAACAATGAATTATTCCGCAACAAATCTTTCAAATTGTATTATAGCCGGCAACGGCTCTCAGAACTCACATTCAGCGTCCTGAAATCACAGGTTTTGCCCGATAACACTGAGAAATCAAAATTATTCTTCAGCGTTTGCCTTTGCTTCTTCAATAACTTTCTGAGCAATATTTGCAGGAGCGTCCTCATATCTTGCAAATTCGATTGAGAAATATCCCTTACCATGAGTTACTGAACGAAGGATAGTGGCAAAGTCGCCCATTTCACTCATGGGAACTTCAGCAACGATTTCACTCATCTTAGCTTCTTCAGCAGGTCCCATACCGAGAACACGGCCTCTGCGCTTTGTGATGTCACTCATGATATCGCCCATCTTACGGTCCTGCATGTAAGCCTTAAGTGTGCCGATAGGCTCCTGAATTGTAGCCTGTGCATTGGGCATAGCATTCTTGAATGCAAGGCTTGCAGCAGTTTTGAATGCCATTTCAGATGAGTCAACAGGATGGTATGAACCATCATAGAGAACGGCCTTAACACCAACCATGGGATATCCTGCAAGGAATCCGCGTGCAACACTTTCTCTGAGACCTTTTTCAACAGCGGGGAAGTAGTTCTTGGGAACTGAACCGCCAACAACTTCTACATCGAAAACAAGATCCATTTCTTCACAGGGCTCAAATCTTACCCATACATCACCGAACTGACCATGACCGCCTGACTGTTTCTTGTGACGGCCCTGAGCTTCAACCTTTTTACGGATTGTTTCTCTGTAAGCAACTCTGGGATTTGCAAGGTCGATTTCAACGCCCATCTTAGCAAGCTTTGAAACAACAACATCAAGATGCTGTTCACCAAGACCTGCAATAATCTGCTCTCTTGTTTCGTTATCTGTATAGAACTTGATAACAGGATCTTCATGCATAATCTTTGTCATGCTTGCTGCAACCTTTTCTTCTTCGCCCTTCTTGCGGACCTTCACTGCACGTGAGAGACATGCTTCGGGGAATGAAACGCCATCAAGGAAATAAACCTTCTTCTGCTTGCAGAGAGTGTTACCTGTTCTGAAGCCGCCAAGCTTTGCGATAACGCCGATATCACCAGCGGGAATGCATGCTGTTTCTTCCTGCTTTGAGCCTTTTACGAAAATAATTTTACCCATTTTCTCAAGCTGCTCTTTGTTTGCGTTATAGGGCTGTACGTCTGGAGTAATCTTACCGCTTACAACCTTGAAATATGACATCTTACCAACATAGGGGTCAGCAACTGTTTTGAAGCAGATAGCTGCAAGGTCGCCGTTTTCATCACATTTAAGTTCAACTTCGTTACCGTCAGCATCTTTAGCGATTTCACCCGCAGCCTTTTCAGCAGAGGGAACATCGTAAACCATAGCATCGAGAACAAGGTCAACTGCTTCCATGTTATAGCCTGAGCATGCATATACGGGAATAACATCACCTGCTGCAACGCCTGTGCTGAGACCGCGTACGATTTCTTCCATTGTGAATTCTTCGCCCTCGAAGAATTTTTCCATAAGCTCGTCATCTGCAGTAGCAACTGATTCGATGAAAGCTTCTCTCATTGAAGAAATTGTATCGTCTGCAGGAACATCAACCTGTGTTCCCACACCATTTGCATATGTATAAGCCTTGTTTGTAATGAAGCTTACATAACATTTAACCTTATCATTCTCATAGTAAGGAACAACAACGGGACAGATTTTTGTGCCGTATTCTTCTTTGAGAGCATCGATTGTTTTATAGTAATCAGTGTTTTCAGCATCACACTTTGTAATAGCGATAATCTTACTGATGCCTCTCTTTGTTGCAGCCTTGTAAGCCTTTTCAGCGCCAACGTCAAGAGCTGAGCCTGCTGCAGTAACGATAAGAGCACAGTCAGCAGCACGCATACCCTCGCTCATGCCGCCTGCGAAATCAAAGAATCCGGGTGTGTCAAGAATATTGATTTTTGTATCCTTCCATTCAACAGCAGCCATAGCCATTGAAACTGATGATTTTCTCTTCTTTTCTTCTGCATCAAAGTCAAGAACTGTATTTCCGTCAGTAACTCTACCGAGTCTGTCTGTACCTTTTGTAAGATAAAGCATTGCTTCACAAAGAGAAGTTTTGCCGCGGCCACCATGACCTGCAACTACGATATTTCTGATGTTTTTTGCGTTATAGGCTTTCACCTAAATTCCTCCTTTGTATCCTCTTTTGCTGCACACACAATTTTATTTTGCAGCCGTAATACCTCACCATTATATCACGCGTTTTGGAAAATTTCAATAATTTATTTCAAAAAAGATGAAAAAATTTATATGTTTTCTGCAATATTGCACAAAAACATATATTTTTTCCTTTTCAGAGACAAGAAATTGACATCTTAAGCTTTGTATGATATATTTTTCAGGAGGTGATACTAATGAAAACTATAAAAACAGGTGTACTATTTGACATGATAAAACAGGTTCCCTCCTTTCTTATAACGGATATCTGCAATATAGACGAGTGGCATACAATCGAGGGCATTCACAGTGATTACGGAGTTCTCGAAAAATGGGAAGGCACCGAAAAAACAAGACATCTCGGTGATGAATGGAAAACAGGATACCACAGAACAACATGGTTTTCTGCAGATTTTGTAATTCCTGAGGAGCTTACAAACAAAAAGCTTTATCTCGAAATCAATTTCGGTGGTGAAGCAATTGTAAGAGTTGACGGTAAAATCGTAGGAGCCGTCAGTTCAAACATGAAATTCGGCTGGGTAAACCGTGACCAGATATTCCTGCCTGTATACGAAAAAGCGGGACAGAAAATCCACATCGAAATTGAAAACGCTCTTAACTCCGCAGGTTTCTGCGATTTCGCAATGGAAGGCGCAACAGAAGAAACATATACAATGGAAAAGGCGCGTATAGTTGCCGTCGATCCCGTATGCGAAAGCTATATCTATGACATCAACACAATATGGGGTGCTCTCCCCTTTGTTGAAGACAGATACATAAACGCGCGTCTTTACGAGGCTCTTGATGATTCTGTTCATATGATAGACTTTGACTTTGATAAAGAAAGAGGCAGAGCATCAATTGTAAAAGCAAAGAAGTATCTTGATGAACAGCTTAAAAAGATTTCTTATATTCCCACATCAACTGTCTACATGACCGGTCACTGTCACATTGACATCGCATGGCTCTGGGAAGTAAGGGAAACGGTCAGAAAAACTGCACGCACAATGGCGAACAACCTTGAGCTTATGGACAGATATCCTGACATGGTTTTCACACAGAGTCAGGCTATTCTCTATGACTTCCTTAAAAACCATTACCCTGAATTATATGAGAGAATCAAAGAAAAAATCAAGGAGGGAAAATGGATTATCGAGGGCAACTCATGGGTTGAAGCTGACACAAACGTTGCAAATGGTGAATCTCTCATCCGTCAGCTGCTTTACGGCAGAGAATTTTTCAGAAACGAATTCGGTGTTGAGAGCGACACATACTGGCTTCCTGACTGCTTTGGTTTCTCATGGGCACTACCGCAGATTATCAGACGAAGCGGCATGAAATATTTTGTCAGTGCAAAACTTGCAAATCAGGACGTAAATCCCTTCCCCGTTTCCACGTTCAAATGGAAAGGCCAGGACGGCAGCGAGGTCCTCGCTCACATTGTTAAAGGCAAGGGCTACGGCGGTGAATGTGAAGCAGACGACATTATTGCTTTTGACGAGAAAAACTCTCAGTCCGATGTTTTCCCCGCAACAATCGGTATGTACGGCTACGGTGACGGCGGCGGCGGATGTACATACAGCATGGTTGAAAGAGCTGAGAGATACGGCTCTGTCCCCGGAATACCAAAGGTAAAACAAGCTCCTGTTTCTGAATTTTTCAAGGAAGCAGAAAAAGTGCGTGACAAACTGCCTACATGGTATGACGAAATGTACTATGAAAACCACAGAGGTACATACACCTCTCAGGCAATCATCAAAAAATATAACAGACAGAGCGAATTACTCGTAACAAGAACTGAAATGTTAGCATCAATTCTTGAAAACATTTCGGGCGAAAAATATCCCAAAGAAAAGCTTGAGGAAATCTGGAAACTTCTTCTTAAAAATCAGTTCCACGATACTCTCCCCGGCACATCAATTCATGAGGCTCACATTGATGCTAAAAATGTTTTTGAAAAGCTGATGGCAGAAGCAGGAGAAATAAAATCAGATATACTTGAAAAAATCAATTCACATGTGTCCGCAGAAAAAGATTCATTCATTGTATGGAATCTCCTTTCATTTGAAAGAAGCGGATATGTTACAGTTGACGGCACTACATTCTATGCTGAAAATGTTCCGCCAATGGGATATAAAATTTTCTCTTGTGACGAAATCAAAAATAAATTCAAGGCGGTCAGAGCTACTGAAAAAATCATTGAAAATGAAAAGCTTCGTGTCCGCTTTGACAAAAACGGTCTTATCACATCAATTTACGACAAAGAAAACGACAGAGAAACTCTCTCAGGCAAAAGCAATCTTCTCACGATTTTCCAGGATAAACCCATCCATGAAAGTGCATGGAATCTTGAAATAAATTATCAGAAAAAATTCTGGGATTTAATTGATGCTGAAGAGATAAAGGTTATTCCCGATGATGGTGAAAAAGCGGGCATCCGAATCACAAGAAAGTTCAACAAATCAACAATCACTCAGAAAATTCTTCTCAGAAGAAACTCTTCTCATCTTGATTTTGAAACCGAGGTTGACTGGCACGAAACAGAAAAGATTCTGAAAGCCGCTTTCCTTACGGACATTCTTTCGACAAAGGCAACATACGAAATCGCACACGGCTCAATTGAAAGACCTACACATTACACAACCTCTTATGACCTTGCAAAATTTGAGGTTTCGGCTCACAAATGGGCTGATCTTTCCGAAGGAAACTACGGTGTAAGTATTCTCAACGATTCCAAGTACGGATATGATATTTTTGAAAACAGGATGAGAATTACTCTCATGCGTTCACCTAACTGTCCTGACAGAACTTCAGACCATGGTATAAACACCTTTGTCTACAGTTTCTATCCTCACTCAGGCACATGGTCAGAATCAACGATAGAGGAAGCCTTCTCTCTCAATCTTCCTCTTGAGGGCTTCAGAAAAACTGCAAAAAAAGGCTCTCTTGAAAGTGAAAAATCCTTTATTTCTTTTGATAAGAACAACATCGTTGTTGATGCTCTCAAAAAATCGCAGTCAGAAGACGGTTACATTCTCAGATTCTATGAGTGTAAAAAGCAAAGGGGAAATGTTACCGCTTATCTGGGCTTTGACGCGACAAAAATTGTCGAGTGCAACATGATGGAAGATGAGGAAAAAGAATTAACTGTAAAAGGCAACTCTTTCACCTTCCTTCTTAAACCGGGCGAAGTAAAAACATTTAAAATTTACAAATAAACATATTGTATTTTCGTTTTAAATATGATATTATTTATAGGTATAAATTTATCCTAAAACTTAGGAGGTAGAAAGATGAAAAAAGTTATATCAATTGTACTTTGCGTAGCACTGCTTGTTTCTACATTTGCAGTTGCAGGCATGTCAAGCGTTTTCGCTACAGAGGTTGACTCTCTCAGCGATGTAGCAGACCTTGCGGAAAAGAAAGACGGAAAATATACTCCCGTTGTTTTTCTCCCCGGTATCGGTCAGTCAGAAACATATGCTTATGACGCAGACGGTAATGAAATTTCACATTGGAACCTTATCGGTGTAAACCTTGACCTTGGTTCTTTTGAGAACATTCTCACTCTCGTTAAGGCTGCAGGTCCCCTTATCCTTACACTTCTCGTTGGTAAGAACCTTGTTTCAGACGCAGCTCTTGCAGACCTTGTAGACATGCTCTTCGAATTCTGCAAACTTGACGAAAACGGCAATCCTCCCGCAAACGTTGAAACTCCCAACTTCAGAACAAACCTTGCCAACTACGAGAAAATGTACGGCGAAAAAGGTACTGAAGGTAAAGAAATTTTCCTTAAGAGAATCCCTTGTCAGGAACTTATCGACGTTATCGGTGAAGAAAACGTTTACTGCTACAACTACTCAGCTTTCTCTTACACACTCAAAGAAGCTGACGGTCTTGATGATTTCATCACAAATGTTGTAAAGAAAGAAACAGGCGCTGATAAAGTTATCATCGTTCCCATGAGCATGGGTGCCACAGTTACAAGTGCATATCTTGCAAAATACGGCGAGAAGAAAGACGTTGAAAAAGTTATTTCAATCGTTGGTGCATGGGACGGCAGTGATGTTTTTGCTGACCTTCTTGAGCTCAAATATACAGATAAAGCTCCTGATCTTCTCTACAACGGTATCATTGCCGGTCTTGTTGGTGAGCCCTGGGGCAACCTTGTAAACATCGCTCTCAGACTCTTCCCCAAACCCGTTCTCAGAGAATTCATTGACCAGGCTCTTACAGCAGTTGTGGAAAACCTTATCTGCACAACAACATCATTCTTCTCACTTGTTCCTCAGAACAGATACGATGCAATCGCTGCAAAATATTTTGCAGGTGAAGATATGAAGAATATCAAGGCTCAGTGCGACGAATACCACAAGATTCAGGGCAACCTTAAAGAAACACTCTACAAGTGCCGTGACGAGTATGGTGTGGAATTCTACTTCATCTGCGGCTATGACATGGGCTTCGGTGAACAGACAAGCGACTTTGTGTTCTTCCAGTTCTTCGCATCTTCAGAAACAACAAACTCTGACGAAATCATTCAGATTTCTTCAACAGGTGTTGGCGTAACATATGCACCTGCAGGTCAGCAGCTTCCCATTGACTACAAAGCAACAAATCCCACATGTACAGATCCCGCTCACAACCACATTTCACCTAACAAATCACTTGACGTTTCAACTTCACTTTTCCCTGAAACTACGTGGTGTTTTGTTGACGAAACACATGAGCTTACATGGAACGATACAGCTCTTGAGCTTTGCTACGCTATCGTGTTCGATGAAGTAAAGGATGTTCACAACGATAAGTATCCTCAGTTCAACGAATCAAGAAATATTAAGGACCTCAAAAGAGACTACATTCCCGATGCAAAGGCTCTCCTTGCTGGTGAATACGAAGGTCTTACACTTACAGCAGAGCAGGCAGAAAAACTCACAAAGCTTGTTGCAGATGCAGAAGCTATGATGGACAGAACAATCAATAATCGTGTTGAAGATGACAAAATCATTGATGCACTCTACAACTACATGGTAGAAATCGGACGTTATGACGCTCCTACAGAGCCCACAACAGCTGACAAGGCTCTCGATTTCATCCTTGGCGGTCTTAACGATATCGTATATGCTCTCGTAGGCCCCAGAGGCTTCTCAGATGTTTTTAACGAATTTCTCGGAAACCTTAAGGCTGAATAAAATCAAATAATTATTTACTGGTGGGTGGGGCTGAGCAATTAGCCTCACCTTGCTTTATAGAAAGGATAAATTATGGCGGAAAAGAACAGTTGCCATAAAGTGAATATAGATTCGATCAACTCTTCAGGCTTCGGTGTCTGCAGGGTTGATGGTGTTGTCTGCTTTGTAGCAGGCGGAGTTACAGGCGATGAGCTTGAAATAAAAATTATCAAATCAAAGAAAAATTATAACATCGGCAAAATTGAAAAAATTATTACCCCTTCTCCCAAAAGACAGGAAAACGACTGCAGTGTTTTCAAAAAATGCGGCGGATGTGTTTACCGCCATGTAAAATATTCAGATGAAATCAAAATAAAAGAAACAGGTGTACGTGATGCTTTTGAGCGAATCGGACACTTTGAAAATATAAACTTAAAACCGATAATTTCTGCAGACAGCAGTTTAAGATACAGAAACAAAGCACAATATCCCGTAAAAAATGAAAACGGAAAATTTTATGCAGGCTTTTTTGCCTCAAGAACACACGAAATCATCCCGTGTGATGATTGTCTTCTCCAGCCTGAAATTTTTTCAGAAATCGTAAAAGAAGTATGTGCATGGGCAGAGAAAAATAATATATCCTCTTTTGATGAAAGAACAGGAAAAGGCACACTCAGACATATTTATCTTCGCATAGCGGAAGCAACAAATGAGGTTATGCTCACACTTGTTTCCACACAGAAGAAAATTAAAAATCAGGATGAGCTTGTGAAAACTATGACAGAAAAATTTCCTGAAATCAAATCAATTGTGCTCAACATAAATCCAGAAAAAACAAATGTGATTTTAGGAAAGAAGTGCATAAATCTTTACGGCAAAGGATACATTACAGATATTCTCTGCGGCACAAAAATCAAAATCTCTCCCCTTTCATTTTATCAGGTCAACCGACTTCAGGCTCAGAAGCTTTACGAAAAAGCAAAAGAATACATGGGCGACGTCAAAGGTAAAAACGTAATTGACCTTTACTGTGGCACAGGCACAATCGGACTCTGCACAGCAAAAGATGCAGAAAGATTGATTGGTGTTGAAATCATCCCTGAAGCCATTGCGGACGCAAAAGAAAATGCAGAACTGAACGGCAGAGAAAACACAGAATTTATCTGCGGTGATGCGGAGAAAGCAGCAGAGGTTCTGAAAGAAAAAAATATAAAAGCAGATATAATCATAGTGGATCCACCAAGAAAAGGTCTGACACCAAAACTTATTGAAACAATCTCGGAATTCAACTCCGAAAGAGTTGTCTACGTTTCCTGCGATCCTGCAACGCTTGCAAGAGATTGCGAAATTTTCAAAAACTATAACTTCAATGTAATCGAAGCCACACCCGTAGACCTCTTCCCACGCACGGCACATTGTGAGACAGTCGCATTAATCAAGAGGTGATTTTATGAAAAAAATTATTTCATTGTTTCTCAGCATTGTAATTTTAGTTTCTGTTTTTTCTCTTCCCGCTTCGGCAACAACGGAAGGGCGGAGTCTTCCTGCAATTGTAACGTTTTTTGAAAAATACGGCACAAATTTCGTGAGTCTTTTAGGGAGGGCATGGAACATAATATTCAAAACCGATGAAACAGCTATTCCCTCTGCACCTGAATTCACTCCGTCATGGCAGGAAATCTCAGGTGATATTGATATAACACCTGAACAAACACTTACTGCCGAAACCTGGGTGGCAGAAGAAATTTCTTTCATCAGCGAAAAGAAATATGCAAATCCCTTTGAGGATGTTGATGTTGACCTCCTTCTATATGGTGACGGAAAAGTCTACACAATCCCTGCTTTCTGGGATGGAGGAGACACATGGAAAATCCGTTTTGTCTGTCCTGCCGCAGGTGACTGGTATTACAAAACCGTATGCACAGACGAAGAAAATACGTCTCTTCACTCAAAAACAGGTAAAGTCGTCTGCACTGAATATTCAGGTAACCTCGATATCTACAAACACGGCTTTGTCACAACAGCTTACGGAAAAAAATATTTAACCTTTGCTGACGGCACTCCCTTCTTTTATCTCGGCGACACCCACTGGAGTCTTGGTGATGAAACAGTTGATATGGTGAAAACCATCTGCGAAAAGAGAGTGTCTCAGGGCTTTACGGTTTTCCAGAGTGAGCCTATCGGAGCTACTTTCGACTTGGCAAACGGTATTGCTGAGTACGAAATTGCAGGTCTCAGAAACTACGATGAAAAATTTAAAATCATCGCTGACAACGGACTTGTACATGCAAACGCACAATTCTTCTTCCCCTACTCTATGGAGTTGCTTATTGCCAACAACGGCGGCTACTCTGACAAAACCATCGCTGACGGAATGAGAGAAATATCTGATCAGGCGAAAAAATATCTTGAAAAGCTGTCACGTTACTGGGTTGCAAGATACGGTGCATATCCTGTCATGTGGACACTGGGACAAGAGGTAGATAACGATTTCTACTGGAGCGAAACAACTCATCCCGACTGGAATCACATAAATAACCCTTACAAGCTGGTGGCACAGTACATCGCAAAATATGATGCCTATGACCATCCGCTTACGGCCCATCAGGAAAACACAGGTGCAACTGCCGCATATGGTAACGGACGTGGTGCGAGTGACAAATGCACTGTTTACAATAACGACGCCATGCCCTCATGCTTCCGCGACGTAAAGGAGCATAATTTCTACGCCGCACAGTGGACACCGTCAAAAACAGAGCAAAGCGATTTCAGCAGAGAAAAAGATCTCTGGTACAATTCTCAGGGAAAACCCGTTGTAAACTACGAGGGTCAGTATTGCTACCTCTGGACAAAAAACTTCGGTGCAAGAATGCAGGGCTGGACAGCATATCTTAACGGAATGTACGGCTACGGCTGGGGTGGCCATGATACATGGAGTTATCTCAACATTTATGACGAAGAAAATGACAGCTCTGATGGTGTTGACACAATCACGAGCGAAGAAAAGAAAAATGCCACATGGCAGGATTCCCTTGAGTATGCAAGCTCCTACCAATCAGGATATATGCGCTCTTTCCTTGAAAAAACAGAGTGGTACAATCTGATTCCCCGCTTTGATAATCCGGCATACTTTTCTCCCTCCATCGGTGTTTATTACACCTGTGCAAGCAATTCTGACAACACAGAAATCGTACTTTATTTCTACTCATTCACAGATCCTTCTGTAGCAGAAAGAGCAAATGCAAAAGGTTATGCCGGAATCAAAACAGGTACTGTGGGAAACCTTGAACCTGACACAGTTTACACTTATCAGTGGTTTGACCCTATTACAGGTAAAGCTTACGATGAACAAGAGTTTACATCTTCACCTTACGGAACATATTACATCGGCGAAAAACCAACTGCAACAGACATGGCTTTGAGAATTGTGAAAGGAGAGTAAAATATGAACGGAATGACACGAAGAGAAAGAGTAGTTACTGACATCAACAAAATTCTCGAAATACTTGACAAGGCAAAGGTTTTGCATCTCGGGCTTGTGGATGGAGATGAGGCATACGTTGTTCCCATGAACTATGGCTATGTATACGAGAATGACAAACTTACCCTTTATCTCCACGGTGCAAGAAGAGGCAGAAAGCTTGACCTTATCCGTCAGAATCCCAAGGTTTTCTTTGAAATGGATTGCGACATTGTACCATTTGAAGGTGACGTTGCCTGCAAATACGGCATAACATATTCTTCAATCATGGGCAGGGGACTTGCAGAAATCGTCGAAGACCCGGAAGAAAAAATGAAAGCACTTTCAGTTCTCATGAAAACTCAGACAGGAAAAGATTTTGAATTCAATGAAAAGCTTGTCAGCGTTGTTGCAGTAATCAGAATCAATGTTTCTGAATTCACCGCAAAATGCAGACCTGCCCCGATAAAATAAGCTAAAAGAAAGGCTGATGAAAATGAAAAAGGTATTAAGTTTTATTCTTGCACTTGTAATCGCAGCGGGAATTCCCGTAAGCGTTATGGCGGATTCTCAGGGTTGTACATGCGGCACTGCTCCCGTAGTTTATGTCAGAGGCTTCGGCGGTGGACTTTATGTAATCGAAGAAGACGGCACAGAAACAAATGCATTTGCCTTTGATGCAGATAAACTTGCTCCCCTTGCCGGAAACATTGTTCTTGCTGTCATTTCCCTTTTCTCGGGAAATGCGGAGGTTTTCAGCAAGCAGGCCGCAGTTATTCTTGATGGAATTCTCGGCGACCTTGCATGTACTTACAGCGGCGAATCACTTACTGAAATCGTTCCGGAGCAGTGTGATTCCACAGATATTGATAAACATAAAAATTTCAAGCTTGAAATAGACTCTGATGACAGAAAGGATGCCGAGTACGATTTTGAGTATGACTGGCGACTTGACCCGATGGACATCGCGGACGAGCTTAACACATATATCGAAGAGGTGAAGGCTGTAACAGGTCACGACAAGGTTGTAATCCGTGCTCACAGTGAGGGCAACTGCGTTATGGCAGCATACCTCTACAAATATGGTAATACGTCTGTTGAAAAAATCTGCTGTATGTCTGCAGCATTCAACGGCATTAATCTTGTCGGTCAGCTTTTTACAAAAGATATTTCAGTTGCAGATAAAGGCAGCGAAATCCTCGCTTTCATCTCAACTCTCATGGCCGGAACAGAAAACGGTGAACTTGTTTCCGCACTTGTAGGTGTTCTTGATGATATCGGACTTCTTGATGCAGTCTGCAACCTTCTTGAAAAAGCTCTTATAGAAAAAATGCTTCCTTCCGTTTATGAGAAGGCACTTGTTGATATGTTTGCAACAATGCCCGCATTGTGGACCTTTGTACCTGACTCATACTATGAAAGCGCAAAGAAAGCAATGTTCGGCGAGGATAAAAAATATGCCGCACTCATTGACAGAATTGATGATTACCACTATAATGTCCAGAACAAGCTTTCAGAGTTGCTGACAGATGCAAATAAAGCCGGCATTGAAATTATGATTTTCTCCCAATACGGTATAGCTCCCATTCCTGTTTATAAAAACAGCGTGACAATCGGTGACATGCTTGTTGAAACAAAATACACAAGCTTTGGTGCAACAACTGCTGACGCAGGAAAAACTCTTACACTTGATTTTTCTTCTCAAAATGCGAAATACTATTCAAAAGACAAGCTTGTTGATGCTTCAACTTGTCTTTTCCCCGATTACACATGGTTTGTAAGAGGAATCAACCATGCTGAGTTCCCCGATGCTTATCTTGACCTTGCATCGTGGGCAATTCTTTATGACGGACAGGCAACTGTTTTTGATGATCCGGCACACCCTCAGTTCATGTGTTTTGTAAACGGCGAAAAGCTCATTCCTGTTACGGAAGAAATTCCCGCATCAGATTCAAACAACTTTATCAGACTTATAAAAGCCATTATTAATATGGCTGCATAAAAATTCAAATTTCCTATTGAAATTTGTAAAAAACTGTATTATAATGAAACTAATAATGTACTTCTCGGTCCACTATCAGCAAAATGAAAGGAGTATACTTAATGAACATTGCTCTTATTGCCCACGATGCAAAAAAAGAACTCATGACACAGTTTTGTATTGCTTACTGCGGAATTCTCAGCAAGCATAACCTTTGTGCGACAGGAATCACAGGAAAACTGATTACTGAAGCTACAGGGCTTAATGTTGTGCGCTTCCTCAGCGGTGCTCAGGGTGGCGACCAGCAGATTGCCGCAAGAATCGGATATAACGAGATTGACCTTCTTCTCATGTTCCGTGATCCGCTCAGCAGAAAACCCTCAGAGCCCAATGAAGAGAATCTTCTGAGACTTTGCGACGTTCACAACATTCCCGTTGCTACAAATATCGCAACTGCAGAGGCTCTTATTCACAGCCTTGAAAGAGGCGACCTTGACTGGCGTGACATCGTCAAGGGCAACTGATTTTCAGAAAAGTTAAAGAGGATGTATCGTCTGATACATCCTCTTCTTTTATTTCTTCTTCCATATTTACTTTAAGTTTTAAAATTTCACTGTCAAAAACATCGCATACGCCGTCTTTGTTCATATCGGCTGAAGCAAACTCAGGTGAAACTTTTTCAAATTCTGTTTCAAAATTTGTCAGTGCAACACTTACGGACACATCAAAAGCATCAACATATGCGTCGCCATTAATATCTCCCTGAATTACAACATAATATGTATTGATTACAGTGTCTCCCAGAACAAGTTTTACCTCTGTTCCCGTACCGAAACCATTTTCAGTTTCCTTTATTTCCACATGAGCAGAGCCTGATACTGAAAACATTTCTTCTGTTACTTTTATACCGCTTTCAATTCCTGTAATCAGATTATTTTCCAGAACCAGAGTTTCATCTGCAGGTAAAAGCTGAGACTGTGTCTGTTCTGCAAAATCAAGAACACACCACTTGTTTTCGTCAATTTTTCCCCATGTGTAACCGTTACCTGTCATTTTTGCTGTAATATGTATTCTCTCGCCATATGGCAGAAATCCTGACTTTTCAAAGGATGTGCCTGCGCCTGTTCTCACATTCACACCGTTTGAAGAGGAGATTATCCACTCTTCATCCACATCCTCAAAAACTGCATTATATCCGTTGAATCCGCCATTTTTCATTATCGTAGGATAATCCTTATATGCAACATCAAGGTCGACTAACGTGGAAATTCCATTAACCTTCCCCGAATCTGTGTATTGCCACATGCCATACTCTAAACTGTAATCTCTTGACGGCAGCCCTGAATCCATCCAGGATGCAAGCCACAGTTCGTATTTTCCCCCTAATTTTCCTTTATCAAGGTAATTTGAAAACCAGTTTCCATTGGCATAAGTTCCTGCATACCATCCGTTTTCTGACATTTTGTCGAGAAAGGTGAGACACATTTCTGTTCTCATTGCGGTTGTGATTCCACTCCCCAATTGTGCGGAATTTTCCATATCATAGTAAACAGGATATTCAAGCTGTTTTCCGTCAAGCCAGGAAAGAACAGTTTCGGCATCCTTTTCTGCTTCTTTCACTGTAGTAGCGTAAGTATAAAAATAACAACCTATATTAATTCCTGCTTGTTTGGCATTTTTATAATTTTCTTCAAAATATGTATCTTTTCCCTTGCCTGTGCCAATTCTTAATATTGCAAAGGTTTTGCCGTCATTTTTTACCTTCTGCCAATCGATTTTTCCCTGCCATGATGAAACATCAATACCATACGCTAATATGCCGTTACCGTCACCTGCGCCTGATGCGAAGCCTTCTGTTATTCCGAAAGCCGAAAGCATTAATATCAGAGACATAATCAATGATAAAAATTTTTTGTATTTCATGTGTATTACCTCACAGAATTTGCTGTATATCTATTATATATGCACCATTATATCATGTCAATGGAAAACATAGTGTTAATTTATGGAAAAGTTTATTACATATTTGTAAACATTTGATTTTTCACTTGCAATTTCTGGAAAATAGTTTACAATATATTTTAGCACTCAGAGTTCCCGAGTGCTAAAAATCAATTTGTTTTATTTTCATTACTTATAGGAGGTAATTTATTATGACACTCAGACCCCTTTCAGACAAGGTTGTTGTAAAGCTTGTCGAGATGGAAGAAACAACAAACAGCGGAATCATTCTTGCTTCTGCTTCACAGGAGAAACCTCAGGTTGCAGAGGTTGTAGCTGTAGGTCCCGGCGGAATGGTTGACGGTAACGAAGTTGTTATGACAGTTAAAGTCGGCGACAAAGTTATCACAAGTAAGTACGCAGGAACAGAAGTTAAACTTAACAAAGAAGAGTACACAATCGTTCGTCAGAGCGACATTCTTGCAATTGTAGAATAATAGGAGGCACAGATTATGGCAAAACAGATTATTTATGGCGAAGAAGCCAGAAAAGCATTACAGAACGGTATTGACAAACTGAGCAATACAGTTAAAATCACACTCGGCCCCAAAGGCAGAAACGTAGTTCTTGACAAAAAATACGGCGCTCCCCTCATCACAAATGACGGTGTTACAATCGCAAAAGAAGTTGAACTTGAGGACGCATTTGAAAACATGGGTGCACAGCTTGTTAAAGAAGTTGCAACAAAGACAAACGACGTTGCAGGTGACGGTACAACAACAGCTACACTTCTTGCTCAGGCTCTCGTACGCGAAGGCATGAAGAACGTTGCAGCAGGTGCAAACCCCATGGTTGTAAGAAAAGGTATGAAGAAGGCAGTTGAAACTGCAATCGAAGCTATCAAAGCAAATTCAAAGCCTGTTTCAAGCACAAAGGATATTGCAAGAATCGCAACAATTTCTTCTGCTGACGAAGAAATGGGTACAATCATTGCAGAGG
This sequence comes from Oscillospiraceae bacterium, assembly GCA_015065765.1. Taxonomy (GTDB): domain Bacteria; phylum Bacillota; class Clostridia; order Oscillospirales; family Acutalibacteraceae; genus SIG575. The sequence goes on along the minus strand of SVPP01000002.1, from coordinate 103,957 downwards.
CTATGGAAAAGGTTACTGCAGACGGTGTTATTACAGTTGAAGAATCAAAGGTTGCAATCACAGACAGTGATGTAGTTGAAGGCATGCAGTTTGACAGAGGCTACATTTCTCCCTACATGGTAACAGATACAGACAAGATGGAAGCTGTTATTGATGACGCTTACCTTCTTATCACAGACAAGAAAATTTCTTCAATTCAGGAAATCCTTCCTCTTCTTGAGCAGATTCTTCAGGCTGGTAAAAAGCTTGTTATCGTTGCAGAAGATGTTGAGGGCGAAGCTCTTTCAACAATCCTTGTTAACAAGCTCCGTGGTACATTTACTTGCGTAGCAGTCAAAGCTCCCGGCTTCGGTGACAGAAGAAAGGAAATGCTTCAGGATATCGCAATTCTCACAGGCGGTGAAGTTATCACATCTGACCTTGGTCTTGAACTCAAAGATACGCAGATTCCTTCTCTCGGCAGAGCAAGACAGGTTAAGATTACAAAAGAAAACACAATTATCGTTGACGGTGCAGGCGATAAAGACGCTATCAAGTCAAGAATCGGCCAAATCAAATCACAGATTGAAACAACAACATCTGACTTTGATAGAGAAAAGCTTCAGGAAAGACTTGCAAAGCTTGCAGGCGGTGTCGCAGTTATCCGCGTAGGTGCAGCAACAGAAACTGAAATGAAGGAGAAAAAGCTCCGCATTGAAGACGCTCTTGCAGCAACAAAAGCAGCGGTTGAAGAAGGCTGTGTAGCAGGTGGCGGTGTTGCTCTCATTAATGCAATTCCCGCAGTTGAAAAGCTCCTCAGCGAAACTGAAGATGCTGACGAAAAGACCGGTATCAACATCGTTCTCAAGGCAATTGAGGAGCCCGTTCGTCAGATCGCAGCTAACGCAGGTCTTGAAGGCTCAGTTATCGTAAACGAAATCAAGTCTTCAGGCAAAGTTGCATATGGCTATGACTTCTCAACAGATTCATATGTTGATATGTTTGAAGCAGGCATCCTTGACCCCACAAAGGTTACACGTTCAGCTCTCCAGAACGCATCATCAGTAGCATCAATGGTTCTCACAACAGAATCTCTCGTTGCTGACAAACCCGATCCCGCAGCAGACGCAGCAGCGGCTGCAGCAATGGCTTCACAGGGCGGCGGAATGTATTAATAGTTAATAAAATAAAAATTATCCTCTCGGTTTTTCCGAGAGGATTTTTTTGTTTATATCATAGAAAACAGCGTTCTGAAAATCGAGAAGATCACAGTAAAACAATTTGCTTTTGAATCTGCAACATTATCTTCAACGTCAAAAGAATCTATAATTTCGTCCGTATCTGTTCTGTAGGTTGAAATTTCAATTGTATCTGTACCGAATGTAAGAGCGGTATATGTTGGCACTCTTGTATCAAAAGCAGAAACAATAAATGATGCTGTCTCTTCAGGAAGCGGATCATAGTTACTGCCGGAAGCCGAAGATGTCTGCAGATAAACTGTACCCTCTTCTGCCTCTTTACCGCCGTACATCACCTTTGTGCGTGAATACAGATGGTCATGACCTGCAAGTACAAGATCTATATCATAGCAGTCATAAAGTGATGAGAAAAGGAGTCTGATGTCTGAAAAATCATTATCGGAAAGTGATGCAGAGTACGGGTTGCGGTGCATCGTCACAACTCTCCATTTTTTATCAGGATGAGCTTTAACGGCTTTTCTGATAACTCTTTCTGAGTCTGTCAGAGATGTATTTTCAGTGTTGATATTAATGAAAAGTGAATCACCATAAGTGTAGAAATATCCTGTTCCCGCTTCAGATTTGAACAGTTCAAAAACCTCGTTGGGATTGTTGAAAATATCGCCGTAAAGTGTTGAATCATCATCGTGATTACCGATAGTATTTGCAACAGGAAGCGAGCGAAGCTCTTCAGGTGACAGATATGCCTTCATCTGAACAAGGCTGTCCGGTGACTGGAACTGATCACCTCCTGAAATTACAAATGCCGCATCAGGATATTTCGCCATCATTTTATCCACCGTGAAATTCCATCCGCAAGTATCTCTGACAAGCACCTCTTTGAGCTCTTCGTCACCTGAACGACCGATCTGTGCATCAGAAATATAAAGTGCTGTAAAATTTTCATCGGGCTGAATTGTTATTTTTTCAGCCTCTGAGAAAATTCCGTTTTCAGTATATGAATAATAATATGTTTTACCTTCTTCAAGGTCTGTCGCTGTAACGTTGTTTGAAATCAGACCGTTGATTGCAGACATCTGAACAACCTGAAGACTTTTCGCGTCTGACATATCTTTATTTTCTGAAAGCATGAACTGCTCTCCTTCAGTTCGGGACAGCCACGCAAAATTAATTTCTCCCTGACATTTGCCGGGAACAAGAGAAATCACAGTATCATCTGCCTGAATTATTTCCCACTTAGGCGCGAATGCCAGCAGATCTTTATCTGTGTGTGCATAGCCTGATTCTGCAAAAGCCGTCACGCTGAACAGCATTGCTACGGCAAGTACAAGCGCTGATATTTTAACTGATTTTTTCATAGAAAAACCTCCTTTTCCTTTATATTAATACTTTAACAATAAAAATGTCAACAAATTAACGAAAATAAGAACATTTTATGAATAATTTCGTAAAAAAATTTGACAAGTTGTCGAATATATTATATAATCGGAATGTAAAACAATTGATCGAGGCGCGGTCATTACTGCGAAATATGGTTCATGGGCAAATTGCCTTGTTTCGTGAGAATTACCGCCGAGGTTCCGTGATAATTGCCTTGATGCACGGTGCCGGGACATTGCAGAATATGTAATGTACTGTCATGGCTTTCCTGCCATGGAGCGCTGTCTTGTTTTTTATGTAACAATTTTCCGGTTTGGTATGGGGGATTTTATGAGAAGCAGACAGACGCACGGTCTGTCTGTTTTTCATTTTATTCAGGCAAAAATCCACCCAAATAATGAAAGGACGGGTAATAATGAAGAAAATGACTCCCAAAAGAATTTTAACCATTGTTATTGCATCACTCGTTCTGCTCGGTACAATGACTTTTGTTGCAACAGCAACAAGCACTACCAATGCAGAAACAGCGGTAATGGTTGAATGTCCTGACTGTGCAGGAAGCCTTGCATGTATGTCATGCTACGGCAAAGACGCAGAATGTGCAGATTGCGGCGGCGAAAACCTTTGTGCTACATGTGAAGGCACAGGTGAAGTTCCTGCAGACAGTAATTTCTACGCAACATTCTGGGCACTTGTTCCTCCCATCATCGCTATCGCTCTTGCTCTTATCACCAAAGAAGTTTATTCATCGCTCTTTATCGGTGTTGTTGCAGGTGCGCTCCTCTCAGCAAACTTCAAACCTCTCGGTGTTGTTGACAACGCTGTTGGCAACGGTCTTATTTCCGCCGTTTCTGACACAGCAGGTATTTTCCTTTTCCTTGTAATCCTTGGAATTATCGTTGCCCTTGTCAACAAGGCCGGTGGCTCTGCTGCTTTCGGAAGATGGGCAGAAAAGAACATCAAATCAAGAACAGGCGCAATGTTTGCAACATTCGTTCTCGGTGTTCTTATTTTCATCGATGACTACTTCAACTGCCTCACAGTAGGCTCAGTTATGCGCCCCATCACAGACACCCACAGAGTTTCACGCTCAAAGCTTGCATACCTTATCGACGCAACAGCAGCTCCTGTTTGTATGATCGCTCCCATTTCTTCATGGGCAGCAGCAGTTTCAGGCTATGCTGAAGAAGGAGAAGGCCTCAAGCTCTTTATTCAGGCAATCCCCTTTAACTTCTATTCACTTCTTACATTTGTGTTCATCATCGCTATTATCCTCATGAAATTTGACTTTGGTCCCATGAAACAGCACGAATATAACGCAGTAGTAAACGGTGACCTTTTCACATCAGGTAAAGAGGAGCAGAAAGAAGAATCTGCTCCCAATCCCAAGGGCAAGGTTATCGACCTTGTGCTTCCCATCGTTGTACTTATCGGCATTTGTATTTTCGCTCTTGTTTACAACGGTGGCATCCTTGACGGTTCAAACTTCATCGATGCTTTCTCGAACACAGACGCAACAGTAGGCCTTCCCTGGGGCGGTATCGTAGCTCTTATTGTTATCGTTGCTTACCTTATCATCAGAAGAGTTGTTTCATTCAAAGAAGCAATGGAATGTGTTCCTCAGGGCTTCATCGCGATGGTTCCCGCAATCACAATCCTTACTCTTGCAACTGCTCTTAAGAACATGACAGGTCTCCTTGGTGCAAAAGAATTCGTCGGAAATCTCATGGCAAACTCTGCAGAAAGCCTTGACAAATTCCTTCCTGCAGTTATCTTCCTCGTGGCTTGCGGTCTTGCATTTGCAACAGGTACATCATGGGGTACATTCGGTATCCTTATCCCCATCGTTACAGCAATCTTCCCTGCAAATTCAACAATCCTTATTATCGGCATTTCAGCATGTCTTGCAGGTGCAGTTTGCGGCGACCACTGCTCACCCATCTCTGACACAACAATCATGTCATCAGCAGGTGCACAGTGTAACCACCTTAACCACGTTTCAACACAGATTCCCTATGCAATCTCCGTTGCAGGTATATCATTTGTAATGTATATTATCGCAGGCTTTGTTCAGAACGCATGGATTACACTTCCTATCGGTGCAGCTCTTACAATCGGATTCCTCTTTGTAATGAAAGCAATCACAAAGAAAGCTGAATCAAAATAAGCACTGACAGCAATAAGCAAACCCACCATCAAATTGATGGTGGGTATTTTTTTGATTTTATTTAATTCCGTATTCCTGAACATCAATTCCGTTTTTATCAACTGTTACAACGTAATGTGCATAGTCGTCTTCAAGGCAGATTGAGCGGAATGTTATGTATTCAATTCCGTTATGAGTGACTCTGTCACCATAGTGGTAATGCCCTGAAAACACAGCCTTAACCTTACCGCTTTTTTCAATAAGGTCAATGAGCTTTTCTCTGTTTCTGATAACATGGTCGTCATCATTTTCTCGGTTTTCAAGGATAAACAGCTCATGGCTGAAAATTATAACGTCACTATTAGCTTGCTCAATTTCTTTTTTCATCCACTCAAACTGCTCATCGTCAATATAGCAATAAGCCCATTTGATTTCTTCAGAAGGATAAGGATTTTTTTCATCATTCTGATTAGGGTCAAGCACAAGAATTTTATAGCCGTCACAATCAAAAGAATAATATCTTGACGGCATTCCCATAATTTCCAACCATGTCTTTTTATCAGTTGATGTATCATGGTTTCCAAGAAGACAATAGTATTTTTTACCGAAGGATTTCAGCACATCGGCAGTTTCTTTCCACAAAGAAGTCTGCGGTTTATATCCTTCAAAAAGGTCTGCCGTATCGCCGAAATTCACAACAAAATCGCATTCTTCTCCATGTTCCTGCAAAGCTCTTTTCACCTTTTCAAGGGACATGGGACGTTTTCTTTCACCATCCATCACAATATCAGAATAGTGCATGTCGGTAAAGCTGAGAAATTTCATCCTGTTTTACCTCGAAAGAAGTTTTCCGATTTCACCTATCAATGCACCTGAAGTTTCCGCAAGAGATGCATTCTGTGACATAACCGTATCAATAATAAGGGCTGAAAGTGCACAGAGTGCAACAATAATCAATGCCCAGATAATAATCTGTGTAGCAGGTGTCATTTTGCTCTTTTCCGGAGTTGCAGCCTCTCCCATTCTGGGGGCATTTTCCTCAACAGGAGCAAAATCAGCAGTTTTCACCTCAAGTCTTTCAAGAACTCCTTCAAGACCTGCTTTATAAAGTTCTTCCATGCTTTCTCCCTCTTCAGAAGAATAAACCTTGTAAACACTTGCTCTGTTTCCGTCTGAAACTGCAGCAAAGATAAAAGGTACACCGTCTTCAGATGTAAAAATTTCTGTCATTGCAACAGCAAACTCTGCATCTGAGTCTCTGAGAGCAGTTTTGGCAACTGATGCAAGTCTTTCTTTTCTCTTTATATCTTCCTCAGGGAATTCTTCCATAGCTCTGTCAACAAAAACTACTGACGAAGATGACTCAACGCTCTGAAGCACCTTTGCATAGATTTCATTTTCTTTATGGCGCACAAAAGCAACTTTTACGCCTCTTTCCTCAATAGCAGTAAGATTTCCTGAGAAAACGCCAAAGGAAGGTGTACTCTCAATTTTCACGGGAGTTTCTGCGGTGACTTCCTCACCAAGAGAAGAAGATGCTATATCTTCAAACTCCTCTTCCTGTGACTCTTCTTCCGCTTCTTCCTCCTCAGCCAGTTCTTCCGCAGGAGCTCTGTAAATTTCTTCATACTGAGGTCCTTCAAGCTCAGACACCTTCTGAGGCTCTTCAAAATTCTCAATAGGCTCAACATAGCCTTCCATCTCTTCGGGAATATCGCTTTCCTGAGGCTCCTCCTGAGGAACAACCTTTTCTACACCCTTTGAAAGGAAAGCAATCATGCCGTTTTCAAGAATTGCACCGATTCTCTTCTCATCAATAGGAACAAAAATCAACTTCTGCTTGCCTGACTCAATTCCGAAGCCTGAGAAAAGGCCGTCATTTGTTATGAAAGCCTCACCGCCTACAGGAATTGCAGCATGAGCATTGACCTGATTTTCATTAAGAGTTGCCATGCACAAATCGCTGTTGATAAGGTTTGTAATTTCTCCGTTAAGTCTGCATTTGAAGCCTAATGCTCTGAAAAGGGCAGCCTTTGTAGAAATAAAGCGGGAAACATCAACTGCAAGAATAATTACATCTGCATTTTCAATGCCTTCCTTGACGCCTGTGAACATTTCTTTCTGCGTCTGGCAGAAAAGAAAATCCTCTTCAAGACCTGTGATTTCCTCAACCTTATCAGTAATTACGCCATGAGATGCATTCATTGCAACCAGTTTGCTTTCACTGAAGGATATAAGCTTGATTTTCACGTTATTCATCCTTTCTTTGTTATCACACATTTTACTGTGCTATCCATTTTACTGAATTTTCATACGGGTTTGTAGTCTTTTTCTTCTCATACCAGCCTGCAGGGAATTTCTGCTTGCTGTTGACTGTGGCTTTCGCTGTATTAACCGTTTCTTCTTCGTTTTCTCTCACAAGTCTTGCAACAAGAACCAGTCTTCCGTTCTTCATAACTGTTCTGTCGCATGTTGAAAGAGTAAGAAGTTTATCGCCCTCCTGATAATCAACACCGGTGTTATAGTAAGAACGCGTTTTCAATTCTTCCATAAAACTTGCAAAATTTTCACTTGAAGAAAGATTTATAAAATTATATGCGAAAACATATCCGTTATCATCACTTTTCACTGCGCTTGTCAGGAAAACAGAGTAGATCTTGTAAACGTAGTTTTTGTTCTCTGTGTAAACATAAACCAGAGGATTTTTCTTAAATGTATCAAGAGTTTTATATTTTTTGATTGATCCGAACATTGAGCCGTCACGCATGTTGTGACCATAAATAACAGTATTCATGTCAGAAAAAACTGACTTATTATTGCTATCAATAAACGCTGTACCGCCCGAAAGCCATTTACCGTTGAAACCTGTGTCAAGGTATTTATCATTGTTTGTTGTCTGCACAACGGGAAGGCTGATATTTGCTCCGGGAACTACAAGCCATGCCTTGAAATCCTTGTTCTGCTCCTTGAGAGATGCAAAGGTCACTGTCTTTTCCTCTTCGTCAAGATTATTGAGCTTTTCAACAATTTTTTCAGGCTCCGCATCTGTACTGTCAATAAGCTCAGAAACCTGTGAATTCTGCTGTTTTATAAGATATGGCTGAATGATGTAATCATTCACAAGCCAGGCTGCACTTGCAAGTAGTGCAATAATTGAAATAAGGAAAATAATTTTTCTGATTTTTTCTCCTACAGGGTCGCTCTTTTTCGGGAAAATTGAACCTTTTTTCTTTTTGGGTTCTTCCTCAAAATCTTCTTCAGCTTTTTCCTCAGCCTGAGGAATTAAAGCAACATCGGTGGATTCATCAGCTTTGTTTTCCTCTGTTTCTTCCTCTTCAGGTGTGCTGTCTGAATAAACATCCTCAAACTCCTGAGGTTCATCACCGCTGTCAGAATAAATATCTTCGTATTCCTGCGGTTCTTCCAATTTTTCTTCAGATACAGGCTCTTCCGGCTTTTCATCAATGCCGAATTCTACACCGAGAACCTCTGCTTCATGTCTGAGGGCCTCTTCGTCAACACCTGCTATCTTCGCGTCAACCTCTTCATAGAGAGCAGCATATCCTTCCTCTGCTTCCTTGAAAAAGTCATCTATTTCACTATCAGCAGAAGGATCATAGAAAGTATCCTTCTCTTCTTCTTTCTTTTCTTCCTTTTTTTCCTCAGTCTCTCCAAATGGCTCAAGGTTATATTTTTCTCTTAAGCTTGAGAATATGTCTTCAAAGGTTTCATCATCGCCGGGAATATTCTTTTCCTTATCGCTCATTGCTTTTCTGCCTTCCTTTCATAATCTTTTATAATCTTTCGTCTGACTAAATCAAATGCACGTGAACCGTTTACATATCTGTTGTAGTCTCTGTCGTGCCTTGCAGTCATAATTTCAATACACTCCGTACCGTTCTTATCACTTACTGCCACATAACTTAAACCTACAGGTTTATTTGTGTTGTCACTGAGCGGTCCTGCTATACCTGTAATTCCAACGCCGTAATCTGCACCGCTGAGTTTTCTTATACCTTCAGCCATCTGTCTTGCCACAGGTTCACTGACAGCACCATATTTTTTCAAATCCTCTGCATTTACACCGAGAATTTTATTTTTGATTTCGTTTGAATAGGAAACAACTCCGCAATCAAAAACCGAGGATGCTCCTGAAATATCTGTGATTCTCTTTGCTGCATAACCACCTGTACAGGATTCTGCAAGAGAAATTTTAAGAGAGTGCTTTTTAAGAAGCTTTACGAGCACGCTTTCAATGTTTTCTTCGTCAATACCGTAAACATATTTATCAAATTTTTCTGTGATTTTTTCTATGATGGGCTTTGCTTTTTCTTCTGCTTCATCCTCGTCGTTACCGCTTGCAGTAACACGCAGAAAACATTCGCCGTCTTTGGCATAGGGAGCTACTGTAGGATTCTCACCATCAAGTAAAGAACCCGCTTCCTCCGCCATTACAGATTCGCCAATACCAATCATTTTTATATTATGGGACACTATTGTTGCAGTTGAATATTTCCGGAGAAGAGGTCTTACATACTCTTCAAACATAGGTTTCATTTCTCTGGGCGGACCGGGCAAAGCGATTATACACTTTGAATTTTTTTCAATAGCAAAACCGGGAGCCGTACCGTTGTGATTTCTGAAAACTATTCCGTCCTCAGGAACATAAGCCTGGCGGATGTTGCTTTCAGACATTTTAAGCCCTTTGCTGACAAAATAGCCTTCAATTTCCTCTTTGATTTCCTCGCTGAGGACAAGAGAGCTTTCCATAACCTCACAACATTTATCTCTTGTAATATCATCTGCAGTGGGACCGAGACCGCCTGTGGTAATGACAATATCACTTCTGTCAAGAGCCTGCTTCAGCATCTCTGTAAGTCTAGCATTATTGTCACCTACAACGCTCTGCCTGAGAACACTGATTCCCATAAGAGCAAGTTGTCTTGAAAGATAAACTGCATTTGTGTTGACGATGTCGCCAAGCAGAATTTCAGTTCCTACGCAAACAATTTCACAAATCAAAAAAATCACTCCGTAATCAGTCGATTAATATAAACCTCGCACTTTCCGCCGCTTCTTCAATCATCTCTGTGAAATCCACTGCACTTTCTGCCTTTTCAACCTCTTCTACAGAAGGTCTTGTTTTCGGATGCTTGGGAGTAAACACCGTACAGCAATCTTCATAGGGCAGAATAGATGTATCAAAAGAATCGATGTCTCTTGAAATTTTAACAATTTCACCCTTATCCATACCGATACAAGGACGGAAAACAGGCATTTCAGTTACTATGTCAGTACAAGCAAGAGCTTTCAGCGTCTGGCTTGCAACCTGACCTAAGCTTTCACCTGTAATGAGAGCCTCGCAATCTTCTTTCCTTGCAATTTTCTCAGCAGTTTTCATCATTATTCTTCTCATAATTATGGTAAACAATTCTTCAGGGCAGTTATCTTTTATTGTTTCCTGAATTTTTGTAAACTCAACAATATAAAGCTTGATTCTTCCGCTGTATGCTGCAACCTTGCGTGTCAGTTCATGGACTTTCTTCTCTGCAAGTTCGCTTGTATACGGCGGTGAAACAAAGTGAATTCCCGTAAGACGCAGACCTCTTTTCGCCATCATCCAACCTGCAACAGGGCTATCAATACCGCCTGAAATCAGAAGAGCTGCTTTGCCTGCAGAGCCCGAGGGCATGCCGCCTGCGCCCTTATGCTGATTACCATGGATGTAAACAGCCGTATCTCTTACTTCAACAGTTACGATAATATCGGGGTTGTGAACATCTACAGTAAGATTGGGAAATTTTTCAAGAAGATATCCGCCTACTTCCATACAGATTTCGGGAGATTTGAGAGGGAATTTCTTATCGCTTCTTTTTGCGTTGACTTTGAAAGTTTTTGCAAACATCAGCTCTTCTGCAAGATATTCCTCAGCAACTTTTTTGATTTTTTCAATATCTTTTTCGGTTTCGGCAGCACGTGAAAGTCCTGCAATGCCGAAAACCTTTTTCAGTGCTGAAAAAGCTGTATCAAAATCTGCGTTTTCGTCCTGACTTTCCACCATGATAGTTGACTGTGATGCAGTGAAAGTAAATTTACCCACATGCTCAAGTCTTCTTCTCATGTTTTTTATCATCATGTCTTCAAAGGTTCTTCTGTTAAGACCTTTAAGAGCAAGCTCACCGTTTTTGATAAGTATAATTTCTTTCATATTAAACCTTCCTGAGTTCATTTAAAGCGTTAGAAATATTTTTGCATAAAATGTCGAGTTCTTCTTCTGTATTGAATCTTGAAAGACTGACTCTGATTGCACTGTCAATATCCTCGGGAGAAAGACCGGCTGCAAGAAGAACATGACTTCTGTGTCCCTTCGCGCAAGCTGAACCGCCCGAAACATAAATTTCTCTTTCCGACAGATAATTTATCATAGGCTGAGAGGGGATTCCCTTAGCAGAAAAATTTACAATATATGGAAGAGCATCTTTCTTTGAATTGATTCTGATTCCCTCAATTTTTTGAAGCTTATTTACAAAATTATCTCTCAGTTCTTTCATGCTTTCAAGATTTTTTTCTATGTCAGTCAGTTCCTCCGCTGCTGCAGCAAAACCACAAACAGCAGGCATTGCCTCAGTACCTGATCGGATACCTTTTTCCTGACCGCCACCATAAACGGGTGAGACGATATTCACGCCTTTTCTGATATAAAGTGCACCTGCACCCTTAGGTCCGTGAATTTTATGTGAGCTGATGCTCATTAAATCCACTCCCAGTTTTTCTGCTTTTATTGTAATTTTCCCGAAACCCTGCACTGCATCACAGTGGATAAGGGCAGGTGATTTCTTCATCATCACTGCTTTTTTTATAAGCTGAACAGGGTTTATGCTTCCAAGCTCATTATTAACCAGCATAACACTGACAAGTATTGTTTTTTCATCAACTTCGCGTATCAGATCCTGAATATTTATACTTCCGTTTTCACCTACAGGAAGACGAACTACGTTGAAACCTTTGTTTTCAAGAGCTTTCATAGCGTTTTCAACGCTGGGGTGCTCAGCAGACGTTGTTACAATCTTGTTTCCTCTTCGTGCCATTTTTTCAACTGCACCGAAAATTGCAATATTGTTGCTCTCCGTTCCGCCTGATGTAAAGAAAATTTCATCCTCACGGCATGAAAGCTTGCTTGCGATAATTTTCCTTGCATTATCAAGCTCATCTTTTGCAATAACACCCAGATGATGGATAGAAGAAGGATTTCCCCAACATTCATCAAGAATATATGCAATTTTTTTCTTCGCACTTTCGCACAAAGGGGTTGTTGCACTGTTATCAAGATAAATGCTCAAGTCCATACTCCTCCACAATAAAATATTCAGATATATATTATATTACAAATCGCAGAAAGTTTCAATACAGTTAAAGCTTTTTTCAAAAATAAAAACCACTGAAATATTACTTTTCAGTGGTTTCATTATTGTCATCTTTTTCAAAAAATTTCTTGTAGAAAAATGTGCCGATAAGTGAAACGACAAGGGTTGAAATAAACACAATGGCCGCAAGCTTTATGTTTTTCTCACCAAGTGCTGCGCCGCACCATGTTGAAGTAATAATTGAAGGAATTCGTGCGATACCTGTGATTATAAGAAAATGGGAAATTTTAATCTTTGTTTTGCCGATAAAATATGTTATCAGGTCCTTAGGTGTGCCGGGGATAAGATAGATAAAAAACAGCGTTGTTTTCAGTTTTTTCTCGTTCTGAAGAAACTTTATCTTATCGATTCTCTCCTGAGGTACAAAGAGGTTTATAGCTCTCATGCCGAATAATTTGGTAATCAGCAGAATTATAAATGAGCCGATTTCAGTACCAAGCATGCAGTAGAAAAGTCCTCCCCATATTCCCCACACATAGCCTGAGCCGATTTCAAGAGGCTCTGCAGGAATAAATTTCACAACTGTCTGCAGCGCTCTGATTCCAACAAACACAACCTCGTCCCATCTGCCGAACTGCTCCAGCCATTCGAGAATCTTTGTATTATCAGAGAACATATAGTAAAATTTTCTGCCGATTGTGAAATATAACGTCAGAACAACTGCGCACAACAGAAGAAGTCCTGCGATTACCGCTATTCTTTTTGATTTTGTAGTCTTGAAAATTTTATCCATTTTTTAAGTCCTTATCGGCAAGAGCCTTATAGTGAAAATAAAACTCAGCAAGCTTGCCCTTGTATTCGCTTTTCCACGGCTTATCTGAGCCGTTGTAATGTATGATTGAAGTGTTTTCCCTTACCCAGTCAAGGTCAATTTTTCTCTCCCTCTTAAAGACCTTTTCATCAAGGTTGAAAACTCTTGTATCAAAGTAAACTGTTTTCGCACCGAACATACCGTTGATAACATCCTGATCGGAAAGCCAAAGCTTTTTCAGATTTTTCTCAATATAATCAAAAATATCCTGTGTTGTGCAGAATTTTCTCATTTCCTCAAGATTGAACATAAGAACGCCTGCGTTGACGTAATGAGAATTTTCCGGCATATCAAGTCTTTTCTTGTTGTACCATTCAACGCAGCCTGTGGTATGACCTGCACCCGCAACAACAGCATCTCCGAAAGAAACATTGTAAAGCTCTTTCATACTTTTATTCACAACTATATCAGGATCCATGTAGAGAATCCTGTCAACATCCTCAGGGATTATATCAAGAACGAGAAGTCTGTAGTATGTTTCTTTGGAAATTCTTTTAAGCACAGGAGCGTGCTCAAGGAGCGACGGGTCAACTGAAATAGGATGCACCGTCGTTCTTGTTTTGTCGATAACCTTGTTGATAATGTCAAAATCCTTTTCTGTAAGGGAAGAATGAGCAACATACAGATGAATTTCTGTTTCAGGCTCATTTATCATTATGGATTTCAGCATTACACTGAGAGGTCCTATATATCCCGAATTTAATGTTACAAGAATATTCATTACAGACTTTCTTTCCGAAAAATTTTTATACATAGATATAATACCTTTTTTCAATTTTAAAGTCAAGGAAAACAGCGAGATGTAACCTTTTCTTAACAAAAAATACTACCCAAAGAAGAAATTCATAACCTTCTTTGGGCAGATTCTTTTTATAATTTTTATTTTCCGAACAGCATCATCATAAAGCCTGCTGCGACGGCTGAGCCGATAACACCTGCAACATTGGGACCCATTGCGTGCATGAGAAGGAAGTTTGTGGGGTTATATTTTCTGCCCACATCCTGTGAAACACGTGCTGCCATGGGAACTGCGGAAACACCTGCTGAACCGATAAGGGGATTGATTTTGCCCTTTGTGATAACGCAGAGAAGCTTTCCGAGAAGAAGTCCGCCAACTGTTGAGAAACAGAAAGCCATAAGACCAAGTGCGATAATCTTGATAGTATCAAGAGTAAGGAATGTTTCGCCGTTTGCTGTAGCACCAACAGTAACACCGAGGAGAATTGTAACGATGTTTGTAAGTGAGTTCTGTGCTGTATCGCTGAGTCTTTCAACAACACCGCATTCACGGAAGATGTTACCAAGCATAAGCATGCCGATAAGGGGAGCTGTTGAAGGAATAAGAAGTGCACAGAGAACTGTAACAACAACAGGGAAAATGATTTTTTCCGTCTTACTTACTTTTCTGCCCTGTTCCATTTTGATTTCTCGCTCTTTCTTTGTTGTAAGAGCTTTCATAATAGGCGGCTGAATAATGGGGATAAGTGCCATATAGGAATAAGCCGCTACGGAGATCGGAGCCAAAAGATGAGGTGCCATTTTTGATGCGGTGAAAATAGCTGTGGGACCGTCTGCACCGCCGATGATACCGATTGCTGCCGCCTCCTCGGGAGAGAAACCAAGCGCAATAGCAACTGCAAAAGCGACGTAGATGCCAAGCTGTGCAGCTGCACCAAGAATAAGGCTGACGGGTCTTGCCAGAAGAGGACCGAAGTCTGTCATCGCACCCACACCCATAAAGATAAGGCAGGGGAAGATACCGCTCTTGACGCCGGCATAGATGAGTCTCAGAACACCGGTGTCATACCAATGGGCACCCTCTACAATTTCAACCTCGCCAACCGACATAAGGCCGAGGGGGTCATCCATAAGTCCTGCAAGGGGAAGGTTTGCAAGCATCATACCGAAAGCAATGGGAAGAAGAAGCATAGGCTCGTACTTCTTTTTGATTGCGAGGAACATAAGCACAAAGGAAACAAGGAGCATAATACCTTGCTGGATTGTGAGAGCTTCAAAACCGGATGACGCCCATATGCCTTTTACAATTTCAATGATATCCATTAGAGGAAAACCTCCTGATTAACCGATAACTGCAAGAACGTCGTCAGTGTTAACTGTTGATGTTTTCTGAACAAGAATCTGTTTTACTGTACCGTCACAGGGAGCAACGATATCGTTTTCCATTTTCATAGCTTCAAGAACTACAACAACGTCGCCTGCTTTAACTGCATCGCCAACGTTAACTTTAACACCGAGAACTGTACCGGGCATAGGAGCAAGCACCTTTTCACCATCACCTGCTACGGGTGCTGCTGCAGGAGCAGGAGCCACTGCGGGTGCGGGAGCTGCTGCGGGCGCAGGAGCTGCTACGGGTGCTGCCACTGCTGCGGGAGCATCTGTTACGCTGAGTACTGTTGCTTCTGTTTCAGCAACTTCAACTTCATAATTTTTTCCGTTTAATGTAACTACATATTTCATTTCAATTACCTCGTTAATCTCTTAGTCAATTTTCTTAATTGATTTGAATGCAAGTCTTTCAAGAGGGATACCGCTTTCATCGCTGACAATTGCCATGATAATTGCTGCTGATTTTTCATCAACGTCAATAAGCTCGGGATCCTTTTTAACTGCCACTGCCACAGGTGCTGCAGCCTGTGCAGGTGCTGCCACGGCAGCGGGAGCTGAAGAAGCAGGAGCCTCTGCCTTCATTTTTTTCTTTGTTGCCTTTGTAAGACCGTTAATTGCTTTTGACACACCTGTAATGCAGAAAGCGATAAGTGCAAGTTCAACAATAACTACAATTATTCCTACTACGCACACCATCAGCACATCTGATGTTTCAAGTGCCTTACCTGTTAATAAACCAAGTGTCTGACCTATCATCAGTCAACCCTCCTGATTGAATATTTGACAGTATTCTCTTCTTTCTGCTGACGCTTGTCGAAGAAAGCCTCTGCCTGAGCGGGGAAAGCGATGTAAGAAAGTACGTCCTCATCACTTCTTGCCTTATCACCAATCTCAGCTTTTGCTTTTTCAAAACCGGGCTCAAGAGTGTCTGCAAAACGGATCTTGAGTGGCTGCTCATCGCCGAGAATAAGCTTCTGTACGTTTTTGTTGATTTTACCGGGTGCTTTTCCGTATTCACCCTTAACATAGTTTTTGATTTCTTTTGAAACGTTCTTATATCTTTCACCTGCAAGTACGTTTGCAGTTGCCTGAACACCAACCATCTGACTCATGGGAGTAACAAGAGGGGGATAACCGAGATCCTCTCTTACTCTGGGAGTTTCTGCAAGAACCTCTTCAAGCTTGTCAAGCTTATTCTGAGCTGTAAGCTGTGCTACAAGGTTTGAAAGCATACCGCCGGGAATCTGATAGTTAAGAGCATCTGTTGATGTTGCAAGAACAACAGGATTAAGAAGTCCTGATTTGAGAGTTTCTTCTCTGTAGGGCTTGAAGAAATCGTTGATTTTCTTAAGCACGTCCATATCAAGACCGACCTCATAGCCCTGCTGCTTAAGAGCGTAAGCCATTGTCTCTGTTGCAGGCTGAGCTGTACCGCCTGAGAAGCATGAAATTGCAGTGTCAATAACGTCTGCACCTGCTTCTACAACCTTTTGAAGAGTAAGCGGTCCGAGACCTGTTGTGCTGTGAGTGTGTACGATAACGGGAATTTTTACGTTCTCTTTGAGAGCCTTCACAAGGTCATAACCATCCTGAGGTCCCATAATACCTGCCATGTCTTTAACGCAGATTGTCTGAACGCCCATTTTCTCCATCTTCTTAGCAAGTTTAACATAAGATTCAAGGTCATGAATAGGGCTGAGTGTATAGCAGATTGTACCTGAAGCGATGGCACCGTTTTTGAGTGTTTCGTCAACTGCTACTTCAATGTTTCTGATGTCGTTGAGAGCATCAAAAATTCTGATGATATCGATACCGTTTTCAACGCTTTTCTTTACAAACATTCTCACAACATCGTCGGGATAATGCTTGTAGCCCAGAAGGTTCTGACCTCTGAGAAGCATCTGAAGCTTTGTGTTAGGACAAGCTGCTTTGATTTTTCTCAGTCTTTCCCACGGATCTTCGCTGAGATATCTCAGGCATGAGTCGAATGTTGCACCGCCCCAGCATTCAAGTGAATAATAGCCCGCTTTGTCAAGCTCGGGAAGGATGCTCTCGAACTCTTTAAAGGGCATTCTTGTTGCGATGAGGGACTGGTTTGCGTCTCTTAAAATTGTTTCTGTAAACTGTACTTTCATCGTATAAAATCCTCCTTGGATTATGCAAAATCAGCGTGGGATACTCAGATCCCGAGGTTTTAGTAAAAACCTTTTTCCCCATTTTACATTGATTATATCATATTCTAAATTTTACCAAAAATCAATACTTATTTTTATTTTCTCCCGAATATCCTAAAAAATGAATTCTATCTTCCGCTTTTTTGTTTATTTTTTAACGATGTCTTGACGGAGTATCAGGTTTACTGTAAAATTGTAATATATCATGAAAGGGGAATACTTTATGGATTTCAGAACTTTTTTGGATAATGCGGCAAACGTTGTGCCTTCAAAAAGACAGCTGGATTGGTTTGACACCGAGTTTTACGGTTTCATTCATTTCGGCGTGAACACTTTCACAGACAAGGAATGGGGCGACGGCACAGAAGACCCTTCAATTTTCAATCCCGGAAAATTTGATGCAGAAAAAATTGTTGAGATTTTCAAGAGAGCGGGTATGCGTGGTCTTGTAATCACTGCCAAGCACCATGACGGCTTCTGCCTCTGGCCCAGCAAATACACAGAGCACTCAATAAAAAACAGTCCTTACAAAAACGGCCAGGGCGATATTGTAAAAGAACTTGCTGACGCGTGTCATAAAAACAATTTCAAATTCGGTTTCTATCTTTCACCCTGGGACAGAAACTCAAAGTATTACGGCACTGACGAATACAATACATACTACAAAAACCAGCTTACAGAGCTTCTTACAGATTACGGTAAAGTTTTCCACGTATGGTTTGACGGTGCGTGCGGAGAAGGACCAAACGGCAAAAAACAGGAGTACGATTTCCCCGGCTACATAGAGCTTATCAGAAAATATCAGCCTGACGCTACAATTTTTAACGACCATGGACCTGACGTACGTTGGTGCGGAAATGAATCGGGCACATGCCGACACAGCGAGTGGGCTGTTGTTCCTCATGAACTTGTTTTCAGAGCTGAAAAGCAGACAGAAGGCTCTCCCATTGACAGCGAACTGAAATACATCTACAACACTGACAAGGAATTGGGCTCACTGCAGAACATCATCCATTCAAAAGGCCTTGCCTTCTGCGGAAGCGAGGTTGATATGTCCATCCGTCCCGGCTGGTTCTACCATGAGAATGAAGAACCTCATTCTCTCGAGAGGCTGTGGAACACATATCTTAATACAGTTGGTGCAAACTGCTGTTTCCACCTGAATGTTCCGCCTACAAGGGAAGGTCTTATTGACGAAAGAGACGAAAAAAGACTTTACGAGCTTGGCGAAAAAATCAGTAATACTTTCAGAAATAATCTTGCTGAAACTGCTGTTTTCGAAGAAGTTGCCGAAGACAAAAACAAATATCACACAAGCTTTGATCTGAGGCTTGAAAAAGAAACAGAATTCAACTGCATTGTCCTGGAAGAAGATATTGCAAAAGGTCAGAGAGTTGAAAATTTTGCAATCTATACTCAGAACGATTTCGGCAAATGGTCTCTTCAGTTCTTTGAAGGCACCTGTATCGGCCACAAAAAAATCTGTATCTTTGAAACAGAAAAAGCCTCCCATATCCGCATTGTTATTATCTCCGCAAGGGGAGAAGTAAATCTCAAAAAACCGATGGTGTATAAAATTGATGAAGAGTAACTCTAAAATTTTACTTTGCGCATTGAACTCAAAATTTATTCATTCCTGCCTTGCCGTGTATTCACTGAAAAAGTATGCGGTAAGGTGCGGATATGATGAGAAAAAAATCTTAATAAAAGAATTTACAATCAACGACACCCTTGACTACATTCTTGAAGGAATTTTTTCGTCAAAGGCAGATGCTGTTGCATTTTCCGTTTATATATGGAATATTGAGTACGTCTCACGCCTTTGCAAAATTCTTAAAAGAGGTTCTCCTGAAACCGTAATCATTCTCGGTGGACCCGAAGTGACTTATACAGAAAAGCATCCGTATTTTGACGAAGGAGATTTTGACTTTATTCTCAGAGGCGAGGGCGAAAAAAACTTTTATAATCTGATTGCCACAGGCGAGGTCTCTAACGAAAGAATAACAAACCTTGATGAAATTCCTTTACCTTACGATGAAGAAAACATTCATCTTTTCAGCAACAGAATTGTGTACTATGAATCATCAAGAGGTTGTCCTTTTTCATGTGCTTACTGTCTCTCTTCTGCAGAAAAGGGAGTAAGATTTTTAAGTCTCGGAAGAGTAAAAAGTGACCTTACGTTTTTTGCAGAGCACAATGTCCGACAGGTAAAGTTTGTTGACAGAACTTTCAACTGCGATAAAAAAAGAGCATACGAAATCTGGCAGTTTATTATTGCAAATTTTTCACATACAGAAATGAATTTTCATTTTGAAATTGCCGCCGATCTGCTTGATAAAAAACTGATAGAACTTTTATCAACTTCACCCGAAGGTCTCATTCAGCTTGAAATAGGAATTCAGTCCACAAACGACAAAACACTTGAAACAAGCTGCAGAAAAACTGACACAGAAAAGGTGCTCTCCAATGTCAGCAAACTTACAGCACTTGGAAATATAAACATTCACACCGACTTGATTGCAGGTCTGCCGGGCGAATCACTTGAAGAATTCAGAAAATCTTTCAATGATGTTTATCCCCTCAGATCACATCAACTTCAGCTTGGTTTTCTGAAAATTCTCCACGGCACAAAAATGGAAGAAATTTCAAAAGATTTTGACTTTGTTTTTTCTCCCTTCTCACCGTATGAGATATTATCAAACAAAGATTTATCACACGATGATATTCTGTTTCTCAAAAAATTTGAAGATGTTTTTGAGAAAATTTATAACTCACAGCGTTTCATTCTGTCGCTTAAAAAGCTGGAAAAATTATTTGAAACACCTTTTGAAATGTTTAAAAAAATCACAGAATTTTTCGAAGAGAATTCTCTCTCATTTGTATCTGTTTCAACAAGAGAAATTTACAATATTCTTCACAGATTTTTCGAAGAAAAATTTTCATCTGACACGAAAGCCTTTGATGAAAAACTTCTTAGTGATTTTTATTTCTCAGAAAAATCTGAGCTTGTCCCTGAAAAATTAAAATACCTTTTGCCGCCTCACAAAGAAATAGCGGAAAAATCATCTTCCATTCTCCGCTCACTTAATCTTCAGAAAGAAAAAGGTGTAACAGTCAGATTTATTTCAGATAAAATTTTCATTGTAAATTATTCGGCGAGAAACAAAATCAACTCACGGTTTTTGCATAAACCCTATTCCTCTGAAACACTTTCGATAAAATAGGAATTCCTGTCTTTATCAAGCGTTATAATAATATTTTTGTCAGCTTCGGGAAGCACAGTTTTTCCGAAGCTGTCTTGTTTAAAGCCTTCACTTTTTAAACATTCTACCATCAGTTTAGTTTTTCCTTTTTCTGCTTTTACACTTGTCAATACCGCGGAATACTCAGGCGAGAAACCCATAACGGGAACTACATAGCATTCCGATTTTTCATCAAATATTATATCTCCCGATGACACATTTTCAAAATCTGTTTTGTCAGAAAAAAGCATTGTTACTCTCTCTCCAACCTCTTCTTTTTTTATACTCAGCGTGCCATCAAACACCTCATATTTTTTTCTCTCTTCAGTACAGAGAATTGACCATACACCAAGCCTAACAAGCACTTCATTTTCAATCTTATCTCCCTTTTTATATGAGAAAAATTCATTAATAACAATCGGGTTATAATAAGCAGAATAATCGTCAACTGTTTTGAAAACCTGAATGTCACCTGCGGAATAATTTTTTTCTTCTGTCTCATCTGTTTTCAGAAAAACAGAAACGCAGACTGAAAAAATTGCAATTAAAATAACAGGCAGAAAGTACAAAAGCTTCCGCCTGTTTTCTTCTTTTTTTCTGCGATGTCTTTTCCTTTTATTCAGAACAATTGTAAATCCTATCATACTTTAACTCCCGAAAAATAATCTTACCGTCCATGCTGATGCAACAAAGCTTGTAAAATCCGCTACAAGTCCTGCAAAAACTGTGTGTCTGCTTTTCTTTATACCTACCGAACCAAAATAAATTGCAATCGCGTAAAAAGTGGTTTCCGTAGCTCCCATCATTACCGAAGATACTCTGCCAAGATACGAATCAGGTCCGTGCTCTTTCAGAATAAGCTCATACATAGACAGTGCACCACCACCTGAAATAGGGTTGAGAACTGCGAGGGGCATGATTTCTTCAGGAATTCCCGTTATTCCCGAAAGAGGGGATAGAAGTTTTACTATTATATCAAGTCCTCCCGATGCCTTCAGCATTCCTACGGCAACTACAAGACCGACAACTGACGGAAGAATATTTTTAACAGTTACAAGACCTTCCTTTGCACCTTCAAGAAAACAATCGAAAATTTTTACCCCTTTTGCAAGACCGAACAAAACAATGGCGGTGATTACAAGAGGCAAAACAACTGAACCTAATATCTTCACCTGACAGCACCTCTTTTTCTGCCGAATCTCACAACGGATATTTCTTTCTTCATCATACGGGAAATAATTTTTGCAGTCAGAACACCTGCAGCGAGAGAAAGAATTGTGCTTACCCATGTTGCAGGCATAATTTCCATAGGGCTTGCACTACCGAACTGGGTACGTAGAGTAGCTACAGTTGTTGGAATAAGTCTCATGGCAGCAGAATTCATCACAACGAAAACAATCATATCGTCTGTGGCTTTTGTTTTATCAGGATTTGCTTCCTGCATTCTTCTCATCGCCTCAAGTCCCAAAGGTGTTGCCGCATTTCCGAGACCTAAAAGGTTTGCAGTTATGTTCATTGACATTGCCTCTGCTGTTTTTGATTTCCTGTCCACATTTCTATACAGAACAGAAAATAATGGTGAAAGCATTTTACTGATAACAAGTGTCAGCTCAGACTTTTCTGCAATTTTCATTATTCCGCCCCACAGACACATCATCCCCGTAAGCTTCAGAATAAGATTTATTGCATCCTGTCCCGAGGTTACAATTGAATCAGAAAGTGTCTGCATGTTTCCTGAAAACACTGCAGCAATAAATGAAAAAACGACCATCGCACCCCATATATAATTCATCATTTCTATCACCTGCCATTATATAAATGTGTATATTTATCTCTTCTTTTTTATGACAGCAAAAATTTGTCAGAAATAAATAGTTTTTAGCAACATGTTGACATTTTTGCCATTTTATGGTATTATCGCCATGTAACACCTTATACAGGAGGTATCTTCATGAAAACCAATAAAGAATATTTTTACATAAGACAGATAGATCCTCAGGGCAGACTGGTTTTGCCCAAGGAAATAAGAGACAGAATGGGAATTGTAGTAGGAACGCCTCTTCGTCTCGCAATTGACGGCAGCAGCGTTGTTATGAAAATCGCATCACCTGCCTGCTTTTTCTGCGGAGAAACAGAAAATCTCATAAACCTCAAAGAAAAACACGTGTGTTCTTCCTGTCTTGAAAAGCTGAATAAGAAAAAACAAATTGAAGAAGAATAAAAAATTATCCCACACTCGCTTGAGTGTGGGATTTCTGTTTTCAGGATTTACCAAATAAAGTTTGTATATGTTTCTGTGCTTGTAATGTCTTTTGCCTGAACATCACCAAGAAGTGCGACATTTGCTTTTGCATCTGCTGCTGCAGAAATCTGTGCATAAGTAATGTTTCCTGTTGTTGAATCAATTTTTGCATGAATGTAACCATCATGGTATGTCATGTCAACTGAATTAAGTCCGGGGACCATGCCTGCTGCACCTGCCGCATCAATAACAGAAACTGCTCTGCCGTATGCGCTTGCAGTACCCTTTGCAGGATTCTTTTCTGTGCCAAGCTTGATCATGATTTCATATGTTGTGCCGCTCACCTTAATTGTGGCACTCTGAACATCCTGGGGACGGAGCTTGCATGACCAATCAAAACCTGCTGCCGGGAAATCATCTTTATTCACGTCGCCCTTAGCCATTTTTGTTGTTTCATCATTCTGGAAGATTGAAACAAGCCACTTGGGAAGACCTTCAACATCGCCCTTGACTTCCATGAAAGCATGTTTTGTGTAGCCCGCTTTTTCTGATTTTACCTTATCAAGAGCTTTGGATGCATAGCTGATAATTTCAGCTTTTGACCATTTTGCAGGGTCAGTAGCAGTATCTTTCTTTGTTGTTTTCTCGGGCTTTTTGTCTTCTTTCTTGTCTGTTGTCTTTTCTTCCTTTGTTACAACTTCAGTCACGATTTCTGTGTTACCCTCGTCGTCTGTAACAACCTCGGTGACAACTTCTGTTTCCTTTTCGCCTTCGATTGCTTCCTCTGTTACGTCCTCAGCGTTTGCAGGAGCTTCAGTTGTAACTTCAGGATTTGTTGTTGTTTCCTCTTCACTGTTTCCGCCGCAAGCTGCAAATGAGAAGAGCATAATGCCTGCCATAAGAAGTGCTAAAAGTTTTTTCATTTTTCAAACCTCACTTTATTTTATTGTTACCAAAACTGTTGCATCTCTCAGGTCAATTGTCTGTCCTGTAGAAACAATGGAATCTGTTGTGATTTTGTCAGATGTTGTTCTGCCTACAGACAATATTCCCTGAGGATCTTTTGCAGTTTTGATGAAATCCTGACTCAGGAAAATTCTTCCGCTTGTATCACTTACGTTTTCTTTCACCTTAAGCTTGAATATTACAATTGTTTCTTCTTTATCAAGCTTTGTGATAACTGTACCCTGTGAGGGTGCTGCAACCCATGTTGCAAAAGCAATTTTATATCTCGCCTTTGTAAGTGAACTTGTCCAGTGATCCTTATTTGAATTCTTTGTGTACATGCTGTCTGGAGATTTCCAGTTACCGTTTGTGGTATATCCGTTATCCTTAAGCGTTCCTGTAAAATTAAGATAAGATGACAGGTTGTTTTCGCTTGTTCCTACAAGTTCAAAAGCATATGCATCATAAATTACGGGCAGTGAAATTGCCACTATATTATAGTTTGTTTTAAGCTTTACGCTTACTGTAATTGTATCTCCTGCTTTTGCCTGTGATTTATCAGTTGTAATTGCAAAATCTGCAACGTACTTGCTTTCACCTGCTGGTTCTGTTGGTTTTGTTGCAGGAGTTGTGGGCTTATTCGTAGGCTTCTGCGTCACATTCTGTGAATCATCTTTTTTGGTTGTGGTTTCATGTTTTGATGAAGTAGTAACCTGTGTAGGCAGATCGCCCGGTTTGATTGTTGTAATTTCAGGTTGCTTTCCTGCACTGACAACAATCGTAACCATTGTATCAGCAGTAATTTTTTTGCCCTTAGGAATGCTCTGAGAAATTACAATTCCGGCTGAAACCTTATCGCTATACTTTTCTTTCACAGTAACGCTGAGTCCCAATTTTTCAAGAGTATTTTTTGCTTCTGCTCTTGAAGCAAAAACAACATCAGGCATTATAATTTCTGTCTCACTTGCCTTGCCCCGACTTACAACAACCTCAATTGTTGAATATTCCTTTGTCTCTTTTTCTGCCTCAGGTGACTGAGAAATTATTGCACCTTTTTTAACAGTTGAGCTGAATTTTTCTTCAGTAATTTTCAGATAAAGCTTACCGTCAAAAATCTTTCTCGCTTCCTCAGGTGTTTTGCCCACAACTGAAGGAACTTTTATAAGTTTTTCCGACGACACTTTATCGTTTTTGCTTACCGTAATTGTGATTGTTGTTCCTGTCTGACCTTTACCGGAATGGCTCTGAGAAATTACCGTTCCGTCTGCAAACTCGTCAGACTCTTCTTCAATTATTTCCACATTGAAGCCTGCATTCTGCAAAGCATCAATTGCCAACTCTTTATCAAAGTTTTCCACATCGGGAATAGAAACTTCTACTGATTTTTCACTGACAGTAATGTTTACTATTCCGCCTTTTTCGATTTTTTCTCCACTTTTGGGAGATTGTTTAAGTACAGTATTTTCATCGACAGTATCGTCAATTACTCTTTCGCTTATACAGAGTGAAAGCCCGGCTTCTTCAAGAATTTTCTGAGCTTCGTCTGCATTCATATTAAGCACATCCGGTACCTTTATCGTGTTACCGCCGAGAACGCCTGTTGCAAAAAGCACGATAACTGCCACAATCGCAACTGCCGCCACGATTACAGGTGCCAACCATTTTTTATAAGACTTTTTCATGGTATTCTCCTTTCGTTTTATATTCAGATTATATCAAAGATGAAAACTTTTTACAACGAAAAATTTTTCCTTTTATATCACACCTCTGTGATAAAGACCTCGGGTAAATTTTCCGTCATATTTTTTCCTTGACAAATACAAATCAATTATTTTTTCACATTCCTCTTTTATTTCCACAGTAAACTTCAGAACACAGAAATCTATGTTTTCAAAATCGCTGATTTCATCGAAAACACAGAGAGGAACACTGTTTAGAATTTCGCTTGTTCCTGAAGAACAATCAACGGGAAACTCCATGCCCTTTCTGTCAGTCAATTTTCCGTTACCGCCACATTTATCACACGAGCGGGAATTTCTGACAGGGCAGTTGCGCGTCAGCATTAAAGGCAGATGACCGTAACAGATGATTCCCGTTTTGATATTACCTTTGATTTTATTTATCTGTGAAACTGTCATCTCCGCAGACAGAACAGCTTCGTCTGCAAAATAATTTTTCCACACATCAAGAGAATAACTGTTAAAAATATTCGAGCCGAAAGATGCAGTAACCTTACCTCCGATTTCTTTTGCTATCACTGCACTATCGAGTGTAGGACAGAAAAATCTATCAACACCTATGGAGAAAAGCTCCTTGCATTTCTCTCTGATTTTCTCAGAGTGGGCGAAAATTCCTCTTGGCATTTCAGCACAAACTTTTTTGCCCTCTCTTAAAAGTTTTTCAAAAACTTTTTCCTCTGTTTTAAGCGGAAGGACGATTACAAATTTTTCAGAAAGTTTTTCCGGAATCTGTTCTGCTTTTCTGAAAAACAAATAAGTTTTATCTGTAACACTTCTTGCTTTTTTATTCAAAAATACTTCTGATTTTTCTTCTTCTCTGAATATTTCAGGAGTATTTTTTCTGAGAATATCTGCAGAAATTTTTTCTATTATATCGCGTCTTAATTTATTGATTGCCGACAGGGGAACTGACAAACCATTCTCAATATCAGCTTCGACTTTTTCTGCATAAAACTGAGTTCCGCCTAATTTTGAAAGTTGCTCTTTTATATCATCCTCAGTAATTTCTCTTTTTATCGCTTTTTCTGCTACACATTCCGATACAGCCTCTGTTTTTATTCCTTTGCATTCTGCGTAAAGAATCAGCGGCTCATTTTCTCTCATTCTGAAAGAGAAAGAAACTCCGAACCTTGGCATTTCCTTTTCATAGAGTTTGGCAAGAGAATCGAGCACATCCTTGGCCGCCGTCACATCGTCCTTGCCTCTTGTACCGAACATTTCTTTGCCTCTTCTGTCGGTATAATAACCGTCTGTAAAACCTGAACGGGAGAAAACAGCCCTCAACGCTTTTTCAATGTTTTCATCCTTTTTATGTAAAAGAGAATTCCTGCATGAAGTAACTGCTGCCGCAACATATTCGGGCCTTTTCATTCTGCCTTCAATTTTGAAAGAGGCAACGCCTATTTTCTCAAGCTCTCCGAGGTAATGCACAAGAGAATTATCCTTAAGACTCAAATCACAGCTTCCGCTTTTATCTGCACTGAACGGAAGTCTGCAAGGCTGAGCGCAAAGACCTCTGTTTCCGCTTCTTGAGCCGAGCACAGCACTCATGTAACACTGACCTGACACAGACATACAAAGTGCGCCATGTACAAAAACTTCCAGCTCTGCCGTTGTGTTTTCGCTTAAAATTTTTATTTCATGTTTTGTCAGCTCACGTGGAACAACCACTCTCGAAAATCCGAGACTTTCGAGAAATTTTATCCCTTCAACCGTCTGGACGGTCATCTGAGTTGATGCATGAAGATGTGCTGCAGGTGCCAATTTTTTTATTCTCTGAACAAGAGATAAGTCCTGAATTATAAATGCATCTATACCGATTTCTCCACAGAAAGAAATCAGCTCTTCTGCCTGAGCCATTTCATCATCAGAAATAAGAGTGTTGAGTGTAAGATACACTTTAACGCTTCTTTCATGACAAAACCTTACCGCTTTTTTCAGTTCTTCTCTTCCGAAATTCTGTGCATTTCCTCTTGCATTAAAATTTTCTGCACCAAGGTACACCGCATCAGCGCCACACAGAACTGCAGCTTTCAGCGATTCAAAAGAACCCGCGGGAGCTAAAATCTCACTCATCTTTTTTGCCCGCTTTTGCTTTGAGTTTTTCTATTTCTGCCTTAAGCTTTTCGTTCTCTTTTCTCACAAGTTCAAAATTTAATTTTGAATCTTCTGCATCTGCAAGATAGTCTGAAATCTGTGAACGGAGAAGTTCAATGCTTTTTTCAGCTTTCTGAGCATTATCTGCATACTCAAGTGCAGCCAGCACAGCCGCCTGCGCAAAAGTTACTCGCTTGCTTGCACCGAGTATTTCACGCATTTTAGTGTCAATACCTTCGCCGAGTTCTTTGACATAAGCAATTGTGTTATCTGTGGCAATAGGAAAATCCTGGTCACAGATATGCAGAACAACCCTGTTTCTTTTCATATCTTTCAACTCTTTCCCTTTTAAAATTTTCTTTCCATAGTATTATACTATATATTTTGCGCAGAATAAAGAGGTAAAATATATTTTTAAAAATTCTCTGCATTTTTTAATTTTTTCAATATTATTATATTAATATTGTCATTACTATTGAATTTTCCGCTTTTTTAGTGTAAAATATACAATAAGAAGCTCAAAAAAGCCACTTTTCAAATAAATTTTTGGAGGAATAGTATGAAATACACGCTTACAAAGAAGCAAGCACAGGAGCTTATCACCACAAATCTTTCTCACTATTTCGGCGTAACTCCCGAGGATGCCACATATGAACAGTTTTATAAAGCTGTGGCAATGATAATCAGAGAGATGATGCGTGACGGAAGAAAGGAATTTGAAGAAGTTGCTGATAAAGCAAACTCCAAGCGAATCTATTACCTTTCTATGGAATTCCTCATGGGACGTTCACTCAAAAATTCCCTTTATAATCTTAATCTTACAAAAACATTTACATCCGCACTGAAGGATTTCGGTATCGTTATAGATAAACTTTACGATTGTGAGCCTGATGCAGGTCTCGGCAACGGAGGTCTTGGCAGACTTGCAGCATGTTACCTCGATGGTCTTGCAACACAGGGTTATCCTGCAATGGGATATTCAATTCTTTATGAATTCGGTATCTTCAGACAGCTTATTGTTGACGGCTGTCAGCACGAAATTCCTGATAACTGGCTTCCCGGCGGTGAGATCTGGCTTGCAAAAAAAGATAACCAGTCTGTTGAAATCACTTTCGGCGGTGACGTAGTCGACACATGGGACGACAAATACCACCATGTTGAAATCGTAAATCCCACAAGAATCACTGCTGTTCCCCATGATATGTATGTTGCAGGTAAAGACGGCAAAGGTGTCAGCGTGCTTCGTCTCTGGTCTGCAAAGGCACCCGGTATCAACATGCAGGAATTCAATAACGGTAACTATCTCAGAGCGGTTGAAGAAAACGCTATGGCCGAAGTTATCAGCAAGGTTCTTTATCCCGAGGATAATCATCCCGAAGGAAAAAGCCTTCGTCTTAAACAGCAGTATTTCTTCGTATCTGCATCAGTCCAGGATCTTATCAGCCGTCATCTGAGAAAATACGGCACACTTGATAATCTTCCCGAAAAGGTTGCAGTTCATATCAACGACACACACCCCACACTTGCAATTCCCGAAATCATGCGTATTCTCCTTGATGAATGCGGTTATGGTTGGGATGATGCGTGGAACATCGTTACAAAAACTGTTGCTTATACAAACCACACAGTTATGAAGGAAGCTCTCGAATGCTGGCCCGTAGGTCTTTTCAGAATGCTTCTTCCCAGAATTTATCAGATTGTCAAGGAAATTGACAACCGTTTCCGTTCATTCGTGTGGAATTCAACAGGCAGTGCAGAAAAGGTTGAAGAAATGGCAGTTGTTTCAGGCGACGAAGCTGTTGTACGCATGGCAAACCTCTGCGTTGCAGCAAGCCACAGTGTAAACGGTGTATCATCACTTCACAGCCAGATTCTTAAAGACACTGTTTTCAACAGTTTCTACAGCATTACTCCCGATAAATTCAAGAACGTAACAAATGGTATTGCTCACAGACGTTGGCTTTGTCAGTCCAACCCCAGACTCTGTTCACTTCTTGACAATCTTATCGGCGACGGATATGTCCTTGACGGAAACGAGCTTGAAAAATTAAGAAAATATTCAGATGACGCATCTGTCCTTGAAGAACTTGAAAAAATCAAAACTGCAAACAAAGCAGATTTTGCAAAGCTTATCAAGCAGAAAAACGGAATTATTGTTGATCCCAATTCTGTATTTGACGTTCAGGTAAAACGTCTGCACGAATACAAGCGTCAGCATCTTAATGCTTTCAACATTCTTGCAAGATACCTTGCAATTAAAGCAAATCCAAACGGCAACTGGGTTCCCAGAACCTACATCTTCGGTGCGAAAGCAGCTCCCGGCTACGCCATGGCTAAAAAGATTATCACATTCATTCACGCTCTTGCCGATATGATCAACAACGACGCATCAATTAACGGTCTTCTCAAGGTTGTTTACATGGAAGAGTATAATGTTACAATGGCTGAAAGACTCATGCCCGCAGCAGATATCAGCGAACAGATTTCGCTTTGCGGCAAGGAGGCAAGTGGTACAGGTAACATGAAACTGATGATTAACGGTGCAATCACAATGGGTACACTTGATGGCGCAAACGTTGAAATCAATCAGGCTGTAGGTGATGAAAATATGTTCCTCTTCGGCATGAGAACCGAACAGGTAAGAAAGCTTGAGAGGGAAGGCTATGTTCCCATGAATTACTATCAGAACAATGCCGAACTTCATGCAGTTATCGACTTTATCCTCGGTGGCATAAACGGAAATAAATTCCCCGAAATCGGAGCAACAATTCTCCACCACGACCCCTATATGGTTCTTGCAGATTTTGCCGACTATTCAAAAGCTCAGAAGTATTCAGACGTTGTATGGCAGGATAGAGAAAAATGGAACAAAATGTCACTTGAAAATATCGCAGGTGCAGGCATTTTTGCAGCAGACAGAGCTATCAACGAATATGCTAAAAACATCTGGAACACTCACAGCGCATTTTAATTGATAAATTCAGTCAGTCATTCTTAACAAAGTGAGAGCTCCCCGTGAAAAATTTTCATGGGGAGCATTTTTATTTTGTGGAATAGAAAGTTAGGTTTGAAATTTTATCGATTATTTTTGTAATACAAATATGAATAAACCACAGGTGTAATAACCATAACTCCGACGATAACCCCAAAAACAATCGGTGATTCAAAAATTGCTGTTGCCATTATGACAACTCCTCCGATTACCCACAAAGGTCCTGCAAAACGATGAGTTTTATTCCAGTTTTCCTCGTCTTTAAGAGTCCACGGAAGTTTTATTCCCATTGTATAACTCTGTTTGCATTTGGGCAGATAGTTTCCGATTATAATAAAGAGTAAACCCATAAACAGAATTACTATGAATCCAACTTTTATTTCTTTACCAAGTGCTGTGAGATAAACTATGGCACTCATCAGAAGTGAAAGTGCGGGACAAATCCATAAAACAAGAGAAAGAACTTTCGGATTCATATTTTTTGATTTTTTATCAAAGGTTGTTGCTATCATGCACAGCCAATGGATGCCAAGCAGAACCGCAGGCATTCCGAAAACTGCAAATATCTTTGAACTGAAACCGTTGGGTTGATTGTTTACTCCCCAATGCGTAGCAATTGTATCGGGCAGTTGATTCCACAGAATCATTCCGATTATTATTGGAATCAGAATAACAACTGATGTTAAAATTAACTTTGTTTTATTCCGTCTTATCATCATTTTTTTCTCCTTTCAACTGAGTGATAAATAACATTACATCCTCAAGGACAGATGTATTTATTTCATAAATTATATATTTCCCGTCCCTTGTGTCCCTGATTAAATCCGCATCTTTGAGAACAGATAAATGGCGGGAAACTGATGCCATTGTCACATCGAATTTGTCTGCAATTTCTCCTGCAGTCATCTTTCCCTTTTTGAGCATATTCAGAATCTCCCTTCTTATAGGGTCTGCAAGCGCCTTCAATGTATTCTGTAAACTCAAAAAATCACCCTCTCCCAAAACTTTGACCGTTCCTCACATACATTTAACAATTAGGTTAAATGTTAAATGTATTATAGCATGCAGATATTGTTTTGTCAAGAGGTAGACATGAGAAATTTTTTGTGGTATTATATTATAGAAAAAAAGGGGGGAGTTAGATGACAAACAACAGCTCTTTTATAAAAGCCATGGCCTTGTTCCTTGCAGTGATATCAATGGTGTTCTCTTTTACTGCTTGTGACTTCAGACCTGAGCCTCCGGAAGAAGATGCGTTTTCTCTTGTCATTGACTTTGCACAAACGACGGTTAAAGTCGGGGACAAGGTTACCTACAAAGCAATACTCAAAAACTCAGAAGATGAAAGCTACACTCTGCAGCACACATTAAAACCGATTTATATTTCTGTTGTAAAGAGTGAAGATTACAGCGACGAAAAAGTAGTATATTCACCATACGCGGAAACCAACATTGCACCTCACGGTCAGATAGAGGAATTCTGTGAATTCAAACCAACTGAAAAAGGTGAATATATCCTCTATGTTTTTGCTGATTTTTCAATAGAAGGCAAAGATACCACAAAAGATTATGAATACGAATGTGAAAAAATCACAATCACTGTAGTATAAAAATGAAAGAAGGAAGTAAAAAATGATTTACAAACTGGGTACAATCGTACCAAATGAAAAACTCGTCTATGTTCTGCTGATATTGTTTTCATTCATCAGCGTTTTTGCTTTACTTAAAATTTTTAGAAACAAACTTCCTGCTGACCAGGGCAGAGACTTTGCTTTCAACGGAAAATTATCACGTGGCAAAGCAAGAGGCGCAGGCATTATTTTCATTATATGCTTTATTGTCACATCGCTACTCTTTATTTCTGTAGCACCTGAATATCTTGCCTACTATGCTTTGATTTTCGCAGGCATGCTGTCAGGATATCTTGATGACAGAGCTGACAAGCCTTGGGGTGAATACAAGAAAGGCATTATCGACTTAGTAATCTCTTTCCTTCTCGCTCTGACCTTCGCAAACTTCAACCCCGGGCTTCTGAAAATTGATTTATTCTTTGCAGATTTCAATATAAATAAATGGATTTTCATTGCAATCAGCACAATCTTCTTCTGGCTGATGATCAACGCTACAAACTGCACCGACGGTATCGACGGCTTCTGCGGTTCACTTTCAATCAACTCTTTGCTGGCAATAATCGCAATCGGCCTTATGAGCGGAATGGATGAGGTTCATGCAAAAACTATCGTCGCAATGATTTTTGCAATTGTGGCTTACCTCTGGTTCAATGCAGAACCCAGCACAATCCTCATGGGCGATGCAGGTTCCCGTGCAATCGGACTTTTCCTCGGTCTTTCAATTCTGAAAACAGGAAATATGCTCCTCGCAATTCCCATATGTTTCCTGATTCTCCTTGACGGACTTGTCGGAATCTTCAAAATCATTCTTATCAGATTCCTTAAAATCAATGCTCTGAAAAATATCAGAACTCCTCTCCATGACCACTTCAGAAAAAATAAAGGTTGGTCAAACACTCAGGTGATTTTCAGATTCAATATGATTCAGGCTGTGATTTCGGTACTGGTTATCATCCTCATAAAATAAAAAAACTTTAACGGCTTCATTCCGATTTGTGAAGCCGTTATTTTGTAAAAAGATATAACAAAAAATCCTGTATCTAGCGATACAGGATTTTTCTTTAATAAGTAAAAACTTATTTGAGTTCAACTTTTGCGCCAACTTCTTCAAGCTTAGCTTTTGCAGCTTCAGCATCTTCCTTAGATACTGCTTCTTTAAGAGTTTTGGGAGCGCCGTCAACGATAGCTTTTGCTTCTGCAAGGCCAAGACCTGTGATTTCACGAACAGCCTTGATAACCTTGATTTTTTCTGCGCCAACTTCAGCGAGAACAACGTCAAATTCTGTTTTCTCTTCTGCTGCTGCAGCTTCACCTGCTGCGGGAGCTGCTACTGCTACTGCAGCTGCTGCTGATACGCCAAATTCTTCTTCTACTGCTTTAACGAGTTCTGAGAGCTCGAGAACTGTGAGAACTTTGAGTTCTTCGATAATTGCATTGATTTTATCTGATGCCATTTTAAATTTCCTCCAATTAATTATAATATAGTAATAAATTTGTTTTTTCTCTTTAAGAGATTTTAATTATTCAGCAGCTTCTTCTGCTGCGGGAGCTTCGCCTTCACCCTGCTTGTCAACAATAGCCTGTACAGCGCGAGCGAAAGAAGCGATGGGAGCATTGAAAACATTGCAAACAGTAGCAAGCAATACTTCTCTTGAGGGAAGCTTTGCAAGGCTGTCGATTTTTTCAAGGCTGATAACTTCACCATCAAGGTAACCTGACTTAATGTTGAACTTTTCCTTATCCTTTGCAGCGTATTTGCTGAGGATCCTTGCAGCAGCAACATAGTCATCTTTACATGTAGCAATAGCAGTTGTGCCTTCGAGGCATTCTGACATTGATTCAAGACTTGTACCCTGAATAGCGAGCTTGAGAAGTGTGTTCTTTACAACAGTGTACTTAACGCCTGCTTCTCTGAGTTCTTTACGAAGCTGTGTATCGTCGGCAACATTGATACCTCTGTAGTCAACAACAACACCTGTGCATGACTCAGCAATTTCAGCTGAAAGATCAGCAACGAGCTTCTTCTTCTGTTCTAATACAGCAACACTTGGCATCCGAGATTTCACCTCCTGAAAGATTTTTATATATCTGAGAGCCAAGGATTTTGGTAAAAATAAACCCTTTCCCGAAAGACGGGAAAGGGACATAAATACTCAAAAAGAGTTTTTGTTCCTTACCTGGGCAGGCGTTTAAACATTATACCCTCACGGGAACCTGCTGTCTTCGGCTCAGATGACATATTGAATTTTACAACAAATAAACTTATTTGTCAATAGACTTATGCACAAAAAATCAATTAACCAAGCTTTGCAGGGTTGATTTTTACGCCGGGGCCCATTGTTGAAGCAAGAGCACATGAACGGATGTACTGACCCTTTGCTGCTTCAGGCTTTGCCTTGATGATAGCACCGAGGAGAACATCGAAGTTTTCCTTAAGCTTCTCAGCGCCGAATGATGCTTTACCGATGGGGCAGTGGATGATATTTGTTTTATCAAGACGATACTCAATCTTACCAGCCTTAGCTTCGTTAACAGCCTTAGCTACGTCAGGAGTAACTGTACCTGCCTTGGGGCTGGGCATAAGGCCACGGGGACCAAGCACCTTACCAAGACGACCAACGAGACCCATCATGTTGGGTGTTGCGATAGCAACGTCGAAATCCATAAAGCCTTCGCCCTGGATTTTTGCTACGAGGTCTTCAGCACCTACTACTTCAGCGCCTGCTGCCTCAGCAGCTGCAGCGTCATCGCCTTTAGCGAAAACAGCTACGCGAACTGTTTTACCTGTACCGTTGGGGAGAACAACAGCGCCTCTGACCTGCTGGTCAGCGTGACGTGAGTCAACACCAAGACGTACGTGTACTTCAACAGTTTCATCAAATTTAGCAGTTGCAGTCTTAACAGCGATGTCAAGAGCTTCTTCTACTTCATAAAGTTTTGTTCTGTCGATCAGTTTTGCACTGTCAACGTATTTTTTTCCGTGTTTCATAACTTACCTCCCAATAGTGGTTAAATCGGATTTTTCCTCCCACGGGGGAGCATTAATCTACTACTGTTACGCCCATTGAACGAGCTGTACCAGCAATCATGCTTGCTGCTGATTCAACACTTGATGCGTTCAAGTCAGGCATTTTCTGCTCTGCGATCTTCTGGATCTGTTCTTTTGTGATTGTTGCAACCTTTGTCTTATTCGGTACACCTGAACCGCTCTCGATACCGCAAGCCTTCTTGATAAGAACTGCAGCAGGGGGAGTTTTTGTAACGAATGAGAATGTACGGTCTGCGTACACTGTGATTACAACCGGAATGATAAGTCCCATGTCATTCTTTGTTCTTTCATTGAACTCCTTAGTGAAAGCCATGATGTTAACACCATGCTGACCAAGAGCGGGACCAACCGGCGGAGCCGGTGTTGCTTTTCCGGCAGGAATCTGAAGCTTGATAAAGCCTACTACCTTCTGAGCCATTTTTTGCACCTCCAAAATTATGTGGTTCTGCGGGGCGATTAGATAAAATTTTCGCTCCTCCCACGTCGGACACAGTCAAAGTGTCCTGTGCATAATTCAACGGGTTCCCCCGTAAATTATCGAAATTAATCTTCGGAAACCTCTACCTGATCAAGTTCCATTTCAACCAGAGTTTCCTTACCGAACAATGCGGAAACAACAACCTTGACAACATTGTTGTCAACATCGATTTCCTGTACGACGCCTGAATAACCTTCAAACAGACCGTCAACGATATTGACAAGATCACCGACCTTGTACTTAACCTCGATAACGTGTCTTTCTACGCCGAATTTGTGCACCTCGTCGCTTGAGAGAGGTGTAGGTTTGCTGTCAGGGCCTACAAAGCCTGTAACGCCTCTTGTGTGGCGGATAACAAACCATGAATCATCTGACATTGAGGGCTGGTCGTCATCATCATAAGTGACTGCAACCTTTATGAAAACATAGCCGGGGAAAATTTTACGTTCAATCTGTTTTTCAACTTTAACGTTTTCTTCCACAAGCTTTTCTTCGCCTTCAACATCTTTTTTAACTTTTTTCTTTGCTGTTGTGATTTCCGTAACTGTTTCCATGGGAATCTTGACTTCAAGAATCTGGTCATGCATCTTACGGTTCTCAACAACCTTTTCGATGTTTGTAGCTACTTTGTTTTCGTAGCCTGAATAGGTATGGACTACATACCATTTTGCATCAGCGGGCATGTATTCTCCTCCAATCAAAGAGAACTGAACAGATTAGCTGCTTCTTTTGAAGCATTTTTTCCGTATTCTTTTGCAAGTTCCATAACTCCATCAACACCAAGTGACAAGAGCCAGTCAACAAGCCAGATACCTGCACCGATAACGAGTACAGCTACAAGAACTACGCCTGTGCTTTTGATGACTTCTTTAGCTCCGGGCCAAACAATTTTCTTTGTTTCGCCTTTAAAGTCTTTGATGAAGCCTTTGATTGCCTTACCCACACGGACAAAGATGTTGCCTTTTTTAGCTTTAGGAGCGTTGTCCTTAACTTTCTTGGCTTTTTCAACCTTGGCAACAGCTTCGGACTTTTCGTTCTTTGACATCTTACTACCTCCCGCTTATTTTGTTTCGCGGTGGAGAGTGTGTTTCTTGCAGAATCTGCAGTACTTGTTCATCTCCAACCTGTCCGGGGTGTTCTTCTTGTTTTTCATTGTGTTGTAGTTGCGCTGTTTACATTCAGTGCAAGCAAGTGTGATTTTTACTCTCATGACGGCACCTCCATTTTACCGGATATAAGAATTAGCCTCCCTCACAAAAGGGCACAAAAAAATAACCCTCTTTCAGAGGTGCAATAATCATACCATAAATATCAAGATAAGTCAAGCAAATTCATGAATTTTTTTAATTTTTTTATAGATCATCAGGATCTTGTTCCGGAACCTCACCGCTACTACTATATGGTGTGCCTCGGTAGCTTCCGAGAATGTCAATAGGGTTCTGAGTGGAGTTAATTGACCAGACATTTATCATACTTTCGATAATATCTTTGTTCTTTACTTTTCTTTTCTGTTCATTTTTCTTTTCCATATTAATACCTCCGCGTATCTGCCCGAGATGCCGTCGATATTAATATTTCCTTTTTACTTATCCTTAATTCCTTTTTTACGCTTTTTAACGAAAGTATAAATAAGGAAACCGATTACCGCTGCAGGTATTGCCACAATGATGAGCTTGATGATAAACTCCTTCGGTATATACTTATATATACTGTCACCAATAATTGTAAAAAGAAGAACTCTGGGATAAATTCCGAGGATCGAAATTAAAAGATATGGTAAGAAGCTGTAATTTGATGAACCAAGAAAGAGGCTTGTGAAATCAATGGGAAATGCAGGGACAACACGTGCCACAAATAAAAACGAATTCTTGGTTTTTGTTTTCATACCCAGAAGTTTTCTTCCGCCTTTATTCTTTTCAAGAAGCTTTGACACATATTCACCTCCGAGAAATCTTCCGAGAAAATATGTTATTGTCACTTCTACTGCAAGACCTATGAGATTAAGTATAAGTGCTGTGCCCGTATCAAAAGAAATACCCACAGACACATAAATCATCATCGCGGGAACAACAAACACAACACTCTTGAGGGCATACACACCGATTACTGCAAAATAGGCATACCAGATTACACCGATTGAACCAACCAGTGCTCGCAAATCGAGATTTTTAAGTGTGTCGTAATTCATTATAACTGCAACAAATATCACGAGTGCTACAGCTACACGCAGAATCACAGATATAATTTCTTTTGTTTTTTCCTTCATATTATCCCCCAAAGTGATGATACTAAAAAAGTATATCTTATTTTTATAATGATTTCAAGTAATTTACAACTTTTTCATAGACATTTTTAAAAAACTGTGATACAATATTATGGTATACTTATCAGAAGGAGGTAGACTTATGACATTTCGCGAAAAAAGTGAGCGTGCCGCAATAGGTAAAGCACTTGATATGCTTCTCGGATATGTAAAAAAAGATCCCGACGCAAATATCGGTAAACTGGTTGATTTTGCGGAAAAGTATGTAGGTTCTATTTTCCCCAGTAAAAACTTTGATGCCATGCGTAAAGGCGCGCAGGATCCCAATAATATCTGGGTACGCCTTACAAAATCTGTTATAAACGATACTGACAAAAATATTGTCAGAAAAATGCTCCTGGCTTTCGGTCTTGGTGCCGGTGTTCACGGAACAAAGAAAGTAAGAGAAAACAGAGAAAAATTAAAATGCAATATTCCTTGGCTTATTCTCATGGACCCTACATCTGCATGTAACAAAAACTGTAAAGGTTGTTGGGCAGCAGAATATGGTCATCAGCAGAGCCTGACTTATGATGAAATGAACAGCGTTGTCAATCAAGCGAAAGAACTTGGCACACATCTGTTTATGTTTACAGGCGGAGAGCCCCTTATCAGAAAAAATGACATCGTAAAGCTTTGTAATGAGCATCCCGATTGTGTTTTCCTTGCATTTACAAATGCAACGCTGATTGACGATGATTTCTGCATTGCGATAAAAGAAGCGGGAAACTTCGTTCCCGTTGCAAGTATTGAAGGCACAGAGGAAAGCAACGATGACAGAAGAGGTGAGGGCAGTTACCAGACAACTGTTGAAGCTATGAAGCTTCTCAAGAAACACGGTATCTTCTTCGGAATGTCCGTCTGCTACACAAGCAAAAATGTTGACTTTGTAACAAGCGATGAATTTATCAATAAGATGATTGACCTGGGTGTAAAGATAGGTATGTATTTCAACTATATGCCTGTAGGTAAAGACGCTGTTCCTGAGCTTATTCCCAACCCTGACCAGAGAAAACACATGTATCACTGGCTGAGGAAAATGAGAAACTCAGAAACAGGTAAGCCGATTTTTGTTTTTGACTTCCAGGATGACGGCGAATATGTAGGCGGATGTATTGCAGGCGGAAGAAACTATTTCCACATTAACTCTGCAGGCGACATGGAGCCTTGCGTATTTATCCACTATTCCGACTCAAACATCAGAACGCACACAATTCTTGAAGCACTTAAGAATCCTCTTTTCCAGGCATATTACAAAAATCAGCCTTTCAACGACAATCACTTAAGACCTTGTCCTATGCTTGAAAACCCTGAATGTCTGAGAAAGATTATAAAAGACACAGGTGCAA
Source organism: Oscillospiraceae bacterium (assembly GCA_015065765.1). Taxonomy (GTDB): domain Bacteria; phylum Bacillota; class Clostridia; order Oscillospirales; family Acutalibacteraceae; genus SIG575. The sequence goes on along the minus strand of SVPP01000002.1, from coordinate 64,651 downwards.
AATCTACTGACCTGATTTCTCCCGAGGATGTAGATACCCTCTGTTCACGCTGTGATAAATTCGCAGCAGCATGGAAGGACGAAGCAGACAAGCTCTGGAATTCCACAACTCACAGAGAAACAAAAACTTATTATTATCGCGATACTCCTGAGGGAAAAGCTGAACTGAATAATAAATAATTACAAAATCACCGCAGATTTTTCAAAGTCTGCGGTGTTGTTGATTTTCGGGATAAAATTATATATAATGAAAATATGGCTCTGCTTGAATTTGCAAGTATTCGGATCTGAAAGTGGGGAAAAAGATAAATGTATAAAGAGTTAGTTATAGAATATTCAAAAAACAACCAGTGGACAAAAATACAAAAACCTGCAACAACTGCAGAAATCAAGGAAGCGGAAAATACTGTAGGTTATCCTTTTCCTGACGAATTAAAACAACTTCTGCTTGAACTGAACGGGGACTCTTATTTTTTGCTATCTACAGACAGAATAAAAGAAAACTGCCTTCTTAACAGAAAATATTTAAAAGAAGTTTATGAAGATATCGATTTGCATATATTTTTTGCAGAAAACGGTTGCGGGGATTACTACTGTTATAATATATCGGAAAACGGAAAAGTAAACACTTCTGCAATTTATATATGGGAACATGAAACAAACGAAACACATGCTGTTGCAAAAGATATTAGAGAACTTATTTATAAATATTATAATTCTGAAATATAAAAACAAAAAATTATCGAGGTATTCTTTATGATCGGAAAAACTGTAAAAGTAATTGTCGACAGACCACTGGGAAGTCATCATCCTCAGCATAAAGACATGTATTATCCTGTAAACTATGGTTACGTTGAAGGCATTATCGCACCTGACGGAGAAGAACAGGACGCGTACATTATCGGTGTTGATGTGCCAATGAAAGAATTTACCGGAAAAATAATTGCAATTATTCACAGATACGATGATGTAGAAGAAAAATGGGTAGTTGCACCTGAAAACGCCTCGTTCACAAAAGATGAAATAATTGAACAAGTAAAATTTCAGGAACAATATTTCAGGTCAGAAGTTATAATATAAATCAACATTTCAGGTTTGAATTCTGCACTAAAAACACCACCGGAATCCGGTGGTGTTTTTGTTTATACCGTAGCATTTATTGTCTCAACAAGAGTAAAGTAGAAATCTTCAAATGTTGTAGGATAATCTATTGTTCCACAAAAATCGAAGTGATCAAAACCTTCCATAGTAGGCATGTAATACCAGACTCCTGTTTCTATTTTTTCTCCTGCTTTTACTGCTTCTTCATAACTCTTTGCATTGTCAGCATCTGTTGCGGGATAGAGAGCGCTTGCAAGGGGAACAATTCCGTCGTTTTTAGCCCACGATTCATCCATGTAAATTCCGTCAATTGTTTTTCCCTCTGTAGCACCGATATAAAGCGATGTGAGATAAAACATTGCAAAGTTTGATGCAATAGGCAGATATGTACCACATGATGTTTTGTAGCTTGAGTTGCATGAGTATGAATAATAATATGCGCTGTCAACTGTTTTTATTTTTTCATTAAGCTCTGCAGCACCTCTGAGTGTCAGATCATATCCGCAGTTGTCCTGTGCTTCAACAACTGTTTTAATTGTTTTAAGACTGAACTTTGCTCTGTCTTCACCCTGCTTGGGTGTAAGTCCCATGTGTCCCATAGGAAGATCCCACATAAGAACGTTGCTTCCGAAAACTGCACCTGCAAAATTAAGAAGTGCAATAATACCTGTCATAAGGAATGAATCGTGAATAAGGTTTGCAATAGGTGAACCATTATGAACGCCTGAAAAAGTTACTACTGAGTAAATTGCATCCTTGTGTCCGCCTTTGAAGAGCGGTGATGTTTCATCACCTGTTGCAGCAATTTCTGCTTCATCACCATAAGCAATGAGAGATGCAAAAAGTCTTACTGTATGACCTCCGAATGAGTGTCCAACAAGATTGATTTTTTCCTTCATATCCCATGGTTCATCCATAAGACAATTACCTGTATAATCATAACCGTAACGGTCGTGATTATGTTCCTTTGAATGAGCTTCACCATAGTCAACAACTGTACCTGTAAGCTGAGCATAAAGTTCACATGCTCTGTCCCATGCGCTGTTAAACGGACCGACAGTTGCTGCATAAGCTTCAATTCCGTTAGAATTGTAAAGGTCAATTACATCTCCCTCGGAAGATGCCCAACCTCCCCAGTAAGCTTCTTCACCGTATTTGTTCCAACCGCCCATGCCGTGAACAAAAATCCACGGATGTTTATTAGATAAATCGTATGTTTTACCTTCAAATTCAACCTTGTTGCTTTCGGCGAAAGCAGTTGTGCTGAACATTGTGAAAACCATAACTATACTTAGAAGTATACTGATAATTTTTTTCATTTTCATCCCTCCGAAAAAAATTCATCTTTTAATTTTATTTTAACAGGCATAGTTTACCAAGTCAAATTAAAAATTATTATAAAAAATCTCCTCCGATCCTTCGCTTACGCTCAAGGATAACAGAGGAGATTATTTTTAAAAAATTATTCTTCTACCGGAAGATTTACTTTAATTGCAAGCTCGTCAAGCTGCTCTGTGTCAATAACAGAGGGGCAGTCTGTCATAGGCTCACTTGCGTTCTGTACCTTCGGATATGCAATAACATCACGGAGAGTTTCGCACTTAAGCATCTGCATAACAAGTCTGTCAAGACCGATACCCATACCGCCGTGAGGTGGTGCACCATATTTGAAAGCATCTGTAAGATATCCGAATTTTGCGTGTGATTCTTCTTCGCTAAGGCCGAGAAGTCTGAACATTCTGTTCTGAAGTTCAGGGTCAGTAATTCTGATTGATCCACTTGAAAGCTCAATACCATTGAGAACAAGGTCATAAGCCTTTGCTCTTACATTTGCTTTGTCTGTTTCAAGATAATCAAGACATTCATCCATAGGTGAAGTAAAAGGATGATGCATAGCAACCCAGGTCTGAGAATCTTCATCCCAATCAAAGAAGGGGAATTCAATAATCCAGAGAAGGTTGAATTTTGATTTATCTATAATATCAAGTTTTTTCGCAACTTCACATCTGAGTGCACCAAGCACTGACAGAACAATTGAGTTCTTTGTGTCACCAACGATAAGAATTACGTCGCCATTTTCTGCTCCGCATTTTTCTTTGATTGCATTCATTTCATCTTCTGTCATGAACTTTGCAAAAGAAGATGCAATTGTGCCGTCCTCAGCAATTCTTGCCCATGCAAGACCTTTGGCACCAATACCGCGTACAAATTCTGTAAGCTTATCAACTTCTTTTCTTGTAAGAACACCAAATGCATTCTTTGCAGTAATTGCTCTGACTGAGCCACCGCCCTCGATTGCTGATGTGAATACACCAAAGCCACAGTTTTTAACTGTTTCACTCAGGTCAACAAGCTCCATTTCAAAGCGGGTATCAGGCTTGTCTGAGCCGTACTTTTCCATAGCCTCTTTATATGTGAGACGGGGGATGTAATCTCCGATTTCCACATCAATTGCTTCCTTGAATACTCTCTTGATATATCCTTCACCAATTGAAAGAACGTCTTCCATATCTACAAATGACATTTCAAAGTCAATCTGTGTAAATTCAGGCTGTCTGTCAGCACGTAAATCTTCATCACGGAAGCAACGTGCAATCTGCATGTATCTGTCAAATCCTGCTACCATTGAAAGCTGTTTGTAAAGCTGAGGTGACTGAGGAAGTGCGTAAAATGTTCCTTTATGAATTCTGCTGGGAACGAGGAAGTCACGTGCACCCTCGGGAGTTGATTTGATGAGCATGGGGGTTTCGATTTCGATAAATCCGTTTTCATCAAAATAGTCACGTGTGATTTTTGTGATTTTGTGACGCATGAGAATGTTTTTCTGCAAATCAGGTCTTCTCAGGTCAAGATATCTGTATTTAAGTCTTGTCAGCTCACTCGTTGCACAGTTTTCCACAATTTCAAAGGGAGTTGTTTCACTCTTTGCAAGAACTCTTAAATCATCAACAAAAATTTCGATTTCACCTGTGGGGATATCCATATTTTTTGATGAACGCTCGCGGACAGTACCGCTTGCCATGAGCACAAACTCACTTCTTGCACTGAAAGCCTTTTCAAAAATTTCCTTGTCTGTTGTATCATCAAACGCCAGCTGAACGATACCTGTTCTGTCTCTCAGGTCAATAAAAATGAGAGCACCCAAGTCACGCTGACGCTGTACCCAACCTGCAACAGTTACTTTTCTGCCGATATCTGCTGAGGTAAAAGTACCACAGTAGTCTGTTCTTTTTTTACCTGTCATTGTATCCATATTTTATTCCTCCTGAGGAAGTGTGCCGAGAAGCGCACCTAAATCAAAATTTTCTCCGCCTATATAATCGCCAAGACCTTTTGCCGCATTCTGAACCATAATGTTCATGAAATCTTCAGCAAATGTGTCAAGCTCTACCTCAGCCATGTCACCTGTTTCCATGTTTTTCAGCATAGCTTTATTATTATCAATTTCGCTGTCGCCGAGAACCATTGAGTACTGAGCACCGATTTTACCTGCATATTTCATCTGAGCTTTGACGGAGCGACCTACAACGTCAAACTGTGCACTGATGCCACCACTTCTGAGGTCAGTTACTATTTCAGATGCTGCAAGAGACGCTTTCTCACCTATTGATGCGATATATACTTCACATCCTCTGCCTTCGGGAAGCTGAATTCCCTGAGCCTCAATGAGAAGAAGAAGTCTTTCGAGTCCCATTGCAAAACCGAGTGAAGGTGTATGTGCACCTCCCATTTCTTCAACAAGACCGTCATATCTTCCGCCACCACAGACTGTTCCCTGTGCACCGATTTCAGTTGACACAAACTCGAAAACAGTTTTTGTATAGTAATCAAGTCCTCTTACAATCTGAGGATTGATTTTGTAATCGATTTTCATGTTTTCAAGATATTTTTTAACCATCTCGAAATGTTCTTTACATTCATCGCAAAGGAAATCAAGAACTACCGGAGCTTCTTCTGCAATCTTTGAGCAGACAGGGCTCTTACAGTCGAGAATTCTCATGGGATTTCTGTCAAGTCTGTCAAGACATGTTTCACAAAGCTCACCCTTATAGCTTTCAAAATATGCTTTAAGTGCTTTATGATATTCTGCTCTGCATTTGGGACAACCGATTGAGTTTATCTGAAGTTCAAGATTCTGAATTCCGAGGAAACCGAAAATTTCATTTGCAAGTGAAATAATTTCTGCATCAGCAGCAGGTGAAGCTGTGCCGAAACATTCAACACCGAACTGATGGAATTCTCTGAGTCTGCCTGCCTGAGGTTTCTCATATCTGTAACAAGATGTTACATAACAAACCTTCTGAGGAAGAGCATCATTGAAAAGTCCGTGTTCAAGGAAAGCTCTTACTGCGCCTGCAGTACCTTCAGGACGAAGAGTTATTGAACGGTCTCCCTTATCAGTGAATGTATACATTTCTTTCTGCACAACGTCTGTTGTGTCACCGACAGAACGCTGGAAAAGCTCTGTCTGTTCAAACACGGGAGTTCTGATTTCTTTGAAACCGAATGTTTCTGCAATTTCGAGAGCTGTTTTTTCAACAAACTGATTTTTATAGCTCTCTGAGGGCAGAACATCCTGTGTTCCTTTGATTGCTTTGATATTTAACTGCATAAAAATTATCCTTTCGGAAAAACTGTCGATAAAAATTTTATCGACAGTTTTATTTAATATTTATTGATTTTCTTCTGCTGTTTCTACAGAAGTTCCTTCACCTTCTGCTTCAGTTTCTTCCTCAGCGTCAATGTGTTCTGTAGTAGTCATTGTTGCAAGTCTTTCACCTTCGGTAACTTTCATTACGCGTACACCCTTTGAGGGTCTTGCGAAAGTACTGATTTCATTTGCGGGAATTCTGATGATGATACCGTCAGATGAAATAAGGATTACATCATCATTTTCTTCAACAACGCTGATAGCACTTACGTCACCGAACTGACCTGTACGGTAGTTCATAACACCCTTACCGCCTCTTGACTGAATACGGTAATCTTCATTGTTACTTCTTCTGCCGTAGCCTCTTTCATTGACTGTAAGAACAGTTGTACCTTCTCTGAGAACATCAAATCCGATAACCTCGTCACCGTTTGCAAGATCAATAGCCTTAACACCTCTTGCTGTTCTGCCCAGAACACGTGCATCACTTTCATTGAAACGAATGCACATACCCTTCTTTGTTGCAACAAGAAGGTCATCGTTACCTGACGTCAGTTTAACCCATGCAAGCTCATCGCCCTCATCAAGATTAACTGCAATAATACCCTTCTTACGTACATTCTTGTATTCATCAACAGATGTTCTCTTAATGATACCGTTTCTTGTTACCATACAAACGAATTTATCATCATCCTCTTCAGGTCTGACACGAATCATTGCTGTAACCTTTTCTTCCTGAGTAATAGGAAGAAGGTTTACAATATTCATACCTTTACTTGTACGGCTGCCTTCAGGAATTTCATAACCTTTAAGTCTGTATGTTCTGCCGGCATTTGTAAAGAACACAACGTAGTCATGAGTTGAACATGTAAACATTGTTTCTACAATATCTTCTTCACGGCGTGTAAGACCCTTGACACCTCTGCCGCCTCTTCTCTGAATCTGATATGTTTCAGTAGGCTGACGCTTGATGTAACCGAGAGTTGTCATTGTATAAACACATTCCTCTTCGGGAATAAGGTCCTCAATATCAACTTCACCGCTGACATTAGCAATTTCTGTTCTTCTGTCATCGCCGAATTTGTCACCGATAACCATTGCTTCTTCTTTTACAATTGCAAGAACTCTATGTTCATTTGCAAGAATGTCAAGATAATCAGCAATTTTTTCTTTGAGAGCGAGAAGTTCTTCTTCTATTTTCTCTTTTTCAAGACCTGTCAACTGTCCAAGACGCATCTGAACAATTGCCTGAGCCTGAACATCGTCAAAATCAAAGCGTGCCATAAGAGCTTCTTTACCTTCAGCAATACTCTTTGAATTTCTGAGAATTGCTATAACTTCATCAATGAAGTCAAGAGCTTTTTTAAGAGCCTCTAAGATATGTGCTCTTTCCTGAGCTTTTTTAAGATTAAAACGTGTTCTTCTTGTAATAACTTCACACTGATATTTTATATAGTACTGAAGAATTTCTTTGAGTGTAAGAATCTTCGGAACACCATCAACGATAACAAGATTAATTACACCAAATGTTGTCTGAAGCTGAGTATAAGTATAAAGCTGATTGAGAACAACCTGAGGATTTGCATCTCTTTTCAGGTCAATCTGAATGTGCATACCTTCACGGGATGAGTAGTCATTAATATCAGCAATACCTTCAATTCTCTTATCTTTAACAAGTTCAGCCATGCTTTCAATAAGCCTTGCCTTGTTAACACCATAAGGAATTTCTGTAACGTTGATTGAAAATCTTCCGTTTTTATTTTCTATAATTTCTGCACGTGCACGTACAATAACTTTACCCTTACCTGTAGCATAAGCTGCACGGATACCCGCTTTACCCATGATAATACCATGAGTGGGAAAATCAGGTCCCTTGATATGTTCCATAATATCATCAAGAGATGCATCAGGATTATCAATAACACAGCACATACCGTCAATAACTTCACGGAGGTTGTGAGGAGGCATATTTGTTGCCATACCAACCGCAATACCCATTGAACCATTTACAAGAATATTAGGAAATCTTGAAGGCAAAACTGTAGGCTCTTTAAGACGGTCATCATAGTTCATTGCAAAGTCAACTGTGTCTTTGTCAATATCCGTCAACATTTCAAGAGCAATTTTACTCATTCTTGACTCTGTATAACGGTAAGCAGCAGGGGGGTCACCGTCAACTGAACCGAAGTTACCGTGACCGTCAACGAGCATATATCTCATTGAGAAATCCTGTGCAAGACGTACCATTGCATCGTAAACAGAGGAGTCACCGTGCGGATGATATCTACCAAGAACTGAACCGACTGTATCGGCGCACTTTCTGTGAGCTTTGTCGGGAGTAAGTCCGTTTTCGTGCATTGTATAGAGAATTCTTCTATGAACAGGCTTCAGGCCGTCACGTACATCAGGAAGCGCACGGGAAACGATAACTGACATTGAATAGTCAAGGAAAGAGTTTCTCATTTCACTATCAATGTCTACATTTATAATTTTTGAATCTTCAAATGATTGAATTTTATGTTCTTCGCTCATTACATTCACCGTTCCTTAAAATTTTAAACGTCAAGGTTCTTAACGTATTTCGCGTTCTTTTCGATAAATTCGCGTCTGGGCTCAACTTTATCACCCATAAGAATTGAGAAAGTTTCGTCTGCCTTTATAGCATCATCAATGGTAACTCTGAGCATCGTTCTGTAAGCAGGGTCCATTGTTGTTTCCCAAAGCTGCTGTGCATCCATTTCACCGAGACCTTTGTAACGCTGAATGTCGCAGCTTCCGCCAAATTCTTCGATTACTTCGTCTCTTTCTTCATCTGAGAAAGCATATTTTACTTTCTTACCCTTTGAAATTTTGAAAAGAGGCGGCTGTGCAATATAGATATGTCCTTCATCAATAAGAGGACGCATATATCTGAAGAAGAAAGTAAGAAGAAGTGTTCTGATATGTGCACCATCAACGTCGGCATCGGCCATAATAACGATTTTGCCGTATCTGAGTTTTGAAATATCAAAGTCTTCGCCTATACCTGTACCAAGTGCAAGAACAACGGGAGTTAATTTATCGTTGCCGATAACTTTATCAAGTCTTGCTTTCTCAACATTAAGCATTTTACCCCAGAGAGGAAGAATTGCCTGATATTCTCTGTCACGTCCGTTCTTTGCAGAACCGCCTGCAGAGTCACCCTCTACGATGTAAATTTCTGTGAGAGTTGAATCCTTTGAAGTACAATCTGCAAGCTTACCGGGAAGTGAGTTTGATTCAAGAGCTGATTTTCTTCTTGCTAAATCTCTTGCTTTTCTTGCAGCTTCTCTTGCTCTTGCAGCTTCAAGAGCTTTATTGAAAATTGCTTTGATTACTGCAGGATTTTCTTCAAAATAAGTAGTCAGTTTTTCATAAACTGTCTGTGACACAAGGGGAGTAATGTCTGTGTTACCAAGTTTTCCCTTTGTCTGACCTTCAAATTCAGCTTCCGTAAGTTTTACGCTGATAACTGCTGTAAGACCTTCTCTTACGTCATCACCTGAAAGCTTTTTATCTCCGTCTTTAAGAATATTATATTTTTTACCGTAGTCATTGAAAACTCTTGTCAGTGCAGTTTTGAAACCGGTTTCATGTGTACCGCCGTCAACTGTGCGTACATTATTAGCAAATGAAAGAATAGTTTCATTGTAGCCGTCATTATACATGAGGGCAACTTCTGCACTTCTGTCACCGCTGACAGATGAGAAATGAATTGCACTGTCATGAAGGGGAGTGAGACCTCTTGATTCATTGATATATTCAACGAAGCTTCCGATACCGCCTTCGTAACAATAAACTTCCTCAACAATATTTTCAGGATCACGGCTGTCTGTCAATGTAAGTTTGAGACCTGCATTGAGGAAAGCAGTTTCACGGAGTCTTCTCTGAAGAGTTTCAAATTCATATTCTGTTGTTTCTGTAAAAACTTCAGGGTCAGCCTTGAATTTAACAAGTGTACCTGTTTCAGTTGTGTCACCTACGATTTCAAGCTCTGTTTCAATGTTACCTCTTGTAAATCTCTGACGATGAATATGTCCGTCACGGGAAACTTCGACCTCAAGCCATTCTGAAAGAGCATTAACTACTGATGAACCAACACCATGCAGACCGCCTGAAACTTTGTAACCGCTACCACCGAATTTACCGCCTGCGTGGAGAACTGTAAGAACAACAGTAACTGAAGGAAGTCCTGTTTTTTCATTAATTTCAACGGGAATACCACGTCCGTTATCCCTTACAGATATAACATTATCGGGATGAATTTCAACCTCGATATGAGTACAGAAACCTGCAAGAGTTTCGTCAACGGAGTTATCCACTATTTCATAGACAAGATGATGAAGTCCTTTAGGTCCTGTTGAACCGATGTACATACCGGGACGTTTTCTTACAGCCTCAAGTCCTTCAAGAACCTGAATCTGATCAGCACCGTATTCATCGGAAACTGCAGTATCCATTTCTTCTTCATCGTCAAATTGAATCAGTTTTTCTTCCATGATTTCGTCCTGATTTTCATTTTCGATGTTTTCAAAATTATCCAATGTTATACCCTCCATAACCGAATGGTTTTATTTATTATTTTCATATATATTTTCAGCTCTTTTAAGGAGCGTTGATGAGGAAATCTGTGATATGTAAATTCTGTTACCTTTTTCTTTATTATTCGTAAGAATGAAAGTTTTTGGTAGTTCAAAGCTTACATTTATAACCTGTTTATTTTTTTCAGCCTGTGCAAGATAGTCACGGCTTGCTTTTGAAACAGTTGTATTATCAAGATCAAAAATTCCTACAATATCATCTTGCATCACAACAGTTTCCTGACCTAAATGCAGGTACATAAAATCACCTTATAAAATAATTTTTCCGTTTTCCACCTGAAAACTTTTACCGCTTTTCATGCGGAGAACCTGTGTTGGCTCACAACAGGAAATGAAAACCTGCCAGTCTTTTAATTTGTTTAAAATATAATCTTGTCTGCCTGTATCAAGTTCACTCATAACATCATCAAGAAGTGCAACAGGCTGTTCATCATTTATCTTTTTAATAAGTGAAGCTTCTGCCAATTTCAGTGAAAGTGCTGCAGATCTCTGCTGACCTTGTGAGCCGAAAATTTTTATATTTTTTGAATTCAAAATTACCTCAAAATCATCTCTGTGAGGACCTTTTGATGTAAATTTATTTTTTATATCATTTTCACGGGATTTTTTTAGAGCATCAGAAAGTGCGGAAATTATTTCTCTTTCTTCAAATCTGTCTTCTCTTCCTACCTGATTATATTTAACTTCAAGAATTTCTCTTCCGTTTGAAATTCCGTCATAAATTTCTATTGCCGATTCTGTTAAAGACTCAACATATTTTAATCTTTCAGCAGTTATTTTTCCGCCGAGATTTGCAATAGCTTCATCCCAGCAATCAAGCATATCATATTCATAAGAAGTCTCACCGAAACTTTTCAGAAGAGCATTTCTCTGCTTCACGCTTCTTACATAATCTGATAACATTCTGGCATATGATGGTTTCAGCTGACTGATTGCAATGTCAAGAAATCTTCTTTTTTCATCAGGACCACCTTTTATCAGATTGAGATGAGATGGTGAAAAAACTACTGAAAAAAATTCTCCTATAATACTTCTCGGTGACACCATTTTTACACCGTTTTTGTATGTTTCCTGTTTTGAAATATCACTTAAAAGAGTAATATTCTGTTCACGGTTTTCAGAAAAGTAATCAAGAGAAATTTCATACTTTTCCTCATCATAAGGAATCATCTCAGAATTTTTTCTTGTGCGGAAGCTTTTGAATCCCGTAAAAAGCCATATAGCTTCAATGATGTTAGTTTTACCCTGACCGTTTTCACCGAAAATTATATTTATTCCTTCATCAGGGATAAACTCAACATCTTTTAAATTACGAAAACTTTTCGCTTCAAATTTTGTAATTTTCATTTCAGAGATCCTTTTAAACTATCTCATAAATTTTTCTGTCAAACTCAGCTTTGTCACCGACACGCATTTTTTTACCACGCTGAGTACAAACTTCGCCGTTGACTTTTACTTCGCCTTCCTGAATAACAATTTTTGCATGACCGCCCGACTGAACAGCATCACACATTTTTAAAAAAGCATCCAGTCTTATAAACTCAGTTGATATAGAAATTTTTTTAGATTCTTTTTCTTTTACACGAACTTTAATTTTCATTACGCTTTCAACCTCATAGGTAATACAAGATAAAGGAAATTATCATTTTCAGGAGGAAGAATAACAATAGGAGAAGTAGGTCCGTTAAGTTCAATTCTTACCTCATCAACATTACAATTTTTAAGAGCATCAAAAATGTATTTATTGTTGAAACCAATTTCAACTCTGCCACCATCAATTTTTGCAGGAATTTTATCGTTTGCAGTACCAACTGAAGTAACAGAAGAAATTTTAATTGAATCTGTATCAAAAATACATCTCAGAGGACTCTTGAATTTATCAGTGATAATAAGAGAAGTTCTCTCAATACTCTGAATAAATGTTTTTGTATCAACGCGGGCTACAGTTGTGCCTGAAAGGGGAATTGCAGTTGTATAGTTAAGGAATTCACCTTCAAGAAGTCTTGAAACAATTGTATAATTTTCAACTTCAAAACTGATGTGTCTCTTGCCCACATTGATTGCAATAACACCATCAGGAGAAACTGCAGTTTTTACAACCTCGTCAATTGATTTAGCGGGAACAACAAAAGAAACATCGTTTCCTGAATAATCAATATTTTCTGTTCTGATTGCAAGACGGAAACCGTCAAGTGCAACAAGCTTGATTTTCTTTTCAGAAATCTCAAATTTTATACCTGTGTGAATAACCTTTGAATCATTTGCAGCAACTGCAAAAATTGTCTGGCTTACCATTTCTCTGAGAATTTTATTATCAACAACAATCGGGAAACCTGAATCTACATTTGGAATTTCAGGGAAATCTGTAGCAGAAATTCCCATAAGAGAAAACTCAGATTCACCGCTCTTTATTTTATATTTAAGTCTGTCATCTTCTGAGAAAATTGAAACTGTTTCACCGGGAAGATGACGGAGAATATCACAAAGAGTTTTTGCATTGAGAACAATACTGCCCGGCTCTTCAATTTTTGCATTTATAGAAGTGTTAATACCAACTTCAAGGTCATATGCACTTAAGATAAGCTCGTTACCGAGAGCTTTAAGTAAAATTCCTTCCAATGCGGGAATTGTAGATTTTGTAGAAACTACTTTCTGAATTACCTGACAAACCTCTGATAATTTTTGTGTGTCGCAAATTACTCTCATTTCAGAAACCTCCGTGATAAAGAAAATAAAGATATAATTATTTTAGTAGTAGTAGTAGGTACTGTTGAAATTTGGTAAAACCTATTCAAAGCCTGTTATTACTTGAAATTTTTGTAGTTTTTTGTTTTGAAAACTTTTTCATAACTTTTAACATTTCTGTTGTAAAAATTTACAAAAATGAAAAGTTGAAAAACTCTGTGTGGAAAATGTAAAAAATTGTGGAAAACTTTTTATATTTTATTTAATAATATCTGTTCCCATATAAGGTACAAGTACATCAGGAATTGTTACGCTGCCGTCTTCATTCTGGAAGTTTTCAAGAATTGCAGCAGTTGTTCTGCCGATTGCAACACCTGAACCGTTAAGAGTATGAACAAGCTGAGCTTTTGATTTCTGGTCTTTCTTGAATCTGATAGAAGCACGTCTTGCCTGGAAATCTTCAAAGTTTGAGCATGAAGAAATTTCAACGTATCTGCCGTAAGAAGGCATCCATACCTCGATATCATAAGTTTTAGCTGATGAGAAGCCGATATCGCCTGATGAGAGTGCCACAACTCTGTAAGGAAGACCGAGAAGCTGAAGAACTCTTTCAGCGTCGTTTGTAAGCTTTTCGAGCTCTTCATAAGATGTTTCGGGGTCTGCAAATTTTACAAGTTCAACTTTATTGAACTGATGCTGTCTGATAAGACCTCTTGTATCTCTGCCTGCTGAGCCTGCTTCTGCTCTGAAACATGCAGAATATGCGCAATAGCTGATAGGAAGCTTTGCTCCGTCAAGAATTTCGTCGCGGTGCATGTTTGTTACAGGAACTTCAGCTGTAGGAATGAGGAAATAATCATTAGTTGTTTTAAATGCGTCTTCTTCAAATTTAGGAAGCTGACCTGTGCCTGTCATTGATGCACGGTTTACCATATAGGGAGGCATAACCTCTGTATATCCGTTTTCAATATGAGTATTAAGGAAAAAGTTGATAATAGCTCTTTCAAGTCTTGCACCGAGACCTTTATAGAAATGGAATCTTGTGCCGGTAACTTTAGCTGCTGTTTCAGGATCAAGAATGCCTAAGTTTGCACCGATATCCCAATGAGCTTTTGCTTCAAAATCAAAATTTCTCGGCTCACCCCATTTTCTGATTTCAACATTTTCTGAATCATCTTTACCGATAGGTGTTGTTTCGCTGGGAATGTTGGGAAATTCATACATAATTTTCTTCTGTTTTTCCTCAAGCTCAGAGAGAACAGCATCATTAGCTTTGATAAGCTCTTTGATTTCGTTCATTCTCTTCATGATTTCGGAGATATCTCCGCCTTCTTTTTTTATCTGAGGAATTTTTTTACTTGCTTCATTCTGTTCCTGTTTGAGAGCATCAGTTTTTGTCATAAGAACTCTTCGTTCTGCGTCTATTGCAAGTACTTCATCTACAAGAGCATCCATGTCTTTATTTCTTGTTTTCATGGCTGCTTTAACTTTTTCGGGGTTTTCTCTGATAACTTTAATGTCTAACATCTGAATCTTCTCCTATCATTTATTTTCATCAAAATATTTTACAAAATTTACAAGGTCTTCTTTATCGAAAAATTCGATTGTAATAGTACCTTTATTTTTTGAAGTTGAATTTATTTTAATTTTTCTCTTGAGAGAATCTTTAAGTGAAAGTTCAACTTCATCGAAAAATTTATCTCTTGATTTTTTCTTTTTTGCTTTCTTTTCAATCAGCATATCTTTCACGATTTTTTCAGTTTCTCTGACCGAAAGGTTTTCTGCAATAATTCTGTTGCAGAGAGAAATCATCTTTTCTTCATCTTCGAGAGGAAGAAGAGATTTTGCATGACCTGCTGAAATAATACCGTCTCTCACATATTCTGTAATACTTTCAGGAAGCTTAAGAAGTCTCAGTGAGTTTGCAACTGCAGAGCGTGATTTTCCGACTCTTTCGCTGACTTCTTCCTGCGTAAGACCGTATTTTATCATAAGATATTTTATTCCGTCAGCCTCTTCAATGGGATTTAAGTCCTCACGCTGAAGATTCTCTATCATAGCGATTACTGATGCTTCTTCATCAGAAAGGTCTTTTATAACAACAGGAACTTCTTTGAGGCCGGCCATTCTTGATGCACGCCATCTTCTTTCACCGGCTACAAGCTGATATGTACCGCCTGAAAGGGGACGTACGAGAAGAGGTTGAATTACACCGTGCTGTAAAATACTGTCTGCAAGCTCTGAAAGAGATTCATCGTTGAATTTTTTTCTTGGCTGGTCTTTGTTAGGTACGATATCAACCAATTTTACTTTTTCTGTGGAAGAAGAGTTTATTTCTTCTAAAGAATTTTCAGTAAAGAGAGATTCAATTCCTCTGCCGAGTCCTTTCTTTGCCATATATTCACTTCCTTATTTCTTGTTTAATTTCAAAAATTCATCTGCCAGATTCATGTAAGCTTCTGAACCTCTGGAAGATTTATCGTAATATATAACAGGTTGTCCGAATGAAGGAGCTTCTGATAATCTTACATTTCTCGGAATTACTGTTGAATAGACTTTTTTCGGAAAAAATTTTTTAACCTCTTCAACTACTTGTTGAGTAAGATTAAGCCTTCCGTCATACATTGTAAGCAGAATGCCTTCAAGGTCGATATATTCGTTATAAAGCTTCTTAACCTGTCTTACTGTTGACATAAGCTGTGAAAGTCCCTCTAAGGCGTAATATTCGCACTGTATGGGCACGAAGAACGTATCTGTGCAACAAAGTGCGTTTAAAGTTATAAGACCAAGTGAAGGGGGGCAATCAAGGAAAATAAAATCAAAATCATTTTTTACAAGTGCCAATGCATTTTTTAATCTTGCTTCTCTGTTTTTGATGTCCACAAGTTCTATTTCAGCACCTGCAAGATTAATACTGGAAGGAATAACACTGACATTTTTAAATTCAGTGCTTATAATAACTTCCTGGGCTCTTGCATTACCTGTAAGCAGATCATAAGAAGATTTTGAAATATTTCTTTTATTCACACCTAAGCCGCTTGTTGTATTACCCTGAGGATCAATATCAACAAGCAGAGTTTTATAACCTTTACTGCCAAGGGCAGCAACGAGATTAACGGCAGTTGTTGTCTTACCGACACCGCCTTTTTGATTAACTATAGCAATGGTTTTTCCCATATATAAAGTTCTCCTATCTGAAAGAACGGCAACCTTCTCCATAATAATTAACTTATTATATCATAGATATAATAAAATTGCAAGAAATTTAGTGTTATTATTTATAATGAAAAGACAAAATATTTTTGTATAAAATGTTTCACGTGAAACAACAGCAAAGGAGCAGCCATTACTGACTGCTCCTTCGCTGTTTGTGGATGTGGGGTGTGAAAGAGAAAGATATGGGTGGGCAAAATGCCCTTGTATATAAAACCGCATTTATTGCGACTTTATAGCGTTGTTTGTACTTTTCGGAATAATTATCGAAAAACTTATTTTTTCATTATCTTCTTGTTTATCATAAATAACTTTGACTCCTGCTGATTTCATTTTTTCAACAGCATTTGAAATAGTATTTGTAAAAAGCTTTATATCTTTGAAAATTACAGTGTTATGAAGATTTTTTAGTATTTTATCAACATATTCTTCTGTTTGCAAATCATTAAGTTTTTCACGTATAATTTCATTGAGAGTATCATTGAAAAACTCAGTATTTTCAAGCTTTAACAGTGATTTACACTGCTTGAAAGAAAGACCTGAATTTTCAGCTTTTATTCTGTTTTCCCGCGAAAAATGAAGTATTCTGAGCTTACTTATTATTTCTGAATTTTCACAAAAAATCATATCTGAAACTTCATCAATTCCGAATTCATAGTTAAGAATAAGCATTTTTATAATATCGGCTTCTTTAAAAACTGAATATTTATTTCTGAATGAATTTTCAATAAAATTCATTTTAGCAGCAGTTTTTTCATCAGTATCCGTTATGATACACGGAACAGAAGAAATACCGGCAAGCTTTGCAGCAGAAAGTCTTCTGTTACCGCTTATAATTTCATACATACCGTAATTAAGTGGTCTTACGTTCAAAGGCTGCATAAATCCATGTTTTCTTATACTTTCCGATAATTCTGTAATATTGCCACCAAATGAGTTAAATTTCAATTTTGAAGGATTTATCTTGTTACATCTTATTAAAACAATTTTCCCTGCAGATTCTGTTTGCATTAAAAAAATCCTCCAAAAAATGTTTCCTGACTTGATTTCCGTAAGTCAAGAATACACCTTTGGAGGAAGTTTGTCCAGCAGAAAATTACGACAAAAATTTTTGTATTTTTACTTTGTTTCACGTGAAACAATAGGATTCTTTACAATCTGAGAATAATTTCTCGGATATTTTGTCGGAGTAGGACGAACTTTTTTTATGAAAATAAGTGTTCTTTCTCCGCAATCGGCAAGTTCAAAAGAATTTACCTTTTCAATTTCACCGCCAAGAACTCTGATAGCTTCTTTTGCATCTTTGATTTCTTCGTCGGTTTTAGCACTTTTCATAGATATGAATTTACCGCCGACCTTTACGAATGGTAAGCAATATTCAGATAAATCACGTAAATTTGAAACTGCTCTTGCAGTAGCAAAATCAAAGCTTTCTCGTAAAAACTCATCCTTTGCTGCTTCCTCAGCTCTTGCATTCACAGTATCAGCAAATAAACCAAGTTCATCAAGAACAGTTTCAATAAACTTAATTTTTTTACCTGTGCTGTCAAGGAAAGTAACTTCAAGATTATCGTTAGCTATCAAAAGGGGAAGTCCGGGAAAACCTGCACCGGTACCAACATCTATGAGTGTTCCTTCGAGCTTGTTTTCAGAAAGAACCGCAAGGCTGTCAACGAAATGTTTGACAACAATCCCATCCGGGTCTTTGATAGCTGTAAGATTGAATTTTGAATTCCACTCTATAAGAAGAGATGCATATTTATCAAACATTTCAATTTTTTCGTCAGTGAGAGTTATATTGAAAGGTTTGAGAGAATTAATAAATAATTCTTTAGAAATAATCATTGTCTGTTTTCCTTTCCAAGGGATGATAGATAAATAAGAAGTACGGAAATATCTGCAGGGCTTACACCGGAAATTCTTGATGCCTGACCAATATTTGCAGGTCTGACTTTGTTAAGCTTTTCCTGAGCTTCAAGACGAAGTCCTACAATTTCTTTGTAATCCTTTATGAAATCTATCTTTTTCTTTTCAAGACGACGCATTTCGTCTATCTGTGACTTCTGCCTTTTTATATATCCTTCATATTTAATTTCTATTTCGACCTGTTCAAATATTTCCTTTGGAAGGTCAGGTCTTTCAGTATCAAACTCAGCAAGAACTTTATAATCAAGCTGAGGTCTTTTAATAAGTTCAGAGAGCCGTACACCTGTTTTTATGGGTGCTGTTTCACGTGAAACAAGTACCTCATTAAGTCTTTCAGATGGCGATATTACTACGCTTTTAACTCGTTTATCTTCTTCTTTTATAAGTTCTTTTTTGTGTAAGAAGAGTCTGTATCTTTCTTCACTGATAAGACCGATTTCATATCCTTTTTCGGTAAGACGAAGGTCTGCATTGTCCTGCCTTAAAATAAGTCTGTATTCAGAACGTGATGTCATCATTCTGTATGGGTCAGAGCAACCTTTCGTTACAAGATCATCTATGAGTGTTCCTATATATGAACTTGCTCTGTCAAGAATAAATTCATCTTTACCCTGAATTTTTCTTGCAGCGTTGATACCCGCAACAAGTCCCTGAGCTGCCGCCTCTTCATATCCGCTTGAGCCGTTGAACTGACCTGCGCCGTAAAGTCCCTCAAAATTTTCAAATTCAAGTGTAGCTTTAAGTGTAAGTGGGTCAACACAATCGTATTCAATAGCATATGCTGTTCTCATAACCTGTGCATTTTCAAGTCCCGGAATAGTTCTGATAAACGCAAGCTGAACATCCTCAGGCAGTGATGAAGAAAGTCCCTGAAGATACATTTCTTCCGTATTGTCACTACTACCGCAAGGCTCTATAAAAATCTGATGTCTCTCTTTTTCTGCAAATCTGACAATTTTATCTTCAATGCTGGGACAGTATCTCGGACCTACACCATCAATTTTTCCGCCATAAAGAGGTGAACGGTGGAGATTTTCAAGAATTATTCTTTTAGTTTCAGCATTTGTATATGTAACATAACAAGGCTCTGTATTTTCTATTTTAGAATTAAAATTAAATGAGAAAGGAGTAGTTTCTTCGTCACCGGTCTGCAATTCAAGAATTTCAGTATTTACACTTCTTCTGTTGACACGGGAAGGAGTACCTGTTTTGAATCTTCTTGTTTCAATTCCGAGTCTTACAAGAGCCTCTGAAAGTTTATCAGCAGGGAACATACCGTCAGGCCCGCTTGAAAAAGAAACATCACCTACATAAATTTTACCACCGAGGAATGTACCGGTTGCGAGAATAACACACTCAGCAGTGTAAATTGCTTCAAGGTTTGTAGTCATTTCCCACAAGCCCTTGTCATTTTTCTTCAAATCTACAATTTCACACTGTCTCAGCTCAAGTTTTTCCTGTTTTTCAAGTGTGTGCTTCATGTATTGTGAGTAAAGACGTCTGTCAATCTGCGCTCTGAGGCTGTGTACAGCAGGGCCTTTACCTACATTTAACATTCTGTTCTGCAAAGTATGTAAGTCTGCTGCAATGCCCATTTCACCGCCCAGAGCGTCAATTTCACGGACTAAGTGACCTTTTGATGTGCCGCCGATTGACGGATTGCATGGCAGGTTACCAACCCAGTCAAGATTTATTGTAAAAACGCACGTTTCACAGCCGAGACGCGCAGAAGCAAGCCCTGCTTCTATTCCCGCATGGCCTGCTCCGATAACTGCAACATCATAATGTTTTGCAAAATATTGCATAGAAAATCCCTCTGAAAATTTATTTTACTTTCAAATATTCTTCAAGACACTGACCTGATTTTTTCATTTCATTTGCAGCGTTTATGCCTACAAAACGCCAGTGATAAGGCTTAAACTCAACACCCGTTACTTTTTCCTTACCTTCAGGATAACGGAGAATAAAGCCGTATTTGTGTGCATTTGAATAAAGCCATTTATACTCATCCGTGTCTGCAAAAGAAGCATCACGGCTTATAATATCAACGGAAAGTCCTGCATTATGCTCACTTGAAGCAGGAATGTTCACTGATTTCAGAGCCTCATTTACTGCCTCTTTTTCTTCTTTTCCTGTTTCTATTATTATATCTTCAATTTTGTTTTCAAAAAGTTTTCTCTGGAAAGAAACCGTTCTGTATCCTGAGAATGGTGTGAGAATAATTCCTTCTCTCGTAGCTTCAATATACATTTTATTGAAAAATTCAGCAGCATCTGCATCCATTTTGATTTCACTGCCCGCAATAGTCGAAAGATTAATTTCATAATTATCAGGAAGAATATTATCTTTATTCAGCAGAATCAGATTCCATCCGTTTTTACTGATTTTTGTAACCTTGGGATTTATGGCGAAACTTTTGTATTCACCGATAAATGAGCTTTTATAAATGTTCTGATCTTCCTCGTATACTATATCTTTAGCTACAGTACCCTTTGCATCTGTCCAATAATCTGTTCTTGAAGATACGCTGTTATTGTTTATTTCTTCAGGGGGCGTGATTCTGTCAGTAAAAAGAGAAACTATGAAAAGAATAAAACTTACTGCAATAATGCCGATAAGTGTCCGGAAAAGCACCGGTCTTAAATTTTTCTCTTTATTCATCATCTTTCCCCCCTTGAAAAAATTGTTGTAATAGTGTACAATTATTTTATTATTTTTTCGTGTAAATGTCAAATATGTATAAAATTTGTATATTTATGAATTTTCTCTTGATTTTATGCATAAAACGTGTATAATAGTGTATATCAAGTGAAATAAATGGAAAAAAATATAAATTGGAGGAAATCAGAGATGAAAAAAGAAATTAAAAAAGTTGTTCTTGCTTACTCAGGCGGACTTGATACATCAATTATCATTCCGTGGCTTAAGGAAAATTACAACAACTGTGAGGTTGTTGCAGTATCAGGTGACGTAGGTCAGGGCACAGAGCTTGATGGTCTTGAGGAAAAAGCAATAAAGACAGGCGCATCAAAGCTTTACATTGAAGACCTTAAGAAAGTTTTTGTTGAAGAATACATCTACCCCACAATTAAAGCAGGTGCAATTTATGAAGGTGAGTACCTTCTCGGTACAGCATTTGCACGTCCCATTATTGCAAAGAGAATCGTAGAAATCGCTAAAGCAGAGGGTGCAGACGCAATCTGCCACGGTTGCACAGGTAAAGGTAATGACCAGGTACGTTTTGAACTTGCAATCAAAGCTTTTGCTCCTGAAATGGAAATCATCGCTCCCTGGAGAACATGGGAATTCAAGTCACGTGAGGACGAAATCGAATACGCTGAAAAAATGGGTATCCCCCTTAAAATCAACAGAGAAACAAACTATTCAAAGGATAAGAACCTCTGGCATCTTTCACATGAAGGTCTTGACCTTGAAGATCCTGCAAACGAGCCTCAGTATGATAAACCCGGCTTCCTTGAGCTTGGTGTTTCTCCCGAACAGGCTCCCGATAAAGCAGAGTACGTAACACTCACATTTGAAAAAGGTGAGGCTGTTGCACTTAATGGTGAAAAAATGGAACCCGTTGACCTTGTATGCAAGCTTAACGAAATCGGCGGCAGAAACGGTATCGGTCTTATCGACATGGTTGAAAACCGTCTTGTTGGTATGAAATCAAGAGGTGTTTATGAAACTCCCGGTGGAACAATCCTCTACAGAGCTCATCAGGTTCTTGAAACACTCTGCCTTGACAGAGATACTCAGCACTACAAAGCACTTATTGCTCAGCAGTTTGCAGACCTCGTTTACTTCGGCAAATGGTTCACACCTCTTCGTGAAGCTCTTTCAGCATTTGTTGATAAAACACAGGAAACTGTTACAGGTGATGTAAAACTTAAGCTCTACAAGGGTAATATCATCAACGCAGGTACAACATCTCCCTACTCACTTTACAGTGAAGCATTTGCAACATTTGATGAGGATGAGGTTTACGACCAGAACGATTCAGCAGGCTTCATCAACCTCTTCGGTCTTCCCATCAAGGTTAAAGCAATCCTTGATCAGGAAAGAGAAGCAAATAAATAATGTATTCAGGCAAGTATTTGCTTGACATTTATAATGAAAACTTTTAAAATTAAGGGTGAAGTATTTTCACCCTTTAATTTTTTTGAAAGGAACTAATATATGAAACTCTGGGCAGGACGCTTCTCTAAAGAAGCAGATAAAAAAACAAACGATTTCAACTCCTCAATTTCTTTTGACTCAAGAATGTTCAAGGAAGATATTGACGGCTCAATTGCACATGCAACTATGCTTTCCGAGCAGGGAATAATCTCCGTAGAGGACAAAGAGGCAATTGTAAGCGAGCTTAAAAAAATAAAGGAAGAAATAGTTGACGGCACTCTTCCCATCGATCCCGATGCGGAAGATATACATACATTTATTGAAGGCGAGCTGACAAGAAGAATCGGTCAGGCAGGTAAAAGACTTCACACTGCAAGAAGCCGTAATGACCAGGTAGCTCTTGACATCAGGCTTTATCTGAAAAAAGAGTGTACTGCACTTATCTCTCAGGTGAAAGACCTTGAAAAGGTTATTGCTTCTCAGGCCGAAAAATATGCCGATGTTGTAATGCCCGGTTATACTCATCTTCAGAGAGCACAGCCCATTACATTCGGCCACCATCTTTTAGCTTACGGAGAAATGTTCCTTCGCGATATCGGCAGACTTGAAGACTCATATAAGAGAATGGACTTTTGTCCCCTCGGCAGCGGTGCACTGGCAGGTACAACATATCCTCTGAACCGTGAAAGAACAGCCGAGCTTTTAGGTTTTGCAGGACCTACACAGAACTCTCTTGACGGTGTTTCTGACAGAGATTTCTGCATTGAACTTGCAAGTGCAATTTCAATTCTTATGATGCACCTTTCACGTTTCAGTGAAGAAATTATTATGTGGTGTTCATGGGAATTTAAGTTCATTGAACTGGATGATGCTTTTTCAACAGGTTCAAGTATTATGCCTCAGAAGAAAAATCCTGACATTGCTGAGCTTGTCCGCGGTAAAGCAGGCAGAGTTTACGGTGATTTGATGACACTTCTTGCATTTATGAAAGGTCTTCCCCTTGCATACAACAAGGATATGCAGGAGGACAAGGACGCAATTTTCGATGCAGTTGATACAGTTAAACTTTGTCTTACAGCATTTATTCCCATGATTGAGACAATGACTGTTCTTCCTCAGAATATGAAGAAAGCAGCTCTCGGCGGATTTATCAACGCAACTGACTGTGCAGACTTCCTTGTATCAAAAGGACTTCCCTTCCGTGATGCTTATAAAGCAACAGGCGAGCTTGTGGCTCTTTGTATTGAAAAAGGAACAACACTTGATGTTCTTCCTATTGAAGATTATAAATGTGTCTGCGATTTATTTGACGAGGGTGTTTATGAAGCAATTTCACTTGAAAGATGCGTTTCAATGAGAACCCCTCTGGGCAGTCCTTGTCCTGAAAATGTAAAAAATCAGGCAAAAAGTCTTCTTGAAAAAATAAAATAATAAAATTTGTAATTTATTGCAAAGGATGGTGATTTTCCATGGAAGACAAAAAGCAGGAAAGGACGCTTATACAGAATTTTGCTCTCATCAAAAGATTTTTTCCTTATCTGAAAAAACATATCGTTACTGAACTGGGAGTTTTGTTCTGTGCGATTGTTGCGGCAACCAGCGAAATTATTCTACCTTTGATTGTCAAAAAAATTACAAACGAAGGTATGTCACTTACGTACGAGTTTTTGTTTGCAATCTGTCTTGCTTACGTCGGAATAAAGGCAATTGAAAGTGTCGCAAGTTACTGTCAGGCTTTTTTCGGCCACAAAATGGGTACAAAAATTGAAAATGCAATGAGAGAAGATATGTTTGACCATTTGCAAACACTTTCTTTCTCATATTTTGACAACACAAAAGTCGGTCAGCTCATGTCACGAATGACCTCAGACCTTTTTGATGTGGCAGAATGGGCACATCATTTTCCTGAAATGATTTTAATGACAGTTGTAAAGTTTATTGCAAGTTTTTATATCTTTACAACCATGGATATCCGCTTTGCAGTTGCAGTTTTTGTTCTTTTTCCGTTCATGGTTCTTCTTACAAAGAAAACAAGAACAAAAATGCGCGATACCTTCAAGGAAAACAGACATCAGATTGGTGAAATAAATGCGCGTCTTGAAGATAGTCTTTTAGGTGTAAAAGTTGTACGTTCATTTACCAATGAAGAAACGGAAAAGAAAAAGTTTTTAGCCGGTTGTGACGAGTACATAAAAGTAAAAATAAGAGGCTATAAATACATGGCATCTTTCCATGCAACAGTCGGACTTATCAATGGTACTATGTACATTGCTGTTATTGCAATGGGTGCATGGCTTATGAAAGAAGGAAAAATTGCAGCAGGTGATTTTGCAGCAAGCCTGCTCCTTGTTTCAACTCTTCTCAACTCAGTAAGAAGCATAGTTGATTTCAGCGAACAGTTCAGCCGTGGTGTTACGGGTGTTGAAAGATTTACTGAAATCATGGACGAAATTCCTGAAATTATTGATAGTCCCGATGCAGTTGACATTGAAAATGTTGAAGGAGAAATTGAATTTAAAAATGTATCTTTCAGCTATGTTAAAGGCGAAAAACAGATTCTCCATAATCTGAATCTTCATCTGAAAAAAGGTGAAAATTTAGCTCTTGTGGGACCAAGCGGTGGTGGTAAAACGACACTTTGCAATCTTATCCCTCGTTTCTATGAAGCCGAAAGCGGAGAAATCCTTGTTGATGGCAGAAACATCAAAGATATTACTCTTCACTCTCTGAGAAAGAATATCGGTGTTGTGGCTCAGGATGTTTATCTTTTCAGTGGAACGATCCGTGATAATCTGATTTACGGTAAGCCTGATGCAACGGAGAATGAAATTATAGAAGCAACAAAACAGGCAGGTGCTTACGATTTTATTTCTGCACTTCCTAATGGTTTTGATACATATATCGGTGAGCGTGGCGTTAAACTTTCAGGTGGTCAGAAGCAGAGAATTTCTATTGCAAGGGTTTTCCTTAAAAATCCACCTATTCTTCTTCTTGATGAAGCAACGTCCGCACTTGATAACGAAAGTGAAAAACTTGTTCAGGAATCTCTTGAAAGACTGGCGAAGGGCAGAACAACACTTACAATTGCTCACAGACTTACAACAATTAAAAATGCAGACGAAATTATTGTTCTCACAGAAGACGGCATAGCGGAGCAGGGTTCACACAGTGAACTTATTGAAAAAGGCGGAATTTACAGTAACATGTATAGCATGTACGGTGATAAAAGCGAAAATATAAAATAAATTATAATACGAAAGGACTAAATATTATGCTTAAAAACATTCCTTCAATTCTTAATCCCGAACTTCTTAAAATTCTTATGGAAATGGGACACGGTGATGAACTTGTAATCGGTGACGGAAATTTCCCTGCAGCATCATGTGCACAGAGACTCGTGCGTCTTGACGGTCATTCTGTACCCGATGTACTTGACGCAATTCTCAAACTTTTCCCTCTCGATACTTATGTTGATGCTCCGGTTGCACTTATGGATAATGGTGACAGCGAAAACCGTCCTCCTATCTGGGCAGAGTATGAAGAAATTGTTAAAAATAACGAAGGTGACAAAAAATTTGAACTTGTTGAACGCTTTGATTTCTATGACAGAGCAAAAAAAGCTTATGCAATTGTTTCAACAGGTGAAACTGCAATTTATGCAAACGTTATTATCAAAAAAGGTGTAGTAATTGAATAATTCAGAGGTGATTCACTTGAAAAGAGTTCTTGCTTTTGACTTTGGTGCATCAAGCGGCAGAGCAATTATCGGTAAATTTGAAAACGGAAAAATCGAACTTGAGGAAGTTCACCGCTTTTCAAATGATCCCGTAAGTGTTGGTAAAACAACATACTGGGATGTTCTCAGACTTTTCCACGAAATTAAGCAGGGTATTATAAAAGCAAAGCAGGCAGGCGGTTTTGACAGTATCGGTATTGATACATGGGGAGTTGACTTCGGTCTTCTTGATGAATTCGGCTGCTTACTTGAAAACCCCATTCATTACCGCGATGCAAGAACAGTTGGTATGATTGAGGAAGCAGAAAAGTATATTTCAAAAAGAGAAATGTACAACATCACAGGTATTCAGTTCATGGAGCTCAATACAATTTTCCAGCTTCTCTCTCTTAAAAAAGAGCGTCCTCACATGCTTGAGAGAACAGATAAAATGCTCTTTATGCCTGACCTTTTTGCATATATGCTTACAGGCGAAAAAAACACGGAATATTCTATCGCAACAACATCACAGATGATTGATTTAGAAACAAATTCATGGTCAGGAGAGCTTCTTGACAAGATGGGAATCAGAAAAGACATTTTTGCACCTATTGTAAAGAGCGGAACAAAGGTTGGTATGCTCAGACCTGAAATCTGTGAAGAGTGCGGTGTTCCTTCAGTTCCCGTAATTGCAGTTTGTGAGCATGATACTCAGTCTGCAATCAGTGCAGTTCCTTGTCCAGAAGGTGAATTTGCATTTATCAGCAGTGGTACGTGGTCACTGTTCGGCACAGAGCTTGATAAACCTGTTGTTAACGATACAACTTATGAAATCAACGTTACAAACGAAGGCGGTTACGATTTTGCAACAGGTTTCCTTAAAAATATTATCGGCTTGTGGCTGATTCAGGAAAGTCGCCGTCAGTGGGCAAGAGAAGGCGAGAATTATTCCTATGCTGACCTTGAAAAGTTAGCTCTTGAAGCGGAGCCTTTCAAGTGTTTCATTGATCCCGATGCACCTGAGTTTGTACCTCACGGAAATCTTCCTGAGAGAGTACGCGAATACTGCAGAAAAACAAATCAGTATGTTCCCGAAACTGTTGGCGAAATTATGCGATGTATTTATGAGAGCCTTGCAATGAAGTACAGAGAAACCTTTGAAAAAATCAAGGAATGTACAGGTAAGGATTACCCCGTAATTCACGTTATCGGAGGCGGTACAAAGGATACACTTCTTTGTCAGCTTACAGCAAATTCCTGCGGATGTGATGTAAAAGCAGGACCTATTGAAGCTACAGTTCTTGGTAACCTTGCAGTTCAGCTCATTTCTCACGGAGAAATCAAGGATATAAAGGAAGCAAGAGAAATTATCGCATCAAGCGAAAACGTTGTTACATATTCTCCAAAGGATGCTGGCATCTGGTCAGAAAACTTTGAGAGATATAAGGAAGTAACGAAATAAATTATAAAAAACACCGCTGTGTCATCCTGAGTGAATGATTTCAGCGGTGTTTTTAACATCGAATCAGTTTAAGAGATAAATTGCAAAATTAAGATATCCTGCAAATGTTACCCACAGAAGATAGGGAATGAGAAGAATTCCTGCAGGCTTTGAAATGCGGTAAAATAAAATTATGTTTGCAAGTATCAGTGCCCATAAAATTACAAGCCATACAAAAGCGAAGAGATAGTCCGCTCTGTTGAAAAATATAATTGACCAGAAAAAATTAAAGAAAAGTTGAATGCCATAGACAATCAGTGCGGTATTTATCTGCTTTTTAGGTTTGTTTGAAGTATAAACAAGGTAAGCAGCAATTCCCATAAGCGTATAAAGAATTGTCCACACAACGGGGAAAAGCCAACCTGGTGGAGATAAAGGCGGCTGATTGAGAGAAGAAAAAGTTTCCATACTGTCCATGGTAAGCAGTGCTGAAAGACCGCCCACCGCAAGGGGAATGAAAAGGTTGATAAGTAAAGGTTTTAACTTAATGGTCACGAAAATCACCTCGATATAATTATATACTTTCTTTAAAAATCTTATTCTTAAAAGTTGTAAAGTCAAAAATAATGTGATAGAATATATAAGAAATATTTCCGCCTGTAGCACAGCAGGATAGTGCAGCAGATTCCGATTCTGAAGGTCGGGGGTTCGAATCCTCTCAGGCGGGCCAAAGGGCGCCTCTTTTGAGGCTAAAAGAAAAAAGAATAGAGAATAAATATGAAATAATAAAACATGCAATCGGCGCCGTTTGTATTATTTTTTATTCAATATTCTTTTTTCTTTATTCTTTTGAGGTGAAAGTATGAAAGATAATATTTTGTTAGATAAATCTTTGAATTTTGCCGCACGAATAGTAAAGCTTTATAAATATCTCATAAAAGAGAAAAAAGAAACGATTATTTCAAAGCAAATAGTTCGTTCAGGAACAAGTATCGGTGCAAATGCGAATGAAGCTGTTTATGGTGTTTCAAAAGCCGATTTTATAGCTAAACTTCAGATATCACTAAAAGAAACTGCAGAAACTGAATATTGGCTAAGACTTTTAATATTATCTGAATATATAACAAATCAAGAGGGTAATTCTTTGCTTGATGATTGTCTGGAAATAAAGAAAATTTTAGTTTCAACGTTAAACACAGCCAAAAACAGTTCAAAAGGATAATCTGCGATGATAGATTTAACAACAAAAATTAAACGGATAACGATAGAGCCGGGGAGACGAATTCTTATTACAAGTGATATTCATGGTCACCTCTCTTATTTTAAACAAATTCTGAAAAAAGCATCCTTTTCTGATAATGATGTTTTATTTATCGTCGGAGATATGATTGAAAAAGGTCCTGAAAATCTGAATACTTTGCGTTATATTATGGAGCTTTACGAGCAGGGAAATGTTATTCCTCTTATAGGCAATGTAGATGCATACAGGCTGAAGATTATACATGAATTATCTGAAGAAAACGTACAAGGTTTTTATAACTACATTTTAAATTTAAGGCAATGGGCAGGTACATCTTTTTATGAAGAGCTTGCAGTTGAATGTGGCTATGTGATAAACAGCCCTGAGGACATTCTCTTATCAAAATCTGCTGTAATAAATCATTTTAAAAAAGAATTTAATTTTCTTGCTAATCTTCCGACGGTTGCAGAAACACAAAAATATATTTTTGTTCATGGTGGATTAAGAGAAAAGAATGTATCAGATAACAGCGATAAGAGCATTTTTGAGTTAACGAAGTATGATGCCTTTGCAGAGAAAACTCCGCACATCTTTGATAAATACGTGGTTGCAGGTCATTGGCCTGTTGTTTTGTACGGATCTGAAATACCGCAAATGAACCCCATTATCAATCACGACAAAAGGATTATTTCAATAGACGGAGGATGCGGAGTGAAAAAAGACGGTCAATTAAACCTTCTTATCATTCCTGATATAAACAGTTCTGTTTACGATATTTCCCATATAAGCTATGACGAAATTTCTACTGCATATGCCGTTGATGAACAAAGACCAAGCAAGGAATCTGTATATATATCCTGGCTCAACAAAGAAATCAGAATATTAAAAAAAGACAAAGAGTTTTCTTATGTAGAGCATGTAAAAAGCGGGCATAAATTACATATCCCAAACACCTATATCCGAAATGAAAAAGAGTGCTTTGATTACACTGATTATCTTTTGCCGATAGAAAAAGGAGATAAGTTGTCGATAATTTCAAAAAACTCAAAAGGGTGTATTGCAAAGAAAGATGGCATAATAGGATGGTATTGCGGAAACTTATCAGAGTAACAATTACATTAACTAAAACCGACTTGTTTAACGAGTCGGTTTTTAATATAACATTATGAATAGTTAAATGGTCTATTGTAAAACAATCATAAAACACCATTTCCACGATTCGCAGACAAAATCCACTGCGGATGTGTTGCTTTTTTTCTCTGTTTATCGGAGAATATAGGTAGAAGAAAAGGAGTGGTTACATGGAAAAGAAAACTATGGGGTCTTTTATGTCTGCTCTGAGAAAAGCAAACGGTCTTACTCAGCAGCAGGTTGCAGACAAGCTTAATGTATCAAACAAAACCGTCAGTAAATGGGAATGTGACGAGGGATACCCGGAAATTACAATGCTTCCTGCAATTGCGGAAATTTATTCCGTTACCGTTGATGAGCTTTTAAGAGGGGAAAGAATCTCAAAAGATAATTGCGACTGCCAGAAAAATGACGTGAAAACAGAAAAGCAGATGAAGTACCTTTTTCTGTCGTCTGAAAAAAATTATTCAACGCTGTCGATTGTTTCTCTCGTTCTCAGCTTTTTTGCGCTGTTTATTTCTCTCTTCTTTTCTGCAAGCTCGCTCGGTATAATTATTGCCGTGTTGCTTGTCGGTGCTGCTGTCATAATGGAAGTAATCGCCTTTATGAATTACAAGGTGATTTTTGAAGAGCCGGAGATATCTGTAAGTGACGAAAGAATATTGCAGAGTAAAATCAAAACAAGAAAAATTATAGTTTCAATATTCGCCGTGTCAGCAGTAACGCTCGCCGAGATAATAATAAATCTCACATACGGATTTTTCCTGCCGTGGCTTGCTCTTGCCGTTTTTGCAGTAATGATTGCATGTGTATTTCTCTACAAATTTATCGGCAGAAAGCTTTCCATTGAAGAAAAATTGACAGAAGAATATATTTCATACAGACAAAAGCTTGTCAGAAAAATTTCAATTTTATCTGCGATAACCTTCGGACTTTGTATTGTTCTTCCCTTTGCATCGGTATTTGTTGAAGACAGCTTTGAAGAAAGTGCGTTTTCCTTTCAGGCAGACACACAGCTTTATGATTCGGAAAGCAGTGCAAAGACAGACTATTATAAACTTAAAAATCATATTCAGAACGGTAGTAAGATTTACTATTGCTCCGGCTTTGGTGAAACGGAGCTTGATATTTACAGCTTTGAAGTGAAAACTTCTGAAACCCAAAACGGTCTTATTATTACAGAAATATACGAGCTTGAGTGGGAGTATAAAGAGTTTTCAAGCAAAAGGGAAAGAGACGAATTTGCGGAAAAATATGTTGTAGACAGAAATGTTTATGATAATCTTTACTGGGCATACGAAAGCAGTCAGTCGATTACATTTGATGATGAATCGTTTATGATTAATATGAGGAACACAGCAATAAGCTGGAACAGTGCTTTTGATATTATGCCGGCATTTCTTCTGGCAGGTGCGGTTATCTCCATGGTGATTATAGCTGTAGGGTTTGTGAAGTGCAGACGTAAAAAAATTAAATCAAATTAATCTTCCCGCGTTATGAGAAAATTTCTCTCATAACGCGTTATTGATTTATGTTTTAATATAGGTTATGATTAAATCACGGTGCCGTTATAAAAATAACGAGGTGATTTTATGAATATTTATTTAGGTAAAAATCTTAAAAAATTGCGAGTACAAAAAAATCTTACGCAAGAAAAATTGGCAGAGTTTTTGGGTGTTTCCTTTCAGACAATAAGTAAGTGGGAGAGAGGAGACACATATCCCGATATTACAATGTTACCTGAAATTGCGTCATTCTTCAAAATAAGTATTGATGATTTGTTCGGAGTTAATGAAGCGGAAACAGAAAATGAGATTTTGAAAGATCTTGAAGAATATGACAATATTACCGACAAGAAATTGAAGCAGGAAGTTATTAGCAAATTAAAAGAAAAACATCCGAACGATTTTAGAATTTTATTAAGGTATATGACATATCTTGTGCATTTTTCGGATAAGGATCAGGAAACAATTTCAAAAATAAAATCAATATATGAAAACATTCAGGAAAATTGCGTTGTAGATAAAATTCGTCTTTCTTCCAAAAGGCATATTATTGAATTTTACCACTCCCTTTCAAAAAGAGAAAACAGCGGGATAACATTTAGTGATTGCGAAAAAATAATACGAGAAATGCCTCGCATGAAAGATTCAGAAGAATGTTGTTGCTTCTTTTACCCCAATAACATGACTGACCGTGATACTAAAATCCAAAACACCATTGAAGAACTTCTGTCCCTTTTTCATTCAGTTTTTTCTCACTACTTTTTCTATGACGGAAGATTTTCAGAAGATTGGAAGACAGATGCTTTCGGAAAAGAAATAGATTTTCTAAACTTCATTTACGATGATGGTAATTACGGAAAAATGTGGCGTAATATGATTTATAACTATGGCTATCTTGCGGTAAGTTTTTTTCGTATTGGCGATAACGAAAAAGGGTTTGCAAATTTAAGAAAAAGTGCTGAACTCGCTGTGAAATTTGACGAGATGGAAAGAATTACCACAATGGGCTCAAAGCTTTTTGAAGGCAAAGTGTTCGATAAGCACACACTGGGCAGCACCTATTCTGCAAGGGGACAGATAAAGCATCTGTTTACAGAAAAATATCCCCTGTCAGCAGAAATTAAAAACTCAGAAGAATTTAAGAAAATTGTTGATTTACTCAGATAGTCAAAACCTCCGGCAGAGAGAGCCGGAGGTTTTGAATTTATAAATCCTTTTCCATTATTGCGTTGCCGTCAATTTCTTCTATAACCTTATAGCCATCTTTGAGGTACATGGGATAAGATATATTATTATGCAGGAAAACATTGAGGCCCATTTTTTTGTAGCCTTTTTCTTTCGCGTCTTCGGCAATTTTTTTCAGAGCACTTTTACCGTAACCTTTATTTCGGTGTTCCTTATTTATAACAAACTCGGTAATAAATGCAACATCTTTTTTCTCATAATGAGTCTGATAAAAAATCTTGCCGACATCCTCATTCTTGTCATTCTGAATCACATAAAAATAATTTTCAGGTGTATGATACCCCTGAGGAAAAGTTTCATTGTATTCTTTTCTTGATGCTTTTATAGCAGTTATTTTAAGTTTTCTGTAGCCTGATTTTATAAGTTCATCTGCATAACTCCTGATTTCTTCTTCTGAGAAATCATTAAATTCTTTTTCCGTCATATTCCGGAAAAATACGTTTGTAAATTCGCTCATATTATTCTCCTTACTGCCAATTCTTCCATACATCAGGCTGATATCCTATTGTCGCCTGTTTTCCGTTTCTGACTATCGGTGTTTTGAAAATTGCCTGATTCTCAAAAATTTTTTCTTCTTTATCACTTTCATTTGCAAGATATTTTATAAACAGAGTTTCGTACAATTTTGATTTTTCATCAATCATTTCGTCAAGGCTCATTTTAAGTGCTGCTTTAATGTTTCTGAATTCTCCCTGACTCATGGGATATTTTGAAATATCAATCATCTGCACTTTGATTCTGCGCTCTTTAAAATATCTTTCTGCTTTCTTTGTATCAAAGCATTTCGGTTTTCCGTAAATCTGTATGTTCATTGATAATCACCCTTAAAAATATTTTCCTTGATAATTATAACTGTTGGTGGTAAAATTGTAAAGAGTAAAGGAGAGATTTTATGTCCGTTCAGTTTCATATTCCTGAATATGCCCGTATTGCAATGAAAACCTTAAACGAAAACGGCTTTTCCGCTTTCGTTGTAGGCGGTTGCGTCCGCGACAGCATTATGGGTAAAATTGCAAACGACTGGGACATGACAACCTCTGCTTTGCCGGAAGAGACACTTGAAGTTTTTAAAAATTACAGAACAATTCCTACCGGCTTGAAGCACGGCACTGTAACGGTTTTAATAGACAAACAGCCTCTTGAAATTACAACTTTCAGAATTGACGGCACATACACCGACAACCGCCGTCCTGACAACGTGAATTTCACGAGAAATATCGAAAACGATTTATCCCGCAGGGATTTCACTGTCAATGCAATGGCTTACAGTGAAAAGTATGGTTTGGTTGACCTTTTCGGTGGTGTAAAAGACATAGAAAACAAAATCATCCGCTGTGTAGGCGAGCCTGATAAAAGATTTCAGGAAGATGCACTGAGAATTATGCGTGCTATCAGATTTTCTTCTGTTCTCGGCTTTGAAATTGAAAAAGAAACAGCAGATAGCATCCGAAGAAACAAACATCTTCTTAAAAATATTGCAGCAGAAAGAATCCGCGTTGAGCTTGAAAAATTACTTCTTGGTGACGATGCAGAAAGAGTTCTGCTCGAATTTTCTGATGTGATTTTTGAAATAATTCCCGAATTGAAAGCAACCTCAGGAGTAAAACAAAATTGTCCGTATCACATTTATGATGTATGGCATCACATTGTGAAAAGTGTAGCTGCAAGTGAAAAGGATAAATATGTAAGACTTACCATGCTTTTGCATGATATCGGAAAACCACAGATGAAAACAACTGACAATAATGGTCAAGACCATTTCAAGGGTCACGCTTCTGTCAGCGCAGATATGGCTTTTGAAATATTAAAAAGGCTTCGCTATGATAATAAAACAATTTCTGTTGTTACGAAATTAATTTATCATCATGATGACAGACTTTACAATGCACCGCAGAATGTAAAAAAACATGCATCAAAATTCGGTTTTGAGTTTCTTTATCTTTTAGATAAGGTTTCCCGTGCAGATATGATTGCACAGAATCCTGAAACAGGCGGAAGATTTTCTGCCTGCGATAACTATATGGAACTTCTGAAAAAAGTTGAGGAGGAAGATTCCTGCCTGAAAATTTCTGACCTTGCCGTAAACGGAAACGACCTGATTTCTTTAAACTATCATGGAAAAGAAATCGGTAAAACTTTAGAATTATTACTTGAAAAAGTTTTAAAAAATGAAACAGAAAACACCAGAGAAGCTTTAATGAATTTCTTAGCAAAGGAGAACAACAATGAAGTATAAAATTACATCTTTTTTCAAAAAAATTACGGCAGCAATTCTTACTTTTTTAATGTCACTTTTTGCATCACAGACACCGGTTTCACCTGCAAGACCTGATGCAAATACGGTTACGGATTATGATATAATTTCTGCTGATTACACTCTTGATATCGATGCTTCTGAAAAAATAAAACAGATAAGTGACCTTCTTTTCGGGATTTTCTTTGAGGATATCAATTTTGCGGCAGACGGTGGTCTCTATGCAGAAAAAGTTGTAAACCGCTCTTTTGAATTTACAGAAATTGCCGAGAATGACCAGCTTTACGGCTGGAGTATAGTTGGCAATCCTCAGGTCGAAGTCAAAGTCGGTGACAAAGAAAACGGACTTAATACAAACAACACAAACTACATAATTGTTTCAAATGAAACAAGCTCACCTGCGGGTATTGCAAACAGAGGTTTTCTTGATGGAATGAGTCTTGAAAAAAATGAAAAATATAATCTTTCTCTTTATGCAAAAGGAAACGGAAAAATCACAGTAAATCTCTGCGAAAATGACAATATAATTTCAGACGGAAAAATTGAAGAAATTACTGACGAATGGAAAAAATATGAGCTGACTCTTACATCAGATGTTGCTGCACATTCGGGCGTAACTCTGCGGGTTTTAGTTGAGGGCGATGCTTGTCTTGATATGGTTTCTCTTTTCCCTGAAAATACATATAAAAATCGTGAGAACGGAATGAGAAAAGATTTGGCGGAAATGCTTGAAAAGCTTGAACCCCGTTTTCTCAGATTTCCCGGCGGTTGTGTAATTGAAGGCTATGATGAGGAAACGGCATATAACTGGAAGGATTCAATCGGTGTTGATGAAAACGGTGAACCGCTTCTCTTTAATGGAAAATACGGTGATGTTGCCGCAAGACGTCAGGGCATAAATCTCTGGACAAATATCTCTGCAACTGATGACCCTCTTCCGTGTTTTATGAGCTATGGCCTTGGCTTCTATGAATATTTTCAGCTTGCTGAAGATATCGGTGCACTTCCTGTTCCTGTTCTGAACTGTGGACTTTATTGTCAGATGCGTGGCAAGGGCGGTATTGATATGGACAGTGACCTGTTCAAAAGCTACATTCAGGATATGCTTGACCTTGTTGAATTCTGCAGAGGAGAT
Organism: Oscillospiraceae bacterium; assembly: GCA_015065765.1. GTDB lineage: Bacteria > Bacillota > Clostridia > Oscillospirales > Acutalibacteraceae > SIG575. Next base: position 28,669 of record SVPP01000002.1, on the reverse strand, counting down.
GCAGATTCGAAGTGGGGAAAGGTAAGAGCTTCCCTTGGCCATGAAGAACCCTTTGAGCTGAAATATATCTGCATCGGCAACGAGAACGAGGGCGAAATTTATTATGAAAGATATAAAGCTTTTCTTAATGCTTTCAATGAGGCTAAAGCAGAAAATCCTGAATTGTACGAGGGTTTAGAACTGATTTATTCCTCAGGTGCATTTGATGCTACAAGCGGTGCAAATTATCTTCCCTCTTATGAATACGCAAAAGAATGGCTCCGACAAAATCCCGAAAAAACAATAAATGATTTCGCAGGAGCCACAGACCAGCATTATTATAAAGAGCCTGAATGGTTCCTTAAAAATACAGATTATTATGATGAAGAAAACTACAGACGCTCTTCAGATGAAATGACCGACACAATTTATGGTGGCGGAATTCAGGTTTTCCTCGGCGAATATGCAGCAAGGTCGAACACTCTTCGTGCAGCACTGGCAGAAGCGGCTTACATGACAGGGCTTGAGAGAAACGGTGATATTGTAAGAATGGCAGCCTATGCACCACTTTTCGGAAACCTTACTGCAACCCATTGGTCTCCCGACCTTATATGGTTTAACAATCATCAGGTAACCGGTTCAATTAACTACTACGTTCAGAAAATTTTCTCACTCAATCAGGGCACTGACCTTTATTCGTCAGTTCTTAGCGGTGCAGAAGTTGAGCAGAAAAATCTTTCCGGCAGAGTGGGTGTCGGCACATGGTATACATCTGCCGAGTTTGACAATGTGAAGGTTGTCAACAACGATACAGGTGAAACTCTTGGCAAAGACAATTTTACAATTCCCGCTTTCTGGTGGAAATGGGAAGATGTAAACGACAGCGATTTCAGAGTAAGTAACGGAAAGCTTGTCCATCCCACAACAGATATGAAGTATTCAAATGTAGGTAATGCGGTATATTTCGGCAAAGATGAATGGACAAACTACACTTATACCGTAGAAGCCACAAAACTTGAAGGCTCTGAAGGCTTTATAATTCCTTTTGCTGTTCAGGATAAGGACAACAACTTCTTCTGGAATCTGGGCGGATGGGATAACACAGTTTCATGTTTGCAGCAGGTTGAAAACGGAATTAAGACAGGTCAGATTATAGGCACTGTGAAACCATTCACCGCAGAAGTCGGAAAAACTTATGAGCTGAAAGTTGAGATAAACGGCAGAAACGTGAAATGTTATGTTGATAATGAACTTTACGTCGACTACACTACAGGCTCAGATTCTGAAGCAGAAGCATATCAAGTTGTAAGCACTGATGAAACAGGAGATATCATTGTAAAGCTTGTCAATGTTACTGACACATCAAAAACTTTCGCTTGCAACATTTCAGGTGCAGAAAAAACAAACAGTACAGCAAGTGTTTATCAGGTCGCCGGTGACAGTCTTCAAAACGACAACATTTTAGGTGCGGAAGAAGATTGCATTATGGAAGAGTTTACGGTTGACGGATTCAGTGAAAAATTCAATTTCACAGTACCTCAGTATTCGGTAACGGTTGTCAGACTTCATACAAAATAAAAAGTAAAACCACCGAGGAAATTTTTGAAGTTTCCTCGGTGTTCTCTTTTCTATAACAATTATAACACAAAAACCTCTTAAATACAAGACTTGTTTTTCTTTCCCGCTTCATTTATATTTTAAACAAAGGATGTGAGAAAATGAAAAAAAGCTACTCCGATTTTATCTCAACTGATTTGCCGGTGAAATATGTTAAAAAAATTCCTGTATTTCTCCCTGAAAACACATCTGCCCATTGGCACAGAGAACTGATTGAGGTTATTCTTTGGCAGTTTCCTGATGAAATTGAAAAAATGTACAGAGAAATTGATTTCAGTAAAACTCCGACTGATATCACAGAGGTTTATATAAATTACATAAAGAAACTGCTGAAGGATAAAGAAGGAATCAAAAAAGCCTTTGAGTCATATATTGAAGCGGATACCGAAAAGTGGATTGTCTGTGGTAGTGGTATTGACAGAAATGCAATCAGAAATTTCAGGCGGTATTCAACAAAAAGAACGGGAAAAAAGCGTACCGAAACCAAAGTTAATCCTACAGGAATTTTTACTCCTTATCCTTATTTTGCGAAAGAAACTTTGAAAAATAATCCTGATTCCGTCCTTGAGCTTGCAACGGGTGCAGGTGGCGGCACTGCAGCGGTTGCCTTAAAGAAAAATAAAAACACAAAACTTTTCACAGTTGACATCGGTTTTGAATGCCTTGGCAATGCAATCGGAATCGGTAAATATCTGAAACAGAAAAATACCATACTCCCGGTCTGTGCTAACTTCTGGCATCTTCCGTTTAAAGATGATTGCTTTGATTCTGTATGTACCTACTGCGGTTTTGACGAATCAAGAGAAAACGAAAAAACAATTTCAGAAATTGCAAGAGTTTTGAAAAAAGGTGGAAACCTAGTTTTCTCTTCAAGAGAAAACGCTTTTATGCGTCAGGCAAACATTTTGAAACCTTTCGGATTTACAGAAGAAGAAACAATTGAAATTCTCAGAAAATGCCGTCTTTATTCTGACATTAAAACCACTATAAAGCTCTGTGAAAAACATGGTCTGATTTTTCAGAAGAAAAAAGATTTCAAAAGAAATGAAGCTTTGACATTTTCTGTTGTCACTCTTAAAAAATATAAAAATTCAAAACATTCTATATTGCAAAATTCTGTAATATAGGGTATAATAAACAGGATTGATAAAATATTAACAATAAGAAAGGGACATGAAGCATGGCAAGATTTACATTACCAAGAGACATTTACCACGGCAAAGGCTCACTCTCAGAGCTTAAAAACTTAGGCGGAAAGAGAGCGATTTTAGTAGTCGGTGGCGGTTCAATGAAACGTCAGGGATTCCTTGACAAAGCAATCAATTACCTTAAGGAAGGCGGAATGGAAGTAGAAGTTTTTGAAGGTGTTGAACCTGACCCCTCAGTTGAAACTGTAATGCGCGGTGCAGAAGCTATGCGTGCATTCCAGCCTGATTGGATTGTATCGATGGGCGGCGGTTCACCTATTGATGCAGCGAAAGCTATGTGGGCATTTTATGAATATCCCGAAACCACATTCGAAGAGCTTTGCATTCCTTTTAATTTCCCCCAACTCCGTCAGAAGGCAAAATTTGCGGCTATCCCCACAACGTCAGGCACAGCAACGGAGGTTACAGCTTTCTCAGTTATCACAGATTATGCAAACGGTGTAAAATATCCTCTTGCTGATTTCAACATTACACCTGACGTTGCTATCGTTGACCCTGAGCTTGTAGAAGGTCTTCCTGCAAAACAGGTAGCTTACACCGGTATGGATGCTCTTACTCATGCAATTGAGGCTTATGTTTCAACTGCAAACTGTGCTTTTACTGATCCTCTTGCACTCCATGCAATCGAAATGGTACTTGATCATCTTCTTCCTTCATATAAAGGAAATCTTGTGTCAAGAGAAGAGATGCACTATGCTCAGTGTCTTGCAGGTATGGCATTCTCGAATGCACTTCTTGGTATTGTTCACTCAATGGCTCATAAGACCGGTGCAATTTTCTCAACAGGTCATATTACACACGGTTGTGCAAATGCTATGTACCTTCCCTTCGTTATCAAATATAACTCAAAAGATCCGGTTGCTGCATCACGCTATGCTGAAATCGCACGCAGAATGGGACTTGACGGAAATTCACAGCAGGCTCTTATCAACAGCCTTTGCAAGAGAATAGATGATATGAATGCTCTCATGGGAATTCCAAAAACTCTTAAAGAATTCGGTATTATCGAAGAAGAATTCAAAGAGAAAATCGCAGGAATTTCTGAGCGCGCAGTAGGCGACGCTTGTACGGGAACAAATCCCAGAGCAATCGACCCTGAGGTAATGGAAAAACTCTTCACATGCATTTACTACGGAATGGAAGTTGATTTCTGAGTTACATAAAAATTTTCACCGAGGAATTTTCAGTGTTCCTCGGTGATTTCTTTTTTGATTTGATTGAAAATTTTATTTAATACTGCCGTGTTTTCTTCACGATTTTTTGAGGAAAAATAACGGCAGGCATTTTCTCTGCCGTGAAATTTTATTCTTAAACTTTTTGTAAAAACACGTTTAAATCTCAGAGAAATATATACCGAATCATTTTTCGCTTTAAAACGTATATCATATCCTTTAATTACAGGTATAAAAGTAATATCTGTTATATCGGGATTGTTTTCAATAATATTTTTTGTTTTTGCAATAAAATCCGATACTATAACTGCCTGGCAATAGTCTTTTTGTTTTATATCAAGCTCACTCATAATAATATTTCTACGCCTTGACTGCTTTCAGAAATTCTCTTATATTTTCAAACTCATATGTGGGTTTGAACTCAGTGTCTTCTAAATCTTCTTTTTTTGCTTCGCCTGTGAATACAACTGCGGTTTCAACGCCTGCGTTGATTCCACATGCGATATCTGTATAAAGTCTGTCGCCTACAACGATTGTTTCGTCTATGCTGAAACCTGTCATTTCACGGCATATGTCAACGATTTCTCTGTTTGGTTTACCTATATAGTAGGGCTGTTTCTTCACAGCACAATCAAGAAGGGCGCATATAGCTCCGCAGTCAGGAATACTTCCGAAAGCCGTTGGACAGCATAAATCAGGGTTTGTTGCGAGATATGTTACATCCTTTGTGAGAAGAATTTCACAAGTAAGTGCGCCTTTCTGATATGTGAATTCATTGTCAAATCCTACGATAACACACTTGATGTCATCATCATTTTCTTCTGTTACGTTAAGGCCGTAATCGCGAAGCTCTTTCACAAAGGATTTTGTACCGCAGACAAAAATTTTATCGTCAGCATGATTTTCTTTCAGATATTTACACGCTGCAAAGGATGCTGTAATAAAATTGCTTTCGTCTGTTTCTATGTTCCATTTTTTGAATTTTTCGATGTAGTCCTGACGGCTTTTTGTTGAATTATTTGTGATGTAAACAGCTTTGCCACCGATTGAATTTATGTGTTCAATCAGCTCGAAGGTGCCGTCATAAATCGTGTTATCAACTGCGATTGTACCGTCAATATCAAATAAAAATAATTTCTTTTTATTCAGCATAGCTTTTTCCCCTACTTTTTAGCTCTTGCAATAAGTCCCCATATCGCACCGATTCCCGCACCGCCAAAAAGTCCGATGGCACACCAGAGAATCATGTTGAGGTCCATGAAATTGGCAATCGTAACTGCAACAAGCAGTCCTGCAAGAAAACCTGTTCTTATGTAATTTACAAGAGGTTTTTTCAAAAAAATCCCTACCTTTAATTGTTTTATAAATTTTACCACAAAAGCAGGGATTTTTCAATCAGTTTTTTAAAGACCAAAGCATTTAATTATTATCGCAGATGTGACAGCACCTATTGTTGCCCAGATAACAGGAGAAAAAGCAGAATAAACGCGTTTTTTTCCTCTTTTTCTTGCCCTTGGGGGACTTCCGGTGTTTACCGCAATACTGTTTGCCTTCTCGCTGATTTTCGCACTTCCCAACGATGCATACTCCGGCTTGACGAAGAACAGAACTTTTTCAAAATATTCACATGCAGGCTTGTTCACTTCTACAACCTGATGGTTAACTCCCTTTATCATAAAAACACTCACTTTCATCTGATATTCAATAGTATTTTTTACAAGTTTTTTCATAATATACAACAGAACAAAAAAGACAAGCATAACACTTTTGTGTTATGCTTGTCTTCTGGTGGGAACAACAGGGCTCGAACCTGTGACCCTCTGCTTGTAAGGCAGATGCTCTCCCAGCTGAGCTATGCTCCCATTGGTCGAGGTGACAGGACTCGAACCTGCGGCATCTTGGTCCCAAACCAAGCGCCCTACCAACTGGGCGACACCTCGGATTTTTAACTGCCAATATATTATACACAAAAGACAGTTTATTGTCAATGAATTTTAAGTTTTAATTTTGTCTGTGTATTTATTATAGGTGTATGTTATGTGGTACGAACAAAACAAAAGTAAATGTTGAAATTATAATTTCCGTGCTTTGAAGACTATTGAAAGAGGGAAGTGCTTAGCTTTATAGTCTGCATAGTAACCGGATGAAAATTCAGTAGCTCTTTCTAAAACTTTTTTATTCGTTTCTTCAACAACTCTTTCAACGACAAATCCAGCGTCAGCGAGAGCATTGATGTATGTAGAAAGCTTGTGGTTCTGAAGAGTCAGAGGGTTACCGTATTTTTCAAAAGTATAATAATCCTCTTCAAGATAATTACCATTAAATATAATACGCTCTACAGTGGAGTTTGTTCTGTTACCGCCTGAAACTGAAATGCTTTCCAGGTCAACACAATGCAGAAGCGGATGGTCCCAAGAAAAAATATATATTCCGCCTTGCTTTAAATATGAAGCAGCATTTTTTATAGTTTTCCCAAGGTCTGTAGACCAACCGATTGCATATATGGAATAAACAACATCAAAGTAATTTTGCGGGATATTTGTGTTATCTTCCATCGGTTGATGGAAAAGCATACATGAGTATCCGTTTTCTTCGAGAACCTTTTTAGCTGTTCTGAGTTGCTGTTCGGAAATATCAAGACCGAAAAGCTCCTTCGCACCATGTTCTGCACACCATTTAAGTGAATGACCGCTTCCGCATCCCATTTCAAAAACACTTTTACCGGTCAGATCAGGGAAAAGGTGAAGTTCATCTTCCGTAGGAATAGAACAGCCAAGCACCGGCAATGCAGTTACTCCGAAGAAATCTTCTGCTAACTCGTTCCAGCTGTTTTCATTTTGTTTCAAAATATCAACATTCATTTTTATACCCCGAATCTGTTTTCGAATAGCAGTAATCATTATACATATTTTGTTGCGGTATTGCAATAATTTATTTTTAATGATACAATGAACACAGACAATAAAAATTCACAGGAGGGTAATATGGAAAAGCGTAAAGACTACATATCGTGGGATGAGTATTTTATGGGTGTGGCTCAGCTTGCATCTCAGCGAAGCAAAGACCCCAACACACAGGTTGGTGCCTGTATTGTTGACGGAAATAACAAGATTGTATCGGTAGGATACAACGGTTTCCCTATCGGCTGTAATGACGATGAATTTCCTTGGGCAAGAAGCGGGGATGAGTATGATACAAAATATCCTTATGTATGCCATGCAGAGCTTAATGCAATTCTCAACCACAGAGGCTCAAGTCTTGAGGGATGTAAGGTTTATGTTCCTCTTTTCCCCTGTAATGAGTGTGCAAAAGCGATTATTCAGAGTGGCATAAAAGAGGTAATTTATATTTCCGATAAGTACCATGACACTGTCGGCACAAGGGCATCAAGAAGAATGCTTGATGCAGCAGGTGTAAAGTATCATAAGCTTCAGAGTACAAGGGATGAGCTTATTGTAGATTTCAGAGAAGAAAATGTCTGAGAGCGTAAATATCTATTGACAAATTTCTTTTATTGTAGTAAATTATAAGGTGTGGGCAAGACATTTTAGCCCGACAAAACATATCCGAAAAAGGAGATAATTATTATGAAGAAATTACTTGCACTTCTCATGGCAGGCATCATGCTCTTTTCATTTGCAGCATGTGGCGGCAATGGCGATGGAGAAGAAACAACAACTGAACCCGAAGTTACAACAGATGCTCCCGTAAACGCAGAAGGCGAAGAAGCAACAGAAGGCGAAGAAGAAGCTACTGAAGAAGTTACAGAAGTTGTAACAAACGATGAAGGCGAAGCTGTTACAGACAAAGACGGCGACGTTGTTACAGAAAAAGTAACAGAAAAAGAAGAAAAAACTGAAAAAGAAGAAAAAACAGAAAAGACAGAAAAGCCCACAGCAGGCAAAGTTGAAGATCCTTCAAAGTGGTCAACAGCAGAGGTTCTTAAATACTATCAGGATGCAACAGCTAAGGTTGTTTCTCAGAAGCCCGGCTACACAAAGACACGTTCAGCAGTAGATAGAGGTTATGAAGCTGATGGTATTCTTATTCCCTTCAAAAATCAGGTATTCGGTTTCCTTGGTATCGGTGCTGAAAACGCATTCAAAGAAACAGTAAAAAAGGGAACAAATACAAACGACGACAAATGCGGTGCATATCTCAACAAGAGCACACTTACAGCTTCTGATGTAACAAAAGCAACAGCTGTTAAGAGCGGTTCAAACTATGTTATTACAATCAATGTAAAAGCAGGTACAAGCCAGACAGAAGGCGGAAAAAACACAAAGAACAATTCTCCCATCGATAAGTCAGGTATCTGCGTAGGTAACACAGACAGAAGCGGCTTTGACCACAAGACAGCAGCTATTGTTTACGATGCTCTTGATGACATTGCAAAAAATCTTACAATGTATGAAAAGACAAGCAACGGCAAGGTAGTTGCAACAATCGATGCAGCAACAGGTGAAATCCAGAAACTTGTTATCTCTTGGGATGCAACCGGAGATATCTCAAAGGTTTATGGCGGTAAAGGTTCTATCGCTGCTACAACAACAGTTACTTACTCAAAATTCGGTTGGTAAGATAAATTCAAAAATTTTAAGGAGTGTCTCGCGACACTCCTTATTTTTTATCTTCTTTCGGTTGATGCGGTAAAATAAAAACCGAGTTCGTTGGAAACAAAAGAAAATTTATAAAAATCTTTTTCAAAAGATATGTGATTATCTTTCAGAACATCTGACTTTGTTTTCAAAGTAATTTCAGAAAAAACTTCATCTGTGTTCTCAAAATTTGTAAAGGCTTTTGCGGCACTGTCAGCAATTTCAAGGAAAGCGGAAAAATCATTATCGGTTATTTCTCTTTTTTTATCAAACATATATGTCACTGAAAAAGAGGTTATAAGAGAGGTTTTGCTGTTAACGTTGACAGTGAGTAAAAACTTATTGCTGAAAGCTAAAGGGAATTTAAGAAAATCTCCCTCCTCTTTCGCCATAAGATGCTTCGTATCTATTTCAAAGTTTTCGCTGTGTTCTGCAAATCTGTCAGCAAAAATATAAATATCAATCAAATCTTTTTGAACACATGAGGAAAGAAAAAGTGTTGAAAAGGCAACCAGAAAAGCGACGAATTTTTTCAAAAAAACACCCCCGTCTTAAAGTTTATTCAAGACGGGAGTTTTCTATTACTTATGAAGCTCACAAACTACAATTTCAGGTCTGTTGTTGATTCTTATGGGGAAGGAGCTGTTGCCCAGGCCTCTGCTGACAATCATCGTTGTGTTACCGAAAAGGTGGGGCCCCTCGCTGAGCTTCGGGAGAAAGCCTTGCCCCGGGGAATAGATTGCTCCCACAGGGGGGATTCTGAACTGACCGCCGTGTGCATGACCGCAGAAAACAAGGTCAAAAGAGTTTTCGCTGTAAACCTTGTTCATTTCAGGTCGGTGAGACAGAAGAATATTAAAGCCGACCGGCTTGTTTTTTGAAAAAATTTCAACTTTTTCTTTATAAGCAATCTTCATGGCGTTAAGCTCATCGCAATCAAGGTTTTTGTCGAGAGCTTTTTGGAGAAGGTTCATTTCAACCGCGAATGAAGTGTAATCGGAAATACCGCTGAGGTAGATTGAAGCACCATCTCTTTCGATTTCCTCTGTTTTACCGTCAAGAATTTTCACACCTGCCTGTCTGATTTCTGACAGGAAAATTTGTTTCAGGTCAGGCGAAAGCTCTTCATGATTTCCTGTAACAAAATATACAGGGCAAATTTCAGGGAGTTTTTTGATGATATCGAGTGAATCGAAATACTGACGTCTTCTTGAATCAAATGAGTCGCCGGTAATAACGATAATATCTGGCTTATTCTGTCTGATTTTTTTGATGAGGTCACCTGCCTCGTTTCCGTAAACGCAGTTGTGCATATCGGAAAGGTGGATAATTCTGAAACCCTCAAATTCTTCGGGAAGCTTGTTTGATTTATATCTGTAGCCCGTAAGCTGTAGGCTGTGGTTTTGCTGTTGTGCTATGTCAAAAATTGTTTTACCGAAAAAGTCAAGAAAACCTTTCGGTGAAAACTTCAACTTCTTAGACATTAAATCACCTCTACACAATTATAATATAACCATATAAAATATTCAATTAATATTTTTTAATATTTTATTGAAAAATGGAAAATTTTGTGAGATAATATATGCACAATAAGAGAGGTGTTTGTTTTGTACAGAAATAATAAACTTTATTGCAGGGGATTTCAGTTCTGCCTGAGAATAGGAAGTTTATTCCTTGACTGGTCCCAGCCTGAAACAGTAACAGGTGAAGACAGTGTGCTTAAAATTTCTGATATTCTTAAGAGCAACGGTAAGAAAAATGTTCTTATAATTACAGATAACGGACTTAAAAGTCTCGGACTTATAGATGGTCTTGTTACAAAGCTTGAAAGTGATGGTATCAAGGTTTCTGTTTTCAGTGACGTTCAGCCCAATCCTACCATTGACAATGTTGAAAGTGCAAAAGATTTTTATCTTGCAAACGGCTGTGAGGCAATTATTGCCTTTGGAGGCGGTTCTCCTATGGACTGTGCCAAGGGTGCAGGTGCAAGAATCTCTAATCCCACAAGGTCAATCAACTCAATGAGAGGTCTTTTCCATGTAAGAAAAAAACTTCCTCTTTTGATTGCCGTTCCCACAACGGCGGGTACAGGTTCTGAAACTACAATTGCCGCAGTTATCACTGATGCAGAAACTCATGAAAAATCAGCAATGAACTCCTCGAAGCTTCGTCCACTTTATGCTGCACTTGATCCGAAACTTACTGTAGGTCTTCCGCAGAAAATTACATCTACAACAGGTCTTGACGCTCTTACACACGCAGTTGAAGCATACATAGGCGGAAGTAACACTTCAAGCACAAGAAAAAATGCCGAAAAGGCAGTGAAGCTCATTTTTGAAAACATTGAAAAGGCTTACGTAGACGGTAAAAATATCGAGGCAAGAAATAATATGCTCATTGGTTCATTCTGTGCAGGCGTTGCTTTCACAAGAGCCTATGTTGGCTATGTTCACTGCATCGCTCACCAGCTCGGCGGCCTTTACGGCGTGCCTCATGGTCTTGCAAACGCTGTGATTCTTCCTTATGTTCTTGAATACTATGGTAAGAGAGCGCACAAGAGACTGGCTCGTCTTGCTGATATTGCAGGTGTGGGCAAAGGTCTTACTACAGATGCAGAAAAGGCAGAAGCCTTTATTGCAGAAATCAAGGCCATGGAAAGAAGAATGGAAATTCCCGAAAAGTTTGAGCAGATAAAAGAAGAAGATATTCCTATAATCGTTGAGCGTGCACTCAAAGAGGGAAATCCTCTTTATCCTGTTCCGAAAATTATGTCACCTGAGGATTGTGAAAAGGTTGTAAGACGGCTGATGTTTTAAATATCGGGATGAAAGGACGGAAAAGCAGAGCGTATTCTCTCGCTTTCGGTAAGAGGGATTGAAGAAGCTCTCATAAGAGCCTTATCACCAAATCTTTCACGAAGCAAATCAACTTCAGTGTCTAGTTTTTCGAGTTTTTCAAGATGGGAATAATCCTCATCAAAGGAAAGCTGAAAAGTGAATTTTTCCCCGACAAGATTCCCTGCAAAAATAGTTACCGCACGGACAGGAAGAGAAAAAGAATAATTTTTTTCAATTAAATCCATAGCAGTTTTTGCAAGAACGCCCGCAGCTCTGACGGGCGTTTTTAATTTTTGCTGACAGTCCCGTATAACAAGGTGATTGTCTTTGAGAGCAACACCAACTGTTGTTGCATAAAAATTATTTTTTCTCAGATTGTGTGAAACTTTTTCGCAAAGTGAGATGACTATGGGCGAAATTTCTTCCGATGAATACAAATCACGTTTGCAGGTAATTCCGCGGCTGACGCTTTTAACAGGCGGAACCTCATTTTCTCTGAGAACAGGGGAGAAATCTAATCCTCGTGCATAGTGATTTAAAGTAACGCCCATTTTTCCGAAAGTGCGGCTCATGATATCCTCAGGCATCTGAGCCAGATCGCCGATTGTCCGGATTCCGAGTTTTTCAAAATTTTTTGCAGTTGTTCTGCCCACACCGAAAAGTTCATTGCATGGAAGAGGCCATACTTTTTCTTTTATATCACTACTTTTCAGAACAGTAACAGCATCAGGTTTTTTCATGTCGCTTGCAAGTTTTGCAAAAATTTTATTGAAGCTGACACCTACCGAAATAGTGAGACCTATTTCATTTTTAATACGCGTTCTCAGCTCTTCGGCAATTCTTTCACCGCTACCGAAAAGAGCCTGGCTTCCCGTAACATCAAGCCAGCATTCGTCTATTCCGAAGGGCTCAACCATGTCTGTATATTCTTCGTATATTTTTTTGACACGCTTTGAAAAAAACACATACTGGTCATAGTGAGGCGGTACGGTCACAAGGTCGGGGCATTTCAGCTTTGCTTCCCATATAGCTTCACCTGTTCGGACACCGAAGCCTTTTGCACCTTCATTTTTGGCAAGGACAATTCCGTGACGCTCTTCAACGCTGCCGCAGACTGCGACATTTTTCCCTTTTAAATCAGGATTAAGAAAGCACTCTACAGATGCAAAAAAGTTATTTAAATCGCAGTGCAGAATAACACGTTCACCCAATTTTTATCCTCCTCAACAGAACATTTGTTCTTATATAATAGAACATTTGTTCGTTTTTGTCAAGAGGAAAATTACAATTTAAAAATTGTAAAATTTTGTCAGAAAAAGTTTTAAACAATCACTTTTCAACACTGAAAGTCAAGCAGAATCAAGGATTTAAGTGAAATTTCAACAGGGTTTTTAACATTTTCCACAGAGTTTTCCACATCATAGACAGATTGTATTTTATATGATATAATGGTTTGGAAGAGGTGATTATATGTTGAATGGTATAAAATATTTTAATAATGATGTTTTCTATATGATGAAAAAGCATTATTGCCCTGATTGCAAAGCTCTCCTCAAAAAGGTAAAAGTTTCACGCATCGTAAACAGTAAATCACCGGAAGCGAAGAATTTTGATTTTTCAGATGTCGATGGAAATGTAAAGTTCGTCTGCAAAGAATTTGAGTGCTCTGAGTGCAAAAGGCATATAACAGTAAGCGAAATGAGAGAGATTGAAAAGAGGGAAAAATAATGAATATTAAACTTATCGGTAAACCGCGGATTATCATGTCAAATCCCAATAGCAAGCATAACTATTTCGGCTGGCCTACAGTTTCTCTTTTACAGGACGGCAAAATTGCAGTAGGAGCTTCGGGTTTCAGACTTCAGCACGTTTGTCCTTTCGGAAAGGCTGTGATTTCTTACAGCTATGATAGGGGAGAGAGCTATACTTTGCCTGCACCTGTAATTGATACACCCCTTGATGACAGAGATGCAGGTCTTTGTCCATTCGGGGAAAAAGGTTTGATTTTCACATCTTTCAATAACTCAGCAGAAATGCAGAGGGATTACAACAAAGAAAATGAATATGCACAGAGATATATTGATACAATTACTGAAGAGGACGAGGAAAAATATCTTGGTTCAACATTCCGTGTGAGCTATGACTGCGGAGTTACTTTCGGTGAGGTTTTCCGTTCTCCTGTCACATCTCCCCACGGACCGATAGAGCTTCGTGACGGGACTGTGTTGTGGGTAGGAAATAATTTTGATAATTGTGAAGCAGGACTTGAAGTTGTGAAACTCAACCCGGAAACCGGAGAAGCAGAATACATAAGCAAAATTACAATTGATGATGAAAACATTTTTATTAATGAGCCACATGTGCTTGAGCTTCCTGATGGCAGACTTATTTGTCATACAAGAGCCGAAAACGACAAAACGTTTACAACATATCAGTGCTTTTCTTCTGATAAGGGCAGAACATGGACAAAGCCGGAAAGACTTCTTGATGAAACAGGCGGTGCTCCGCCCCATCTGATTCTGCACTCATCAGGTGTGTTGATTTCCACATACGGCAGAAGAAAAGAACCTTACGGAATCATGGCGATGATAAGCACAGACTGTGGAAAAACATGGGAAAAGGATATCAGACTTTATGAAAGCAAAATGGACGAGGATGATTTAGGTTATCCGTCGACGATTGAACTTCCCGACGGCACGATGATTACCGTTTTCTATGCACCTGCGGCAGAGGATAGGCATTGTGAAATTTTTCAGCAGAAGTGGAGATTAGTATAGAAACAAGGCGTTGTGTTCGTGTGAACACAACGCCTTTAAACTTTATTATTTCTTTTTTATCTTATTAAGTGCTTTGTTGATTTCAAGAATATCTTCTTTCGACATTTTTGCACCTATCATCATGAGAATTCGCTTGACTGTGAACCCTTTTGCCATATCAATTATTGTACTGTTGAGTTTAAAGCCTGCGACTTCAAAGCCCATAACCTTGGGTTTGCCACCCTTTTTCTTTTCTTTGGGTTTGTCACTGTCATCGCCGCCCATAGCATTTTTCAGCTTGAGAAGGGTTTTGAAAAGAACTATTTTACCTTTGAAGGGCTTGAGAATATCGCCCAATGTGTCATTTATTGAAAGGTAGCCTACGGGAGTGTCGATCTCAAACCAGTTGATAATGCTGCCTTCCTCTTTCATGCGATAATCTTCATTAAAGGTGTCAACCTTCTGAATTTTGCTTTCGTCTGTGCAGTCACCTGCAACAGCGCAAAGAACAGTTTCGCCCTCATTTTTAACATCAAAGTAGAAGAAAGGATATTTGTCCTTTTTCTGTTTTCCGAGACTTGTACCGTTTGCAAAAAGTTCAACCTCGTTGCAGTTTGAATAAACAGTAACTTTTGTCACATCTTCAACTCTGTCAATGTATCTCTTTCCGCAGATGTGGACGAAAGGCTCTTCTGACAGCCATGCCTTGTAAGCGAAGAAAGCATCTTTTTTGTACTGTCTGTCGAAGGTCACAAGACCTTTGTGATTCATGCCGTTTTCGCCGCCCTCTGCACGTGCATCGGCTGCAAAGTCAAACATGTTCCATACATGAGTTGCCCAGAGATAAGGTCTGTCCATAATCTGCTTGATACATTCTTCGTGGTAATATGCCTGATATTCTTCTGTATAGTCGCCCTGCTCGGGATTTGATGTGTGCCAGTTGAGAGCTTCTGCACCATATTCGCTCAGGCCGATAGGAGTTTTGGGATATTTTTCATGGAAATCATCAAACCATTTACCGTACATGGAAACATTACCGCCGTACCAGCCGAAATAGTGGTTGTATGAAACAATGTCGGGAATGTGGACATATTTTTCGTCAATGCCACACATTGTAACTGCAGCAATTGTTGTAGGTCTTGTTTTATCAAGGGAGTGAACAAGGTCATTGAGTGCCTCGTGGTTTTCAATAAGTGTTTCGTAACCTGCACCGCCCATAGTGATTTCGTTTGAAAGACCCCACATACAGATTGAGGGATGGTTATAATTCTGAACGATAAGCTCTTTCATCTGCGACATTGTGTTTTCTCTGCCGGTGGGCATATGTCTTGATATGTAGGGGATTTCTGCCCAGATAATAAGACCTTTTTCATCGCATAAATCATAGAAAGTCTGAGAGTGCTGATAGTGTGCAAGGCGGATAGTGTTTGCGCCAACTTCGCAGATAAGTTCAATGTCTTCTCTATGTTCTTTTTCTGTCAGGGCGTTACCGATTTCAGGTTTGTCCTGATGGCGTGAAACACCACGAAGGGGATATTCTCTTCCGTTGAGAATGAAGCCTTTTTCAGGGTTAACTTCAAAGCTTCTGCAACCGAAGCGGGAAGAAATTTTATCAAGAACTTCCCCGTCTGAAACAAGCTCAGCTTCCATTGTATAAAGGAAGGGATCGTCCATGCCGTCCCAGAGATGAACGTTTTCAATCACAAATGTTTCCTCAGCTTCGCCCGATGAAACAACTTTTTCGCTGATAATATTTTCACCGTCTCTGATTGTGAATTTAACCTCACATTTGTCATTGCCTGTTATGTAAGCTTTAACGTCAACCTTAGCATTTTTTCCTGTAACAACAGGTGTGATTTTAATGCCGGGAGTACCGCAATATTCAAGTTCAAAATGAGTCTTCGATGTTGTGATAATGTTCACATCTCTGTAAAGACCGCCGTAGAATGTAAAGTCTGCCATCTGAGGATAAACAGTGTCATTGGGTGAGTTATCAACGGAAATTGCAAGAATGCTCTTCTCTTTGAGATACTCTGTAAGATTGACTCTGAAAGTAGAGTAGCCTCCATGGTGGATTGCAAGTTTTTCTCCGTCGAGGAAAACCTCGGCAGACGAATTAGCACCGTTTATTTCAAGGAAAACAAGTTCATTTTCATCAAAATCAGATTTTGAAATTTCTTTTGCATAAAAACATTTTCCTCTGTAGTAATCGTTACCGCCATCCTGACCGTCTTTTCCGTTCCATGTGTGCGGAAGATTCAGTTTTTCCCATTCGCCCTCAAGACTTACGGGAACAGTAGACTGTGTCTTTGAAAAACTCCAGTTTTCGTTAAAGTTAATCACATTTCTCATGGCTATGCCTCCCCATAATAAAGTATCATGTTTATTATAAAAGATTTTGTTGATAATTTCAACAAGTTAATGCTGTTTTCTGACCGAATACTTTAAAAATATTGAAAATAAAAAAAGAAAAAACTATACTGTATCTGCAAGGAGGGATTTCATGAAATTCAGATTTTTAATTGATAAGAACAGAGAAGAAGAGGTGATAGTCTACGCTCACAAAAAAACAAAACTGGTTGAGTCTATTGAAAATATTGTGAAAGAAGACAACTCTGAGTTGATAGGATACGCTGACAGAGAAGCGGTAAAATTAGACCTTGCTGATGTTTATTGCTTTACAGTGGAAAACAATAAAATTTATGCCATATGTGAGAATGAAAAATATCTTTTAAAGTCAAGACTATATCAGGTTGAAGAAAATCTTTCTGAAAACTTTATAAAGATAAATCAATCATGCATTGCAAATATCAGAAAAATCAGAAAGTTTGACGCATCATTTTCAGGAACACTTACTGTTATTTTCAAAAACGGATACAAAGATTTTGTATCGCGCAGAAATGTTAAAAATGTTAAAGAAAGGTTAGGTTTATAATATGAAAAAATATGTAAAAGAATTTATGCACAGAGGACTTATGTTCGGAGGCTTCGGACCGATAGTTGTGGGAATCGTGTATATGATAATATCGAAATGTGAAACGAATTTTTTCTTAAGCGGAACGGAAGTTTTGTTAGCAATTGTTTCAACATATCTCCTTGCCTTTTTACAAGCAGGAGCTACGGTCTTTAATCAGATTGAGCATTGGTCCTTGCCGAAGTCGCTTCTGTGCCATTTTATAACGCTTTATCTTGCATATTCTCTTTGTTATATAGCGAATACGTGGATTCCCTTTGAGCCGGCAGTGCTTCTGATTTTCTCGGGAATTTTTGTTGCAATATATTTTGTAATATGGTTTACTGTATATTTTATAGTGAAAAATACGAGTAAAAAGTTTAATGAAAAAATAAGATAAATTACCAACCACGCCCGAAAGGACGTTGTTTGAATAATAACCCTATAAGGGTAAACAATACCAGCAGCGCCTTAAGATGCGCATCTAAGCAACATCAACCGCAAATTGGTGTTGCTTTTTACTTTATGTATTGAAATGGGTATTCAAAACTTAATTGATCCGAAACCATATCTTCTTTTTCCTGATCCTGTATATATTTTCGTTGTGCATGTCTTTCAAATATCATTAATGTGCTTTTTTCTTTCAGATATCCCATAAACTCTGATACACATATACTTGGTGGTATTGATAGTAACATATGTATGTGGTCTGGCTTTGCATGAGCTTCTATAATTTCAACATGCTTGTAATCGCATAATCTTCTCAATATTTCTCCTATGTCTTTTCTTAACTTTCCATATACTACTTTTCTTCGGTACTTTGGTACAAGTATTATGTGATATTGACACTTCCA
>SVPP01000002.1:0-10685 GCA_015065765.1 Oscillospiraceae bacterium | reverse complement strand
CTTGTGTGTGATAAACTACTTTCATCCATTTTTCGTCCTCCTTTGATTTTTTGCGGTTGATGTTACTTTTCCCATTATATCAAAGGAGGACTAATTTGTTTGAATGAACGCTACTGCTTTTTTAATTTCCACAAGTAAAACTTGTGGTTGAGTACATAATAATACAAAACGGGAGTCATTTTTGACTCCCGTTTTGTATATACTTACTCAACTTCTTAAAATTCAGGTAAATCTGAAAAAACTACCTCTTTTTCATTCGCGATGCCACCATAAGTTTTATTTGTATGCTTTCCAATGTTTAAATAATGTCTTATTACGTGCTGCGCCGTAAACGGCATATTTAATTTGTTCAATTCATCATTCAGAGGGAACCACTCCACTTCTCCCTCATTTGATTTTAACTGTAAATTTTCACCATTTTTCAGTTCTGCAAAAAAATAATAATTCTGTCTTATCTCACCGTTTGTTCTGCGCAGAGTAATATATTTCAGTTTGAGCTTTTCTATCATTTTTTCATCTACCGCAAGTTCTTCATTTAGCTCTCGCAAAACACAAGCACGAGCATCATTGAGTTCCTGTTCTTCAAAATGTCCTCCCGCCGAGCCTGTCCAGGAGTCAGCTATAACAATTGACCCCTTTCGATATAACAAAAGAATTTTATCGTTACAGGTTAAATATACTGTTGACATGTTTCTTAACTTACCCATTATCTTACTCTCCGCAAGTACAAATTTTCGGTCAAAATCGCTTAAATATCCATCTTTAATTTACTGCCTTTTTGTCCCCAGGCATTCGCCCAGCTTTCACAGTAAACTTTATAATAGGAAACATTATTCTTCTTTCTGTAGGCAGCAAACAGATTGCACCATATCATTGAGGGAAGTGCAATTACAATATAATAGAGAGGTCCTAAAAGTAAGCACTGCCATGTATGACCGTATTCGTGAATACGTGTGTTATAAGTCCACTTTTCATTTTCAGGAACATCCTTCATAAAAATGAAAAGTCCCATCGAAAGACCGCCCGATTTCCACGGAAGATAAACTATATATGAATATCCGAATTTCTGGAAACGGCGTTTTTTTATTTTTGTGCAGATGAGAAATGCAATTCCGCCCACAAGATTCACGGGAAGTCCCCATGTCCACTGAACAAGGTAAAAAAGGAAATCAAAAAATTTATTTGTTTTAAGTTCAGGCTTATCTTTTTTCAAATCAATCATTTTTTGCTTCATCCTTTTCTTTCTTCATTTCAAGGAGAATTAAAAATTCACCTTTTTCATTTGTTTCAAGAAAATGTTCTTCATCATTTCTCTGACCGAGCCATGTATTTTCTATTTTCTGACCTGAAATAAGTTCACAGCGTTTTTTCTGTTCATCTGTCAGAGTTACACTGCCGTATTTTTTCTTCGTTGCAATTGCGGCACGAATCATGGTGTGGTCATCTTTTGTCATTTTGAAATTTTTAAGAAGTATGAGAGCGATTATTGCAGCAACAATAGGAATCACCGCAACACATATTCTTACACCCCACACAGCACTGTCAGTCTGTGTGAAAAGATTTCCCGTCGCCTTTTCATATTCGGAAACAGTATCACCTGTTACAAGACCAAATCCTTGCAGAGTAAAACCAACAAGAGCCGCCATAACACCGCTGATACTTTTCTTGATAAGCGTACTGAAGGTGGAAATCACACCTTCTCTTCTTCTGCCTGTGATAAGCTCATCAACATCAGTTAAATCGGGGAAAATATTTGTAGAAACAAAACCAAGTCCCGACATACCAAAAGGATAAAGAAGCATACTTGCCATCATCAGCATAACCCACAGGAATGAACCGCCGGGCTGCATAATAAGACCGATTGCAAGACCTGCAACCATTAACGGAGTTACAATGTTACCGCATTTTTTCTTGCCGTGTTTCATGGTAAGTGCATAATTCAGCGGAAAAGCTCCCGCTTCCGCAACACCTGCAACAGCATTGAAAAGAGCATATTTGCTGTACTGATTTGCAAGATATTTTATGTAATAAACCTTTGAGTTTGCATAAAATCCCGTTGCAAACTGATATGCCAGACTCATAAAGAAATATTGTCTGAATGATTTGTTTTTGAATACAAGAACATACTCTCTGATTATGTAAGAAACATCAAGCTTTTCATGCTTATTGTCAAGTGAGCTTTTCTCTCTTGTCTTTGAATAAGTAAGAAAAACTGCAACTGCAAAGAATATTGCAAGGACAATGCCAATCACAAGAAACGGTGCTTTTGACTCAGAGGTTATATTGTCATTGGAGCCGAAAAGAGACAGAATCACAACAACAATTCCGAAAGCAGGTACCATACCTGCAGAATTGAAAAGATATCCTACAGAGTTATACTGTGTTCTCAAATTGTATTCAGGTGCAAGCTCAGGAAGCATAGCGGTATGCGGAACCCCGATTATCGTATACGCTGTTTTGTAAAGCATGTAAACAAGGATAAAATATACCATTGTTTTTGTGGGATTTTCTGCTCCGTTCAGACCGAAGGAATTCCACAAAAGTATATATGATATCGCCATAACAGGAATACCCCAGAGGAGATAACGCCTGTGTTTACCTGACTTTGCACGTGTACGGTCAGTGATAATTCCCATAACAGGGTCAGTCACTGCATCCCAGATAGTTGCAAGCATAACAACAATACCTGCCTGATTGAGCGACAGATTGACAACGTCTGTCAGAAAAACGGTGAAATACATACTGATAATATATCCCGCACCGCCCATATACATATTGGCATAGCTATAGTTTATCATAGGCAGAATCGTAGTTCTGAAATCGCCCTCAACACCTATCAGCTTTTTAATTCTTTCGCCCATTTTCTCACCTTCGATCAGGATTCTTTTACAATCTTTCCGCAGATGTGCTCAGGTGTCAATTCTAAAACCAAAGTTTTATCTGCGTAATTTTTTATTTCGTTATCTATGTAATCTTTATCACTTGTAAATTTATAGCTGAGTTTTTCGCATATTGAAATTATTTTTTCCGTTTCTTCAATAATTTGAATTTTTCCGAAAACAACGACGCTTTTAACATTCAGCGCCCATTCGCCCTCGTTTGAAAAACCTTTGTCATAAACACAGAAGGACACTTTATTATCCCGATTTATCGAATCAAGCCTGTGACCGACTTTTCCGCAATGAAAATAAATCTTTCCGCTTTTCTCGTCATAGAAATGATTCATCGGCATACCGTAAGGATAACCGTTATCACCCTGCACGCACAAAACTCCACGCTTTTCATTTCTGAGAAGATTTTTACATTCTTCGCAAGACAGCTTTTTATTTTTTCTGATTAAATCTCTGAACATGCTGAACCTCCGTTCAATATGGGAAAACCATTTTCTGTCCATAAAACTTTTCTTTTTCTTGCACTTCTGCAAGGGTCATACAGCGGGTCTTCGTGAGAAAATCCGCACTCACCTCTGAAACATTTTTCATCTCTTGAATGGTAAACAAAAATCCAATCTCCGTTTTCATCCTTCACAAAGGAATTGTGACCGGGACCGTATTCACCCTCAAGGTCATCTGATGTAAGCAAGGGTTTTTCAAGCTTTGTCCAGCTTTTTATATCAAGCAAATCTGCATTTTCATCTGCATACATCAGACCTATACAATACTCAGGACCTGTTGCAGATGCAGAAAACGCAAGAAAAACTTTCCCCTCATGTATCATCACTGCAGGACCTTCGTTAACGGGAATTTTAACTCTTTCCCAATCATATTCAGGCTTTGTAAGAAGCATGTGTTTTTCTGTTGTTTTCCATGGTTTATCGGGGTCTACAGGTGCTAAATACACGTTTGAATTCCCGTCGTTCTGTGCCCATGAAACATAGTGCTTTCCGTTACATTCAAAGTGTGTCATGTCAAGAGAAAAACCGGTGAACGGAAAGTCGTCTCCGTCACATGCAGAAAATTTTCCCAAATCATTCCATGAATCTTCATAAGGATTTTTGCCATCACACATTATCGCATGACAGTTGATATCCCATACATTGTTTTCACTGCCACTTGCTGCAAAAAGCACGTACCACTTTCCTTTTATTTCGTGAATTTCAGGTGCCCAGATAAAACGAAAAGATGTATCAGAATTTTTCTCGTCCCAGATAACTTTTTCTTCTGCAGTTTTCAATCCGTCAATTGTTTCTGCACGACGTAAAATTATTCTGTCATAACCCTCTTTGTCATCTTTTCCGTACATAGGATAGGATGCGGTAAAATAATACCACCCATCACTTCCTCTTGTCACAAAAGGGTCTGCTCTGTCTTTTATAAAAATTTCTGTCTTTGTACTCATTTCATAATTACCTTTTTGATAAATCCCTTCAATTTACCGATCATCAGCTTTTTCTTTGAAGGTCTCGGGAACATTTTATTTGCAGTTTTCTGAACACCGATTTCTTCAAAATTCTTTCTGAATTCTTCGGCTTTTTTGAATGTAGGTGCCTTCGATGCAAAGAGAATATTATTTCTGCTCTGAATCATTTTATCAATATCTGCATCCGTTACATAAATTCTGTCTTTAATATTTTCAAGTGCCTTTTTGCCTTTTTCACTTGAAACAAATACACATGACGCACCACGCACGTTGAACTTATCAACAGGATAATATTTTCCGCCGATATCGCCCACATAAATATCTGAAAACGGCGGTAGACTTTTGAATTTACAATTGAGACATGAGTTTCTCATGGCACAGCCACTCATGAAAATTCTTGCTAAATCCGAGGGTGCATATTCTTCAAGCTTTTCATTTCCGTTTTCAAAATCTGCTTTCAGATAAAGAGGCAAATGCTTGCCGTCTTTTTTATATCTTGTGGTGAAAAATTTAACTTTGCTTCCGTTTTCTTCTTCAATTTCTTCAATATATTTTTTAAGAACAGCGGGGGCAGAAGGACCATGACAGATGTAGCTCATGGTTGTGAGATTTTCATAATCTTTTCCCAGAAAAACACCGAGAGCAGCACACTCACAAGGCGATGCACTGAAGAAAACTTTTTCTCCTTTTTCAAGAAGAGTTTTAGTTTCACTGAAAACGTTTCCTTTGTTGCTCTGAAAATATTTTGAGCCTCTCATTTTTCTGACTTCTTCAATATCATCCGTAACAATTGTTTTTACACCTTTGAAATCATCGGTATAAACTGCACCTGCAACATATGCACCGTCTTCAATTGCTTTTTCGGCAAGAGCATAGAACATACCACCTGATGAGCTTTTTACAATTTTATCCTCATCACGCATCCAGGCTATAAAACACTCTGTTTCAAAATCATTTTTACGAGAAACATTTTCTTTTAAAATTTCGCATTTTTTAAGACAAAGTCCGCAGTTAATACACTTGCTTTCATCAACCTTTGCGTAGA
Source organism: Oscillospiraceae bacterium (assembly GCA_015065765.1). Taxonomy (GTDB): domain Bacteria; phylum Bacillota; class Clostridia; order Oscillospirales; family Acutalibacteraceae; genus SIG575. The sequence continues at coordinate 5,281 of SVPP01000002.1, read as the reverse complement.
AATAACCAAGTGAATCCGGCTCCATTTCTATTGCATTTTCGGGGCATGCATTTGCACATGCACTGCAACCGTAACAACTGTTCTTAGGCAGAACAGAGATATTTTTCTTTTCAGTTTTTTTAGATTTTTCCCAAACCTTTTCAAGGGAATTTCTGAAATATTCTTCTGAGGATTTTATCCAGCCCTGTAAAACTTTTTCGCTCTCTTCATAATTTATTTCAGAAAAATTAAATGTGCCTACATTTTCTCCTGATACAATTCTATCTGCAAGGCCGATTTTTGAAAGAAAATCATTTACCCTTGTATGCTTGCCCGCGTCAATATCAGCCCTTTTCACTGCGGCAAAGCTTTTTCTGAAATTGACAGAGAATGCCACACCGTGGAATGAATCGGTAAGAACAAAATCCGCATCTCTCACAAGTGTGAGAAACTCTGTGATGTCAGCATAAATTTTCTCACCTTTTTTAAGGTTGTTTATTTCTGAATCGAATGGAGAAAGTACAACTTTTTTGCCTGTTTCTTTTTCAATTCTGTCAATTGCTTTTTTATGGATTTCTGTGCCGCCAAGAAAATAACAGAAGATATACGGCTCTTTCACAATCCTCTCCGGCAAAGCAAATTCATTCCAGAATTTTTTGTCATAAAGAAGTGTGGGGTCAACTGTGTTTACACATTTTCTGCCTGTAATTTTTTCAACCAATTCTGCACCTGAGGATTCCCTTACTGAAATTGAAGAAAAAGAAGAAATATAGTTTTTAAAGTCTTCAAGATATTTTTCAGGAATTTCTTCACACGCAATGCTTGGGGCATAGGCTATACGTTTTTCAGCGGGAACAAATTGTAAAAAGTAGTAGGGGTTGCAGTCGGTGTGAACGGGATTCCATATCTGGTCGCTTCCGCATACACATGCATCATACTTTTTAGCAATTTCTTCTGCATCGTCCATATCGTTACAAAGCCTTGTAAGATTGAAATTCTTCGATGCGAATTTAGAAAAAGCAAAGCTTCTCCTTGTAAAATTGCTGCCTGATTTCATAACCTTGTTATCAATGATTTTCTTAGTCTTTATCGGATGCAGAATAAGTCTTTTTATTTTTGATTTTTTGCCGGACGAGGAAACACTTTCAGATCTCTTGACGTAATGTATAATTTCCGCATCATATCCTAAATCCTCGACCTTTTTCTGCATAGCGTAAGCCTGCAGATAAACGCCGTAATTTATTGCACTGTGTAATGTTGCAATTCCCACTTTTTTCTTCAAAGTACCCACTCTCCTTTTTTACCTTTTAATAATACAATTTTATCGCGAAATAGTCAACCTGACTTTTCAAAAAGGTTTAAATTTCCAAAACTGAAATATAGTGATAAAATTTTGTCAATATATCCAAAAATTATGACGAATTATGCCTTAATTTCTTATTTACTTTTTTGTTCAAAGGTGTTATAATTTTGGGTGACATATTTAATATGTATAAGTTATTAATTTTCCATTTTATAAGGAGGAAATTCATAATGGCAAGAAAAACCAAGACAATGGATGGTAACAACGCTGCCGCTTACGTGTCCTATGCGTTCACAGAAGTTGCAGGTATTTACCCCATCACTCCCTCAAGCCCCATGGCTGACTATGTTGACCAGTGGTCTGCACAGGGACAGAAGAACATCTTCGGCACAACAGTAAAGGTTGCAGAAATGCAGTCTGAAGCAGGTGCTGCAGGTACAGTTCACGGTTCACTTAACGCAGGTGCTCTCACAACAACTTATACTGCTTCTCAGGGTCTTCTTCTCATGATCCCCAACATGTATAAGATCGCAGGTGAACTTCTTCCCTCAGTTTTCCACGTATCAGCTCGTTGCGTAGCATCACATGCTCTCAACATCTTCGGCGACCACTCAGACGTATATGCTTGCCGTCAGACAGGTTTCGCTATGCTTGCTGAAACAAACACTCAGGAAGTTATGGACCTCGGTGCTGTTGCTCACCTTGCAACAATCAAGAGCCGTGTTCCCTTCATCAACTTCTTCGACGGTTTCCGTACATCTCACGAACTTCAGAAGATTTCTATCTGGGATTACGAGGACCTTAAAGAAATGTGCGATATGGATGCTGTTAACGCATTCCGTAAACGTGCTCTCAACCCCGAACACCCTGTAATGCGTGGTTCTCATGAAAACGGTGACATCTTCTTCCAGCACCGTGAAGCATGTAACGAATACTACGAAGCAGTTCCCGGCATCGTAGAAGAATACATGAACAAAGTTAACGCAAAACTCGGTACAGACTACAAACTCTTCAACTACTACGGTGCTCCCGACGCTGAAAACATCATCGTTGCTATGGGTTCAATCTGTGACGTAGCAGAAGAAGTTATCGACTACCTTACAGCTAAGGGTGAAAAAGTTGGTCTTGTTAAAGTTCGTCTTTACAGACCCTTCTCAGCTGAAAAGCTTGTTGAAGCTATCCCCTCAACTGTTAAGAAGATCGCAGTTCTCGACAGAACAAAGGAACCCGGCTCACTTGGTGAACCCCTCTTCCTTGATGTTGTTGCTGCTCTCGCTTCACAGGGACGTCAGGCTCAGGTAATCGGTGGCCGCTACGGTCTCGGTTCAAAAGACACACCTCCCTCAAGCATCTTCGCTGTATATGATGAGCTTGCTAAGGCAGATTCAAAGAAACAGTTCACAATCGGTATCAACGACGACGTTACACACCTTTCTCTTGAAGAAAAAGAGTCTCCCAACACAGCTGCAGAAGGCACAATCGAATGTAAGTTCTGGGGTCTCGGCGGTGACGGTACTGTTGGTGCTAACAAGAACTCAATCAAAATCATCGGTGACCATACAGACAAGTATGTTCAGGCTTACTTCCAGTATGACTCAAAGAAAACAGGCGGTATCACAGTTTCTCACCTTCGTTTCGGTGATAAACCCATCAAGAGCCCCTACTATATCAACAAGGCTGACTTCGTTGCTTGCCACAACCCCTCATATGTAATCAAGGGTTATAAGATGGTTAACGACGTTAAACCAGGCGGTGTATTCCTCATCAACTGCCAGTGGTCAGCAGAAGAGCTCGACGCTCACATGCCCGCAGAAGCAAAACGTTACATTGCAAAGAACAACATTCAGCTTTACACTGTTAACGCTATTGACCTTGCTGCTCAGATCGGTATGGGTAAACGTACAAACACAATTCTTCAGGCTGCATTCTTCGCTCTTGCAAAGGTTATGCCCATCGAAGAAGCTGTTCAGTATATGAAAGACGCTGCAACAAGATCTTACCTCAAGAAGGGTCAGAACGTTGTTGACATGAACCACAATGCTATCGACGCAGGTGTTTCAGCATTCGTTAAGATTGATGTTCCCGCAGCATGGGCAGACGCAACAGACGACGCTTGTGCAGCAGCATCAGAAGGCGAAGCAAAACTCGTTAAGATGGTTGACGGTATCACAAAACCCGTTGCACTTATGAACGGTGACTCACTTCCCGTTTCAGCATTCATGGATCACGCTGACGGTACATTCGAGCACGGCGCAGCTGCTTACGAAAAACGTGGCGTTGCAGTTCTCGTTCCTGAATGGGATCCCGAAAAATGTGCAAAATGTAATAAATGTTCTTATGTTTGTCCTCACGCTACAATCCGTCCCTTCGCTCTCAGTGAAGAAGAGGTAGCAGCTGCTCCCGCAAACATGAAGAAAGCTCCCAAGCCCGTTGTTAAGACAAACTACACATACACACTTGCAGTTTCTCCCATGGATTGTATGGGTTGCGGCGTTTGCGTAGGTGTATGTCCCACAGCTTCTCTTAAGATGGTTGCTCGTGAATCACAGGAAGCAGAACAGCAGGTATTCGATTACTGTGTAGCTAACGTTACAGAAAAGGCAGAAACAACTGCTAACATGAACGTTGTAGCAAGCCAGTACAAGAAACCTCTCCTCGAGTTCTCAGGCTCATGCGCAGGTTGTGCAGAAACAGCTTACGCTCGCCTTGTAACTCAGCTCTTCGGTGACAGAATGTATATCTCAAATGCAACAGGTTGTTCATCAATCTGGGGCGGTCCTGCAGCAACATCACCCTACACAACAAATGCTAAGGGTCAGGGTCCTGCATGGGCAAACTCACTCTTCGAAGATAACGCAGAACACGGTTACGGTATGTTCCTCGGACAGAAAGCAATCCGTGACAGCCTCATTTCTAAGGTTGAAGAAATCGCTGCATCTGACAAAGCATCAGCAGAGCTTAAAGCAGCTGCAGACGCTTACCTTGCAACAGTTAACGACGGCGAGAAGAACGGTGCAGCAACAGACGCTCTCGTAGCAGAGCTTGAAAAAGTTGAAGGCTGCGACCTCTGCTCTTCAATTCTTGAAAACAAAGACTTCCTTTCTAAGAAATCTGTATGGATCTTCGGTGGCGACGGTTGGGCATACGACATCGGCTTCGGCGGTGTTGACCACGTTCTTGCTGCTCACGAAGATGTAAACATCATGGTATTCGATACAGAGGTTTACTCAAATACAGGCGGTCAGGCTTCTAAGGCTTCTAACATCGGTCAGGTTGCACAGTTCGCATTCTCCGGTAAAGCAGTTGCTAAGAAGAGCCTCTCAGAAATCGCTATGAGCTACGGCTATGTTTACGTTGCACAGATCGCTATGGGTGCTGACAACAACCAGACACTCAAGGCTATCCGTGAAGCTGAAGCATACAACGGACCTTCAATCATCATCTGCTATGCACCTTGCGAAATGCACGGTATCAAGGGCGGCGGCATGGCTAACTGCCAGTCAGAAATGAAGAAGGCTGTTGACTGCGGTTACTGGAATCTCTTCAGATACAACCCCGCACTCAAAGAAGAAGGCAAGAATCCCTTCATCCTTGACAGCAAAGCTCCCACACCGGGCTATCAGGATTTCATTAAGTCAGAAAGCCGTTACGCTTCTCTTCTTAATGCATTCCCGGAAAGAGCTGCTAAACTCTTCTCACTTGCAGAAGAAACAGCAATGAAGAGATACGATCACCTTGTTCGTCTTCAGGCTCTCTATGCTCCCGACGCTGAATAATTTTAAACGAATTTAAATCAGCTATATAACAAACGCCTTACAGAGAAATCTGTAAGGCGTTTAATTTATGTACTCAACCACAAGTTTTACTTGCGGAGATAGAAAAAGCAGTAGCGTTCATTCAAACAAATTAGTCCTCCTTTGAGATAATGGGAGAAGTAACATCAACCGCAAAATCAAAGGAGGACAAATAAATGGATGAAAGTAGTTTATCACACACAAG
>SVPP01000019.1 GCA_015065765.1 Oscillospiraceae bacterium | reverse complement strand
TTATGGTTTCGCCTTCGTCAGGCTCTTCATAAGTTGTATAATAAGATATGTTAAAGGCATAACCGTCAGGAAGCGGAAAACTCATTGAATTACCGTTGATTGTAACATTGTTCCAGCTTATATAAGAATCGGGAAGTCTGTTTCCCCATTCATCATAGTGTCTGACAAGTATATCTTTATCTGTAAAATAAGCAAGTCCGTCACCGAGAGTATCTATAATAACAGTACCCTGCAGGTTATGGTTATCCTTTCTGATTTCAACCTGCCATTCAATAACAGAAACATCATTACCGTTATTATCTTCAACAACGACTTGTTTACCGTCTTTCTGTATTTTTTCAAGTTCGACTTCTACCCAATCTTCGCCCCATTTGTAAACGTTTCCGCCTAATGAGTCTTTTCCTGTTGCATCGATGCCATTCCACATACCGACTGAGTCATTCGACAAAAGTTCATCATATATCTGTGCCTTATATTTGATGAGGAAGCCCTGGCCTGCAGGGAAATCAGGAAAGCCTGAAAGACTGAAACCGCCCTGTGCTCCTCCGTTATGTAAAGGATGATCAGAAACTGTAGGCTGAGGGCTGATAATATTTCCTTCAAGATCCGTTACAACAATGGTATTCCTGAGTGCATAATGGTTTTCCCATATCTGGTCATCAATAACAAGGTCTTTTACAACACCATGAATTGCCTCAACCCTGATAGTATATTCCATTGTGTGATTGTCCGCATCATATTCTCCATGGGTTTTTGTTACATCCATACCCGCAGTGCCGTCAACATTAAGGTTGATATCTATCTTATCATTAAACTTAATGTCAGTTGAACTGCCTGACTGTGCAGAAGCCACAGTAGCATTGAAGTCAATAGTAAAGTCAACATTTGAATATTTTTCAACGAAGTTTATCCCGTCGCCATCTTCATAGAACTTAACTCTCAACAAGCCTGTTTCGTCCATGAAATACTCACCAACATCGGTGATGGTTCCGTTTTCTGTTTTTGCAGAAATTGTGTGCCAGTCATCAAAGGGTTCGCAATGAATGTTTTCGGGCAGATGATACGTAAGATATCCGTCCTCATTATGTCTGAACTGTATCCACTCACTGCCTGTGTTGATTTCGCTGAACTCAAGAGAAATCTGATAAATTTCCCCGATATAAACCGTATCACCGTTACCAAGTTCAACACCTGACTGCTCTTTGAAAACAACACCTACAACTTCATCTTCAAGATGAGATGTATAGGTTATACCATGATCATCTTCAGCCATCATAATAAGCGGTTCACTATCATACACACTTTGTGTTGTACTTCTTGCCATTCTGAACATTACAGGCTGTTCTTCCGTATTGGGAATATATCTGTTAACACGTCCTGAAACTTCCGATATTTTATCTGATGTGCCGCCTGACTGCTCTTTATCAGAATTTACGATATGCTCTGCAGCATAAAGACTGCTTGTTTTTCCGTAGCCCAGAACAACATCTGTGTTCCGGTAGCATACAGATTTTACCTCACCGTCAACATTGCCTTCAATTACAATAAGAATGTTTTCACTGCTGTAAACAACGATGCCTGTACGGTCTGCATTTTTATCAGAATCCGTATCAAAAAAGACAACGTCGCCTCTTGAACCGCTATACTTGTCTGCTGAAAAGTACAGATTCTTTTTCTCCCATAAACTTCGCATAGTTTCAGCTGAAGAGCTTATAAGCGAATCAGAATTGTTTATATTTGCATAGTTCATGCAGAAAGAAACAAACAAAGTGTTCCATTCTCCGTAAGCACTTCCGTACCATTCACCGTAACGGGTGTAGCCGTGTTTTTCTGCCATCGCGTTATATTCATAATTATGTGAGCTTTCTTTGTATCCTACCTGAGTAGTTGCTATAGAAACAAGGTTTTCTGCAACATTGTTTGTGATTGTTGCTTTTTCAAAAGTTTTCTTCCAATCGTATGATGTTTCAACATCAACACCCTTTTCGGGGAAGCACTCCGAAGAATGACTGTGTTCAGGCTTCATACAGGTAAGCTCACCGTCAGTATAACAATTGATTGTGTGGGAATGCTCTTCGAGCCCGCATAAAGCATCACTTGTAATGGTAATGCCCACGAGCTTCAGACACCAGAAAACAACAATTGCAACTAAAACAGCAATAAGGGGAAATACAGCAACAATTTTTTTATTTCGAATTCTGAACTGCTTATGGTCTTTCAGATATTCTTTTTTAATATCTGCCATATTTATCCCCCCTTCTGAATTATTCTGCCTGACTGTCCTGATTTTTCTGATAATCTATTTTTCCAAAAGCTTCAAAAGGCCAGATTCTGAAGAAAATTTTACCTACCACCTGCTCGGAATCCACAAGTCCTACAGCAGAGCTTCTGCTGTCAATTGATGTGGAACGGTGGTCACCGAGAATGAAATAATGATTTTCCGATACGTGTACAGGAAAATCAATGTCACACTCGCCCAATGCCCTGTCCAGAATATACGGTTCATCCAGAAGAGTATCGTTGACATAAACAAAACCTTCTTCGTTAATGTTGATACTGTCTCCGGGGACACCGATTATGCGTTTGATAAGAAGCTTATTCTGATAGGAAAAGCAACATAACTGTCCTCTTTTCAATTTTGATGTTTTTATAAGAACAACGATTTCCTCGTCGTTCAGTGTTGGTTCCATACTGCTTCCCTGAATCTGCAGAACCGGTAGCATAAGCGTTGCGATAAGCACAGCAATCGCTGCTACAACAACAAGTGAAGACAGCGTACTTTTCAATACTTTTTTATATTTCTGACTGTACTTCGTTTTTAAAATTGCCGTTTCAATCTGCTCTGAGGTGGGAAAGTTCGTATAGTTAACCTTTCTTTTGAATGCCATTTATGGTTAACTCCTCCCGAGAGTATATAGATTTATTTCATTTTTTGTCATGATAAAGGGCTAAATCCTCTTTATCTGCATCCACAATACCTGCAAGCCTGTCCAGCTCTTCAATTCTTGAAGAAACAAACTGCAGTGCTGTATCCAGTCGCTTTGAAATATCGTAAAGCTTCTGATTTTCACTAACTTCATCCGAGGTTTCAGCTTCGTTTGTTTCTGAATCAACCTGTTCTCCCTTAATTTCATCTGTTTCATCAGCATTATCAGATTCATCATTTTCTTCAGTCTCTTTTATTTCAACATCAGACTGCTCTTCCGGAATTACTTCTGATTCATTAGTTTCTTCTTCGGACGACATCTGTTTATCGCCGGATATAACAACAGAAATTTTATCAAGACCACTTACAATTGAAGACACCTGTTGCAGGGCTGCACTCAGTTTATCTGACATTTCACCAAGATTCTCTGATGTTTCATTCAGATGCTGCGCACTTTTTTCTATGGTATTTTCCTGTTTTATTTTTTCAAGTTCTTCTCTGAGCCGCTCATTTTCACGGCTTTCAGTCAGAAGAAGCTCAAGCAGCTCAAGACGACTGAGCTTTTTCAGTTCTTTATCAGTCACTAAATCATCTTCTTTGTTGTTTTATCTTTAAATACACATACCCATTAGATATTACCACATCTGAATAAACTTTTCAACTCTCTTTTAATGTTTTGTTAAATTCATAACAATTCTTAATAATTCAGATATTCAATCAAGCGGATAAAAGAATATTGCTTTTCCAGAACATTTCTTAACGAACAGTGGTGGATATTGGTTTTCTAACATTCTTCTGACAAAGTGAAACAGTTACTGTTTTTGAGAAATCAAGTATTATCAGGAATTGGAATTTAGATGTTGAAATTGCGGTTCTATGTAAGATTACGTCTGATTTCGTGTGACGTTTTGTGTTTACGTTATCAAAAAGCCCCTACGAACCAAAAGGTCAGGAGTTCGAATCTCTTGCAGCGCGCCATGAAAATCCGTACACGCAAGTGTGCGGATTTTTACTTTTTCACTATTCACTCTTCACTGAAAAAAATCTGTAAAATCATTGATATATCAGGCTATAATCATTTTTAAGATTTACTCTTTGCCATACCGCAATCCTTGAAATATCAAGGGTTGCGGCTTTTTTATGCCCTGAAATTATTTTTCTTTTAAGAAATAATAACGGCGTTTTTCTAACAAAATTCTAACAACTCAAAACCTTTTGGTAAATTCCTGTTTAAACTGCCATATCCCCAGCAGAATCAGGGAGAAAGCTTCTAACATTCACTGAATTCTGAATAGATTCTTGGGCTTTGTTCTTTCTTTTTGTGTCCGGATAGCCGCAGTGCTTGTTATACTTCTCAACTCTTTCATCAGCACCAACTGTATCCATATCGAGAATACTGAGAGCTTCTGCGACAACCTTTTTCATGTTGTCCATAACATGCTTGTCCTTTGTGCCATGGAGAAGATACTGATTTAGTTCGTTCACAACTCTCTTAATCTTGTTTCTCATAGCAGTCTTGTTACGGCTTTCAACAGCTTTTTTGCGAGATGCCTGGTATCTTTCTGTAATTTCTTTTTTTTCTGCAATGCCTTCTCTTTCTGTGCCTTTAAGCGTTCAGCATCTTTTTCTTTCTGTCTCCTGATTGCCTTCTGCTTTTCACGCTCAAGAACATTTTTGAGGAAGGATGTGCTTTCAAGGTTCAGAAGCTTTTTGTCATAGAAAGTAACTGAATTTGTTACCCTGTGATGTATTTCCAACAGTCACCATCACTTCCGCATTCTTGAAATTCTCGCTTGCACCGGCAAGAGCCTTTACAAACATCTGCTGAATTGTTTCATATTCATCAAGCATACTTGCAACGATTTGACCTTCCAATGTTTCAGGTTTTACGTTCTTGTATGCTTTTTTGATTTTAGCAATAAGTTCAGCAATCGCTGATTTGATTTTTTCAAAAATCACTCCCGCTTCAGCTACAGATGGCTCAGAGAAATCGCAAGGAATTATAACAGAGATAACCGTCGTAAAGATGATATGATTTTCGGCTTCCTTAACAAAAATTTCGCTTGGTTTTCCTGTCCCGCAAACAAGGTGGATAGCATAGTAAATTTCATAGGTGTACCGACCGATGATTGATGATTAAACCATACATACAGCAACACTCCATGGAGTCAAATCCATGGGGTGTTGGTTTTTATCACCACACTTTAATTTCAGTTGATAAAAATCTTTCTGTATGTTAAACTTAAATTATAAAAACAACAAAGAAGCATTGTTATGAATGATAAAACATCAGAGGTGAGTATATGAACAGTACAGAAAGAGTATGCAATACAATTCTCGGCAAAGAAATCGACCATCAGCCTATATACGGATGGCTCAAAGAAAATCTCGGCGGTGAAATTTCAATGAAGTTCGGAAGCGTTGAAGACTTTGAGGACAAATTCGAGTTCGATGCGGCGCATATTTTCGGCGGTCCGTGGTCATTTGACGGCGAATCGTTTGATAAAATAAGAGCCCGACACAATGAACTTACCCCGGATGTACTTCTTGATTATAATCTTTTCACCGTACCCGATAACGATTCGGATTTCGAGCAGGTAAAAAGAGAAATTGCTCATCACAAACAGAGAGAACGCTTCTGCTATATGCAAACACCGGGACTTTTTGAGCATTTCAACACAGTTTTCGGCATTGAAAACCATCTTTTATACACCGCACTTTACCCCGAAGAGCTTTGTGAGCTTTACAGACGGCAGGCTAAATGGACAATGAGATTTGCCGACAAGTGCATTTCTTTGGGTGCAGATATGATACACATTTCGGACGACTGGGGCTCGCAGAAGGATATGCTTTTCAGCCCCGACACATGGAAGGAAACCATATATCCTAACATGAAAATGATTGTTGATCATATTCATTCCAAAGGTGTTTTTGCAAGCCTTCATTCCGACGGATGCATCAGAAAAGTGCTTGACGGTGTGCGTGACATAGGATTTGATGTTGTTCATCCCTGGCAGGAAAACGCAAATATGCCGCTTGATTTCTATCTTGAAAATTACAGCAACAATTTCGCGATTATGGGCGGAATATGCGTTCAGTCTGCAATAGGAATTCTGAAAAGAGAAGAGCTTGAAAAGGAAATCAGACGAATTTTTTCGCTCCTCAAAGGCAAAAGATGGATATGCTGCACCTCGCATTTCATTCAGAAGCATTGCTCGGTTGATGACCTCGAATTTGCCTATAATTTGATATACAAGCTTGCAAGAGAATAAAAATACCGCTTCTTTGGATTAACCATTGAAGCGGTTTTGTGTTATTTATATATTCCTTCTTCATACCAGATTCGGTTCATAAGTTCATATCTTTCAAGCGGGAGACCCGTATATGCACAATTTGAGGTGCAGAACACATATCCCCAACCGTTCATACCGTCACGAAGTGAGCGGCGGACATCGGCAATTACTTCTTCCTCTGTACCCGTCTGCAGAAGTCCGCAATTTACGTTACCGCAAAGAGCAACTCTGTCGCCGTAAAGCCGTTTTACTTCGGCAAGGTCAACTCCGCCCTGAGGGTCAAGCGAATGAAGCGCATCGGGCTTGCATTCAACAATTTGATCGATTATCGGCATAATATTGCCATCGGTATGCTTGATTGAGTAAAATCCCATATCACGATAATCTTTTATAACTTTCTGAAGATACGGTGCAATGAATTCGGAAAACATAGACGGCGAAAAGAACGGATTCACATTGAAGCAATAATCCGAGCAAAGCGCAAAGCCGTCAAGCAAACCGTTATGTTTTGCAAGTTTTTCGGCAAGGTTCACCCGATCATCAAGACGCTTTTGCGCCTCTGCTTTGAGTCCGTCTTCATCCTCATACATTCTCTCGGTGAATTCCATCATATTCTCACCGTTGGGGATTTCAAAGGTCGGGTCGCCGTGAATCATAAGGAAATATTTATCGCCCGATTTTTCTCTTATCGTTTCAAGAAGTCTGACTATATTCTCATATCCCCACGGATTGGGATGCACAAAAATTGCGCTGTGATAATATTTTTCGGCAACTTCAATGTGACAATCAGCGATATAATCAATATGGAGCTTCTGCTCCGTTTTGCTCATCTGATTCCATTGGTCAAAACGCTGCTGTGAGGGATGAATTTTTCCGATTGCTTCAAGAGTCAGAAAAAATACAAGCTCGAAGGTGGGACAATGTCCTTCAATCGGCTCTCTTTTGAGTGCTTTTATAAATCGTTCACGCTCTGTCATTATTACACCTCAAACATCATATTTTCGATAAACAAATCTGAAAAAGTCTGATTTTCAGACAAATCAACATAGGTTGAGTTATCAATATAAATTGCAAGGTCATTTTTCTCGCAGACATATTTTACAGTGCCGAGCAGACTGCTGTTTTTTATTGCAACGCATTTGTTTTTTAATTCTTTCGGGAGAAGTCCTGTTTTTACGGCATTTTCAATATTGATTTTCGCCGTTGATTATTACCTTATGCATAAAGCTCATTTACCTTTTTGAAATACGCTTCGATGTTTTCCCATTTTGATGCGGCGGGAACATCGCATCCCGTTGAAATCATAAAGTTTTCGTGCATTGAGCATTCATCAAACACCTTCTGCACATCGGCTGTAATATCATCGGGTGTTCCCGTTCTGAACAGAACAGGGTTGACGTTACCCATAACAATTTTATCTTTCGGTAACTCTTCAAGAGCTTTTTTTATGTTGATTGCATTACCTAAATGGATTATATCTGCGTTAAGTTCACCTATCATATCAAGCATATCTCCTGCCGCATTGCCGCAGTTGTGATAGCATACGATAAAATCATCGCTGTTTATTTCATTGAATATCTGCTGAACAAAAGGAAACGAAAATTCTTCTGCAAGTGCAGGCGAAAGCAGGCCCGCCGCAGGCTCAGCCATAATAACGCCGTCTGCACCGATTTCTTTGAATGCTTTAATATATCTGATTGTAAATTCCGTTGCTTTTGAGAGCAGAATTCTGACCTCATCGGGGCTGTCGAAGCATTCCATCATAAGCTCGGTCATATCAAAAATTCTGCCTGCAAGGGAATAAGGGCCGATAACTCCGCAGAAAACGGGAATATCGGTTATTTTTTCTTTTGCTTTTTTTACTCCGTCAATGCAGATGCTTGTTCTGCCTGCTCCCACTTCAGGAACAACGATATTTTCAGCATCGGCAATATCATCAATTATGCCCTTTTCAACTGCAGGAATATCATCGTCATAAAAACGGATCTTTGCGCCGAATGCCTCAGCCTCAACGGATAAATCCATCATATTGAGTGACGCCCCGACGCTGAATTTTTCTGCAATAGCCTGCATTCCCCGAAGCTGCATTTCAGCCGACGAAATAAGCTCGTTTACGCTTATTCCGAGAAGCTGGGTTGAAGGAAATGACAAAATCGGAACAGTTTTGTTTTTATGTTTTAATAATTCAATTACTTTTTTCTTCATATAATCACCCGAAAAGTATCACGCAAAAATATGTTACGGTGTTTGAACCGTTGTTATAGTTAATCCCCGATTTTTTCGCAAGCCGGGCAACATTGATTCCACAGGCCTCAACCGACGGCACAGCCTTTTCGGGAAAACGGCAGGGTGCATCGGGATAAGTGCATTTTTCGCAGAGTCCGCAGCCCTCGCAGCCGAGAGCCATGAATTTTTCACCGTCTGTACGAAGGCTTTCCGTTATACTCCGCAAAACCTGATTTGCACTTTTCTGACCTTCAATCATACCCTCAACGTCAAAGCTGTCCTCAAGGTCATATTTGCAGGTAAAAACACAGGCGGTTTTATAGCTTTTGATTTTTCTCTCAAGCTCATCAAGATTGCCTACGCCGGGCGGGCAGGTCCAGCAGGTGCCGTATTTTCCGCAGCGGTTAGCCTTGCACATATCAACAACTTCCTGCGAAAACGGAATATCACTTGTTTCAATCAGTTTATACTGAAAGATTTCGGGTTTATTTAAATATTTTTCTACATTCATATCATCTGCAAAGCGCAACGGCGACATCAGCTGCACTTGCGGCATCGGAGGTATATTTATCCGCACCTATCTTATTGCAGAAATCTTCCGTAACGGGTGCTCCGCCGACCATAATTTTGACCTTATCTCTTATGCCTGCGTTTTCGGCACACTTAACAACATCAGCCATAACTTCCATTGTTGTTGTGAGCAGTGCCGAGCAGCAGATAATCTGACAATTCTGCTCAATTGCGGTGTTTACAAAGGTTTCTGGGGCAACATCGGTGCCAAGGTCAACAACCTCAATGCCCTTGCCCTCCATCATCATCTTAACAAGGTTTTTGCCGATATCGTGCATATCGCCCTGAACGGTGCCTAAGCACACTTTACCCGTTGACTGAACACCATCTTCAATAAGCAACGGCTTGAGAATCTGCACGCCCATATTCATTGCTCTTGCCGCAATAAGAACTTCGGGAACATAAACTTCATTATTCTTGAACTTTTCGCCGATAACGGTCATGCCGGAAATTAAACCTTCATTAAGAATCTGTGCAGCAGGCAGCCCGTCATCAACAGCTTTTTGAACAAGCTCTTTAACAATTTTTGCCTTTCCTTTCTGAAGGTTTTCGGATATTTCAAGATAGATACTCATAACGATTTCTCCTGTTTATGTATTTTAGTTTTATTTTATACTTTTGTACTGTGAAAAACAAGGGTTATTTAACAATTAAAATCTGATTTTCTTTATTTCTTCTGCGTAATACTGAACAAGCTCAAATTTTGTGCCGGGCATCAGTCTGTGGTCGGGGCAAGGAATAAATCCGCCCATTGATGCAAGACGCTTGATTCTTTCAATTTCAGCATCAACCGCCGCTTTGTCCTTGCGGAGTGCGGTTTTATCCATTCCGCCAACGCCCAGCATTCCCTTGCCGTATTTCTTCCTTGCAGGTTCAAACTGGTCGCCCCATACACCGATTTCAATGGGGAACATTGTGTTGACGCCGTTTTCAAACCATGTGGGGAGCAGTTTCTCTGTTACGCCGTCGCAGTCGAGAGAAATAATATCAATGCCGTACTGGTGGCAAAGATCATTTCTCTTTTTATAGTGCTTAGCACAAAGCTCATCAAAGATTTCGGGCGAAAGCAAAGGACCATTTTTGAAGCAGATATCCTCCCAGTAATGTGCAAAATCAAATTTTGCACCTGTTTCAAGGATTGACTTTACACACTGATACTGCATTTCAGCATATGTATCAACAATATCAGCAAACAATTCTTCATCTTCGTCATACATCAGATAACTCATGCCGACAACCGATGTCATATCACGGATGTTGCCCAGCACGCTGCCGAGATTCAGACCGATCGGTCTTTCCTTATCTCTTGTTTCGTTAAAATTTCTGAAATATTCAAAATCAACTCTGTCGGGAGTAAACTGCATTTTGGGTCTGTAAAGAGTTTCAAACGCTTCTCTGTCTTTGAGAGTGTAGTCATCCTCAGACGGAATTGAAGTGATGCCCGGTTTGATTCTTTCAACAACACCCACGCTGTTGAGCACTCTTTTTGTGCCGTCGGGTAAAACTTCAAGCACCTTTTCTTCAAATCTCGGGTAAAGACCATTGTTTGCACCTCTTGTGCAAGACCAGTTGAAGTCCCAACCGATGAGTTCATCAAGGATTCTGTCCTTTTCGTTGCCGTCCCCATTGCCGTAGGCAAGCTCCTTGGGGATTTTGCCCTGCTCTGCCCATTCAACAAGCAATTCGCCCCAATAACCGAAATGAACGGCAGGCAAGCGGTCGGCATCTTTATAATGAAGAATATTCATCGCACGCTCTCTGTTTGTCATAGAAAAATCTCCTTATCTCACATTATAAATACATTATAACACATCGTTCTGCTGAAATAAATATGAGTTCATTATACTCCCATATTTTTCAAAAAGCAACAAGAATATCTTTGTGATTCCATCAGATAAACCCTGTCTGATCCTTCGCTAATATTCAAGGATTACGGACAGGGTTTCTGATTATTTTTTATTATAAAAACCGTTTGTGTCAATTTTCAGGAGCTTTATCGCCTTGTTGATAAGGGTTGAAAAATCATTTCTTGTCAGTTTCATAACACCTTTTATAAGCGGTGAAACTTTTACTCCTGCCATAGCATTGACTGTTCCGAGATAGAAGTCATCAGGAAAACGTGCGTCCTTATCCTTGGGTACACTGTCGCAGGTTTCAAGGAACCAGCGAAGAAGTTCTGAACGCATTTCATTGATTATTTCCGCATATTCGGGATTATCAATCTCGTTTCTTTCTTCACCCTTTGATAAATCGTAAAACTCGTCCGTTTCATAAAGACGCATAATATATTTATAATCCTTTGAGCGAATCATAACAGCCTTTGTGTGCTGAGGTCCGTTTTTCTGCTGAATATTTATTCTCGGCGCATATTCGTCCGCAACAACACCGAAATAGTTTTCAACCTCTTCCGTGCAATGTTCTTCACCGTGAAGTCTGCCGCCCTCACTGCATACGAAATCACGGACAACAACATTCTTGTCAGCGATTGTATTTTTAAGAGAGCGTCCGAAATGAGTATGTCCCGCTTCCGTTTCTGTTATATCAAGGACAGTTGCGAAAAAGTCGATAAGCTCAACGGGATTAGAATTAATTCCGCTGTCACTCTGCATTGATTTGGGAAGCTTTACAATAAGCGGTACTTTAACGAGGCAATCGTCAAACAAATTCTGTGCCTTTTCGGGAATTCCGTAGTCTGCTGTAAAATCTCCGTGGTCGGCAAAAAAGAATATTGCAGCATTGTCATATCTGCCTGTATCTTTAAGTGCCTGTATGATTCTTCCCGTGAAGTCATCAACCCTTGCACATTGAGCAAGGTAAGTTTTTCTGAGTTCAAGCTTGTTTTCATCATCCCAATCACCGATGCCGAGAGCTTCACAGAGTTCATATTGCATTGATGGTTTCTTATCCTCAGGCTTTGACGGTGCTTTTGGCGGTGTGATGAGGCTTTCGTCAATAAGTTCAAGATATTTTTTCTCTGCGTGATATGGAGGATGAGGGTTGTTAAGACCGAGAAAGGCAAAAATCGGTTTATCTGCCCTTGCTTTTCTTATTAAATCCTCGCATCCCTTTGTCCATACATAGTCGTTATCGTGGCAGATGCCGTCGTCCTGAGTATTGGTGATCTCGCCTCTGTAAAAGCTCAGGTATCTTTTTTCGCCCTTTTCGCCTCTGCCTTCATCTTTTGCATTCTTACCGCATTTGTTATATATTTCGTCTGTGCATTCCTTGAGCCATTTTGAGTCCTGACCTGCAAGGCAATCACCTCTGCCGCTTGTCCATACAAAGTAGCCGTTATTTTTAAGAATACGGTAAAGGTTATCTTCATCCTGACGAAGCAGATAGCTCATCGTTCTGTGTCCGTTAGTGTGAGGATATTTTCCTGTCATAAATGAGCATCTTGAGGGAACACATACGGGATTCTGACAAAAAGCATTGCTGAAGCTGACACCCTCATCTGCCAGAGCATCGAGGTTTGGTGTATGAGAAGCAAGATTTCCGAGATGATGCAAGGAATCCGACCGCATCTGGTCAGGGTTAATAACAATTATATCAGGCTTACGGCTCATACTGTCACTCCCTTTTTCTTTGCGATTTCTTCCATTTTACGGGCATATTCCTCTTCGTCACGCTGTTGCTTTTCAGCCTTTATACGAGCCTTCTCTTTCTGTTCATTAAACTTTTTCATATATTTTTCAAGCTCTGCATTATAACTTAGCTTCGGATTTTTATCGCATTTTTCTTTTAATTCTGCTTTAAAGGATTCTATAGCTTTTTCATCAAGCTCTTCCTGAACGAGTTTTGCTTTTTCGAAAGGCTCTGTCCATTCTTCACCGTTTGCCCTACATTTATCAATCTGTCTCTGACGGATAGCTTTCTGAATAAAGGGTAATTTCAGTTCAACATCAAGGAAACGAAGAAGTATTGCAAGACCGAGATGAATAAAGATATTTATGCCAACAAAAGCCCACACGATAGCAGACAAAACGCTGTCCGGCTGTGTTGTTATGCAGTTGCCTGTTGCATCAAACTCGGGTTGAATATAACCTCTGATAAGGAGATTAAAAATACCGATACTCAGTCCCACTGCAATAGTGTTCATAGAATTTATAACACTCGTTGCAACACCGTCACAACGGAATCCGTGTTTGTATTCAATCTCATCAAACACACCTGCCATAAGAGCGGGGAAGACATAAGCCGCAGGCACAATACCCATATTCATTATAAACTGACCGATAAGCACAACTATGAGATTATCAGGTGCAACAAATGTAATAACATCACCGATTACACAGAGAATAAAGCCTGTTGCCGTAACTGTCTTTTTGCCGAATTTCTTTGACAGAGGCCATACGAGGAAAATACCGATACCCATAGGCAGACCGCCGATAACATTGAGAAGCGTCTGTGTTATTCCGTCGGCGTATGTACTGCCTAATACCCAGTTTGCATAGTAGGTCATTGCATTCGAACGAGTGAGCTGACCTACCCAATAGAAAAGCCAGAAAGCAACAAGTATCCACCAGTTTTTGTTACTCATACAAGCCTTGATTTTTTCTTTGAAAGCGTGGTTATCTTCTTCTGCCTTTTCAGGCTTTTCAAGAGTAACTCTTTCTTTTGTAAAATAGTATTCAAGAAGCATAACAGGTAACATAATTATTGCCGCTACTGTCATAAATGTTACCCATGCATCAATATTGCCCTTGATTTTCGGAAGTACAAGCATCGGAAAAAGAAGTGCCACAAGAATACCGGTGATTGCAATATTTGCAACATTATTGAACACTGCAAGCTGACTTCTCTGCATATCGTTTCGTGTTGACAAAGGCACCATCATCATATGAGTGATGTTATACATAGTAAATGCGAAGCAATAGTACAGATTATATGTGAAAATTATGTAGATTGCTTTTACGGTCGTTGATGCGTGAGTGGGAACGAAATACAAAAGCACTCCGCATATAACCACAAGAGGTACTGACAGCAGAAGCCACGGCCTTGCTTTGCCCTGTGCGGTTTTTGTTTTGTCAATAATCGCCCCCATAATAAGGTTAGTTATTGCATCAAGGATTTTTGACAGAACGGGAAAGATAACAAGAAACAATCCGCCCCATACGCCACTCATACCGAGTTCATCGGTATAGAAAACATTCAGAAAGCCTTGAGCAAGAAGTGCATTAACAAGAAGTGCTCCAGCAGGGCCAATAAGATAGCCAAGAAATTTTTCTTTGCCGGTTGTGTTATAGCTTTGAATACGAGAATCCAATAATTTTGAAGACAATATTTTCATCACTATACCTCCGTTGACATTTTTATATAATTATATTATACTATTATCTGAAAAGATAATCAACAGACTGTTCGATAAAGAACTGATTGCTAACGAACAGATACAAAGGGAAGTGTTCGGTAAATGGATATACGAATAACAAGAACAAAGAAAATGCTTGAGGATGCACTGCTTGACTTAATGAAGAACAAGCCTGTTGAAAAGATTACTCCCACAGAGCTTTGCAGAAAAGCAACGGTAAACAGAAACACATTTTATACTCATTATTCAAGCGTAACTGAATTATACAACGAAATTGAAAACAGGCTGATAAATTCCGTTGATGAATCTCTCAACGAAAGTGGCACAACAGTTGAAGCCATAACGGTTATTTGCAAAATGCTTAAATCAAACAAAATGATATCAGATAGTCTTTTTGCGGAACAAGCTTTCTTTCACCGTTTTCGTATTCGGCAAAAATCTTCAGTCCCTTACTGCTGAATTTTTCTCCCACATAATATTCCATCCTGAAATCAGGCGTTGTTTCAACACTTATTCCGTCAACACCGGCTATCTCCTTCGTAATATCAGCAGTTGTTGTTTCCTTCTTTTTGATTGTTGTTTCACTTTCTGTAGTTGTTTCTTCTGTAAAAACAGTCGTCGTTTCAGTAATTTGTTCACTGCGGAAAACCTCTGAAATAATTCCCGAAAGCGACTGTATAACTGAAACATTTTCCTGGGTTTTAATCTGTGTTCCCGCAAACAAAATCAACGCTGCAACTGCAGCAGCGATTGCCACCTTTCTAAATTTATTATCTGTTTTAATGTTGATTTTTTCAAAAAATTCCTTGCGTGAAATAACAGGAAGAATCTGTGCTGTGTTGCCTGAGCGGATTGCGTTAATAGCATCGGCACATTCATCTATAAAATCAAAATCTATTTCATCGTTCTCAAAAGCTTCATCCATAAGTTCTTCAAGAATTTCGCAAAGCTCATCTGCTAAGTTCTCAATAAAATCAGGGTGCATGAGTATTTCTTTGCTGACTGTAATCATTACATTTTTCCTCCTTCAAAGTCAATCGAATAAACCATGTCTTTAACTTTATTTCTCAATCGCATCAGTCGCATTGATGCGGCAGGTCTTGAAATTTCTAACCTTTCAGACATCTCTTCAACGCTGATTTTTTGAACATACCGCAGATTGTAAAGTTCTTTTTCTTCATCTGATAAAATGTCAATCAGCATTTTCGCAAACATATCATAGTCAATCAGGTCAAGCCGTGCATCGTATTCTTCATCAGTGACCGGAACATCTTCTGCACTTTCAAGCGACACCCGATGCTTCAGCTCTCTTGCATCCTTTTGCTTTTGCCGTTTGACAAAATTATTGGCGGTGCGATAAAGAAAGGTTTTCGGGTCCTCAAAAAAGTTGCCCTCAAGAAGCTTGTTGTAATAAACAATAAATGTTTCCTGAACACAATCGTCAGCTGCTTCCCGTGAACCGTTAAGGCGTGAAAGACAATAATTAAAAAGTTTTAACCGATATTTGTCAAAACATTCCTGCAATTGTGAGTTTATGTATTTCCTTTTATTTATCGTCCTCACCCCTTTCACAAATCCTCATACTATAATCAACAAAAAATTAAAATGTAACAAAACTTTTTTATTTTTATTATAAACCTACAAAAAGAATTGTGCAATGCGGTTGCATACAAATCAAGCATAATACAAAACTTCAAAGA
This sequence comes from Oscillospiraceae bacterium, assembly GCA_015065765.1. Lineage (GTDB taxonomy): Bacteria > Bacillota > Clostridia > Oscillospirales > Acutalibacteraceae > SIG575. The sequence goes on along the minus strand of SVPP01000019.1, from coordinate 31,166 downwards.
GAGTTCAAATATTTTCTATTATATAAGAATATCCGAATGTTCGCGAATTACGTATACACTCCTCCATAAAAGAAAAAATCCGGACATTTCACCGCTTGGTGAAATGTCCGGATTTTTGTTTGTATTTGATTTCACACATTAGACTAACCTCTAGTGTTACAAAGCAGAATAAATCCACAATACAACATGAGATTTTATCGCAAACAGAAAAACAAAAATTAAGTTTATGAATTCTGATTACAATTTATTTGACAATTGTATGAATAGTCTCGCATATGGTTTTGCCTTATATTTACACTTTGCTAAATATTACTTCTCCACGCCTTGTTTATGCGAATATTGTCATTATATTTTTCAGCATAACGAATGTTGTGTTTGTACTTACTTCCGCCACGGGCACACAAGCAGATTTGAACATCCTCACCAAAGGATTGTTCTATAATGCTTTCTACAACACCATCATCCAGAAAACTGCAGGAAAAAATATCCAGGTTGGCTGTTTTTTCAGATATGGAATAGTGAAAAGCTATATGACTCTGTGCCACTACCAACATTCCGGAAATGAACTCAGGATTCTCTATACGATCAAAAATCACATAAGGTCTGGAAATTGGAAGCATATTTATTTTTGGTGCAATATAATCAAGCCATTTAAAGATGCTTTCCATAGTAGCATCCAGATTCTCAACAGAAATCATATAGTGAGGACCAAAATCAGCACTGCTGTTGATATCTCTTCGTAACGCAATATTGGTACGACGATCGTTCACCATACTTTGCATATTCTCAGCATAAATGTGTTGACAAATAAGTTCTTTTACTCGTTCTTCTTCAAAGAAACGATCTGTCAGGACATCTACAAAATAGCAATATCTGTATGGGAAGGTGTGTATGGTTATGTGTGAACCATTTTCACAAAGCACAAACGCACTAATACCACCGTCTTCCGGTTCGTCACAGTAATAATAAGGCAAAAGGTATGGAGGCATAACAGGATTCATATCCAGTCCATTAGCCAAAGTAACAAGCAAGTTGTTGACAACCATAGCACTATTAGCCTGTTCAAAATTGCAGTCATATGCATCTAACATAAAGTGTCTGGTTGCTTGCATTACTCGTCTTCCTCCATAATCTCTTCAAAAATACGGTTAAAATCTCTGAAACTGATTAAAACCGGATCGATCCACCACTTGAAATTTGAACGAGTGACATTTGGCAAACAATAGTATACTTCATTAGGGTTATACTTAAATTCAGAGAGAACATTAATTTCGTCAACCTTGTCATCTTCGTCGAGATCAATGTTCAGCGAAAAGGTAATTGTTTTATATCCGTCGGGGTTTTCACGGCCTTTATTGAAGGTTGCCGTGAAAGGATATACCGCATTAAACGCATCGCCTTCCATACGCGTATCCGAAGTACTGCCCGATTTGAAAAATCCCAAAATATCCAGTGTAACACGATTCCAAGCCTTCGCATCTTCCTGGGTGATTCTTGTACCGATAGTCGGCAGTTGTTGAATCAGACGTTTCAAACGACTTGTGTCCACAATTTCAAATCGTCCTATAGCAGCACAAAGATTTTTAGAAACAATTACATTGTTGGCCTGAGAACTTTCTTCACAGCTTTTCATAAAACGCTGCAACAAATCTAACACCATTTTCGGTTCGGTTGCGACAGCTGCAGGCAATTGTTCAGCCATAGCTTTCGCTGCCTCCAAAAATGATTTACACATAATCTTTTGTGCATTGTTTATATTCTTTTCCGTCAAAGAACCACATCTGCTTTTTGCGTCAAAGTCTCCCTTGTGTTTTCCGTACTCAATTAAACCGGCATAAAAGCACATAATATGCTTTAAGGTTTCGCCTAAAATGATACAGGCGTATCGTACAATTTTTTCAGGATCATTGTTTTCCTTAACCTCTTTCTTTAAAAAAGAGATATTATGAACGAGATTTCCTGTATAAGAAAGATCGTCCTCTTTACTGCTTTTCTGACAGTCATTCAACCGAGAGATCAACAACATTGCTGCCGCACGAGGGAATGATTTAGCATATATCTTTTCAGTGGGTAATTTACCAAATCCGCCCGCCTCACCTATGATCAACTTGGATTTTATAATAGATCGAACTGCTTCAACAATTTTTTCCGGTTTTTCACAAAACAGCGCCAACCCCTCAACCTCGTACATACGTTTATACAAATCGCGGCCAAGTGAGCAAAAAATAGGTTTATTAGCATCAACATCGGTACGGATAATCGTCTCCAGTACCGTAGTGGGACTGGCTTCAATCAACAGCATAATCACAATAGAATCCAAATCCTCGTCTTTGTCCGATTCGCCTTGTTCGCAGGTGATGTCACTTTTGTGTTTTTTGAAAATATACGGATATTTTTTTTCGAACCGACTACGAAGCGCAATTCTTGCGTTTGCGTTCAAACTTAAAGTATCTGAAATAGCAAGGGCTAAATGGCGCAAATATTTATAGTTAATGGTGTGTATTTGTCCGATGCTCACCGTGTCCTGATCTATGGTGCGCACCGGATCAGAAGGGTTTAGCTCATGAGATACTATATACTCGTAAATTGCCTGAGGATTACAACCGGAGAGATGGTGTTTTGCCTCATTATCATCCTGTGGTATTGTAAACAAAAGAGGATAGTCATCTTTCAGTGCAAGATAACGCAGACGTACAACAAACTGCTTATTACTCTCGCCTTTTTCGACACTATACAAACGATAGAAACGCTTTCCTCGTTTAAAAAACAGATGCTCAAGAAATAAATCTTCATAAGGCGCAGGTTCGTAATCATCGTCATAACTGCGATATTTTATGCACTGTTTAGAGATAAAACGAAACTGATAATCGGATTCTTTCAATAAGCAATATGTTCTTAAAAACGTAAGATTTTCAATAATATCCAACATCAAAGAGGTCATTTCCAATCTACTGCTTTCAAGACGACCATGGAAACGATCATATTCTGCAATAGTCTTAAGCATAGGATTAAAACTGAATCCCTGATCAAAATTTCCCAGATTCTTCAACATGGGCTTCAGTTCGCTTGTTTCACCTAAACACAACTCATTCTGAATATCTACAAGAACAAACTCAGCCAGCTCCATAGTAATGGCGTTGGAACTTAAAGTTTCTTCCAGATACTTTTTCACACGTATAGACACATGATTTTTTAAATCTGATGTTACAACGCAATCTCTTTCAAGATCATATCGATAGCATGAATAAGCATAGTAAAAAGCCAACAACAAAATATTCTTAAAAAACACAGGATATGATTTTGTGTCTTTGAGAATACTGTTAAGCTCTTCTTCAGTATCTACACTTTCGCCAAAAATAAAAGATCGTATCAAAGGATCCGTAATTTCATTGTTGAAGATTCCTTTTAAAAGTTTACGTTTTCTAATCAATTCTTCCTTCATAATTACTGTCTCCGTTAAAACTTTAAAGTTTGTTGATGATACCTGCCAACTTGCGGTAGCGTTCAAACACCACTTTTTCGCAATCATCTAAAGTTTCCTGAGTATACAACTGACCTTCACGCCACATAAAACTGGGAACAGCAGGGATACCGAAGACTTCTTCATCCAACATTTCGGCATTATACTGCCAATCTTCCTCCTCGTCACGGTTGTAAAGGAATGGACTGAAAATCTGGAGAAAACGTTTGATGGCAAGATCGGGATATTTAACACCATCAATTATCACATCGCCCTGAGGCACTACATTTGGCACAAGAATACATTTTCTTTCACCGGGAATGGAGGCATAATCACTATCCTGATTTTGCAGATAACGTGCTGTTCCTTCAACAAACTGAGTGGTAGGACGCATACAGCACACAATAATGCTGGCAAGCTTATTAGCTACCAAAGCCGTTGCCTGATTACCAACCGCAGAATCCAGAATAATTGCAGGAACATTATAACAACCGCATGCTTCTACAAAAGATTTTAAACGCGGTAAGAAATTGTCATCGTCGTAATTATTGCTCTTTTTTACGTTTTTGATATCTTTTGCAGGAAGGAACAACACTGCTTCATTAATTTCGTAACCCAATTTATTACCTACGGGAATCATTTCTTTCAGAAATTCAGCTTCATAAATGTGATCTTCTGAAGGCTCCGGATTACAACCATTTGCCAATACATGCTGCACGCAAACATCATCCTTGATCTGATCAGCCTGTACACCTAACAGGTAAGACAAACCACAACTGTCAATATCAAGGTCTACAATAACCACCGGAGACTCCTTGGATGGTTTGATGTGTTCGTTAAGCAGGAAAGGAATAGTGTTATATGCCAACGTACTACGTCCTGCACCGCCTTTATAAGAAAAATAAGAAACAACCTTTGTTTTCATAAGTGTAAAACCTCCCGTTTACTTAAATAAATTTTGCAGATAACTTTTACTTTTATCATCAGCAAGAGAACTTACATTGGTAACATACGCTATAATTGAAGCGGCGAAATCGCCTCCCAGTTTTCCCTTGAGTTTGTTGTACTCTGTAGGAGTTTTAAGATAAGCACAGTTGCCCTCATTATCTGTAGCCGGGTCACAATAGCGTTTCATCATAGAAACTACACACATATCGAAAAGAGAATCGTAGATTTTTTTATAGGTATTGTTTTCATCATCGGCAGTGTCATCCACCATGTTTAATGCAAGCACTTTAGATGTCTGTTTTAAAACATTTGCAAATAAAGGAGCAAATTCTTCTGTCAACACATCTATAACAAGCTGTCTGATAGTTCCCTCAACAGTAGGACGGGCATTTTCAAGTTTTGTTATCTTCTCCTCTTTTTCTGCAATGAGTTCTTCTTTCTTTTCTATTTCCTCTTTTTGTTTTTTTATTTCGTCATTTAACTGACCGATCTCGCCGTCCGGAGCTCTGAGACTCTTCAGGAAGTCATACTGGATACTTTTTTCACGTACAGCATTTTCTTTGCCGATTTCTATATAACCTTCCTCATACTTTTCGTAGTAATCATAGAATCCTTTGAGAGCCAACACATAGTAATAGTTACTGCCACAGAAAAATCCGTCACGTTCCCAGATCCAGTGCTCTTCGCCTTCACTGTCCACCAAGCGGTTGTCCATAATATATGAATAATATTTACCCATATTGTAGTGCGGATATTTTATAAGATATTCACACACCTTGGTATTGGTGTTAATCAACAACGGCAGCAAAGAAAATGTTCTCATACGCAGCTTACGCAACTCGCTGATAGAAACCTCGTGTCCGCTGAAGTCTTCGTTGAAACCGACAAGGAATTGATCAACGATATATTCCTTACCGTCGTTTTTAAGGCCCTCGTAAGTACGGAATGCCTTCTGCTCTGCCAACAGACAGCTTTCCAACAGATTGTTGTATTCCTGCTGTTTTTTTGCAGCTTCTTCTTTTTCTTTGTTGTGAACAAATCTTATGCGCTCTAATTCCAGTGTTTCGTCCAAACCTGCACACAGCATGATATTTATTATGTATGCAGTGTTAAACAAAACGTCACTGGTGGTACTCATACGGATTTCTTGCTCGGTCACAGTGTCTCTGAGGTTGTTGTAAAAGAATTTTTCAGCCAGTTCTTTTTTGGTAAGCTCCCATACGCGCCCTGCAACAAGCTTACATTTAGCTTCCAATTCACCGTACAATGTTTTTTCGTTATCTATAGTCAGTTCAGCATAGTCGTCGATATCGTTTATCAAACGGTAAATACGGACCAACTCATTGTATGGGTCATGGCGTGCTTTTCCTTCAGCAACACGTCTGTCCCTGTTTTTTTCATACTCTGCTTTCTCTTTCTCAAACTTGTCCGCCAAATCTTTGTTTATGGGAGAATAATATTCCGTGTTGTTGCGCACATCATGAAGGTGCTGCAAAAAGGGTTTGAATGTTTCGAAAAAGTCGAGATAGCATTCACAAACAGTGTATGAAAAATACAAAGAAGGCTCTTTACAGGATTTGGTAAAGTTCCAACCGATTTCTAAATATTCACCTTTTGATTTATCTTCATCGTCTTTTTTTACAATGTAGGCATCAATTATATAACGCATACCATATCGGATGACATTTACCAAAGCCTTTTCCCATTTACAAACCTCGTGTATTGTTGCGTGGTGTTTCAAAATCAACAGGAATGAGGTAACTACCCATGTGATAGAATCTATGTTGGAATATTTTACCGAAAAACATGAAGAGTTATAAGGAGATGAATCAAAAATATATTCTGTAACATCGTCAAAACGATGCTCACCTTTTTTTTCGTCAATGTCAGCTCCTCTGCATATATCCTCAAGAACATCCTCGATAATGATGTCCATAAGTTCACGAATTGTACCTTTCTGATCTGAAACAATGTTCGGAACTGTAAAGTCCAATCCGAAATCTTCTGCCAGAGACACCATTGTCTGCAGACAGTGACACTGTGAAAGCAAACCAATCTGCTTGGTTCCGTCTTCCATATAAAAGCCTTTTCTTATTTTTTTACCAATTTTCACTTCAACAAATCTCTCGTTCAGTTCAGCAAAAATCTTTTCAGCGAGCTCTCTTTTGTCTTCGTAATTTTTAAATACAGGTGTCTTATTACTTTTCTTGTTTTTTTTCTCTTCGGCTACCGGGAAATCGTTTAAAACAGTATCGGTATTTGTATTCATTTTAATTTCTCCTTTAATCATTTATTAAGCGGGTAACATCTTCTATTTTTAAAACAATAACAGGGCGCACGCCACGTTTAAATCTATAATTAAGCTGACGAAGCGGACTGATTACCCCGTCTGTTGTTATTTCAGCTTGTCTTGCATTGGCACAATCCTGTAACCACCAAGCGACATCGACCCGCAAATCGTTTTTGTTAAGAAATTCCGTTTCCTTAACAGTCAGAAGACGGATTTTATCTGCCAGAAGTTGTGATTCCTCTTCGCTGAAAGCAGTTCTAAGGAATTCGTTATTGAGCCAGAAGTCTAATTCTTTGCCGAAAGCAGCATCTAAAGGTTTTTGTAACAGGAATATTCCATTTTCTCCTTGCGATGATACGAACTGCCATCTGAGAGGACCATTATAGTTCCCTAATGTTACAGAGATACCTCCAAGTCCCGCTACTTGCTGCAGATTCTCTAACGCTACCGCATCCTTATCCACGACAGCGCGTGCATTTTTTAAAATTCCGTTTAACAAATCAGCAAAGCAATTCTCGTCAGCTGTCTTTACATCGATCGAATCCTTACCGATAATACGCATAAGAACATCAAATCTGTCCACAGGGAAGTCCTTGTCGATAGTATCCATTTCCAGCTGATCAAAGGTCTGTTTAAGCAGGCACATAGAAGATCCTGTTGCAACATCATCACAGACATTCACCTGAAAAAACTGAAAGTTTTTTGTTCCTCTTTCTTCTTGTGCTTTCAAAGCAGTTTCACGCTCTTTATGTACATTATCGCTGACAAAAGCCAAAGGACTGCACACCAAGATGACGCCACTGCAGTTCGGATGTTCTATAAGCTCCTTTACTTTTTCCGACCAGGGGTCACCGGGAGCGAGATCTTTATCGTACCAAAGGCGTACACCCTCATCTAATAAGTACCGAGCCAAATCAGATGTCAGTTCTTTGTTGCTGTGACTATAACTGATAAAAAGAAAGGGCTTTTCCTTTACTGTTTCCGCTGTAAAAAACTCAGGCATAGTTTTCTCCACATCTCATAAAATTAATTATTGTAAAAATCAATCCAGAATTGATACATTTTCTTTGCACGGTCAATCATGGGTTGTACGGATGCAATATCCACCCACGTATCATCAGAAAAGCCTTCACAATCAATGGCGCATAAGCCTGAAAACATGTCAAAATAAAAAGGAAACGCTTTACAAAGAGTGGGGCTGTTCTTATAAATACTGCATTTTCCATCTTTGAACGCCTTGCAACTACCATCCTCAAACAATGCCATTTTAAAGTATTCTTTTCCGTTAACCTTAGAAACACCCTTCTCGATCAAATGTCCATATCCGTTTTCAACAAGATTGTTATAATCATCCGTAGTCAGAACAATTTCGTCAAAAGGACGTTCGTCGATGTTGGTTAATTCAGTACTTACACCTGAGAACGGTCCACAACAGGAATGTTGGCAAGAGCTTGTTTTGCATCGGAAATTAACTTTTCCGTCTTTGATTTTCATTTTATTGTTTCCCATGTAAAAAGTCTCTCCTCTCCAAGAGTATATTACATTTTGGTTCATACCTATAACTCTGTATATTATACAACAACCCTTCGACAATTTCAATATTTTTTTACAAATTAACAATAACAGTGCAGAAAATCACCGTGTTAAAATCTTGGTGCAAAAAGTGAACGTGCAGCTCGTGTTACAAAAATTGTCTTTCAACAAATCTGTTGTTATCTTTCATGCCACAAAAAAGACGATTGCAACAGCAATCGTCTTTTTGTTATATTCTCTTCACAAGTTTCCGACTCAAGTAGTCTTTCAACACACTCACTCACTCAAAGCCTTAAGAAGCTTGACTTCTGCTACTTCAGACTCTGTAATAACACCATCGCCTGCAATGATGATTTCACAGATCAAGGAAAGCAGTTCCTTATAGGCATCTGCAAGAGACGGATTGATTTTCCTCATATATGTAATGCCGTTTTCAAAGCTTTCATCAAAGGCATGTCCTATCTCATCCTTGCAATTTTTATAAACCTCAATCAATTCCTCAAGTGTATACTCAAAATCAAAAGTCTCATTAAGATAATCCACTTCCTTCTGAGTAATCTTTCCGTCTGCAGCTATAAGTCTGATAATCACACTTGTCAGATCATTGGAATAAAACGCATCCATTTCACCCAGTGTTTCCTTGTCCCAGAGCCCCATCTCTTCAATAGAATCACATCCAGCAAGAAATGACTCATGCTTCATTCTGAAGCTTTCAATGTACATATCAATGTTTTTCATTTTAATTTCCCCTTCCTAATGCGGTAGATATTTTTCCTTTTATTCTGCTTGGTTGATAATGCTGCATTTTGTTCTCTCTGAACGCAAGAACAACCATTTCAACATCATTGTTGCTGATTGGTCCATGATGGTCGCACATAACCAGATTGTAAAACCTATCTCTTATAGCGTAACTGTCAAGTTCGGCATATTTACCTTTCGCAACGCCACCAAGAAAATCCTTTTTACTGGAGTAAAGATCTCCAAGTCCCAGCGAATGCCCGAATTCATGCTTGCTTACATGCATTATCTCTTCGTAGTTATCAAATTTACCGTCTTCACTCTGAATATATATGAACTTTCTTGAATTTACGCTCCACTTGAAACCGCTTACAGCAAAGGACCGTTTGTCTTCGATTGTTTCCCTGATCTGTCTTTTTTTCTCGTTTGTTCCGATTACATCATTCAGCGCAAGAATCGTGGAGCTGAGATTCCCCATAACAGGCATAACTACAAGGTTATCAAACACATTACCATCTCTTGTCAGGACAACCCTGACAGAAAGCTTCTGCCCTCCGAAAACCGTATACTCACCTTCCCATGCCCGTATGCCGTCGCAAACTGCTTGTTCAAACTTTTTCCTTTCACTGAATTCCTCGCCATACATAAATATCACGTTTACACTCAGTGTCAGTACATTCTTTCCGTCCTTATATTCAAGCACAGCATCAATAGGTGTAAATATGCCCTGACGGTTAATTTTAATAGGCTTACCGTCAAAGTCTGCAAGCACTCCCTCCGGATGCTTCTCAACCGGCAAATCATCATATTCTTCAGCGTAACGATGCTCACAGTAAGCATTCAGATATGTACGAGCCTGAATGTAGCCATTGTTTGCCGCAGCGCACATCAGCGACAACGCCTGTTCAACGGGATCTTTTGCAGAAGTCCTTATCATACCGTCAAGAATCAACCGCGACATAATGTATGCCGCTTCAGGATCGTTCGCCGCACAAGCTTCATTGATAAGCTTCAATCCATATTTCTCTTTTTCTTTATCTCCATCGCTGTTAAAAAAGTACGCTTTACCGATTTCTCTTTTCAGTTCAGCGGGGTACTCTACATTTGTATCCATTATCTTAAACCTGCCTTTTGAGCCAATTTATCAGCCTGTACCTACTCTGCTGTCTTTACGTTTTTCTTCTTCATCCAAAGATGTGTAGTCTATTAAATCGTGGTGCATCTTAGCAAGATCATTCCTGCTTGATTTGTCTTTTGAACCGCTGTACACATAACCTTCCGCACGCATGTACGCATTCCAACGACGATGTTCCAGAACCTCGATTATATCACGCTCTTCGGGTGTCAACTCTTCTTCTTTTTTCTCCGCACCCGGAATACCGCATTTAATACGCGCCCTCATATGTATGGCGGAAGCCATAGAAGAACGATAGTTATATTCGTAGGTCCAGAATTCCTCTTCTTCGCCCCACTTCATATGTATTTCAAGTGCCTTCTCTTCAAGCTCGGAATCAATGATTACGTCTTCTGTATAGGAAGACTCCACATCTCCGATAAAATCAATATCATATTCCTGATTTCCGTAATTCTTAATACCGCAAAGTGCCTTCCTCTGCTGAGAATTATAAACAATAGTCTGAATTACAGGATGAATTTTCATTCTCTCAAAATACATCCGCAAATTAATAGAAGTGTTAACATTTACATCATCATTGCCCAGTGCAACTATTACATATGTGGCATTTCTGAGTTTAGCGATTTCTTTAACAAACGAAATTGACTCTACATCTATTCCCGGATGAATTGTAATCTTATACTGTGCCTCACCATCGATAGTAACTCCGTTATAATCCGGTGACATAAGTTCGGGAGCAGTAGCAATAAATTTCTCTTCAGCCAAAGGATCTTTGTCAAAGGCATTAATCTCAAGGCTGTATCCGTCCATCTGTCCGAACCATGCGAGCGCCTTTACCATCTCTGTTCCGTGACGGCCCATGCCGATAACAACGGCAGAAATATTTTTCGTGCCGTCAGAAGTTTTTGCGGCACTTTCAAACAGGATTTCTCCACCCTCATATAACACACGGTTAACCAACGACTGAACGTTATTGATTCTGCGGACCTTTATCTTACCCTTATCGACGGATGTCAGAAGGATTTCACTTTCTATTTTTGCAGAGAAGACATAAATGTGTGTATTGCTTCTTTCTCTGTAGTTTTCAATCAGTTTCAAAGATTGATTTAAATTTTCCGTCTCATTATTACCTATAGCGAAAAAATAAATTCCCTTATTCACGGAATGATTTTTGAAGTCAATAACAAGCATGTCTTTTTTAAAGCAGATTGCACCAATCTCTTTAGCATTTTCAATCAGCTCATATATATTCTCTTCGTTATCTTCAAACACATCCGTAAAAATAATCGCTGCATCTTTTTTCTTTCTTCTGAGGTCATTGGCAAGTGCCAAAGACTTATCGTTCAATTCAGAAAAAACATATGTGTCTTTAAAATAAGCGCAAAAATATTTAAGATACGCAGACAGATTCTTGAAAAGAGACAGAATAAATCCGAATGTAAAGACAGGTGCCAGCACGAACAATACAGTTACCCATGTCATATAAAGTTCGTCAAGCCAATCCGGACAAAAAGCCATGCTTTTTTCTACCATGTCAAACTCACAGCCGATTGTATAAACCTGCATTGCGTTAAACACAGCGAGCAAAAAGGCTCGCAGGTTGCCCAATAACGTTGCCTCAGAAGCAACACTGCGAATCGGATAGAACATGAAAACTGAAGCAAAAAATACTCCGACAAGCAGTGATTTGAAAAGTTTCAATCTGCGTTTGTCGTCCGCAAACTTAATCTTATTGATTACAAGCGTAAATATTATTGCTGCCGCTATACTTCCCACAGAAAACAAAAAACAAGTTGTCCACATGTGAATATTTCTCCAATCACACTCATTATGTACAATATTATACTTCCCGACTGCGAGCCTGTCAAGTTCAATATCGAGCTTTCTGCATTTATATACATAGTCATACAATATCACGGCAACGATGCTGATATTATAATTTCTGATATTTTCTTGCTCTTTTTACTATCAGATGATATAATAATCAAAAGGCTGTGAAAGAATGAGAGTGTTTATCGGAACAGGCTAAAAGAAGTGACACAACTCTCCTTCTTGCAAACAGAATAAATCATCCCGTCAGAGAGATGCATCAGCTTTTTGCAGACAAACTTTACGATATTATCATAAACAAATGAGGTGCTTAAAATGATTTTTGAAAACATGGACAGAATTATTTTTGCAGGTGACTCTGTCACCGATATGGGAAGCGAGCAACCTGTGGGTGAAGGACTTTTTGACAATGTTGGCAAAAGCTATGTGAGAGTTATCGAAAATATGCTCGCAGTTTACTACCCCGAAATCAAGGTAAGAGTTACAAACTCAGGTACTTCTGGCAACACAAGCCGTGATTTGCTCGCCCGATTTGACAGAGATGTTGTGTCTCTGAATCCCGATTGGGTTTCAATCTGCATCGGCATAAATGATGTGTGGCGTCAGTTTGACTGCCCTGCTATGCCTGACACTCACGTTTATCCTGACGAATACAGAAAAAATCTTGAAAAAATGATCTTGTCCGTCAAGGATAAAGTTAAAGGAATTTTCATTCTCACGCCTTACATAATGGAGCCGAATCGCGAAGACATGATGAGAAAAAGAATGGACGAATATGTTGAAATCTGCAGACGACTTGCGGAAAAGTATGGTTGTATTTTCATTGATTTCCAGAAAATGTATGAGGATTATTGTTCTATCCGTCATTCATCCTACATTGCATGGGACAGAATCCATCCGAATCAGGTTGGTGCAACTCTTATGGCGAAAGAATTTCTGAAGAAATGTGAGTTTGATTATAACAGATGAAAAGACTTAATTTTACAGTAAGACATCCCGGTTGTGTCAGAATCAGAACAGAAGATGCCTCGGGGAAAAAATATTTCTATATAGAAACTGAGGGTGCGGAAAAATCCTTTTCGGCAGACATTGTGGGGGAAAGCTTTGATCTGATTCTCACACCAATGTCTCCTCAAAGCAAGCCGTCAGGCAGTAATAAATTAGGCGAAAAAATAGTCGATAAGCTTATTTCCGCAGGTGAAAAATATGCAAAAGACATGTATTTTTTCACCGAGTGTGTGTATCATGTTGAGAACTTTAATGATGGTGACGAGATAAGCCTCAACCAGACTGTCTATTCTTTCCGCTCTAACGATGCAGGTGAAGAGCTATGGATGTGGACTGACGTTGTACTTTTTCCTGTACAGTATATGTTTTATGATGCTGTGCTGAACGGGAAACGTCTCGAACCAAAGGAAATTGCCTGCCTTAACAGGAAGAAAGTTCTTAAGAGAGCAAGACCTTTTATGCTTATGGGTGAAGACGGATTACAGATTATTTCCTATCCTCTTCAGTGGGCAAGAATCCGCCGTCTGTCTACACCGAAGAAGATTTACTCCACACTTCTTGAGTTTTCAAAAATGGATATGGATGAGAGATTAAGATATACTGAGGACGACAACTTTATCCAAACCGTGGACGAAGCAATATTTGATAATCTTACTGATATGTAGATGGTGAATAAAGATGAAACAATTAAATTTTATTTTCAGCGACATGTGCTGTGTAAAAATGAGTATTACCGATTCAAGCGGTACAAGATATTTTTACATGGAGACCGAAAAAGAAGCAAAGAATATTGAAATTGATATTTTCGGTGACAGCTTTGATCTGATTGTGACGCCACAGTTTCCTGATAATGAAAAAATCTTCAAAAATGAAAAACCTGAAAAATTCATGGATAAATTAGGAAAGAGAGCAATTAAATCTCTTGTAAATTTTTCAAAGGATATGTATTTTATGACAGAATGTGCGTACCACTTTGAAAATTTTCATGACGGTGATACAGTAAACATTAAAATGACAATATACAGCTTTCCTTCCAACGATTGGGGCGAAAGCTGGCTTTATCTTGAACTCATCGGATTTCCTGTTGAATACATATTCTATGATGTCTCGCTCAGAGGAAAAAGACTTGAGCCGAAAAGTACATTGTGCCTCAACAGAAAAAAGGTTATCAGAAGAGCACGACCTTTCCTCCTCGTCAGCTATGACAGCCTGTTGACCGTTATTTCATATCCCATACAAATGATACGAGTAAGATATCTTTCAAGCAAAAGAAAAATTTTCTCCACCCTGTTGAAATTTTCAAGAATGGATGAAGAAAAACGATGGAAATATATCAGTAAGGATTTTTCTTACCTGAAAATGTAAGATAACACCCTACAGTACAAAATAAATATACATATAAATTATAATTTGTTTGTGTGCTTTAATCAACATTCGTAAAGACGGGCATCCTTGACCGTCCGCGAATTCACGCATAGTTTAACGGCTCGTCGAGGACGCCGAGCCCTACAAATGGTTACTTTAAACATACAGATAAATTACAATTTAGCGTGCAGTTGAACAGAGCGTTGCCTCCATCTGATGAGGGAGGTGGCTTTTGCAAAGCAAAAGACGGAGGGAGAGATAATAGCAATATGTAACTACCCCTCAGTCATTTTCTTGCGAAAACGACAGCTCCCCTGACAAGGGGAGCCACTTGTTATAGCTAATTTCTAAACGTCAAATTATAATTTATTTCAGAATCATAATGTATTTTAATGAAAAAACCGCCTACACTAAAAAAAGAAAGTGAGGCGATTTTTTATGTTCAAGCATGAAAAAATGTTATTTCATCCTGTAGGTGTTGAAAGAGCAAATCCGCAGTATGCGGCACTTCTGCAGGAGCAATTGGGCGGTGGCAACGGTGAACTGAAAGCCGCAATGCAGTATATGTCACAGAGCTTCAGAATCAAAGACCCTGAAATCAAAGATTTATTTCTTGACATTGCCGCTGAAGAATTGGGACACATGGAAATGGTGGCACAGACAATCAACCTTCTCAACGGTCATGATGTGGACGCTGAAAAAGTGCCCTGCGGTGAAATTCAGTCCCATGTACTTTTAGGACTCAACCCGGGACTTATTAACGCATCGGGTTATTCATGGACAGGCGACTATGTTACAGTCACAGGTGACCTTTGTGCTGATTTGCTTTCAAACATTGCATCTGAGCAGCGTGCGAAAGTGGTTTATGAATATCTCTACAGACAGATTGATGACAAAAAGGTAAGGGAAACCATTGATTTCCTTTTAAACCGCGAAGAGGCTCATAATGCTATGTTCAGAGAGGCTTTCAACAAGGTTCAGGACACAGGCTCAAACCGCGACTTCGGCACAACGAAAGCGGCAAGAATGTATTTCAGCATGTCAGAGCCGTCACCTGCAAACTCAACGTTTCCTCAGAAAGACGTTAATCCCCCATCATTTTCGTAAAACAAAACGGGAGGGCACAGAGACCCTCCCCTACAAACATTCTGCACTAAAAAAATCCCTGACGGGATCCTTCGCTTACGCTCGAGGATGACTCGTCAGGGATTTGATTTTTGTTTTATGCGTTATAGCCGATTTCGATTGCACCGAGGTTGATGTCGAGCATATCCTGATGTCTTGCTGAAACAACGTGCGAAAGTGCTTCCTTCACGTTGTCATAAGCGATAACGTCACATTCCTTCATAAGCTTACCTGCAATAATCATGTTTGCAAGCTTGGGGATGTTGTTATCATTTGCAAGCTGTGTTGCAGGAAGGTAGAAAACTTCAACATCGTCTCTCTCAACTTTTCTACCGATAAGAGAGCTGTCAAGGATAATCTTACCGCCCTTTTTAACAATACTTTCGTATTTGTCAAGTGAGGGAAGGTTCATTGCAACGAGGATATCTGCTTCACTGATAATGGGTGAGCCGATGGGATCATCGCTGATGATAACGCTGCAGCTTGCTGTACCGCCACGCATTTCAGGACCATATGAGGGAAGCCAGCTTACCTGCTTACCTTCGTCAAGGCCTTTGTATGCCAGAAATTTACCTACGAACAGAACACCCTGTCCGCCGAATCCTGCAAAGAGGATGCTGCATGATTTACTCATTTTGTTTCCTCCTCTGCATAGATATCTTTGTAAACACCCAAGGGATAATAGGGCATCATGTTTTCTTCAAGCCATGTGAGAGCTTTCTCAGGAGTAAGTCCCCAGTTTGTGGGGCATGTTGAAAGAACTTCAACAAGTGAGAAGCCTTTGCCGTCAATCTGATTCTGGAAAGCCTTCTTGATTGCTTTTTTTGCTTTGTTTACATTCTTAACGTTATTAACTGCAACTCTTTCGATATATGCTGCACCGTCAACATTTGAAAGAAGCTCTGCAACCTTAACAGGATAACCTGCAACGTTAACATCTCTGCCGTAGGGTGATGTCTGTGTTACCTGCTCGGGAAGAGTTGTAGGAGCCATCTGACCGCCTGTCATACCGTAAATTGCGTTGTTAACGAAAATAACTGTAATGTTTTCTCTTCTTGCTGCTGAGTGTACTGTTTCTGCAGTACCGATAGCTGCAAGGTCACCGTCGCCCTGGTATGTAAATACAACCTTTGAGGGGTCTGAGCGTTTGATACCTGTTGCAACTGCAGGTGCACGTCCGTGTGCAGCCTGAATCATGTCACAACCGAAATAATTATATGCCATAACTGAGCAACCAACAGGTGCAACACCTATTGCTTTGCCTTCAATTCCGAGTTCATCCATAACCTCGGCAACAAGACGGTGGATAATACCGTGAGTACATCCGGGGCAGTAATGAAGAGGAGCATCTGTAAGTGCATGGGGTTTATCAAAAACTACCATTATTTGTCGCCTCCTTTGTTTGCTTCGATGATTGCTTCAAGTACCTGTTCAGGTGAAGGAATCATACCGCCTGCTCTGTTGCAGAGTGTAACGGGCTTCTTGCATTCTGTTGCAAGCTTAACGTCTTCAATCATCTGTCCCATTGACATTTCAACGCTGATGAATGATTTTACTTTGTCAGCAGCTGCTCTGAATGCCTTTTTGGGGAAGGGCCAGAGTGTGATAGGTCTGATGAGACCAACTTTGATGCCCTGTTTTCTTGCTTCAAGAACTGCATTCTTTGAAACACGTGATGCGATACCGAATGCTGCAACGCAGATTTCAGCATCTTCCATCATGAACTCTTCACAGAGTGCTTCATTTTCTTCGATTGCCTTATATTTCTCAAAACGCTCGAAGTTGAATTTTTCAAGCTCTTCGGGAACAAGTGAAAGTGAGTTAACGATGTTGTGCTCTCTTTCCATATTTGTACCTGTAAGTGCCCAGGGCTTTTCGTATGTTTCAACCTCACCCATATCAAGGCTTACAGGCTCCATCATCTGTCCCATTGTACCGTCTGCAAGAATCATTGTGGGCATACGGTATTTATCTGCAAGATTGAAAGCTTTGAATGTAAGTGATGCCATTTCCTGAACTGATGCGGGAGCGAGAACGATAAGGTGATAGTCACCGTGACCGCTGCCTCTTGTTGCCTGGAAATAGTCTGACTGTGAAGGCTGGATACCGCCGAGACCGGGGCCGCCACGCTGAACGTTAACGATAAGCGCGGGAAGGTCGCAACCTGCGATGTAAGAAATGCCTTCGCTCTTAAGTGAAATTCCGGGGCTTGAAGAAGATGTCATTACTCTCTTACCTGTTGCAGCAACACCGTAAACCATGTTGATTGCTGCGATTTCACTTTCTGCCTGAAGGAAAACGCCACCCTCGATTTTGGGCATACGTTTTGCCATGTAGGCAGCAACCTCTGTCTGAGGAGTTATGGGATAGCCGAAGTAATGGCGGCAACCTGCCATGATAGCAGCTTCAGCAATTGCTTCGTTACCCTTCATCAATACTTTTTCTGCCATTATTTTCTCACCTCTCAACCTTAATTACACAATCAGGACACATTGTTGCACATGCTGCACAACCTACACATTTCTCACTGTCTGTAATTTCAGCGGGATGATGTCCTTTAACATTAATCTTGTCTTTGGAAAGTGCAATAATCTTTTTAGGACATGCAACTACACAAAGACCGCAACCTTTACACAAATCTGTTGCGAAAGTTACCTTTGCCATACTATCTCTCCCTTAATCGTATTTTCTTATATGTTGCAAATTGAGGGGCATTATATTTTCTATTTTGCCGGACAATTCGTTATATAACGTAGCTTTGACTGTTGTCATTCTGACAGGAAGTCCTGTCAGGCGTGAAACTTCTTCTGCATAAGATACAGAATTCAGTACATCATCAGCAGTCGTTTCTTCACCTAAATTTGAGTTATTCACAATTGCGGTGAATTTCATTCCACCTGCAGTTTCCACTTCTCTCATTACCTCAACTGTGCTTTCAGCATCGGGAGTGAGAGGTCTGTACTTATTGATTACGAAGAACATTTCATAATTGTTTTCTTCAAGAATTGACGGTGCATATCTGCCGAGAGCCAAAGCTCCTCTGTCATCACCGCCGATATCCATTACAGCGTATGTTTCTGTGTTATGCACAATTGAATACATCTGCTGAGGAATTGCAGGCAGGTCAACGTTTGAGTTTGCATACACCGAAGAAATCAGATGTATTCCCCTTTTTTCAAGCTCGTCCTCTGAGTCCTTTGCACGGTAGTAAGGGTTTACTATATCAAGGTCTGCAACACATACGTCTTTGCCTGATTCTTTTATCTTTACTGCATAGTTTACGGCGATATTGGTCTTACCTGAGCCGTAGTGACCTGCAAAAAGAGTTACTCTTTTAAAGTTCATTTTGCTCACCGATTTTTCTTCGGGACGTCGAGGACGCCGTCCCCTACATTTTATTGAAGATTGATGAGAAATCGGGGAAGACGGCATTTTCTGACGCGACGGTGTACATGATGTACTCCAAGTGGCAAAAAATGTCATATTACCGATTTATCAAAATCTTATAATTTATTTCTCTGAATCTTACCGCTTACTGTCTTGGGCAATTCGTCTTTGAAAACAACAATTCTCGGATATTTGTAAGGTGCTGTGTGCTCCTTAACATATTTCTGGATTTCTTTCTTAAGCTCTTCTGTGCCTTCTGTACCCTTTGTAAGAACGATGCTTGCTTTAACAACCTGTCCTCTTACTTCGTCGGGAGCAGCTGAAACACCGCACTCAAGAACATAGGGAAGTTCCATAATAACGTTTTCAATTTCAAAGGGTCCGATTCTGTAGCCTGATGACTTGATAACGTCATCAACACGTCCCACATACCAGTAGAAGCCGTCTTCATCCTTCCATGCTGTATCGCCTGTATGGTAAAGTCCGTCACACCATGCTTCGTTTGTCTTTTCTTCGTCAAGGTAATAGCCTTTGAAGAGACCGCAGGGTACTTTCTCTGATGTACGGATAACGATTTCACCTGTATCACCGACAGGTACTGAATTTCCGTCAGGATCAACAATGTCGACATCATACAGCGGTACAGGTTTACCCATTGAACCAAGTCTGTGCTCTGAGCCGAAGAGGTTACCGATAACAAGAGTTGTTTCTGACTGACCGAAGCCTTCCATAACCTGAAGACCTGTAAGGTTTTCAAATTGTCTGAATACCTCGGGGTTGAGCGCTTCACCTGCGATAGTTGCATGCTCAATTGATGACATATCGTACTTTGTAAGGTCCTGCTTGATCATCATTCTGTACATCGTAGGCGGTGCGCAGAATGTTGTAATCTTGTATTTAGCAAACATGGGAAGAATATCTGCTGCATCGAAGCGGTCAAAGTCATAAACAAAGATTGCTGCTTCACACAGCCACTGTCCGTAAAGCTTGCCCCACATGGATTTTGCCCAGCCTGTATCGGAAATTGTAAGGTGGAGTCCCTGGGGATTTACGCAGTGCCAATAGTTTGCTGTGATAAAATGTCCGAGAGGATATTTATAGGAATGTGCTGCGATTTTGGGATAGCCTGTTGTGCCTGATGTGAAGAACATGAGCATATAGTCATCGCCGCAGGGTGTATCTTCTGTTCTCTCGAAAACATTGCTGTAAAGCTTGAATTCTTCGTCGAAGTTTCTCCAGCCTTCACGCTCTTCGCCAACAATAATTTTTGTACGAAGTGAAGGCGCATTTTTCTCAGCAAGCTCAACCTGCTCCGGTGTACCGTCGTCTGATGTGCAGATAATCGCTTTGACTTCTGCTGCATTGAAGCGGTATTCAAAGTCATGGTCCTTAAGCTGATGTGTTGCAGGAATTACAACTGCACCTAATTTGTGAAGTCCGAGAACTGCAAACCAGAACTGATAGTGGCGTTTGAGAACAAGCATAACCTTGTCGCCCTTTTTAATGCCGATTGACTTAAAATAGTTTGCAGCCTGTGAAGAATATTCCATCATATCCTTGAAAGTGAAAATTCTTTCTGTCTTGTCCTTGGATACGTGGAGCATTGCCATTTTGTCGGGAAGTTTCTTTGCAATACCGTCAACGATATCGAATGCAAAGTTGAATTTATCTTCATTCTCGAATGAAAGTGAAAGAAGTGCTCCCCTTTCATCTTCAACGGGATGGATGAAGTTATGGTAAATTCTTCTGTTTGTCTTGACTCTCTTGGGAGCTGCGTTCATCTCGGTCTTAGCCTGTTCAAGCTCGGGAATAGGCTCACCTGAGGGGTTAAGAACCATAGCATAGAACTCGCAGTCTTCGCCGCCTACAGCAATCATACCGTGAGGTGTGGCACTGTCGTAGTAAATGCTGTCGCCTGCAGTAAGAATTACTGTATGAGTACCTACCTGAACTTTAAGTGAACCGCTGATGACGATGTCACATTCCTGTCCGTCATGAGAAGTCAGTTCGATTTCCTTTTCTTCGTCCCCTTCGTTATATTCACATTTAACGTAAAGAGGCTCTGCAATTCTGTTTACAAAAGAGGGAGCAAGGTTGTAATACTTAAGGCCGTGAGCCTCCTGAATTTCCTGACCGTGTCCTTTTCTTGTAACAACATAGGATTTAAGAGTGGGGCTGACACCTTCAATGATATCCGTAACGTCAACCCTGAAAGCCTGTGAGCATCTGTAAAGAAATGCGAAAGAAAGGTCTTTTCTTCCCTCCTCGCAAAGTATGTACTCTTCAAGGCTTACACCTGTTTTTTCAGCCATCTCAGCCTGTGTCAGATTTTCGATTTCACGAAGTTCTCTGATACGCTGAGCCATTTCCATAATTTTAATGTCGAGTGTGCCTGTTTCTTTCATACAAAGTTTCTCCTTTTTTCTTCGGGGAGGTCAAACAAAAAGCCCGTCCCAAAGATATAATCCTTTGAGACGAGCACCAATATCTGTTGCCCGCGGTACCACTCAAATTGCGCCTACTTGCGCCACTCAGGTTCAAACAAACCTTATGCATTAACGCAGCAATCACGGAAAAGTTCTACTCATGCAAAGCACTTTCTTCTTTTCAGCTCCGGAGCTACAAATTGCTGTTTTCCTTTACCGCACTTGCACCGGACGGCGGCTCTCTTTGAAAGAAAAATCAACAACACTCTCCATCAATGCCATTAACATTAGAATTATATCAAAGTTTTATTTGTTTGTCAATATTTTTAAGTGAAAAATCCTCTCAGTCAAAATCACAAATTTTGCCGGCTCCCCTTGCATTTTCAAGGGGAGCCTTGGGTAATTTTCTTTTTTCGCAATCTTACAGTTTGTTTCTCTGAATCTTACCGCTGATAGTTTTCGGCAGTTCATCCTTGAAGACAACGATTCTGGGATATTTGTAAGGAGCGGTTTTTTCCTTGACATAGTTCTGGATTTCCTTCTTAAGCTCTTCTGTACCTTCTGTGCCTTTGGTCAGAACGATGCTTGCTTTTACTACCTGACCGCGGAGCTCATCCGGAGCTGCTGAAACACCGCACTCAAGAACATAGGGAAGCTCCATGATAACATTTTCAATCTCAAAGGGTCCGATACGGTAGCCTGATGACTTGATAACGTCATCGGCACGTCCCACATACCAGAAGTAGCCGTCTTCATCACGCCATGCAACGTCGCCTGTATGATACATGCCGTCGTGCCATGCTTCCTTTGTCTTCTCTTCATCGTTATGATAGCCGAGGAACAAGCCGTTTGGAACATACTTATCTGTACGTACAACGATTTCGCCGTTTTCACCGACACCAACGGGATTGCCGTCAGAGTCAACGATATCGATATCATAAAGCGGAATGGGTTTACCCATTGAGCCAACTTTAGGCTGCATACCTGCAAGGTTTGCGATTGTAAGAGTTGTTTCTGTCTGACCGAAGCCTTCCATGATACGAAGTCCTGTTGTTTTCTCAAATTGTTTGAAAACTTCAGGGTTAAGTGCTTCACCTGCAGTTGTTGCATGGACGATTGAGGAAAGATCATACTGCGAGATATCCTGCTTGATAAGCATTCTGTACATTGTGGGCGGTGCACAGAATGTTGTGATTTTATATTTTGCAAACATGGGAAGAATGTCTGCTGCATTGAATCTGTCAAAGTCATAGACAAACACTGCACCCTCACAGAGCCACTGACCGTAGAGCTTGCCCCAGAGAGCTTTACCCCAACCTGTGTCTGAGATTGTGAAGTGAACACCGTCTTTTCTTACACAGTGCCAATATTTGGCTGTGATGAAGTGACCTAAGGGATATTTATGTGAATGTGCTGCAATTTTGGGATATCCTGTTGTGCCTGATGTGAAGAACATGAGCATGGGATCGTTGCCGCAGGCTGTGTCTTCATCTCTTACATACTTTCTTGTGAAGAGTACGCTTTCATCATCAAAATTGTGCCAGCCTTCTCTGTGACCGCCAACGATGATTTTTGTTTCAAGTGAGGGTGAATTCTTCGCTGCAAGGTCAACCTGCTCAGGTGTGTTATCTGTTGCAGTACAGACAATTGCCTTCACACCTGCTGCGTTGAAGCGGTACTCAAAGTCATGGTCTTTGAGCTGATGTGTTGCAGGAATTACAACTGCACCAAGCTTGTGAAGACCGAGAATTGACATCCAGAACTGATAGTGACGCTTGAGAACAAGCATAACCTTGTCGCCCTTTTTGATGCCGAGAGATTTGAAATAGTTTGCAGCCTGTGCTGAGCCAAGCTTCATATCTCTGAAAGTAAACCTTCTCTCTGTCTTATCAAGACCTACATGAATCATTGCAAGCTTATCAGGATATTTGTCTGCGACTTCATCAACAACGTCAAATGCAAAGTTGAATTTATCATCATCTGTGAAAGAAATACCTGTAAGCATTCCGTTTTCATCCTCAACCGTGTGGATGAATTTTTCACAGATAAGGTTTTCTGTGTTTCTTGCTGATACGATGCTTGAACGGATTTCTTCTTCCGGAAGCTCTTCATCGCCTGCGAAAACAACTGCAAGGAAAGTACAGTCTTCACCGCCGATTGCAATCATACCGTGAGGCTCGGATGAATTATAGAAAATGCTGTCTCCCTCGCTGAGGATTTCAGTATTATCGCCGATCTGAACTTTAAGTGTACCGCTCAGGACCATGTCAAATTCCTGACCGCCGTGAGTTGTTGTATGTATGGGTTTTTCCTGCTGTTCTGCAGAATATTCATATTTTACGAAATAGGGCTCACCCAACTTTTTCTTGAAACGGGGTGCAAGGTTTTTAATTTCAATTCCGTCCTCGCTTGCAGTTACCTGACCTCTGCCCTTTCTTGTGACAGTGTAAGAAGTAAGGTTCGCACTCTGACCTTCAAGAATGTCTGAAAGCTCAATGCCGAATGCAAGAGAGCATTTGTGGATAAATGTGAAGGGAAGGTCTGTCTTTCCTTCTTCATAGGTGAGGTACTGCTCCACTGAAATGTCAGTTTTGTCTGCCATTTCCTCTACTGTGTAGCCTGCATCAAGACGCATAAGTCTGATACGCTGAACCACCTCAAAAAGTTTGTCTGATGAATGATTTTCCATTTTCATAACCTCCGTATCTTGTGGGTTTGAAACTTTGAAACAATAAAAAAACCGTCTCAAAGCTTCTGAAAACTTTGAGACGGAATAAAAACTTAATCCGCGGTACCACTCAAATTGCGTTCATTGAACGCCCCTCTGCAGAGCCCAACAGCTCCTTCGCACTAACGCAGCGTACGCGTAAGACACTACTCGGCATAGCCTTTTGCATCTTCAGCTCGGAAGTGATGGGACCTGATAAGCCATACTGCAGTTTCACACCAGCCAACTGCTCTCTGAAAGTCTGAACTGATCGTCCGTCTTCGTCATCGCTTTTAAAATATTGAAGAAATTATAGCACTGTTTATTTTCTGTGTCAATAGTTTTTTACAAAAAAAGTTACAAAAAATGCAGGCAGAATTTTCATTTATTTATTGATTTTTATTCCTGCTTACTGTATAATTCACTATATATAGTATAAGGTAGGTAGAATATGGATATTATTTTAACTTTATGCGATGAATTCAGGCTGAAAAGCTGGCAGGTTGAGAATGTTGTAAAGCTCATTGATGAGGGCAACACTATCCCTTTCATCGCCCGTTACAGAAAAGAAGCTCACGGCACACTTGACGACCAGACTCTGCGTGCTGTAAATGACAGACTCGACTATCTGAGAAACCTTGATAAGCGTCGCGAGGAAATTTTCTCTTCTATCGAAAAGCAGGAGAAAATGACAGAGGAAATTGCATCTGCAATCGAAAACGCAAAAACACTTGTTGAGCTTGAGGACATTTACAGACCCTTCAAGCAGAAGAGAAAAACACGTGCATCTGTGGCAAAAGAAAAAGGTCTTGAGCCTCTTGCTCTCGATATTCTCGAGCAGACTGAAGATTTCCCCGCTCCCATAGAAGAAGCAGAGAAATATGTTGACACAGAAAAAGGTGTTGAAACTGCAGAAGATGCTCTCAAAGGTGCCATGGATATTATTGCAGAAATTATTTCTGACAATGCCGAAATCAGAAAGAGACTTCGTAACCTTTTCACAGTATGCGGTAAAATCATCACAACAGCTACTGATGAAAACGCAGAGAGCCCTTACACTCAGTATTATGATTATAATGAGCCTGTGGAAAAAATCGCGGACCACAGAGTCCTTGCTATTGACAGAGCTGAAAGAGAAGGCTTTATCAAAGTCAAGCTTGAGCTTGATATTGCAAAGGCTCACGGCGTTATCAATAAAATATATTTAAAGAATGGGAACTCTCTTGCAACAGATGTTGTACGCGAGGCAGGTGCTGACGCATATTCCAGACTTATTGAGCCAAGTGTTCAGCGAGAAATCAGAAACATTCTCACTGAAAAGGCTGATGTTTCCGCTATCAAGAATTTCTCAATGAACTTAAAACAGTTACTTCTCCAGCCTCCCGTAAAAGGCAAAACAGTTCTCGGTCTTGACCCCGGTTACAGGACAGGCTGTAAGGTTGCAGTTGTTGACTCAACAGGCAGAGTTCTTGACACAGGCGTTATTTACATCACACATTCGGAAGCACAGAAAGAAAGTGCAAAGCTTACAATAAAATCACTGATTACAAAACACAACGTTGACGTAGTTTCAATCGGCAACGGTACTGCATCAAAGGAAACTGAAATTTTCACTGCAGATTTACTTAAAGAAATTGACAGAAAAGTTTCTTACATGGTTGTAAGTGAAGCAGGTGCATCTGTTTATTCTGCTTCAAAATTAGCTGCTGAGGAATTCCCGCAGTTTGACGTATCTCTCCGAAGTGCAGTTTCAATTGCAAGAAGACTTCAGGACCCTCTTGCAGAGCTTGTTAAAATTGACCCGAAATCAATCGGTGTAGGTCAGTATCAGCATGACATGCCTCAGAACGAGCTTGGCTCTGCTCTTGACGGCGTTGTTGAAGACTGCGTTAACAACGTAGGTGTTGACCTGAACACAGCTTCACCCTCTCTTCTTTCAAGAGTTTCAGGCATCAATTCATCTGTTGCAAAAAACATTGTTGTTTACCGTGAAGAAAACGGTGCATTCTCAGGCAGAAGCGAGCTTAAGAAAGTTCCCAAGCTGGGTGCAAAGGCTTTCGAGCAATCGGCAGGTTTCCTGAGAGTTGCAGAGAGCAAAAATGTTCTTGACAACACAGGAGTTCATCCCGAAAGCTACAAAGCCACTGAAGAGCTTCTTAAAATCTGTGCATACACATTGTCAGATGTGAAAGACGGCAAAATTGCCGACCTTGCCGACAGAGTGAAAGAGCTTGGCGAAGAAAAGGTTGCTGAAAAACTTGGCGTAGGTGTTCCCACACTTACTGATATCATAAAGGAATTATCCCGTCCCGGACGTGACCCCCGTGATGAATTACCGCCTCCCTTACTTCGTACAGATGTTATGGAAATGAAAGATTTAAAGGCAGGTATGCAGCTGAAAGGCACTGTGAGAAACGTTATCGACTTCGGTGCATTCGTTGACATCGGTGTGCATCAGGATGGTCTTGTCCACATTTCACAGATTACAAACCGCTTTATCAAGCATCCGTCAGAAGTTCTCAAAGTTGGCGATATTGTAACTGTATGGGTGATTTCTGTTGACGAAAACAAGAAGAGAATTTCTCTTACAATGAAAGAGCCTAAGGTTCAAGAATAAATTTATAAACAATTTTTCCTAAGGAGGAGAATTTTATGGCAACATATAATGCACCGTTCAGAGATAAAAACTCCGAACGCTACATGTATGCAGGAAGAATCGAAAGAATGATTGAAACTGTTGAACAGAAACTTGTTCTGCGTTCTCTCGTTCTTGACGATTACTATTTCTGCGAAGGACAGGAAACTGTCGAAAACAAAGAAAACGGTAACTGGACTGAGTTCCCCGAAGGTTCTCGTTGGGGTGCTCCCGAATACTACTGCCGTTTCAGACACAGCTTTGACATTCCCGAAGAGTTTAAGGGCGGTAACGTTTTCTACGAAGTTATGCCCACTTACGGCTCAGGCAGAGATGGTTGGAGAACAAGCGATGCTCAGTTCATCATCTTCGCTAACGGAAAACTTATTCAGGGCTGCGACTCAAACCACAAGGAAGTTCTTCTTCTTGATAACGCACAGGGTGGCGAGCATTATGACATGCACCTGAACGCTTACCTTGATAAACACGAATACAGAGGTCAGAGAGTTTTCAAAGCAAGAATCAAACAGATTGACCCCATTCTCTGGAAGCTTATCTTCGACCTTAAAACACCTCTTGAAATTGCTGAGCAGTACGGCCCCGATGACATGGACCGTGTTGACATCATCAAGGTTCTCAATCAGGCTGTAAACCTTCTTGTAATTGACGGAACTCACGAAGAACTTGTAGAGTCAGCAAAGGCTTGCATGGAATTCCTCGATGCTAACCTTTACGGCAAAATGACACTTGACGTTACAACATCAGGTATCGGCCACACTCACATTGACGTGGCATGGCTCTGGAGACTTCGCCAGACAAGAGAAAAGGCAGGCCGTTCTTTCGCAACAGTTCTCAAGCTTATGGAAGAATATCCCGAATACAAATTCATGTCTTCTCAGGCACAGCTTTACGAATATGTTAAAGAAGATTATCCTGAAGTATATGAAGGCATCAAAAAGATGGTCAAGGAAGGCCGTTGGGAAGTCGAAGGCGGTATGTGGGTTGAACCCGACACAAACGTACCCTCAGGTGAATCACTTGTACGTCAGTTCCTTATCGGTAAGAGATTCTTCAAGAAAGAATTTGACGTTGACTGCAAAATCATGTGGGAGCCTGACGTTTTCGGTTACTCTGCTGCACTTCCTCAGATTATCCGCAAGAGTGGCTGTGACTACTTCATGACAACAAAAATTTCATGGAACGAATACAACCGCGTTCCCTTCGACACATTCATGTGGAAAGGCATCGACGGAACAGAAGTTCTTTCTCACTTCTCACCCAGCCGCAGCGGTGACGACATCGGCACACGTTTCATGACTACATACAACGCTTACCTTTCACCCTCTGACATGATCGGCGGATGGCACAGATATTCACAGAAAGACCTGAACAACAACGTTCTCATGACATTCGGTTGGGGTGACGGCGGCGGCGGTCCCACAAGAGAAATGCTCGAATACGGCAGACGTCTTAACAAAGGTCTTCCCGGATGTCCCAAGTTCGTAAACGAGCCTTCACTTGATTTCTACAAACGCCTCGAAGAAGAAGTAGGCTCATCTGACAGACTTCCCACATGGGTTGGCGAGCTTTACCTTGAGTTCCATAGAGCTACTCTCACATCTCAGGCTGCTAACAAGAAGAACAACAGAAAATCAGAAATCCTTCTTCACGACCTTGAAACAATCGCTTCAATCGCAAACATCGAGCTTGGCGAGGAATATCCCAGAGACGAATTCACTGCTGACTGGAAATGTATTCTTCTTCATCAGTTCCACGATATTCTCCCCGGCTCTTCAATCAACGAAGTTTACGAGGATTCTGATGTAGCATACGGCAAGCTTCTCAAAGAAGGCAACGAGAGACTCACAAGAACTCTTGAAATCATCGCTGACAATGTTGCAACTGATGAAAATTCACTTGTTGTATTCAACACTCTCGGCAAGACAAGAAACGATATCGTTATCACAGATATGCCTGAAAACGAAAACTTCATCATCGTTGACTGCGACGGCAACGAAATGAAGTGGCAGAAAACTTATGACGGCAAGCTTTGCTTCTTAGCTGAAAATGTTCCTGCAAAGGGTTACAAGGTATTCAGCATCAAGGAAGGCACAAAGGCTGACACATCAGTTATTGATGCTACCGCTACAGGCTTCGAGACAAAATATCTCAAGGCTGAATTCAACGAAGATTACAACATCAGGAGCCTTATCCATAAGGGCACAGGCAGAGACGTTGTTCCCGCAGGCGAGGTTATGAACAGACTTATCGCTTACGATGACAGACCTCACAACCACGAAGCATGGGATATCAAGGCTTACTACAAGGAAATCTCCTGGAACATCGACGATGTTCAGTCTGCTGAAATCATCGAAAATGGTGCAGTCCGTGCAGTTTACAAGATTGTAAGAAAGTTCAGAAGCACTATCTTCAACATCTATATCATCGTTTACGCTGATACAGACAGAGTTGACGTTGCATATGACTTCGACTGGAAAGAAACTCATGTTCTTATCAAGGTTGACAACCCTGTTGACGTTAACGCTACAAAGGCTACATTCGATATCCAGTTCGGTAACATTGAAAGAAACGCTCATGACAATACTCTCTGGGAGTTTGCACAGTTTGAAGTAAGCGGTCACAAATGGATTGACCTTAGTGAAAACGGCTTCGGCTTCTCACTTCTCAACGATTCAAAATATGGCCATGATATCAAGGCAGGTCACGTGAGAACATCTCTCATCCGTGCATCAATGGAGCCCTGCCACGACCAGGATAAAGGACCGCAGTACATTCTCACAGCTCTTTATCCCCATGCAGGTCTTGTGTGCGAATCAGATGTAGTTGATCAGGCATTCTCACTGAACGTTCCTCTCCACTGCGTAAAGACTTCTGCACACGCAGGTAAACTCGAAAAGGTTTACTCACTTGTTTCATGCAACGCATCAAACGTTGTTGTTGAAACAGTAAAGATTGCTGAGGACACAGACGAGGTTGTTATCCGCGCTTATGAAACATGGAACAAGAGAACATCTTGTGAACTTTCAGTCAAGGGCGACATCAAGGAAGCACACATCACAAACCTTATGGAAGAAAACGAGGAAGAAATCACTGCAGTTGACGGAAAACTCAAACTCACCTTCCATCCCTTTGAAATCAAAACAATCAAGATTAAGCTTTAATCTGAAAAAATCAAGCCTTTCGGGAAACCGAAAGGCTTAATTTTTTTTAATTTATTTTAATAAACATATTGACTACCTTTATTTTTTTATGCTAAAATACATTCGTTGTTAAGAAAAAACGTGAAAAAAGGTGAAGAATAATGAAAAAAATCAACAAAGCTCTTTCTCTGCTTCTTGCAGTGCTTATGGCTTTCTCAGCTCTCAGCGTTACTGCCTTTGCAGAGGAAACAACTGACGTACCCTCAGAGGAGATAACAACACCCGAGGACAATTCAATCACAGTAAAAATGATGAACTACAATGTTGCAGGCATGCCCAATTTCAGCGGCAAGGATGTTCCCGCTTGTCAGAAATTAATCGGCGAATATGTTGTAGCAAACGGTTTTGATATTCTTGCAACTCAGGAAGACTTCGGTTATCACAAACAACTCAGAACTGCCCTTACAGGCTTCGAGTACAGAACAAATCACACGGGCTCAATTCCCGGCGGTGACGGTCTCAATGTTTTCACAAAGACAATGCCCATTTACAATGAGAAACGTGAACAGTGGCACAAGGCTTACGGCTCAATTTCTGAGGGCGACCTTCTCACACCAAAAGGTCTGCTTTATGTGGCAATTGACATCGGCGACGGAATTATTGTGGACTTCTACAACATGCACGCTGATGCGTTCGACACAAAAGGCTCTCAGGAAGCACGTTACAACAACTACATGCAGCTTGCAACACTCATTGAACAGAACTATAAGAAAAACAACAGACCTGTCATCGTAACCGGTGACTTCAACCATTATCTCCATGCTACAGAGGTTAACTCTGACCAATACAAAATCTTCCATCAGTTCTGCGGTCTTAAGGACGCGTGGGTTGAAATCCACAACGAAGGCAATTACACTGATTTTTCAAAGTGGCATGCAACAGGCTTAAGCCCCTGGGGTAACTGGGACTCGGTTGAAAAGTTCCTTTATAAAGACGGTGGCGGAGTTACAGTTGAAGTGCTTGACCAAAAATTCACATGGATAAAGGATGCAAACGGTGCTGACCTTTCCGACCATGCAGCAGCAGAAGTTACTTTCAAATTCACAAAGACAGATGCTTTTGTCGAAAACACAGGTGATCTTAGAGTTGTTAAGCTTGCAAATCCTTTTGCAATTTTCTTCAATATGGTTCGTTGGGTTTTCAAGGATTTAAATCATATCCTCTCACATTTTGAAGAGCTTCTCGAATTTCTCAAATAAAAACAAAGCATAAAAATCAGCCACACGGGTTTCGCCGAGTTCCCACAAGGCAGTTTTTGTTTCTCGAACAAAATTCCTTGCATTATCACCAAAAGCCTCGCAAGGCGGCAGCCTTGCTGCATTTTTGGCTTCAATCCAAGAAATTTTGCTATTCTACGA
>SVPP01000018.1 GCA_015065765.1 Oscillospiraceae bacterium | reverse complement strand
GAAATTGCGTGTGCAAGAAAAGGCAAAAACCACCGATAACGCTGTCGCGTATCGGTGGTTTTTAACGCATTATTGTGCCGTAAGTTCACATTTTAAAGAAAAACTTCCTTATGGGAGCTCGGCGTTTCCGTGTGGCTGTAATTTTCATCTCATCATCCATCCGAAGAGAACATCAAACAGCATATCAAAGAAGTTTGAAATTTCTTCAAGGAATGTAAGCTTACCCACTATTTCAAAATCGTAACCAAGCTTCTTTACTTCTCTGTGACCGTCTGTGTTTTTTATAACCTCAAACTTCACGTTTTCGCAGCCATTCAGTGCATTCTCTTCAAACACGTCTATTGTCTTTGAAAGATAAACACTTTCAAGCTTGGGACAATCAAGGAAAGTATTCATACTTACACGGAAAACACCGTCCCCCAGTGTAACTTTTTTAAGATTTTCGCAGCCCTGAAAAACGCCTTCACCCAACCAGATGTCTTCGCCTGTAACAGTTATTTCTTCAATTGCTGTGTTTGCAAAAGCATGGCCGTCAAGAACATATAATCCATCGCTCAGCGTTACATCCTTAAGGGATGTACAATTCTGGAAAGCTGCTGTAGTGATATAAGAAACGTTTTCAAGATCAATCTCTTTAAGGCTTGTGCAGTTGTAGAAAGCTCCGTCATAAATTGCGCACTCACCCTTGAAATCAAAAAGCTCTACGTCTGTTCCCGCAAAAGCTTTCGTGCCAATGCTTTCAAGCTCTGATGCATGAACTTCTTTCATATTGTCGCAGTTATAAAAAGCGTAGTCACCTATCTGATTTACCTCAGCATCAATAGTAATTATTTCAGAAACCTTTGACGGGATATAGTATTCAAGAGAAACTGTTTTTTCCTCAATCTGTTCACCATCAAAGCCTTCAAAAGAATATTCCCACTTTTCGTAAACTGCATTTCCGTCAGTGTATAAATTTTCGTGGTTTTCATCAACTGTAACACTGCTCAGCTTTTTACAAGCCATAAACGCACCTGAAATTTCAGACACATTCTGCGGAAGATGTATGCTTTCAATTGCTGTATTTGAAAAACTCTGTATACCAAGATAAGATACATTTTCACCGAGAGTTACATTTTTAAGATTTGTACAATCCTTGAAAGCTCCGTCGTCGACATAGTAAATTGTGTCGGGAATTGTTACTGATTTAAGGTTTCTGCACCCTGCAAAGCAAATATAGGGAATTGAAGTAATATTTTCATTAAAGGTTATGCTCTCTATTCCTGAAAACATAAAGCATCCGCTTGCGATAAGATCGATGTTATCTCCGACAACATAATCTTTTTCGTTACCGATGTATCCGTAAAGAACATTCCGACCGATTTCAGCAGTATCTCCGCCACCGAAAAGCTTTTCTTCAGCTAATGTACCGGTAAAAACATCCATACCGAAATATTCCAACTCGCACTCTGCGGGAATAACAACCTCCTGCAGATTTTCAGCCATATAAAATGCCTCATCGCCGATTTCTCTGATAGTTTCAGGCAAGGTGATTTTTTCAAAGCCTGACTCGGCAAAAGCAGCTAATTCAATTCCGACGACAGTGTATGTTTTTCTGAATCCTTTTTTCACCGTAGCGGGGATTGTAAGCTCACGATCGCTTTCTTCAAAATCGGATTCATCATATCCGGTTACATAAACTTCATCTTCCATATAACCCAGATAATAAAGTCCGTCTTTTTCAAACTCCACAAAATCGCCATAAGCAAAGGACGTAATACCAAAGCACGGCACTACAACGAGAATTGCAAGAAACACTGAAAGCAGTTTTTTCATAACACATATCCCCTTCGGGAATTTATTTTATAATATGATTATATTCCATACATTCCCCTGTGTCAAGCGAAATTCAATAACAGCAAATGCCGGAGGTGTATTTATATAGATTTTATCCAATCAATAAGGCTTCTTACAAGATTCACGGGGAAGAGCACAATAATTGCGGCAGTTACCCCCAAAACATATATGAACGGGCCGAAAAATGCACCTAAACTCCAGGAGGCATTTTCGAGGTAATCTTTGAGAGTCATTTTCCCGTAATGCATGTTTATATTATTTTTCTCCGTTGACCACGGACCACCGTCCATAAGAAGCCATTCACGCTCAATTCCTCCGAAATATACATCGGTAAGATTGGGACAATTATCAAAGCTGCAGCCTTTTCTGAAATTCAGGCTTTTAGGAATTGTCAGAGTTTTCAGATTTACACAGTTATTAAAGACTGCATTTATTCTGACAACGCCATCGGGAACAACATAGTCTTCCACCGGGCTTGCAGGAGGATATGCTATCATAATTGTTTTACCAGCATTGTACAACACACCGTATTCGTCAGCGCAACAAGATTTATTATTTTCATCGACAGAATAACGGACAATTTTTTCACACATAGTAAAATCTTGATGTGTCTCAAGCTGTAATTTTTCGCCTATTTCAATTTCAGTAACATTTGTGCATCCTTTAAAAGCAGCATTACTTATGGCAACCACATAATAGCCCTGCTCTGTTTCGTCAGGAATAACAACCTTCCCCTCTACCGAAGGGTCACATTTTTCGAGCCTTACCTTGTTATTTCTCAGACTGTAGGTAAAAATACCCTCAGTGAAAATCACCGTTTCTGTTTCATCTGCAAAGGCTACAACACCTGTGCTGAGCACCATAATAACTGCAAGAAAAACTGACAATAACCTTTTAAGCCTCATAAAATTCCCTCCTTATTTTTGTTTTGCGTTTTATGATTTTTAATATAAAAATATACTTTCAAAAATCACGCCGAGACCCAAGCCTCCCATAACTATCAGGTTTGCTATAATTTCAAGTGTTTTATAAATGAATTCAAAAATCACCATTATTTTATTCTCCTTTTTAGAATAGTCCGCCTATTAAACTGAAAAATCCGTCAATCACGCTGAGAATCGCGGTGGAAATCCCAAGAATTACAGTCTGAATCGGATTGTTTATACTTTCGGGAAGCAGTTCAAGTAAAAACAAAAGCGGCACGATCGGTAAAAACGGTCCAAAAAACATAACAGCTCTCCATTCCTTAAAATTTTAACTTATCTTATTCTCATCTCTTCTTTTTATAAACAGTAAACACGATGCCCACAATTGCAAGAAGGCTTACACAGATGATAAGCACTAACTTTGTTCTGTCAATAGGTGCTTTTTCTTCACTGACATTGTCGTCATCTGCTTCAGCGTTAGCGAGTGTGTCTACTGTACTTTTGATTTCTGCTGTTGTGTTTTCTTCAATTGTTGTTTTTTCTTCAGCAGTTGTTCCCACTTCTTCTTTTACAGTTGTGCTGACAACGCCCTCTGATGTTACCCCGGGCTTTGTAGGCTGAGGTGTGATAAGAGTAGTTTTTTCTGTTTTCTGAGTCTGCTTTTCTGTTGATACGGGTTTCTGTGTCACATCTGTATCTTTTGTGGTGTCAACTGTGAAATATGCCATCTGGTCTGTGGGCATCCATTCGGCATTACCTAATGCCATAATACCCATTTTATATTTTTCGCCAACTTTAAGTTCCTCTTCGGTAAAAGTACGAGAAGTACTTGCAGATGCAATAGCGTCTTCAGACCACCACATTTCAGAATATCTGCCTGTTTCTTCATTGTATTTATAAACGCGATAAGCCCCGGCGCCCGGAACGGGATTCCACGAAACCGTAACAAGACCGTCTTCGACTTTCACATCAATTTTGTCAGTTTTTCCGGGAACGATGTCATAGCGAAGAATTACTTTATATCCGTTTTTGAGATATGTAACCTGAACATGCTGAGCACCCACAGACTTGCTGTCAGAATCAAACACATATTCAATTGAATATTCATCAGGTGACGGGATACCGCCATCCATCTTTCTGATTTCAAGTTCAGGAGTAATCACCTCGCCTGTATAAACATACTCAGCCATAGGTTTTCCGCCCTTGAAATTTACAGAAAGTGCCGAATCCTCTTCATAACTCGGTGTTATTATTATCTGCGTTGTCATTGCTGATACAGGCAGGACATTCACAAACATCACTACACAGAAAATCAACATCGCAATTAGTTTTGTAACTTTCTTCATTTTTATCACTCCTGAATTTATTTTCTTTTTATAGGCATAATATTCCTGTTATGAATATTATATTCAAACAAATTATTATTGTCAAGACTATTTTATGTACAATTTGAATATAAGATATAAATCAAGGGGGTTTTTCCTGTGAAAAACATTAAACTGATAAGAGTGACTAAAGATTATACTCAGCTCAAAGTTCAGATGGATACAGGCATCAGCCAGAGCACACTGTCAAAATATGAGTGCGGAGAGTTGCTCCCCACGACAGAAAATCTTCAGATTCTTGCTGATTATTACAAAACAAGTCTTGATTTCCTCATGGACCTGACAGATGAGCAAACACCCTATCCGCCGAAAGAAAGAGATTAAACATACGCTCCCGAAAGGGAGTTTTTGTTTTTTACGAATGTCTTCTCAGACGCAAAAACCTTTACAGGAAAATAATAGTAAAATAAAAATTAATTTTCAATGTGAATTTCATAAAGAAAAAAAGAGAAAAAATTAAATTTTATTTTTCAACACCCTTAAATGTATAAATAACCGTACAGAAAAATTTTTCTGTACGGTTATCATTTATTTAAAAAGATATTTTATTTTGATTTTCAGGTCAATGAACCAATCAGGACCACCGTAAATTTCAATAATTGACGGTCTTTCTGTCCACTGATAATCTTTGCCGAGAGAGTAAGACATCCACTCTTTTACTACCTTTACATAGTAGAAATCCTCGCTCTTCACATAGCCGTAAGGACCTGTTTCCTGATCATATCCGAAAACTGTCACAAGCTTTGCGTTACCTAAAAGACTTTCTTTAAAATATTCTCTCAGGGTTTCCTCGTTATCATAATGAGCATAGCCTTCTGCGTTTGCGTATTCATTGATGCCGTATTTTGCAAGAGTCATGTTGATAATTTCAAGGTCATAGGGACAGGTTTTCGGGCTCATTGTCCAGCCCGGTGTGCAGTAATCATTGATGCAAACCCATACAGGCGGTCTTGTTGTGCTGAATTCACCTGTGGAAGATGAAAGAGAAACTATGTGAGAGAAAATTTTATGTTTTTCAATTCCTGCATCGAAAAACATTTTACATGTAAACTCAATGTAATCTGCAAGGACACCGTAGAGAAGCTCTTTCGTCAGCTCTTCGGTGCTCATCAGCCTTTTTGACGCTTCCTTCCTGAGACTTTCTTCGTCATAGCCCAGATTGTGAAGAGCGTGCATGCCGTACTGATTTCTTTCAAAATCTTCCATTGAAGCATAATCACTGCCTGTGTAATCGGGAATCTGAGTTTCCCAGCCTGTATTCACACCTGCAAAGAGATAAGCTTTGCCCTCATTTTTAAGTCTTGTGTAGTTTTCCATGAGAGGCTTTATGAAGCCTTCCTTTACCTGATTTGAATACCATGCAAGATATTCCGGAGAATTATAGCAAGGGAATCCGCCCTTTGTGGCAAAAGGTACACCGCTCCAGTCACAATGCCATCGGGGAAGCATGCCGTAGGACTGACCGCCCCATTCTTCACCATCTTCGGGGAATGCTATCCATTCGCACATCTGCGGATTATCGTAAAACTTGTTGCCCTCATCGTCAATTGTGGCATCTTCGCCGAAATGCGTTGCGTAGTTTGTGCAATCGTCCATCTGAAAAAAGACAGGCACATTATATTTTTCAGCAAGGGAGAAAACGTGGTTTACTTCCTCATTCATCTGCTCAACAGACTGAGTAAGGCACATAGGTCCTACAACACCGAATGCATACATTCTTTTGGATTCAGGGTCAATTTCTCCGTGAAGCTCAACCATTTCCTTGACATAAGGCTCAAGGTCAAAATAGTGAATGTTCGTAACCATGAAAACCACATACTGAGGGTCATTTTCAGTATTTTCAGGTGTCTCGGGTGTTTCGCCCAAACACGGAAAAATAAAGGTAATTACTGCCAGAATAAAGCTTAAAATCTTATTTATAAAATTCATCACTGTTCTTCCTTATTTGGTTGAAATTGTTTTATCAAGAAGCGTGTTGCCGTTGTTGTCGATTGTAAGCATGCGGATTGTATCATTTTCCAGAGTTACCATTGATGCTGCCCAGATTTCCCCCGTGTCTTTTCCGCAATCGATGAAAACGGGAATTTCACCCTCTGCCTCAATAAACTCTGATTTATGATGATGACCTCCGATTATCAAATCCATTTCAAGGTCTTTCAGAGGCTTCGTCCAATCCTTACCGAAATAGTCAGTGATTTTCGGGTCGTGACTGAAAACAAGCTTATAGCGGCTGTTTTCGAACTCGCTCTTTTCAAGGCTTGTCAGCCAGTTATATTCCTTCTCTCTGTATTCTTCAAAGTTGACAAGTCCGTCATATTCAGGGTGGGAATCTTCCTTATCCTCGCCGGAATCAAGAACTACGGCACCAAGTGAGCCGAAGTCAAAGGTGTAATAGAAATTATCTGTTTCTGTAGGCAGATAGTCAATCAGCTCTGCACCGAATTCCCCTCTTGTTTCGTGGTTACCTCTTGTGTAAACAATGGGTATCTCACTCTTGCTCAGGTACGCAGCATCCTTGAGAAAATAGTCTGTAAACTGTGATTTTGTTTCGAGAGTTGAAGTAATATCGCCAAGCATTACAACAAAATCAGGCTTTTCGTCTGCGAAATATTCAAGTGACTTTTTCATTTCCTTTTCCATATAATGAATGTCGGAAATTGAAAGGAATTTAATGCCGTCATCCTTGGAGATTCCGCCGAATGAATATTCCTTACTTTCAATTGTTTTGCCTCTGCCTGCATTATATCCGAATTTGTAGCCTACATACTGTGAAACTACTTTGTATTTATTGCCCTGAAGCTCTTCCTTGGGAACTAAAACAGAATGAACGGTATCGTCAGTTTTGATTATACCTGCTGATTCATCCCAAACCGTCTTTTCCTCACCGTTGTATGTATATTTCACACAACCGCTGCCCTTTGCAGAAGTCGCCCAGACTACAGCATAGTATTCATTACCGCAATCAAAGACTGAGGGCTCAGTTGTGAATCTGATACTTCCGATAGGCAGAAAAGATGTGAGCACCGTCCACAGCGACATAAAAAAAGCTCCTAAAGATACAAAAAATCCTTCCATTTTTCATAACCTCCTTGACACAACAGGTGTCTGATTATTAGTTTTATTATATCACTGAGAGTAAAAATGTCAATCGCAATCACTTGACTTTTTCGTATAGTTTCTGTAAAATTCTGAAGAGGAAGGAGGAGAAAAATGAAAAGAACAAAAGAAATGTGTCTTTGTGCGTTGTTCACTGCACTTATGTGTGCATCTGCTTACATAAAAATTCCCACTCCCCTTCTGCCCATAACATTGCAAACACTTTTTGTCTCTCTTGCAGGACTGATTCTCGGCAGCCGAAAAGGCTTTCTGTCTGTGGCGGTTTATGTTTTTATCGGTCTTACAGGAATTCCTGTTTTTGCCGAGGGCGGAGGTCTTTCCTATGTTCTCAAGCCTTCATTCGGTTACATTGTCGGCTTCATTCTTTCCGTTTTCATCACAGGAAAGCTTGCAGAGAAAAAATGCAACTACAAAAACTTTCTTTTATCTTCCCTTGCAGGAATGATAGCCGTTTATGCTGTCGGAATTGTTTACTATTATCTTATCAGCACACTGTATCTCGGGAATCAGATTGAAATCAAAAATCTTTTCATTTACTGTTTCCTGCTCACACTGCCGGGTGACATACTGATGTGCGTTCTCGCATCGACAGTGGGAAAGAGACTTAAAAATGCGATAAAGGTTTAAATAGTGCAGAATGCAGAATGTCGGGTCTGCGACGCGATTAAAATGTTTTCAAAGGAAACAATTCATGCACCATAAGGTGCAATTCATATTGTAATGATTTACCGTAGGGACGGGCATCGTTGACCGTCCGCAAATTCACGCATAACCTGACGGCTCGTCGGGGACGCCGAGCCCTACGAACAGTTATTTTAAAAATACAGATAAATTATAATTTACAAAAAAACAATGCGGCAGAAGCAAAAACTTCTGTCGCATTTTCTGATTTATGGTATTTTTTATGCAATGATCGCGAAATAGAAAAGTGCTGCCAACGTAAAGCAGAAAACTCCGAAGAAAATCATAATAAACGGAGCTGCAAAAAGTTTCCTTTCAAGAACAAAAATTCTCGGATTTTTCTCGTTAAGATAAATTGTGTATTCATTTCCGATATAAAGACTGTCATGTACTTTTCCCGTAATACCGAGACTTGACTTTGTATAGTAATCCTTGCCCTCATATCTGAAACTGAATGTACAAGAAAGGACAGTACCTCGACCCATTCTCTCACGTGTTTTTTCCATCAGATATGCTTTCACGGGAATTTTACAGCTATGCACTTTTACTATAGGCAAAATGCCGCTTACAACAAAAACAATACCTGTTACTGCAAAGATAATAACCGGTAAATACAACATCATAAAATCAACTCCTTTACGGAAATACAACCAACATCATAAGTCCGATGAATGACAGAACAAGTGAAATAATTTCTTTCTTTTTAGGTTTATTGGGTGTAAAGAAGCCGAGAATTGTTGAAACTATCATAGTGCCGCCTGTGACCATGGGATACTGAACAGATGCAGGAACCTGTGAAAGAGCAATAAGCAAAAGATAGTTTGCAACTTTATTGAGAAGCCCTGCACCTACAAGGCTCACATATGATTTTTTTGAGGGAAGCTCCACTTTTTTCAGATTGAAAAGGATTATCGCACCTGTAATCAGCACCGTCATAAGTGCACTGAGAACAGAATAGCCTGCGGCACTTGTTTTTTCGTATGTACTTTCCTGAAAAATCTTTGAAAGCACACCTGACATGCCGTTGAAAACAAAAATTCCCGCATAATATATAAAGCCTTTTTTGCTCTGACCTTTTTCAAAGGTAAAAAACAATGCCGCTGTTACAATAACAAAACAGAGAATTTTTCCGGGTGTCAGTTTTTCTTCATAAAAGAGAATTCCTGCGAAGAAGGGCAGAAGCATTCCGCCGAGCATTGAAAAAATCGAATACAATGACAGGTTTATTCTTGCAAGTGCTTTCTGACCGCAGAAGAGACACGCCATCATATTAAGTGCCGTTACAGTTGCCAGGAAGAACGTATACCACGTAAACTCAAATTTAAACGAGTTTATCGCCCACAGCACCGGAAGTCCCACAAGGCTTGAGCCGAAAATAAACACCATCGACTGCAAAAAACCGCTGCCGTTTTTCTTCTCATAGTCATTGTTCAGGAAAAACTGAAAACCGAACATCACAACGGCAATCAATATCATTGAATAATACAAAAACAACACTCACCTTTTTACTTGCAATATCTGTATGTATATTGTATAATAAATTAATCAAAAAGTAAATGGAGGGCAGAAAAATTATGTCAAAAATCGTATCAATTCCCTTAGCAATCATTATGACCATCATTTCATTCATTTTCCCATGCAAGAAAGACACTGTTGACACTTCCCAGTGGGAAACCAATTATCCTTACGTTTTTGTTCACGGTCTAATGGGCTGGGGCAGCTACGATGCACAGTACAAAATCATGCCCTATTGGGGTATGTTCGGCGGCGAACTGCTCCACAAGCTGAATGACAAAGGATACGACTGCTATGCAGCATCTGTGTCAGGCACAAAAAGTGCGTGGGACCGAGCATGCGAGCTTTATGCTCAGCTTACTGGCACAGTTGTTGACTACGGTGAAGAACACAGCACACGCTGCGGACACGAAAGATTCGGCACTGATTACACAGGCAGAGCCCTCGTTGAAAAATGGGATAACGAAAACAAAATCAACCTTTTAGGTCACTCCTTCGGCGGTGCTACAATGCGTGTATTTGCCTCTCTCATGGCAAAAGGCAGTGAAAGCGAAATGAAAGCTACCGATAAAGAAAAAATCTCTCCTCTTTTCACAGGCGGTAAGGAGGACTGGATTTATTCTCTCACATCTCTTGCTGCACCGCACAACGGAACATCTTCTTACAACACAGGCGGTGAGTCACCTGCTCCCGAAACAGAAGCAGAAAAAGACAATGCCGCATACGACATGTACATTGACAATGCTCTCGAGCTTAATAAAACTATTTACACAAGCAAAGAATCTTACTATTTCTCAATTCCCTGCACTGCAACAGAGAAAAACGAGAACGGCACATACAGTGCTATAAAGAGTAAGATGGAATTTATTTTCGTTGACAGTGCAGACGAAATAGGTTCTTTCATCGGCAAAACAAGAGGCGGTTTTGAAATTGACGAAAGCTGGCAGGAAAACGACGGCCTTGTAAACACAATTTCCGCTATGGCGCCCTCAAGTGCCCCGTCAAAAATCTTTGATGAAAACAATATTGAAAAAGGCACATGGCAGACTATGCCCACATATCAGGGCGACCACATGTCACTTCAGGGCGGTTTCTTCAAAGTAAACACTGATGTTGAAGATTATTACACCAAACATCTGAACATGATTAACTGCCTGTAATTTCACCTGAAAGAGGTATACCATGAAAACAAAACGTCCGTTCAAGCTATCCACCACTCAGATGATCATGCTGAGTTTTCTTGTGG
The DNA here is from genome assembly GCA_015065765.1 of Oscillospiraceae bacterium. GTDB lineage: Bacteria > Bacillota > Clostridia > Oscillospirales > Acutalibacteraceae > SIG575. The sequence continues at coordinate 41,555 of SVPP01000018.1, read as the reverse complement.
CAATATTTGCGGGAAGTCTGCTTCTCTCACTTCCCATAAGTTCTGCAAATGGTGAAAGTGTCCCCTACATTGACGCACTTTTCACTGCCACTACTGCCACGTGCGTTACAGGTCTTGTAACACTTCCCACTGTCAGCACATGGAGCGTTTTCGGGCAGATTGTAATTCTTGTTCTCATTCAGGTAGGCGGTCTGGGAATCATCACCATAATGTCGGGAATCATGATTTCCCTTCACAAAAAAATGGGACTTGCCGACAGAATGCTCATTCAGGACGCGTTCAATCTGAACACACTTTCCGGACTTATCAGGTTTATAAAAAAAGTTCTTCTCGGCACATTTATTGTTGAAGGAATCGGTGCACTTCTCTACATGACGGTTTTTGTTCCCGATTTCGGTGCGAAGGGCATATGGATTTCCGTTTTCAATTCAATTTCCGCTTTCTGCAACGCAGGTATTGACATCATAGCTGCAGACAGCCTTTGCTCTTATGCAACAAATCCCGTGATAAATTTTGTCACAGCATCTCTGATTATTCTGGGCGGCATAGGCTACATCGTCTGGTGGGATGTGATAAGAGTAGGTAAAATGAAAACAAAAAGAAAATTTTCTCACCTTACTCTTCACAGCAAAATCGCACTGTCATCTACAATTATTTTTATTCTTGCAGGTGCAGTTCTTACCTTTATTTTTGAATACAGCAATCCTCTTACAATCAAAGATTTTTCTCTCTTTGACAAAATTCAGGCATCCTTCTTCCAGTCAGTGACAACGAGAACTGCAGGCTTCGCAACCATTCCTCAGGAAAATCTGACAAATGCGTCTTCACTTGTGTCGCTGATTCTCATGTTTATCGGCGGTTCACCTGTGGGCACTGCAGGCGGTATAAAAACTGTGACTATCACTGTTATATTCGCCTCTGCTCTGTCAGCGGTGAGAAACAGGCAGGATGTGTCTCTCTTCGGCAGAAACATAAAAAAAGAAGCCGTCAGCAAAGCTACGGCAGTTATGTGTATGTCATTTATAATAATGTTCACATCATCTCTTCTGCTCTCAGCGGTAAGCGATGCAAGTTTGCTTGACATTCTTTACGAAACTGTCAGTGCAACCGCAACTGTGGGACTTACGAGAAACCTTACATCTTCTTTGAACCTTGCAGGAAAAATTATTATCATTGTTACAATGTATCTCGGCAGAGTGGGTCCCATTTCTCTTGCAATTGCATTCGGCAGAAAAAAAGAAATCCCCAATATAATAAAAAATCCCACAGAGGAAATAAGTGTAGGATAGGTGAAAAATATGAGTATTAATTTGACTTATGCGGTGTTCGGTCTTGGCAGATACGGACTTTCAGTTGCAAAGGAGCTTGCATCTTCAGGAGCTGAAGTGCTGGCGGTAGATATTGATGAAAATGTGGTAAATGATGCTGTTGAGTTCATCCCCTACTGCAAATGTGCCGACGTTACTGATGCCGATGTTATAAGACAGCTCGGCATTTCAAACGTTGACACGGTAATCATCGCCATGGCAGGCAAACTTGAAGAAAGCGTTATGGCTACAATGCTCTGCAAGGATGCGAATGTGCCCAATGTTATTGTAAAATGTGCAAACGAAATGCACAAAAAAATCCTTGAAAAAGTCGGTGCAGACAAGGTTGTTTTCCCCGAAAAGGATTCGGGTACTCGCCTTGCAAAAAATCTTCTCAGCTCAGGATTCATTGATATCGTAGAGCTTTCAAAAGACGTTTCAATGTTTGAAACGAAAGTGAGAGACGAGTGGGCAGGTAAAAATCTTGTTGACCTTGACCTGAGAAAAAAATACGGAATAAACGTTGTTGCACTGTGCGAAGGTGACGAAGTGACAACAGAGATAAATCCCACAAAGCCTCTTGAAAAAGATATGAAGCTGATTGTGGTTGCAAACGGAGAAAAGCTTAAAAAGTTGAAATAAAAATAAAGCCTGTCTTGCTTGTACGGTAAGACAGGCTTTTTAATGCAGAATGCAGAATGTCGGGTCTGCGACGCAAATAAAATGTTTCCAAAGGAAACGATTCATGCACCACAAGGTGCAATTCATATTGTAATGATTTATCGTAGGGACGGGCATCCTGTCAAGTCCGCAAATTCACGCTTAATTTAACGGTTCGTCGAGGACGCCGAACCCTACAAAAAAATGCACACCGAAATTCTTTACAAACATGCAAGAATTGCGGTGTGTTTTTGTTTATTTTGCAAGATATTTTATTGCTTCTATGTAGCCGTCAAAGCCGAGACCTATGAAGGATTTTTCCGCATAATATGAAACATACGAAAGATGTCTGAACATTTCACGCTCATTGACATCTGAAATATGCACCTCGCATGTTCTGATGCCTACTGCTTTCAGCGCATCTAAAATTGCAACTGATGTGTGGGTATATGCGGCGGGATTGATAACAATGCCGTCAAAATTCCTATAGGCTTCCTGAATTTTTGTGACGATGTCACCCTCATAATTTGACTGATAAAGCTCCACTTCAACATCATTTTCTTTTGCAAAGCTTTCAATCATATCACACAAATCTTTATAAGTTTTTTTGCCGTAGATATCAGGCTCACGTATGCCCAGCATATTGAGATTGGGGCCGTTGATTACTAAAATACGCATTTTTCCACCTCGTCTGTTGTAATTTCTGCTTGCGGGTTTGTTTCCACAGTAAAATCTGACACCGCTTTATAAATGGGGTATCTGATTTCCTGCATTTTTTTCAGTTTCTCTTCACTTGATGAAAGAGGTCTGCCGTCAGTTGCAAGAGATGACACGTCTCTTTCAAGGAAAACTACAACTGAATTTTCTCTGAGTGCGTTTCTGTTTTCTTCTCTGAGAATTGCACCGCCACCTGTGGCAATTACAAGTCCCATTCTTTTGCCCGCTTCTCTGACACAAAGAGTTTCAACATCTCTGAAATATTTTTCGCCATGTTCTGCGAAGATTTCGGGGATTTTTTTATTTTCCTTTTCTACAATCATTTCGTCCGTGTCCACAAACTCTCTCTGAAGTCTTTCTGCGAGCAGTCTGCCTACAGTTGATTTTCCGCTTCCCGGCATACCCACAAGGACAATGTTTTTTCTCTCACTGAGAAGAGACTCATAAACTTCGTCAATTTTTTCTTCGGGAATTTCTTTTTCTATAAACTGCTCTGCGGATTTCACCGCTTGTGCAACGAGCATTACAAGTCCGTTTGCGTAGTTGATCCCGAGCCTTTCCGCATCGAGAAGAAGCTGAGTTTTAAGAGGATTGTAAATCAAATCAAGGACACATCTGCATGATGTAAAGCTTTCAAGATTTATAAGTCTTTCGCCATTATTCGGGAACATTCCCACAGGAGTTGTATTGACGATTATATCTGCATCAGAATGAAGTGAAATGTTTTCATAGTTGTTTTCGCCCGTTCTTGAAACAACAATAATTTCTCTTGCGCCCTCGTCTTTTGCCACAATCTGAACTGTAAGCGATGCACCGCCGCTGCCGAGAATCAGCACTTTTTTGTTTTTAAAATCTGCTCCCGCTTTCTTCGCCATGTAAGAAAAGCCGAAGTAATCTGTGTTGTCGCCGTAAAGAGTGCCGTCTTCTCTTCTGATGCAGGTGTTCACACTGCCGATTTTTTTCGCTCTTTCAGAAAGCTCGTTACAGGCTCTGAAAGCATCTACCTTATATGGAATTGTTACATTATAGCCTTTGAGAGTTTTGTCTGCGAAAAATTCTTCAAGCTCCTCAGGCTCCCTGCAAAACAGGTCATATTCATAGTCACCAAGCTTTTCGTGAATCTGCGGTGACAGGCTGTGACCTAATTTTCTGCCAAGTAAACCGAACATAATCAGTCCTCCGTGTAGCTGCCGAGATATGTGAACATTTCGCTGTCATTATCAAGCTCGGCAATAAGGCTCTTCAGCTCTTCGCTGTAAATGAATTCGTCAATGTCAAAATAGAACATGAACTCAAAGTTGCTTCCCGGTATGGGACGGCTTTCAAGCTTTGTCATGTTAAGACCGAGAGATGTGAAACGTGCGATGATGTTGTAAAGTGAACCCGGTCTGTGGGCAACGGACATCATCATACTTGTTTTCTTTGCACCGGGATATATTTCAAGATTTTTTGAAATAAGGATAAAGCGTGTGTAGTTGTTACCGCTGTTCTGAACACCTGATGCAATTGCTTTGAGAGAATAAAGCTCTGCACAGTCCTTTGAGCCGATCGCTGCAGCGTCAAGTCTTCCGCTTGTTGCTACGATTTTAGCAGCCTCTGCAGTGTTCTTGCAGACTGTGACTTTCACATCAGAACCTAATGAGGCGATAAACTTTGAGCACTGGTTTATCGCCTGCTCATGAGAGAAAATTTCCTTGATATCAGAAAGTGCCACACCTGAGTTTGTAAGAAGTGCGTGCTCGATGAAAAGCTTTGTGCTGTGGACAATGTAGAATTTGTACTTTGCCATCAGGTCATAAACGCTGTCAACTGAGCCTGCATTACTGTTTTCAATAGGCAGGACACCATAACGGCACTCTCCCCTGTCAACAGCCTTGAAAACATCATCAAAGTTTGGATAATATTTAATCTCGGGATATTTGAACATTTTGTCACATGCGTGCTGAGAATATGCGCCCTCAACACCCTGACATGCCACAACTGCTCTGTCGGGACGAAGAAGAGGAGTTGCTGAAATTATATCGTTTATCTTCTTCTTTATGGGAGAATCTGCGTTCATTCTCTTTCTCTGATATGAACGGCTCAGGTCAAACATTGTGTTATAGAGAGTTTTTGTGTAAGGCACAAATTCCTCTGACACATTTGATGTGACTTTATTTATAACCTTTCTTTCTCTTTCAGCATCAAAAACAGGAAGACCGTTTTCCGTTTTGTAATCTGCAATCCGTGCCGCTGTTTCCATTCTTTCCTGAAAAAGCTTTGTCAGCTCGGAATCAATTCTGTCTATATTTTTGCGAAGTTCTTCTATGTTCACGTCTGTCACCTCAGATTAAATTCATAATTGCGATTGCCGCCGCTGCCTCAATACAAGGCACGGCTCTCGGCACAACACAAGGGTCATGTCTGCCGATGATTGTCAGCTCTTCTTCCTCACGTTTCAGAAGGTTTACAGATTTCTGACTCTGTCCGATTGAGGGAGTGGGCTTCATTGCAACGCGGAATACAACAGGCATTCCTGATGAAATACCGCCTAAAATTCCGCCATGGTTGTTTGTTTCAGTTACGATTGTGCCGTCAGAAACTGTAAATGAATCGTTATTTTCAGAGCCATAGAGATCTGCTCCGTCAAAACCGCTTCCGAATTCAATGCCTTTAACTGCAGGCACTGCAAACACTGCATGGCTAATAACATTTTCAATGCCGTCAAACATAGGCTCGCCAAGACCTACAGGAAGTCCTGTTATTGCACATTCGATGACTCCGCCTACAGAATCGGCATTTTTTCTCGCTTCCTCGATTTTCTCACGCATTTTTTCGCCCTGAGCATCGTCAAGAACGGGGAATTCCTTTTTATCTGTATCAGCAAAATCTACATTCACGCTGTTGTATTTTTTATCAGAAACGCCTGCAATTTTTTCAATGTGTGCACCGATTTTTATTCCCTTATCTTCGAGGAACTGCATGCTCACTGCACCTGCAAAACAAAGGGGTGCTGTCATTCTGCCTGAAAAATTTCCGCCGCCTCTAACATCATTGAAGCCGTTGTGCTTGAAAAACGCAGTAAAATCAGCATGTGCAGGACGCGGAACTGTTCTTAAATTTTCATAGTCCTTTGAGCGTGTGTCGCCGTTTCTGATTACTGCACAAAGAGGTGCACCGCATGTTGTTCCGTCAACAACACCTGAAAGAATTTCGGGCAAATCTGCTTCCTTTCTCTGAGTGGAAAATTTATTTTTTCCCGGTGCTCTTCTTGCCATGAAATCATAAATTTTATCCATGTCAAGCTTTTTGCCTGCAGGAAGTCCGTCAACAACAACACCGATTGCATCAGAATGTGACTGACCGAAAATTGTGATTTTTATTTTTTCTCCGAAATTACAGGACACGGCGAATACCTCCCAGCTTTTTATAATCTTCAAAGAAGTGGGGATATGATTTGTTGACAGCCTCTGCACCGTCAATAATAACATTCCCCTCTGAATATGCAGCAGCAATTGCCGCTGACATTACGATTCTGTGGTCATTGAACGCCGAAACCTTTCCGCCTTTGAATGCACCCACACCGTAAATTTTAATAGAATTATCTGTGCCCTCGGCCTTACCGCCGAGAGAGTTTATCATTGTAACAGTTGACAGAATTCTGTCGCTTTCCTTTATCTTAAGCCTTTCTGCGTTTATAAACTCCGTTGTGTCTTTGCGAGTAGAGGCTTTCACTGCAAGAATGGGAACTAAATCGGGAATGTCGGAAACATCGATTGTGATTTTTCCTTTTTCATTTTCCAATCTTTCAAGGATTTCCGCAACCTTTTTGTCGCCCTGCTTTGAATTCATGTCAAGGTTATTCATTTTAACTCCTGCTGAGAGGAAGAAAGCCGCATTTGACCAGTCACCCTCTACGGTAAGCTTTGCAGGAGAAAATCTTTTGTCGGGAACGATATATGTATTTCCTTTTTCTTCAACCTTTACACCAAACTTTTCCATAACGGAAAGTGTGATGTCAATATATGACTTTGACTGCACAGTGCCTGTCAGGTGAATTTCTCCGCCACCTGCCTGAGGAAGAGCCATCAGAAGTCCTGTCACAAACTGAGAAGAAACGGAGCCGTCAAGAGTGTAAACTCCCCTTTTCAGTTTTCCTTCAATTTCAATAGGAAAGCCCTCATTCACTGTAACACCATGATTTTTCAGTTCATCTGTGAGAGTTTTCATAGGTCTTTCAGGAAGACGTCCTCTGCCTGTGAAAGTAGCTTTCTTGCCGAGAGATGCACACACACTCACAAGAAAACGGAGCGTTGACCCGCTTTCATTACAATCAACAAATGCTTCCCCGTTATCCTTTACAGGTGTGATTCTGCAGACATTTTCATTCTCTTCAATCCCTGCACCCATACTGCGAAGAGCAGACTTTGTTGCCTCAATGTCAAGGGACGTTGTGCCGATACTGATTTCGCTTTCACCTGTTGCAAGAGAAGCGCATATAAGTGCTCTGTGGGCAACTGACTTTGATGCAATTGCATTTATTTCCCCTTTGAGCTTACGGGGCATTATTTCTACAATCATTTTAATTCATCTCCAACATACGGGAAAATTCGGAAAGATCCATTTTCACGCCCACACATTCACCGAGTTTTTCCGGGACAATAAATGAAATAGTTTTTCCGCTGATTTTCTTGTCACTGCCTGCAAAGGATGCAAGCTTTTCAAGCTCATAGGGACAAGCAGTTTTCAGCGAATTATTTCTACAAGCCTCTTCAATTTCTTCAGTGAGATTTATTTCTGTCAATTTATTTTTATAGGAAATCTCTGCTGCCAGCACCATTCCCATTGCAACTGCAGTACCATGAGAAATTTCAAAATTGCTTTCAGCCTCAATTGCATGACCGAGAGTGTGACCGAAATTGAGAAGCTGTCTTTTGCCCTTGTCAAATTCATCTTCCGCAACGATGTCACGCTTGATTTCAACGCATCTTGCGATGATTTCTTCAATGCTTTCTTTAACGTTACCGCTCTTTACTTTGTCAAAAAGCTCTTTATCTGCAAGAACTCCGTACTTGATAACCTCAGCCATGCCGTCGGCGAAAACATCATCTTCAAGAGTTTCAAGAAGAGATGTGTCACACAGCACAAGCTCAGGCTGATTGAAAACTCCTGCAAGATTTTTTCCCGCTTTCAGATTGACTGCAGTTTTTCCGCCGACGGACGAATCAACGGCTGAGAGAAGAGTTGTGGGCATCTGAATGATGTGAACACCGCGGAGAAACATAGCAGCAGCAAGTCCTGTCAGGTCTCCCGTAACACCTCCGCCCAGAGCTAAAAGAACATCACTTTTTGTAAAGCGTTTTTCAGCAAGACTTTCGAGAAGTTCAAAAAGAGTTTCAGGAGACTTTGATTTTTCTCCCTCAGGGAAAACAAAAGCATCATTTTCAATTTTATTTTCATCAAGGAGCATCTTTATTTTTTCAAGATGAAGTGATGACACCTTGCTGTCAGTGACAATCATGACTTTCCCGTTTTTAAAAAGTTCTTTTATTTTTTCGGGCAAAAGGGCTCTCACACCCTCACCGATTATTACGTCGTAATTTTTTGATGCATTTACTTTTACGGTTTTCATCTTTACTTCGCCTGCCTTTTGCTTTCTGCGCCCTCTTCAAGAAGAGCGACAAGTTTTTCTTTATCTTTTTCTTTGATTGTTTCGCTGTATTTTCTCAGGTTTTCAATAAGTATATCAATTTCTCCTGCCAGAAAATCTCCGTTTTCGAGGAAAAGCTCAGACCACATTTTTGCATTGAGCTTTGAAATTCTCGTCATATCCTTGTAGCTGCCTGCAGAAAAACCTCTCTGCTTATGCGCCTCAGGACTTTTTACATATGCGTTGGAAATAACATGAGGAAGCTGCGATGTGAAAGCGATAATTCTGTCATGCTCTTCATCAGTTGTGATTTTCACTGTGCCGAAGCCAACGGAAAGGAAAAATTCTTCAAGGCTTTCCATAATATTTTCAGGTGTGTCAGCGTCCGGTGTGAGAATCATTGACGCACCCTTGAACATGCTTGAACGTGAAAAAGCATAACCCCAGCTTTGTGTACCTGCCATAGGATGACCGCCTACAAAGACAAATGAAGTCTCTTCTGCGATTTTTTTCATTCTGTCACAGACATATCTTTTAACACCGCAACAGTCAACAACTACTGCACCTTTGCCGATTTTATCTTTCTTTTCTTCTATGAAATCTACTGCCTTTTCGGGATAAAGTGACAGAAGAATCAAATCACATTCTTTCATGTTTTCATCTGTCATCACTTTGTCGTATGCACCGTCTTTTGCAGCCTCTTCAAGAACTTCTTCGGAAATTTCACACGCGTAAACCTGATGTGAAGTCATTTCCTTTATGGCTCTTGCAAATGAACCGCCGATAAGACCCAGACCGATTATGCCGATTTTCATTTTAAAGCACCAGCTTCCGAAAAAATTAATCCCGCAGTAAATTTCACTGCGGGACTTGAAATAACTTAAAAAGTAAAATCAATCTCAATTACAGCAAAACTTACCGGACCTTACCGCAAAGCTGATAAAGTAAAAGTAAAAGTAATAAAATGCTGTAAAGATTGACTTGAACATTTTACATTCTCCTAAGTCTGACGATAGAAAAATTATAGCACTGCACTTTTTTGTTGTCAAGAGATTTTGAAATTTTTATTGAAATGAGCATGGATTTATTGTATGATAATACCGAGGTGATTTCCATGTTAAAAATTGCTATGGTTGGCGCATGGCACGTTCATGCAGGCGGTTACGCAAATCAGATAAATAATTCCGGAAATGCAAAAGTAACTTGCGTATGGGACAATGACCTCGAAAGAGGAGAAAAATTCGCAGATGAATTTTCCTGTACTTTCTTTGAGGACTACGATGAGCTTCTTTCCTCTGACATTGATGCAGTTGCTGTGTGCACTTCAACAGACATTCACAGAGAAATTATAATAAAAGCCGCAAAGGCAAAAAAACATATTTTCACAGAAAAGGTTCTTGCACTTACTAACGAAGATGCTGCGGCGATTGCAGAAGCAGTGAAAGAAAACGGAGTGAAATTTGTAATTTCTTATTCACATATTCCGGGCAATGCCGTTCAGAAAGTCAAGGAAATTGTTTCAAGCGGAAAGCTTGGAAAAGTAACTTATGCCCGCATGAGAAACACTCACTCAGGCAGTGTTGACTGTTGGCTGCCCGAGCATTTCTACAATCTCAAAGAATGCGGTGGCGGTGCTATGATAGATTTAGGCGCACATCCCATGTACATTCTCCCGTGGCTTCTGGGCAGACCTGAAAGCGTAAGCTCTGTTTTCACTGAGATTACAGGACACGGTGTTGAAGACAACGCAGTCAGCGTTCTCAGGTTCAGGAACGGTGCAATCGGCGTTTCAGAGACAGGCTTTGTTTCACGTAGTGACAGAAACGGCATTGAAGTCAGCGGTACAGACGGCTTTATCCGCCAAACAGGAAACGAAGTTTATGCCGCATTCAAAAGCGAGGACAATGAATGGAAAAAGCTTGAGGTGGAAGAAAAAAACATGCCCTCACCTCTTACATATTTCCTCGGTGTTCTTTCAGGTGACGAGGACAAAAACCTCTACAACATTGACGATGCAGTTCTGCTGACAGAAATTATGGTAGCAGCATACAAATCACACAAAGAAAGAAGAGAAGTCAATCTCTGATTCAGAATATTCAGAAACCCTTTCCGGAAATTCCGGAAAGGGTTTTCTTTATGCACAATAAATTTCTAATTTTTTGATATTTGCAAAGCCTCTTGTTTCTTCAATGACAATTTTCACTGCACTTGTGACCATAGGCTTTTTAGGCAGAATCAGTTTTTTACTGCCGACAACTGTATGGCTTTCAGCTTTTTTGAATTTTTTACCCTCAAGCGTATAAACTGAGAATGATTCAATCTGCTGACCTGTTTCAATGTTTTCACAGATTTCAAGAAGTCTTACGATTTTTTCTTCTCCGAAATTTATGGTGATTTCGATTTTGCCGTCAGTTTCGCCTGATGAAAAATATGTATCATCGTCTTTTTTCAGATTCTGCACTGAATACCCACCACAGTTTGCAGTTATTTCTGATTTTTTAAGCACGGGATTTTTCGTCAGCATTTCCATATCAATACCGAAGCTTTCAAGAGTTACTGTCTCTTCATTATGTATTCTTCCGCACTGGTCAACAGGAATACCAATCTGCAGAACTCCGCCCTGACCTGAAATCATAAAGTAAAGTTCCTTAAGCTTTTGCAGGAACATTGTACGCAGGTCTTCCTCCTTATCGTAAAACCAACTGTCACGCATTGAAATGTCAGCAAAATAAGGATGCCATGTGAGTGAATTTGCTTTTTTCAGAGCTTTTCTGCTGCCTAAATCAAGTTCCATTCTGCCTGCACCGTCAGGACTGCGGAAGGTATTTTGTTTATTTTCGTCAATTTTTGTTATCTTCTGATAATCACAAACAGGCTCGATTACATTCCACTCGCTCTGTCTGCAGACCATTTTTGTGTTACCGAGATGTCTCGCATCAGGGCCGTTTGAAATCACCGTAAGAGGACTGAGAGCACGGATATGAGAATAAATTCTGTCCATATCCACATCAGGCTTTTCACCACCGAGGTCAAGCTTTACATCGTAAATTTCACCGTAGTTTGTGAGAAGCTCTTCAAGCTGGTCAAGGATAAGTTTTTCTAAGTCCTCACCTTTTTTGTCAGTGTTTCTGTCGCAGAGAGAGAAACTGAAACCGAATTTCAAGCCTTCCTTTCTGCACTCGTCGGAAAGTTCTTTTATTATATCTCCGTTCCCGTCAAGATAAGGAGAATTTGCTACGGAATAAGGTGTGGTTTCTGTTCTCCACAGACAAAAGCCGTCATGATGCTTTGCAGTAATGAGCACACCTTTTATTCCTGCATCTTTGAGAGTTTTCACCCATGAGGAAATGTCAATGTCTGTAGGATAAAATGCCTGAGGCTCAGTTTTGCCGGAGCCTTCCTGAACACGGACAAAGGTGTTAAGTCCGAAAAATATGTGGGCAACAAAATCTGTCTCCTGCCAGAGAAGCTGTCTCTTTTCAGGAGTGACTTTGTTTGTGTATTCTGTGATGTCTGTTTTTTTCTTGAACATAAGTGTTTACTTCCTTATTAACAATTCACTTTATTATATCATCATTACAAAAACTTTACAACAAATAAATCTTTAAATTTCACGGAAAATATGATATAATTACTGCATCAAAACTTCTGAGGTGCGAAATGGATAATTTTAAAGGTGCAATTTTTGACCTTGACGGAACAGTTCTCGATTCAATGGGACTTTGGAGAAAAGTTGATGAGTTGTTTTTCACATCAAGAAATATGCCTATTCCCGAAGGATATATTCAGGCGATTTCTCCTCTGGGAACTGTAGGTGCAGCTCATTACACGAAGAATACTTACGGCATTAAAGAGAGCGTTGAAGAAATTATTGAGGAGTGGCAGACAACCGCTAAAAAAGAATATTCAGAGCACGTATCTCTGAAACCTTTTGCGAAAGAATATATTCTGTCGCTGAAAGAAAAGGGACTGACTCTGGCAATTGCCACTGCATCGGACCCTGATATGTTCTCAGAGTGCCTTGTCAAGAACGGAATACGAGATGCATTTAATTTCATAATAACGGTAAATGAGGTAGGTAAAGGAAAAGGCTTTCCCGATATTTACGAAAAGGCTTGTGAAAGAATGGGAATCAAGCCTTCCGAATGTATGGTTTTTGAGGATATTCTCACAGGTCTTACCTCTGCGAAAAAAGCAGGTCTTTACTGCGTGGGAGTTTATGACAAAAGCTCTGAAAAAGATATAAATGAAATAAAAAAAGTAAGCGATAAATTTATTTTCAGTTTTGAAGAAATGTATAAAAGTTCACTTTAAGCGAAAAATAATGAGGGTGCAAAAACCCTCATTTATTTTTTGTAAGGAGTTTTTAAAATGAACGAAAGAAACAACCAGAATCAGCAGAACAACAACCAGAACAAACAGAACCAGAACAAGAAAAATCAGCAGAATCAGAACAAAAACGATCAGCAGAACGAAAACAGAAAAAAGGACGATTTCAAGTTCTGAGTAAAGAGAAAGACGAGCAGTTTCCACTGCCCGTCTTTTTTTATTAAGGTTTTATTTTGTTTCAGGAACGAGAACATTGTTCTCAATATCGTTCTGAAGGAACTGAGGGAAGTCAGGGTTTGAGTAAATGGTCTGGATGCTGTCGTCATTCTCCTGGAACCATCTGTAAAGTGCCTGATGTCCGTCATGAGTTGTGCAGTGCATCATGTCTTTTACAAACCATGTCTGCTCGGGAAGTGCACATGTTGAAGCATCAATTCTCATGTCGGGAGAAATGTGGTTATGTCCGCATGCAGTTTCCTTCTGCTTGTAGTCAGCAGGAAGTGTTTCTGCGTGGTCTGCAACTGTAGCGCCTACTGATGAATACTTTGTATCAACTGTGCCGTCAGAGTCATTTTTCCATGCAGTTACAAGAGGAGTTCTCTGAACGTTTGTTGCTGAAACAATCATTACGGGAATACCGTCTGCGATAAGTCCGTTGAGGATTTCGTCAGCCTTTTGCTGTACACCATAGTGGTATGCGTCGATTCTCTTCACAAGGTCTGCATTGGGTTTGTCACCGAGCATGAATTTCTTTGCATCCTCGTAATATTCATCGGGGACAAATGACCAGATACCGCAGTTTGCCTGGAAAACAGGAATAAGTGCATCTTCAAAAACTTTGTCAACAAGCTTGTCAACAAGTCCACCTGCAAAGTCTGTAAGAGCACCGAAAACTCCGAAGAAATTGAGTGCTTCTACGAGAACTTTGAGGATATCACCGCCAACACCGGGTACCATTGTTGTGATTGCAGTTGAAGCATATCTGTAAAGTGCTACGGGGTTGATTTCAACCTGACCGCAATAGAGAGCACCTGCAACGGCTGTACCTTTGATGGGGCAGTTCTGGAAAATTACAGATTTGATATCGTCATGGCCGTATTTTGAGAAATAAGCCATAGCCATTACACCACCCATTGATGATGCCTTGAAACGTACTTTGTCATGGCCTGTAAGTTCTTTTACATGCTCAACATATGCGTTAAGGTCGTCAGCAACTGTAAGAGGATCAGCACGGAAATCGTAGCCGAAATAGTAGCTGTGTTCAAGGCCGTGAGTGGGGTCTGTGGGAAGCTCTTCCTTTGTTGTGATGTCAGGTGTTGATGAGCCGTCGGGAGCATTTGCAAGTGAGCCGAAAACACTCATAACGGAATTGCAAAGGCTGTCACCGAAAGAATCATAGTCACCGTCTGAGACAAGCTTCACAATAGGAATGAGAAGTGAGCCTACCATTTTAAGGTATGCTTCTGTTTCGGGACGGAACACTACCTGTTCGTTGTCTGTGTCTGCATCCTTGTAAAGTGTTGCACTGCCGAGAGCTGCAACATAGATTATTGGTTCTTCACCGCAGTCGCACTTTTTGGCTGCTGCAAATGTGGGTGCTGCAAGTGAGAAAACTACTGCAAGCACAAGAAGAATTGATACTGAAATTCGTGTGATTTTTTTCATAGGATTTCCTCCTTATAAATTTATGACTTTACCGCCGTTTTCCCTTGATTCATCTGCAAGGAAAACAACGAGATGTCCGAGTAAAGATGCGTCGAGACTTGTACAGGAAATTGACATTTCCCCGTCTCTTACATAGCGTACGAAATCTTTCACAAGCTCAATGTCACCGCCGCCGTGGGTGTCATCCCCCACCTTTGTGTCAACTGTTTCTGTGTCAAATTCGCACCCGGGAGCAGGATTTATTTTCTGAACTGTGAAAACTCCGTCCTCACAATTACCGAAAATTTCGCCCTTTGTGCCTGTGATATGTATTTTTCTGAGACCTGTGGTAGCTCCGCCTACCATGTTGTGAGTGCCCGTAGCTCCGCTTTCAAAGTTTACAAGAACACTCTGGTGGTCAACCACATTGTTGTCGCTCTTATAAGCACAAATTCCGTAGGGAGATGTTTTAAGAAGTTCGATTTTGTCTTCAATTGTGGGATTGGTTAGATGCTCAAGCTTGTCCCATACGTAGAATGACCATCTGTCAGGGTGGTCGATATAAATTCTCTTTGCAGAGTAAAGACACGTATCAACAAGAGGACAGTCAACAAGACATCTTGTTCCTGAATTTTCAGGAGCGTTCTCAGGCCTGAACTGAATATTACTTCCGAAAGATGACACTGAAACAGGCTTGTTTTCGCCCATCATCCACACCATGATATCAATGTCATGACAGCATTTTGCAAGAAGCATTGATGTGTGACACCTGCGGGAATTATTCCACTTGCCTCTCACATGGCTTGTTGACATGTGGTGGTAGCTGACAAACTCAGATGTCTGTATGTTAAGAATTTCACCGATTTCGCCCGATGCAACTCTCTCCTTGATTTTTCTGTAGAAGGGAGCATATCTGAGAACGAAGCAGACCATAACCTTACGTCCGTATTTTTCTGCAGTTTCGGCAAGCTCTCTTGCTTCCTTTTCATTGACTGCAAAGGGCTTTTCAAGGAGCACATCGTATCCTGCTTTCAGAAGAGGAATTGTGGTTTCAACATGGATATGGTCCATTGTGCCGTTGATTACTGCATCTGCAAATTTCGGAACTTTTGCTAATTCCTCTGAAGAACAGAACTGATGCTCTTCGGGAATTGAAAACTTTTTGGCAATCATTTTTCTTCTGTTTTCATCGGGGTCTGCAACGCCTGTGATTTTCAGCATTGAGGGGTCAATTACTGAAAGCTCGGCATAGTTCATGCTTCTGTGTCCGCCGCCGACGATGACGGCTTCAAGGGGTTTTTGCTCTGACATTCTCTTTCTGCACCTTACTTTTTAAACAAATTTCCGCCGTTGCAGTCAATTGCCACAACAAGAGGAAGATTTTCAATGGTTAATTTTTTCACGCTCTCGCAGCCTAAATCCTCATAGGCTACAACTTCGCATTTTTTCACACTCTTTGCAAGAAGTGCACCTGCACCGCCTACTGCACAGAAGTACACTGCACCGTTTCTTTCAATTGCACGGCAAACTTCCTCGTTTCTCGGGCCTTTGCCAACCATGGCAATTACGCCTTTATCAAGAAGAAGGGGCGAATATGGGTCCATTCGTGAAGAGGTTGTAGGTCCGCATGAGCCGATAGGTAAGTGTTCAGGTGACGGCGTAGGACCTACGTAATAAATTACTGCGTTTTCAAGATTGTACGGAAGCTTTTCGCCTTTTTCGATGGCTTCCTTTATTCTCTTGTGAGCCGCATCACGGGAAGTAAAAACTTCACCTGTCAGGTAAACTCTGTCACCTGCTCTGAGAGAACGGCTCATCTCTTTGATTTCGTTTACATGAATTTTATATTCCATCAGATTATCACTCTTTTTGGCTCTGCCTTCTGTTTTCTGATAATTGAGCCGGGTTTTACTTCTCTCTCACAGGAGAAAGAAAGGCGCATCATGGCATGGGGTGCACTTTCAACATTCTCCCCTGCCTCATTTTTAAGGTCTTTCACTGTTACCGAGAAAGGCTCTTTGCCCGCTTCGACAATTTCAAGAGTGTCACCGTCAAGGAATTTATTTCTCTGTACGGCATAAAGTGTACCGTTTTCCCATTTTTCACAGACAGCAACAACGTCCCATTCTCTGCGGTATCCGCCCTCGTAATAGATTTCAGCGTCATCAAGGGGTGAGCCGAAATAGAAGCCAGTGCAGTATTCACGGTAGCTGACCTTTCTCATTTCTTCTCTTATCCAGTCAGAAACCTTGAAATCGTCAGAGGGGTTTGCCATAAACTCATCAACTGCTGCACGGTATGCGTTTGTAACAGCTGCAGTATAGTATGCAGATTTTGCTCTGCCTCAATTTTGAGAGAAGTAATTCCTGCATTCACAAGCTCGGGGATGTGCTCAATCATGCACATATCCCTTGCGTTCATGATATATGTTCCTTTATCATCCTGTTCAATGGGGAAATAGACACCGGGCCTTGTGTCTTCCATGATGTGGTATTTCCATCTGCATGGCTGAGCACAGTCACCGCGGTTTGAATCTCTGCCTACGAGGTAGTTTGAAAGCAGACATCTGCCTGAAAATGAAACACACATTGCACCATGGACAAAGCATTCAATGTCAAGGTCTTTGGGAGTTTTTGCACGAAGAACAGCTATATCCTCAATTGACAATTCACGGGCAAGAACAACTCTCTTCGCTCCCATATCATAGAAAGCGTTTGCAGTTGCATAGTTTGTGATACCCGCTTGAGTGGAAACATGAATTTCAGTTTTCGGAGCGTACTTCTTAGCTAAAGTGAGCGTTCCGATATCAGAAATTATAAGTGCATCAACCCCTGCATTTTCTGCCATCTGAAGAAATTCAGGGAGAACGTCAACCTCGTTATTTCTCGGCACTGTATTGCAAGTGAGATAAACCTTTACGCCCTTTGAGTGAGCATACTGCACCGCTTTCGGCAGTTCTTCATCTGAAAAGTTTGAGGGGGAAGTTCTCATGCCGAACATTCCGCCGCCAAGATACACTGCATCTGCACCGAATGAAACTGCGGCTTCAAGTCTTTCAAAGTCTCCCGCCGGAGCGAGAACCTCAGGTTTTACAAAATCTTTAATCAAAGCTTTTTCATCCTTATCTTATCTTTGCTACGTTTACCTGATGCTCGTAGTCTGTTACTGCATAGTAAACATTTCCGCTCTTATCGTGGCAGAAATACAAATAGTCTGTGTCAGCGGGGTAAAGTGCTGCCTCAATTGCTTCAAGTCCCGGGTTACAGATAGGACCTTTGGGAAGTCCCATGCACATATATGTGTCATACTCGCTGAGATAGGGACTTGCCTTGCTCTCACCGAGAAGGTCTGAGAGATGATTTGTAACATACAGCGCTGTTGAATCGCACTGAAGTGTAGGATAGTTCATTGACTTTTCAAGTCTGTTATGAATTACCGATGAAATTTCCTTCATCTGGGTAGAGCCTGCGGCTTCCTTCTGGATAATAGAAGCGATTGTGAGGATTTCGTTTGTTGTCATACCTAATTCCTCAGCACGCTTCTGATATTTCTCAGACCATTTTTCATTGAAGTTATCAAGGAATCTCTTGACGATGCTTGATGTGCTCTCGCCGATAAACATGTCATAAGTATCGGGGAAAAGATATCCTTCAAGAGCAAGAGGCACACTGTCGTCTTCGCCGTCAAGGAAAGCATAGTTATAGTCATAGTTTGCGGCAGAAACAAATTTCTTGTCATCAGTTATAATCTCATAGTCCTCAAGGCGGTTGACAATCTGTGCGATTGAATATCCCTCGGGGAATGTGACGCTTACTGTCTGCTCTGAGCCTGCAGAGTTATCAAGGATAACGTTGAGCATGCCCTCAATACCCATTGAGCTTGAAAGGTAATATGTTCCGCCCACATATGGTTGAAGCTTCTCCTCACCGTTTACATAGTAATGGATTCCGTCCTTGTCATAGCCTCTGAAAGCGGCAAAAAGATTGCTGAACCACTTCACATTGATAAGTCCCTTTTCCTTGAAAAGGTCAATAGCTTCGCTTGTGGTGATACCGTCGGGAATTGTCACCTCAACCTCTTCATCACTGACAGAAATTGCAAGGGCATCATTGATGCACTGAATTCCCACAGTTGACAGAAGAACGGTAAAAACAAGAACACAAACCATGGCGATATAGAAGGTGCGTGAATATGTTTCCCGCATCTTCTTAAGCTCCTCTTCCGTAAGCTTTCTTCTCTTCTTTTTATTATTCTGTTTTTTGGCAGGAGTTTTTGAAACAGGTCTGTCAGGAATATTCCGTTTTCCGGCACCCTCATCACTGAACATACCTAAATCCCTGTCTGTTAATTTTTTTTCGGGAGAAGTCTGTCTCTGCTTCTGATAATTTGTAAAATAAATTTCTCCCTTTGCCTGAGGTCTGTTGGAAACGGTATCGTGCTTTTTCAACTGAGGTTCTACCGGGTCCTCGTCAAATTCCTCAATATGAACCACAAAATTTTCAACCTTTTTTCTTCTTGACTCAGGGTTGTACTCAGGCGGTCTTTTTTCCTCTTTTGAAGGCACTGTGAAATCAGAAAGACCGTTCTGTTCATCTTTTCCGAAGAAGTCCTCCATGAAAGACTCTCCTTTCTGTATCTTTAAAAATTACATTTTCTGAATTGAAAGATAGATTTTTTCTGTTTCGTCCTTGCTTACAAACTGCTCTGCAATTTTAAGTCCGAATTCAATTGCAACACCTGCACCCTTTGCAGTGATTATGTTGCCGTCCTGAACGACTCCGCAGTCCACATATTCTGCACCCTCAAGTTCTGTTTCAAAGCCGGGGAAGCATGTAGCCTTTCTGCCCTTTAAAAGTCCTTTATGACCGAGCACTGACGGTGCGGCACAGATGGTTGCAATAATTTTTCCGTTCTCGTTTGCGTAGTCAATAAACTTCTGAGCGTAAGGAGATTTTTCAATATTGAGTGTTCCCGGCATTCCGCCCGGAATCACAACTGCCTGAAGAGTTTCATCAGGTTCGATGTTTTTTTCGTCAGCATCGCAGACAATTCCAACACCATGTGAGGACACAATCATCTGTGAACCAACGCCAAGTGTCATAACATCAAGCTCTGCACGGCGGAGCATATCAATTGTGGCAATTGCCTCAAGCTCTTCAGTGCCGTCTGCCATAAATACGTAAATCATTTTTTATCACTCCAGATTAAGCGAAAGAAATGTGTTTTCGCTTAAAGTTTCTTTCAAATCTTTATTAGAACAGTATACCATACCACGAGGTATTTTGCAACTGTCATGTTCAGTGTTTTCCTCAATGGGAATGTAAACTTCCGCCTTTTCCTCACCGATTTTTTCAAGAACTGCAGCGGCAAAAACATCTGCATCTTTTTCACAGCAAAGCTCTGTTATGTTTTTGCCGTTTACAAGAGCGTAAGAGACGCATTTTCCGTCCTCTTTTTCTGCAAAGATTTTCTCAGAAAACATCAGTGCAAAGTCAAAATGCTTCTTGGGAAATGACACAAAGTTTCTTTCGCCGAAAACCTTTTCTCTGAGAAAAAAAAGCTCTGCAAAACTGTATTCATCAGTAAGTTCTCTTGTCTCTTTCCTCTTTTCAAAAGTTCTTTTTTCACAGTAAAAGAAATCGCAAAAACCAAGCTTTGCATAATAATTTCTGTTTTTCTCATTACTGGGAGTAAGCAGAAAAATTTCTGCTCCTTTTTTCGTTTTATAGTCAATGAGAAACTCCATTTCATGCCTTGCAAGACCTTGTTTTCTGTAGTTTTCATCAGTGGCTACAGCATAAAAATAAACGGCTTTGTAACCTTTTATTTCGCAATCAAGGGCATAAACTGCACTGACAATTCTGCCCTTATCCTCGTAAATATAAGCGTTATCATTCACAAGAAAACAGTCCAGAAAAGGGAAAACATAAGCCTCATCATCACCGAAGCATGAATTCCACAATTCAAAGAGGCTCTGCCTGTCATTTTCATTGGCAAAACGAAACACGCTTTCATCTCCTTTTTGCGTTGTAGATAATGCCGAGTTTTACAGGTTTATAGCTGAGTTTTGCTTTTCTCAGACCTTCAAGTCCCATATCCTCTTCACGGTTTACAAAGGTGTATGAAGCAAGCTCATTCTTCGCAAACTCGCGGTTTATCATGGGATATGCGCCGCGTATGTCTGAAAATGCCTTTTCAAAATGGGTGCAGAAGGTGTCTTCGCTGAGCTTCTCGCCGAGAGTCCATGCCACAACCTCGCCGTCAACGCGGATAACTCCGCCTGTAAAACCAAGATGTGTAAAATTATCAAAGGCACGCTTTATGACATCAAGCTCAGTGTCAACTCCGTCCTCGATTTTCTCTTCATTTTCTTCTATCCATTTTTCTGTCATTCTTATGCAGTCTGAGAGATTTTTCTCTGTCAGCCTCTCATAAGTCCAGTTATAGTTTTTTTCAAAATATTTTATGTGATTACGCTTTGAATGATATTTTTTACCTTTAAGCTCAGCTAAATCTTCCACAAGATAGATGTAGTCTGCAGAGTCTCTGTTCTCCGTAAATTCAAACATACCGGGGAATTCCTTCTCGACAAAATCCACATCTGAGGGAAGAAGTCCGTAGAAGCTGAGGTTTTCTTCACTGAGAAGCTCTTCGATGATTTTCTTTCTGTCACCGTCACCCTGCGGAAAACAGAAGTTGCGTTTCCCCTTTTTTCCGCCTCTTGTCACAAGGCAGTCGTAGGCAAAGGCAATTTCAAGATTATATTCAGGTCCCCAGTTGAAAAATGAGCCTAAACACATCTGACAGTTGTCACCTGTAACATGCTTTAAAATTTTTCTTATCTTCTCCACATCGCTGAGCGCGGGAGCTTTAAATTCCAACATAAATCAAAGAATCCTTTCGATGCTTGTCCTGATATCTTCTGCAATTGCTTCAATGCTTCTTGCGTTATCGCCATCTGAGCAGGCAATTCTCACCCAGCCCATTTTTTCAGACGCATATGCTGCAGCCTCTCTGCAAGCGTTGAGATATGCAACATTCGCCTCATGTACATCCTTTTTGCTCTCGTTACCTTCATAACGGCTTGTCATAAGCTTCTGTGAAATCTCCACAGGCATGTCAAGATAAATTACAAGGTCGGGCTTTGGAATACCGATTTTGTTATACTCAAAATCTTCAAGCCATTCAATATATGCATCCCAGTTTTCTCTGGGCTGTTTAATCATCTGATGGTATGCGTTTGAGGTTGTGTATCTGTCAGCAAGAATCACACTGCCCTTTTCGTAATCATCTTTCCAGATTGTTTTGAAGGATGCAAAGCGGTCAACGGCATAAAAGGCTGATGCGGCATAAGCGTTCACATCCTCGGGATTTTTGCCGAAAGTGCCTGCAAGATACATTTTTACAAGAGCCG
Organism: Oscillospiraceae bacterium; assembly: GCA_015065765.1. GTDB lineage: Bacteria > Bacillota > Clostridia > Oscillospirales > Acutalibacteraceae > SIG575. Next base: position 19,855 of record SVPP01000018.1, on the reverse strand, counting down.
AAGAATCTCCGTCATAGTTGGGAAGCTTTATCTGCTTATATTGGAGTCCTCTTCTTTTCACCTCTTCCGCAAGGAGGTTAATCTGTGTTGACTTTCCGCTTCCGTCAAGTCCTTCAATAACAATAAGCTTACCTTTCATACCTTTACACCTCTGAACATTTTTTCTCAGTTTATTATTATACCAAATATATCCGCATTTTACAAATGATTTTTACTTTTTCTTCCATTTTAACAATCCGTTAATAATTTCGACTATATTGTTTAACAAATATGGTTTATATTTACTTTTAGCACTCGATAAGTGAGAGTGCTAAAACAGTTCTACGGAGGCTTAAAAATGGCTAAAAAACAGTTCAAGGCGGAATCAAAGCGACTTCTCGACCTTATGATTAACTCAATTTACACTCACAAGGAAATTTTCCTTCGTGAAATCATATCAAACGCAAGCGACGCAATTGACAAGCTTTATTATCATGCTCTGTCATCAGGTGACACAGGCTTGTCAAGAGATGACTTTGAAATTTTCATCGAAAGTGACACAGAAAACAGAACAATCACAATCTCCGACAACGGCTGCGGTATGACTAAAGAGGACCTTGAAAACAACCTCGGCACAATCGCAAAGAGCGGTTCTCTCTCATTCAAGCAGGAAAACGAGAAAAACGAGGAAATCGACATTATCGGTCAGTTCGGCGTTGGCTTCTATTCTGCATTTATGGTAGCTGAATCAGTTGCAGTTTATTCAAAGGCTTACGGTGCTGACACCGCTTACAAATGGTATTCCGAAGGTGCTGACGGCTACACTGTAACAGAGTGTGAAAAAGACTCACACGGTACAAAAATCGTTCTCACAATCAAGGAAGATACAGAGGAAGAAGATTACACTTCTTTCCTGAATGAATATACTCTTCGCCGTCTTATCAAAAAATATTCCGACTACATCCGCTATCCTATCAAAATGGAAATTACCTCTTCAAGAATGAATGAGGAAACAAAGGAATTTGAGGAATACAAGGAAATCACAGCCATCAACAGCATGGTTCCACTGTGGAGAAAAAACAAAAACGAAATTGAAGACGAGGAATACAACGAGTTTTACAGGATGAACTTCGGAGATTTTGCAGAGCCTCTGAAGGTTATCAACACATCTACAGAGGGCACCGCAACATATAACGCTCTTCTCTTCATCCCCTCAAAAGCTCCTTACAATTATTATAACCGCGATTACGAAAAAGGTCTCAGACTTTATGCCAGCGGTGTTCTTATCATGGACACATGCAAGGACCTTGTTCCCGACCATTTCAGCTTTGTGAAAGGTCTTGTTGACTCTCAGGATTTGTCACTGAACATTTCCCGTGAAATGCTCCAGCATGATAGACAATTAAAACTCATTTCATCACGTCTCGAAAAGAAAATCAAGTCCGAGCTTCTTTCCATGCTCCGTAATGACAGAGAGAAATATGAGGAGTTCTACGCACAGTTCGGTCTCAATCTCAAATACGGTCTCTACAGCGGTTACGGCGAAACTACTGATTTACTTAAAGACCTTATCATGTTTGAATCAAGCTTTGAAGACAAGCTTGTGACACTTGAAGAATATGTTTCAAGAATGAAGGAAGAACAGAAATTCATCTACTACGCAACAGGCGAAAGCAAAGAGAAAATTTCACGTCTTCCTCAGGCTGAGGCTATTATGGACAAAGGCTACGAAATCCTCTATCTGACTCAGGATGTTGACGAGTTCATGCTGAAAATCATGGGCAAATTCGATGAAAAAGAATTCCGCTCAATCTCTTCTGAGGATTTAGGTATTGAAACTGAGGAAGAAAAAGAAGAAGCAAAGAAGAAAGCTGACATGAGCCGTGAAATGCTGGAGTTCATGAAAGAAAGCCTTGACGGAAAAGTAGCAGAAGTAAGACTTTCATCAAGGCTCAAGAGCCATCCCGTATGCCTGACTGCAAAGGGTGAACTTTCACTTGAAATGGAAAAGGTTCTCACCGCAATGCCCAACGATACAAATGTGAAAGCTGAAAGAGTTCTCGAAATCAACGCAGAGCATAAGATTTTCAGCACGCTCACCTCTCTCTTTGAAAACGACAAGGAGAAAGTTGCAAAGTATGCAAGTCTTCTTTATTCACAGGCACTTCTCATTGAAGGCTTAGGCATTGAGGACCCTGTTGAGTTTTCAAACCTTATCTGCGAGCTTATGTAAAAAGCCAACACAAATGTCTGTTTTGTTATAAAACGGGCGGAAACATCTTACGGGAGCCGAAACGGCTCCCGTAAATTTTTGTGTTTACTTATTCGGGACGATCAACCCGTCCCACACGGTACAACCATTGATATAATTAATAAATCATCATCGCAGACCCGAAATTTTGCATTCTGCACTCCGCATAAAAAAACTCCTCAGAAATGAGCAGGGTTGCTAAGGACAGTTATCTTTAATATGAACGAAATTTGGCACACAAATTTCCTGCTTGCAACAGCATAAGACAAAACTACCCGAAGAAGAGAAAACAAAACTCTTTTTCGGGTAGTAATTTTTATATAGTGATATCACTCGCTGCAAGGCGAATAAAACTGCCCAAGTGTCCTTAAGAACACTTGGGCAAACTGAGGAGTTTTTTGTTATTCAACCTATCAGATAAAGAACAATGCGCCAAGTCCTATAAGTGAGAAGAATGAAAGGATTGAAAGGATGAATGAGAGGATGTTTGATGCGATGATAACACCTGCGCCAACTTTGATGGGCATTGTGTTTTCTGCCTCGTTAATATCCTGCCACTGAAGATAAACGTCCTTACCCTTGATGTAGAAGGAGTCATCATCAACCTTATCCTTGCTGTCAACCTTAGTGAAGCCGCATTCTTCAAGTCCTGCTGCAAAAAGCTTTGCCATTTCTTTATCCTTGAGAGTAAGTCTGCCAACCATGCGCAGCTCATCTGCCGGCTCTTCAATTCTCAGATGTCCGTCCTTGAAGCCTGTGCACCACCAGTAATCGCCGTAAGGTCTTGTAAATTCTCTCTTATATGAGCCGTCAAGCTGCTGATGATAGAGAGTCATTTCCATCTTTATCCAGTCCTCTTCAGGGGGACATGCATAGAATGTGAAAATGTTATCGGGCTCTTCGCTCTGCTTCTTGTTGTAGATGCCGATTTCTGAGCCATAGAAAATAAGTCCGTACTGACCCTTCCAGAGCTGAATCATCCAGTCCTTTTCCTCGTAAGTGAAGAAAACTCTTACATAGTCATATTCAAGGAGAATATAAGGTGCTGCAATATCATAAATGGGGCCGTAGCCGAAATTGTACTGCCATGCTTCCTTATCGTTTGTGTAATAATAGTCATCGATGTAGCTGTACTGATAGGAAAGAACCTGATATTTTTCAAGAAGGTCTTTGATAAGATTTGAGCTTGTGACAACATTGAGAGCGAAATCTGCGCTGAGCTTCTTGCCGCCAACTTCGCATGATGCAGTAATAATAACTTTACCTGCTTCTTTACCTCTTACCTTACCTTTTTCATTGACAGTTGCAACCTTTTCATCAGAAGATGTCCATGTGATTTCAGGAACTTCACTGACTCCCGTAACTGTTGCATGGAGCTGAATTCTTCTGCCTACAGTTACTGAGAGATGTTCGCTTGAAATTGCAATTGCAGGTTTTTCGTCCTTTGCCTTTGCCGGAACTGCTCTTACGGCATCCTGTCCCGAAAGTCTGTCAACAAGCTGAAGTGCAGGTGCTTTTGTACCCGTCATTTCCTCGTTGACTGCGGCAGTAACTGCGAAAACTGCAGAACTTGCAATAAACACTGCAAAGAAAAATGATAACAATTTTACTGAAAACTTTTTCAAATCAAATCCTCCTCATTTTTTACGATTAACAGATTTTACCATATTATATGCATAAAATCAAGGAAATAACTGTAATTTTTTCAAAACAATTACGTCAAACATTCAGGCAAATTATAATTTAAACGAAAAATCCCCTCAGTCAAAATCATAGATTTTGACAGCTCCCCTTGCATTTTCAAGGGGAGCCTGAAATCGAACTATACAGATAAATTACAATTTATCGCTCTGAATAAATCACATCGTAGGGTTCGGCGGTTTCTGACGAACCGTTAATGTTTTATTTGCGGAATGTCATAAACGCCATTTCCTGCAATATAACCTTTGGTTTTCATCAATACAATAGCGTCGCAGATCCGAAAATCTGCATTCTGCGTTCTGCACTCTGCATTAAATTGTAAATTACTTCATCCCTTTGCATTTTTCGATTGCATCGTCAATAATATCAAGGGATTCCTTTGAGTTGTAACATGCTCCTGAAACGAGGAAATATCTTGTAAATTCAAGAAAATCTTCAATTGTGTTCTGCTCATCGATGTTACAGCCTACGTTGCCGAGATAATGTGTAGGAGCGTTCTCTGTCTCAGAGAAGAAAGTAAGATGCTTCTGGCTGTCACCTGTCTCATTTTTATAAACTTCGATGGATACATTCTTTATGCTTCCGAGATATCCGTCTTTTACAACGCGGAAATTATCATGCATAGCAGCCTTTTTGAATTTAGCGAGGACTTTTTCTCTGTTTTCAGGAGTGAGAGGCACTGCATACTCAATGGGAATATTCTTCACTATACCCGTCCGGACAAATTCGTCAATGCTCTCCTTTGTGTAAACATAAGATATGTTTTTGAAAGCCTTACCAAAAGTCTGGTAGTATTCGTAAGTTGATTTTATCAGATATTCTCTGCCGGGAAGGTCACTCTTTGCAATCTGCTCCCACATATCTTCCGACATATAGAGCGTTGCGCAGAATGTGCCGAAGGTCATGAGCGTGTCGAAACCGAGAGAATGGATTTCCTTGCAATTTTCTTTGCAATCGAGAACATCATCGTAAATATTCACATATTTCTTCGTATTCTTTTCTTTTTCAATGAAAGCCTCTGCATTTTCGTCTGCAAATTCTTCATTCCTGACAATGAAGCTTCTTTCAAAATCTACACTGATAAGAAATGTAAATTCTCTTGTTATAACATAATAAGGATAGAGAAGATCAATATGTTCTTCAGGAGAAGAGGGTGCATTATAATACCTTGTGATACAGCCGTAGTCCATAAAACGTACGATATTGAAAATCACATCAAGGTCATATTCCTTTTCGTTGCTGATGGCAATCAGATGTCTGAAATCAAAGCCGGACGGGAGCTTTTCCGTGCTTTTTCTGAGAATGGGGAAAATAATCTTTGACGGAAGGTTTGTATAGATACGGCTTCTTTCATTATTTTCGGTAAGCTCTTTCTTCACAACATATCCCAGAGCATTTGCCGTTTCAAGAGGATCGGAAAAAGTGAGAATGTTCCCCTCAAAATCAAGAGAAATTCTGATTCCGTTTTTCGTTTCCTTCACATGGGCAAAAGCTTCATCAAGACGTGAAAGCTTATTTATGAAGTCAACATATTTTCCGTATCTGTGGTCTCCGAAATTTTCTGCAACATAGAAAAGTCTTAGTTTTCTGTCTTCGGAGGGTGTCAGCTCAAGAGTTTCCGCAAGTCTGTCAAATGCCTCGGGAGAAAGCTTTCTTTCACCTGTAAGAGCACGTGATAAGTGAGACCTGTCAATGCCACACTTTTTTGCAACAGCATATACAGGTGTCTTTTTGTTTTTGATGATATCGGACAGTGTCTGGCTGAATTTTGTCATGGCTTTCTCCTTTGTGTTTTTTACTAATTAGAATATTGTTTAAAGAAATTATAACACAAAAGGAAAAATGTGACAAGAGAAAAATAATTTTTTTTGCTCACGCACATATTGCAAATAAGAAAATTTCATTATATAATTGACATACCCCATATCAAGGCATTGCAATTTTCCTTAAAGCGCGGTGCCTTACTTTTTTTATAAAACAAAAAATTCAAACGGCAGATGTTCCGGGAGTTCAGAACATCTGCCGTTTTTGTTATACGCAGAGCCGAAAATCTGCACGGAATTACGCTTTTCCCATATGGAAAACCGTGGGTACGAAATCCTTCGCCTCATCATTTTTCGACTGGATATATACAAGCTCAAGGGAATGGACGCTGGCTACAGAGCAGATAACTGACATCCACACATAACCGGGCATAAACTGCATGGCGATAGGAAGAACAAAAACAGCACCGCCGAAAATCTTGCCGAGATATGTATGAGGAAGATAGAATTTACTGAACCGCTTTTTCGATATAAATGTGCACACACCGAAGACTGCACCTGCACTCAGAATCCATGCAAGAATCCAGCCCGGAACAAGCTTGCGCAGAATAAGAATTTTAGTCAGTGCAAGATATGTCAGCACATCGCCTACAGTGTCCAGCGTGGCACCGAGAGTACTTGTGCTGTTTGTTTTTCTGGCAATCGGACCGTCAATAAGATCAGTAAAGCCGCAGAAAATATAAACTGCAAGAAAGGTCTTTGACAGATTTTTACAACAGAACAGTATGACGGCTCCCGCCACACGGCTGAGGCTTACAATATTCGCAAGATGTTTTTTCATATCTTTCACTCCTTAATAAAATTTTATCAAGGCAAAAAATCTTTGTCAATGAGATAAAAGAATTATAAAAGAATGTTTACAAAAAGTTCATCTCACATATTTTTTCTGTGCGCTCAGCCAGACGTATGTTTGTAAACTTTCCGTTAACAATCAGAATATTTTTGAAATTTTTTACCGATTCCGGTAGAAAAACACCTCTGTTTTCACTATTAGTGAAAGGAGGTTTTTGCTTGAGCGAAAACAAAAGATATTATTGGCTGAAACTGAAAAAAGATTTTTTTGAAGGAAAGATGATAAAAATCCTCAACACTTTTGAGCGTGGTGATAAAATGATTCTGACATTTCTGAAAATGGAGCTTCATTCTCTTGAAAACGACGGATACATATATTATGAAAATATGCTTCCCACCTTTGAACAAGAACTTGCAATTGCCATAAACGAGAATACGGAAATTGTGAAATTAACCCTTGAAACACTTCTCAGATTCGGCGCAATCAGGAAAGAAGACGAAAACAAATATTACATTACTGCTCTTGAGGATTGCATCGGTTCAGAAACCAAGGATGCGTCACGAATGAGAAGAAAAAGAGACGAACAATGTTCAGCAAAAAGTGAACAATGTTCGCAAAACAGCGAACATTTTCCACCAGAGATAGAGAAAGAGACAGAGATAGAAAAAGAGTTATATTTAGAGAAGAAAAGAACGCCTTCCTCCTTTTCCGGGAAGAAAAAAGGAGGAAGGTATGGAACACAGAACGCATTTTTAAATAATGATGGAAAAAAATTCAACAAGTACGCAGGTGTTGAGAAAATCATCAATTCCCAGGAGCTTGTATATGTCCCTAACGAAGAACGGGAAAAATATAAGCCTGCTACAGGTCTCTTGTCAAAGCCTGTTTACTAAACTCAAAAACTTAATGCAGAATTTCCGGTCTGCGGTGCGATTTTATAATCAAACCAACTCAATAGTCCAGTTATAATCTGTATACCACACGCCTGCAGAATAGCTTCTTGCGCGGATGATTACTTCATCCTCATAAACCTCAAAATTGAAGCCTGTACCGTTTGCGATTCTGCCACGCAGTGTCATATACATATACTGAGGCAGGTTTACGCTGTGGAACGAACCATCAGATTCGACGCTTACATAGCCGTAAACATTCTTCTGGCTTTCTTTTGCAAATCCGCTGTGGATATGTCCCGAAATCATAAACACGTTTTCATATGACTTAAGAATCTCTTCAACACGTGCTGACTGGTCGCCGATACCGCCGTCATCAATTTCAGGCTCATCGTCTCCCCATGTTTCAGGCAAGCCGTGGCTTTCATTTATGGGCCAGTGGCTGACAACGAATATGGGAAGTCCGTCTTCCGATGCTTTTTCCATTTCTGCTGAGAGCCATTCAAGCTGAGTATCACTCATGTATGCTGATGTTCTGTCGGTTTCACTGCCTAAAACTATGAATGTATAACCGTTTATTTTAGTAGAGTAATACACATTTTCAATTTCTCTGTCTGCAATTTCTTTGTTGTAAGTAATGAAAAGCTCTTGGGCTTTTTCAAAGCTTTCCTCAGTCCATGTGTCATGGTTGCCCTGTGCAAGGATGATATTTTTTGCGGGAGTGTAGCCATCAAATGCCTCTTTCAGCATTTCCCATTCAGCCTCTTCACCGTGGTCAGTAAGGTCACCTGACAGAACTACCGCATCGAGAGGATATGTTGAATTTTCAAAGTCTTCAAGACCGAAACGGAGCATGTCGCGTCTTGCAGTTTCCTCTGTCATGTGAATGTCGGAAATAGTTGCGAAATACAACCTGCAATCATCCTTGAGGGGTTTTGTGTCTGCTGTGAAATCACCGAAAATCGGTGAAAAGCACACGCTGAGAAGTGACATGATTACTGCAACTAAGCTTCTGATAAATGTAAACATTTTTTAACATCTCCTTTTTTATCCAAAAAGATAATTTATTATTTTTCTGAAATTTATGTAGAACTCATTTAATTTTTCAAGGAAGCAGTTTTTCTCTGCAGGCTCTTCTGTGATTTCTTTACCCTCTGATGTACTGTCGAAAGCAAAGCAGAATCTTCCGCCCGGTGCAACATCACCGTTTGTGTAGAAATCGAGAATGTCTTCTTCCTGCATGTTGTCTGACCACTTGAAATTGAACTTTATTTCTTCTTCCATCAGACCGAGAGTGCTTCTGTCAATTGCAAATTGCAGAACGTTATCCTTTACGGAAATTTCACTCTCGCCGACTTTTTCAAAGCTCCAACCGCCCACAGATTTTTCGATTGTAACTTTCCCGTCAGGTGAATTTCTGTTTATCACATACTCAAAGCCTTCCCAATTCGGTGACAAGCCTTCCGTATCTGTATCAAGGAAAAGTCTCATCCATGCGTTGTCAGTTGAAGGTGTGAGAGCGTCCTTTGTCTCAGCATAGAAATAAATTTTTTCATCATCGTAAGCAACTTTTGCTTTCACGATATCATTACGCATTGTGTCATTTGTATAATGAATACCTTTCCAGCCGTCATTGTCACGCTCTCTCGTTGAGCCTGTGTAGTGATTGTATTCAGGCTTTACGCTTTCCCACTGTGAGATATCGCCCGAGATGTCAATTGTCTTTTCTGCGTTATTTTCAGGCAGTGACTCCGTACCTTTGAAGCGTCTGACATTTTCAACAAGCTGATAGTAATAATAGTCTTTCAGCTCACCCTTTGACGGCTCAATATCACGGCTGTATTCAGGACTGAACTGGTCAGGGAACGCGTTTTCAGTGCCGTTCCATTCATCAAATCTGCCTGCAATCCACTCATTGAAGCCTGTGACAAAGATGAAGTCGGGATTTTTCTCTATTGCATAGTCCCACTGCTGTTGGAAATTGAGACCATAAAAGTGAGCATTCTCAATGTTTTTATCAACTGTGATTTCCTTGCCGCCATATGTGTAAGAGTAAGAATAGTCGCCCTCTGCAAAGCCTCTGCCCTGTACAGTTCCAATAGGACAGTTCATGGCATTGAGTCCGTATTCGTTGGCGTTCTGTGCAACAGAAACACAAATCTGCTCAACAGAGCCGTCAGGTCTTTTTCCGAAAAGTGTCTGCTCGTAGTCTGAACACCAGCCCCATGTGTCACTGAAAAATGATGTATCTGAGGCGAAATATGTAGATTCATTTGCACGGAAAGTAAAAAAGTCTAAAATTTCTCTGTCGGTTTTGTCAAAAATATTGAGACATCGTGACTTTGCCATAACAAGAGGTTTACCCTCCCACATAAACCACAAGTCCTCATATCTGCCCTTGGAATACACATCCGCATAAAGCTGCCTGAGCTGAGTGCGTGCTTCCTCTCTTCCTGAAAAATTGAGAATAAATGCAACCTGCGGTACGTCAACGCCGTCTGCCTTTGCCTCTTCCCACACTTCAAAAAGTTTTTCGTAGCCTTCGATAAAAGTCTGGGTACCGTTTGTTGTGTCGAAAATTATAACATCAATATCTGCATCGGCAAGAAGCTCTGCGTGCTTGCGAAGAACGTATTCATCAAGGTTTGAATAGAAGCCGTAGAGCGGCTCATCCCAGAAGTAAGGTCTTCCGCTGTATGTACCGCCCCATGCAGGGTGGTTGAAATCATTAAGTGCCTCGGGAAATTTATCAAGGACACTGCCTGTAGTTATAGGCTCTGTATCTGCTGTCCACGGATAATGCCATGTCCAATAGAACATTCCCACAAACTTGTCTTTCTTCTCCCCTGCCGTTTCAGAATTCGGAGAAAGAGTTCTGCCGAGACCGTCAACTGCAGTCCAAGTTGAGGGCTTTACTTCTTCCGCCGAAACGCAAAGGCTGAAAACACTGAAAGATAAGATAATGCACAAAATTAACGACAAGAATTTTTTACACATAGTTTTTCTCCTTATCCTTTTATCATGACAAAAGAAAATCTGAAACAAGCATCACAGCAAAGCCAACAAGAAGAGCATATGTGGCTCCCGTCTGACTTCCGTGAGCATGGGTTTCTGGAATCATTTCGTCACTGATGACGTAGAGCATCGTACCGCCTGCAAATGCAAGGGCAAAGGGAAGAATTGCCGATGCAAGATTCACTGCAAAATAGCCAAGAAGCGTTCCCACAACTTCAATAACACCTGTGGCTAAAGCGGCAATAAAGGTGCGTTTCGGGCTGACACCTGCTGCAAGCATGGGTCCGATGATAACCATACCCTCAGGGATATTCTGAAGAGCGATACCACCTGCAATGAGAAGAGCCTGAGACGCATCGTCTGTTCCGAAGCTGACACCTGCTGCAATTCCTTCAGGAAGATTGTGAATCGCAATCGCTGTCACGAAAAGCAGAACTTTACTAAGACGTGTATTATTTTCGTGTCCTTCGTTGTCAATGCCTACAAGTTTATGCATGTGCGGCACAAGCTTGTCAATGAGATTGAGACACGCTGCACCTACAAAAATGCCTGCAATTGTAATAAGTATTGCATATTTTCCGCCGTAATCAAGTGAGGGCACAATAAGTCCCAGCACTGCAGCCGCCAGCATGACGCCTGCCGCAAAAGACAGAACAATATCACTGAATCTGTGGGAAATTTTCTTAAAAATAAAGCCTAAAATTGAACCAAAAAGTGTTGCACCGCCCACACCGAGAGCAGTGAGCAAAACCATTTTCATCCTTACCACCCCAATTCATAAAGTAAGCCTTCACAGCCGTCGTAAATGTCACGGTACGTTGTTGCAAAATCACCGCTGTACCACGGGTCATCCACGTCTCCGCCACGTGAAGTGAAGGTCATAAGCTTCCGCACTTTTTCGTCATTATCAGAGCCGAAAATGCGGAGAATATTTCTTCTGTTCATACTGTCCATACAGATAAACATATCATATTTTTCGTAGTCCTCTTTTTTCAGCTGAACAGCAGTTTTCCCCTCACAGGAAATGCCGTGTTTTTTCAGCTCTGCTTTCGCAGGAGGATAAACAGGATTGCCTCTGCCACCCCATATTTCCTCAGTGCTTGTGGCAGAAGATGAAATGAAAAATTCATTTTCAATTCCCCTCTTCTTCACCATATCTTTTAAAATAAACTCCGCCATAGGACTTCTGCAGATGTTGCCATGGCAGACAAACATGATTTTTTTCATACCTTCACAACCCTTTATAACTCTACAAATCCCTATGTTTTTGGGGATTCTCAATTTATCTGTTTACACCAAAATTACACCATTCTCCATAACTCTCCATAAATCTACATCAAATTGATGTAAATTTGATGTAAATACAACACCGACTTTATCAAGCCATTTTATTCATAGCAAGAGGTACAACTTCACCCATTGCTTTGTTAGCAGTTTCCGCCTTTTTATCTACATAATACTTCATTGTAGTTCCAAAATCAGCGTGGCCCATAATATACTGTAAATTCTGAGGAAGCATTCCCGCTTCAGCTAATTCAGTACAAAATGTATGACGAAAAACATGAGGTGTAACTATTTTGAGCTGATACTCGTGAGTTTCATTGAACTCGGTTTTTGCTCTTTGTACCATTTTCTCATAGTGAAGAGCTGTTTTAGGTTTCATATCTTTATCAAGAAAAAGAAAACCTGAATGACCGTCAACAACCCAGTCAATATTCTGCTCTTTTCTCTTTTCAACAATTCTAAAAAAAGTATCATACACCTCTACAGACATAGGTACCTCGCGTTTTCCTGATTTAGTCTTCAAAGGCCCCATCACGTAAACTCCGCCTTTTTCCTTCTGAAGCTGATAATCAACGTGGATGATTCCTTTGTCAAAATCAAGTGATTTTTCAGTAATAGCACAAAACTCACTGATTCTGAGCCCTGTTTTGAGAAGAAGAACAATTTCATCATAATACTTTGAATATGTTTTACTGTTTTTGATAAAACCAAGAAACATTTCCTGTTCTTCCTTTGTCAACGCTTTTATATCATCAGAATCATCTTAATATCAAGAGACTTCATTTCAAAAGCAAACGGATTCCGATAAAGAATACCATCATCAAATGCCATCTGAAAAGCAGGACCAAGCACACCTTTTATTGTGTAAAGTGTATTGCGTTTGTATTTTTGGTGTAATCTGAGAATAAACGCTTTTGCATCCGAGACTTTTACATTCCGTATTTTCATATAACCGAAATCATCATTTTTCAGCATATTCAGAACGAAACGATGATTAACCTTTGAATTGTATCTTAAATTATCTTTAAGTTTTATATATCTCTCAACAAGCACAATTACAGTTATTGATGCCTCATGGTAATCAAGGTCCATATTCAGACTTTTCTGAATTTCAGTTTCCTTTTTTCTGAGCGCATCAAGCGTCGGTGCATAAATAAACTTACGTTCACCTTTCTTATTGGTGTAACTATATTGGTATGTACCATCTTTTCTCTGGGTTTCACCAGTTTTTAACACATGACCTTTACGGTCTTTTCTTTTTTTATACCTCATTATATCGACTCCTATTCCAGGAGCTCTGATATGACACTATCATTATATCATAATCTCAAATTGTTGTCACTATTATTTTTGTATCAGAACCAGAGCTCCTTTACTTTTTTAGATTATATGTACTTTCGAAATGAATTCATCAAATTCTTTTCTTTTGATCATACGTTTTGTTCCGTTAAAAAACGTAAAACACTGACCCTCACCATCTGAAAGTTCTCTTAATTTGTTCTTTCCGATTCCGCTGTACATGACGGCTTCATCAAGAGTAAGAGACACTTTGTGCCAAATTGGAACACTATTTTCAACATCTATATTGACAGATGTAGTTTCTGTAAAATTGATTTTGTTATTTTTGGATTTCATAAGAAATTCCTCGCTTTCATATATTTTGAGGAATTCTTAACTTCGGGATAAACCCGACAAATCTTTTTGAGATTCTTACAATTTTTATTTTCTTCATGAACGTTTCGTTCTTATATGAAGAATTCCTGTTTTTTTATTATGTTTTGGTTCGACTGTAACCGCTTATATATATTAAATACAAACTCTTAAGTACACTCTATATATTATCTCTTATATATGTTGTTTCTTAAGTGTATTGTATATTTAAACTCTTAAGTATGATCTATTCTCTTTTATATGGAATAGGTTGTTTATTTTCTATAAGATTTAAGAAATCAACAACAAACAGATAACATGGTTTTATCTTTTGTTGTTTACCTAAATTAACTATCAAATAGGCAATACTTACACCTTTGTAATTTTTATCATCTGTCTTTGTTGCTTCATCGTTAACAATTACAGATTCATCAAACACCTCCTCAAGAGGTATTGCCTCATCCTCTGTTGAAGAAACATGTGAAAGAACATTATCAACAAAACTTAATTCTTCATCGATAGTGGTGTATAGATTCATAATGCCTAATTCAGCAGTTATGGTTTTACAAACATTGAATAGTGTGCTGTTTGCCGAATATGCAGCAACTTCACTATAATCATTAATGTATTGAAAAAACTCTAAAATAGTTTCATCTTTATATCGCAGATACTTAGGAAGCTTTCTTGCTTTTTCTCCTATGTGCAGGTTTCTTTCTTTAGCCAGAAAATCTTTTATTGTTTTAAAAAACTCTTGTTCTGGCAGAATTTTCAAATCAAGCCTGTATTGTTTTAATATATCAAGAAGAGTTTGGTTATTGTTATTGAGCACTTCGCCAAACAAACCAAAATCAGATTTTTTACCTTTTGGTTTTCTGCATCTGATTTCAAGTCTTAAAACATTAATTTTTATCTCGTTATCGGCTTCGATCTCAACACGTTTGTGTTCGCGAAGCTCTTCATTTTTGTCATACAAAATAAAATCGCTACTATCGGAACCATGAGAAAATCCGGTTTCGTAATCATAATCATCAAATTTCTTACATCTTCCGGAGTCATGATAAGGGATTCGCAATTTCTTGAAAATTCGCAGATACTCTTTCTTTCTTTTTTCACTGCCGGCATCAAAGCAAAAGCTTCTGTCAATTCTTGTAACTTTATAATTCTTAAAATCCAGATGGCTATCGTCAAAGTTTAATATAACACCCGCCTCTGTTAAAAGAGACGCTAATTTCTCATACAATGTATTAACATCTGATGAGCTTATTCCGCAGACGTTTGTACCGTACAGTACATTCGAAACGCTAAATTCAACATAAACAGTGCCTTTTTTAAAATAGAAATACATATCATCATTTCTATTTTTTCTGAATGTCAGCTTGATGTTAGTATCATTTACAGGAATATTGAAGAAATATTGATATTTACTTTCGTCGTATCTCCACTTGCTTCTCCACCCTGTATAAATGAAAACATTTTCACATTTAATTTTTACCGTATCGATAAAAACATCGGTAGCTTCTTCAAATGGTACAAATTCAGAACCAAATGTATAAATGTCATCAACATTTATTTCTGATACAAGTTCAAAGCTAAGTGACTTTTTTGTTCTTGAAGAACGTGCTATGTTAACAAACATTCGATACATCCTTTCTGCATTTTTTGAACTTATTTTTAAAGCTCACCGAAAGTATGTAATGCGTTTTTTAACATTGAGGCAAAAAAAGTATCTAAAAAAATGCAAAAAAGAAACAATTTATTAACATATTTATGATATATTCAGTATTAAGAAATAAATATTTGACATTTTGAAGAGATTTTCTGCTTTTAATGGGCACGAAAATTTGTAAATTTTACTATTTTGAGGAAGGATGTGCAATGGTTTGGAAGAAACAACAGCCCTGCAGGATAGACTGGTTACGTTAAGAAAAAACAATAATTTAACACAAAAGGAAATGGGTGAAATCCTGGGCGTGTCAAGGCAGATGATAGGTGCATATGAACAAGGCAAAATCGCTCCTAATATATATCAGATAATAAAACTCGCTAATCATTTTGGTGTTACAAGCGATTATATTCTCGGTCTTTCAGAACAAAACAAACTTGATGCTCACCAGGAAACCTGTGCATATACCGGTTTGTCAAAAGAAACTCTGGATTATTTACATCAGTTAAAAGTGGCGAAATCAGAAAAGCCCTTAAGGAAAGTCGAGCGAGAAACTCTTGAAAACAAATTTAATTTTTTGAACAACCTTATGTGTACAGAAGCTATGGACACAGTTATTGTTGAAATTTACAGATTCCTTGAATGTGAAAAACAATTTTTACGAAATTATGATAATGTGGTAAGCGATTACCAGCGTTTTTTCAGGGGAAATTACACAAGCAAAAAAGCATACAGTGAGTTGAGAGCAACATTAGGCGAAAAAGAAAAAGAGCTGAATTTTATGCGTGGACAGTATCACCTTGCAATGGTCAGCTTCAGCAATTTTCTCATCTCACAGTCACGAGATCCCAAGGATCCATCTCAACGAGGTGCCGAATTTAACGCAATAGTTAAAAAGACGATTGAGCATAAAATATAAAACCCCCGGAGCATAGTTATATAAACCACGCTCCGAGGTATGTAAAAATGAAAACAACAATCGGTAAATTGGCTCGTGGGGAACCTGCGAGTCGATTTTTTATTTTAGAACACTATTGCATCTTCTGTATAGAGTACAACAGTTCCAATGACTTTTATTTTATTCATATAAATTTTAGGCCAATAAAACGACGGATAGTTTTTGTTGGCGAACTCAAATCTTATAGCATTAAGTTCAGTGTAATCTTCTAACCACACAATCATTGCTTCGCCTTCAATTTCAACAGCCATTAATCCATCAAGCTCTTTCTTTGTTTTATCCACAGGAAAAATATCACCTTTCTGATAATCATAGTTATCAAAAGATTTGTCACGTAAAATTACCTCTGTGTATCTTTCGTTTGTTCTGAGACCGGGGGCTTCATCAAGTTCCAGAAGGTACTCCGCTTTATCAGACTCAGACAATGTTTCAAATACATAATCTTCGCCTAATTCCTTACAGATAAGTCTAAGGATAGGGAACGGCACACGGCTGTCCTCATATCCCTGCAAAAAACAGGCTATCATATCTTCGGGAAGGCCATAGTTTTTTCTTATAATTTTCGCAAGTTCAGCGTTTTTATTTGCATCACGCATAAAAAAACAACTCCTTTAATTTTCATCGTATATTTATATATCTATTTTTATATTAATCATCAATTGTGGTTACAGGCACGCCGATAAATTGTAATTTATCTGCATCTTCATCCAGCCTGAAATACATGGACATATAGTCTGGATTGGAAAATTTAAGTACATACTCATTTCTTTGCAAATCTTTGTATGAGAAACCCACTATAAGGGATTCAGATCCTATAATTTTTACAGCTACCAAACCTTCATCAGTAATTTCACTCGTATCAATCTTCAATCTGCTTCCTTTCGGAAAAACCGGTTCCATGGAAGTATCCCGCACTATCATTTCAATATGCTGAGACTTGGTTTTATTACATTGCGGTTCAGATATATCCTCCAGAAGGTATTGTTGCTTTTCGTGAGAATTAAGTAATTCTTCAATCGGCTCATTTAAATACCGACTGAAAACATCGAGCACGGCATACGGATGGAAGGCGATGTTTCTTGAGAGCAAAAAATACATACTTGTAAGTTCGCTGATTCCATCGGAAGCCTGGATTTCTTGTGCTAATAAAAGTACATCCATTATATTCATTGCATCACTCCTGATTTTCAAAATTTATTTTCATATATATAATGTTTGCTATGGGAAGAAAAAGAATTATGTTATAGGCATCAGCTCCTTCGGTTCCTTATTTTCATCTTCTCATAAATCTCTTTCAATGGAATACATTCTTTCTTTAAAGATCAGTTCCTGTGTTGAAACATCAAAAAGCTGGCTAAAACTACACAGCAAATCAACACTCAGGCTTTCCTGTCGTTCACCTCTTTCTATCAAACTATAATATTGAACACTCATTTTTAAGTGTTCTGCAACATTTCGTTGGGTCAACCCCTTTCTTTTTCTCAAATCTTTTAAATATTCTCTTACGTTATCACCGCTTCCTAAACTATTCGTTGACTATATGATATCACGAAAGAACATTCAAGTCAACATATTGTTTAAATATTTTTTATTTTCGGATAATCGACCAAAGAAATAACTATTCTTTTCGTTTAATACGTTGCATTTTCAACAAAAAGTTGGTATTATAGTCTTTGAGGTGAACAACAATGAGCAATATTTTTTCAGAAAACCTTAAAAAATCTCGTTTAAACTCAGGTATGAAGGTAGACGAAATCGCATCTTCTCTTGGCGTATCCCAACAAACTTATTACAACTACGAATCTGGAAACAGAGAACCGAGCATAGAAAATATCGTTGTATTGGCAAAGCTTTTCGGAGTATCTGCTGATTATCTCTTTGGCATGACAGATGATACCGATACTAAGATTGCACCGCAAACTCCTATCAAAGAAAGCACCATAAAAGTCTATGAAAAAATCCCTGCAGGGGTTAAAGATATTGATACCATTCCTTATATAGATGAGATAGAAGTTTCAAAAACAATGGTTGAAGATGACAGCTTCTTCGGTTTAATAATTTCTGACAATTCAATGAATCCGGAATATTTTGACGGTGATACGGTTGTTGTTAAAAAACAATCTTTCGCTGAAAATGGCGATGATGTTGTTGTTTCTATAAACCAAGGCGACATTCAAATAAGACGAGTTCAGAAAATTGCAAATGATATTCTCAGATTCAAAGCTCTTAATTCGTCATTTGAATCAATAAATGTCCCGTTGGAAAGCAATGTCAGAATTTATGGAGTTGTTTACGAGATGAGGCGTGTAAAAAAATAAAACGTCATACAACGATCTCACATAAAAGAAACAATTAAAAAGTTGCACGCGAGGAAATGTGTCCTGAAGGCTCTGTATCGAGTTTTTCTCTTTTCGACATAAACTTACTCCAAAAAGCAACGAAAACTCGATGAGCGCACCAAATCGACAATCATGACGCGTTTCAAGCACAAATCAACATCAGCAAACACACAAAACCCCGAATCTGCTGAAGATCCGGGGTATAAATTTTTCTACAGTTGTCTTTATTCAGAAAAGATTTTTCAAACAAAAAGAAGCTTTTATCATTCTCTACCTTCTGAACAGAAAATTAAAACCTGTTTTCTGCGCAGAAAAAGATTTATGAACAGGGAGAAAACAGTTCATCTGAAAGTCTTCTCTGAACAAGAAAAATACTCATCAAAAACAGCAAAACAGTATACGAAAACTCGAAGTAAAAAAATGCCTCAAAAATGAGTTTTCGTAACTTGTGATAAAAGTATTAAAACCGTATACTAAAACCACCTCTGTAGGAGATTTTGGTTCACCATAAAAAATCAGATAAAAAAGTTCAATTTTGAACCTGCGAAAATCAAAAAATACTATACGAAAACAAAATTGAAAATTTTTAAAAAACAGCTTTTCGTAACTTGTGATAAAAGATTTCTTCCCGTAATTACTAAAACACAATTCATATTCACGCAAAAACGCAAAAGCGTAACTTGTGAGCTTTTAGTATTTCCCGTAATTACGATTTTTAGATTAACTAACTATAAAAATGTTATTAAAAATTCAATATCAAACAAGTAAAAACAGAAGAAATTTAACCTGATCCACTGCGAGAATTCTATTCAGAACACCATCAAAATGCCTTCTGAATAATAAGAAAAACAACCGAGAAACAAATAAAAGAACATTCGAAAGATACCTCGCAAATGATGAACAGAACGCAAGATTATATACAGAAATCTTAAAATATCAAACCCAAAAGAAAGTAAGACAATCAACTTTTTGTGGTTGATTGCCTTTGTGGTATAATGGGATATCAATGTTCTGTGGTGAAAGCCACCAAGAGCGGATGCTGTTAAATCCGAACTCAAATCTGATTTTTTATGTCATTCAAAGAAATGACGTTTGAATCGTCCTTATAGCTGAATGTAATTACCATTTTATCATCACATAAATAAATGGTATTAATTAAAGATGTCAAATGAAGTATATTTTGCTCCAATTAATAAAATCTTTGCTTTGACTCATTGCAACATAAAAATACTGTCTTTCAGGAGTGTTTTAAACCAATGTGAAAAACAGATATATAACACCGTTTTCAATATAAGCATCAGGGTCACGATAAGAAAATTTCTTTGCTTGTTCAAATATCAGCAACTATATAAACTATTTCAGTCTTTCATTTTCTTGCAAAGTTCCCGAAGCTGAGATGTAAGCTTAGCATTATCCTTGTTTGGTCTGCCCCTGCGTGCTTTAGCGAGTGAAAGAAGCTTTTCTGCTTCTGCGACAAGCTCATTGTAAATCATATCGGCGCGGGTTTTG
>SVPP01000017.1 GCA_015065765.1 Oscillospiraceae bacterium | reverse complement strand
TCATGCAAAGCCAGACCACATACATATGTTACTATCAATACCACCAAGTATATGTGTATCA
The DNA here is from genome assembly GCA_015065765.1 of Oscillospiraceae bacterium. Taxonomy (GTDB): domain Bacteria; phylum Bacillota; class Clostridia; order Oscillospirales; family Acutalibacteraceae; genus SIG575. Next base: position 52,755 of record SVPP01000017.1, on the reverse strand, counting down.
GAGTTTATGGGATATCTGAAAGAAAAAAGCACATTAATGATATTTGAAAGATATGCACAACGAAAATATATACAAGATCAGGAAAAAGAAGATATGGTTTCGGATCAATTAAGTTTTGAATACCCATTTCAATACATAAAGTAAAAAGCAACACCAATTTGCGGTTGATGTTGCTTAGATGCGCATCTTAAGGCGTTGCTGGTGTTGTTTACCCTTATAGGGTTATTATTCAAACCACGTCCTTTCGGGCGTGGTTTGTGATTGAATATTTAATTAAAACTTAATCTTCTCTTCAATGTATGCTGCGACTTCGTCGATGGGAAGTCTTACCTGCTCCATTGAATCTCTTTCTCTGACTGTTACACAATTGTCTTCAAGAGAATCGAAGTCAAATGTTACACAGTAGGGAGTACCGATTTCGTCTTCACGGCGGTATCTCTTACCGATTGAGCCTGTTTCGTCAAAGTCTGTCATGAAGTGCTTGTTGAGTTTTTCATAAACTTTGAGAGCATCTTCTGAAAGTTTCTTTGAAAGGGGAAGAACTGCTGCTTTGTAAGGAGCAACCGCAGGACTGAGGTGGAGAACAACACGTGTGTCATTCTTTTCTGCGTCAATAACTTCTTCGTCATAAGCTTCACAGAGAAGAGCAAGAACAGTTCTGTCAAGACCGTATGTAGACTCGATGATATAGGGAATATATCTTTCGTTTGTTTCAGGATCAAGGTAGTCAATTCTCTGACCGCTGTATTCCTGATGTCTTGTAAGGTCGAAGTCAGTTCTGTTGTGTGTACCGTTGATTTCGCCCCATCCGAAGGGGAAGAGGAACTCGATGTCACAAGCAGCTTTTGCGTAGTGAGCAAGTTTTTCATGGTCATGGTAACGAAGGTTTTCAGGCTTGATACCAAGGTCAATGTAATACTGCATGCCGTATTCTTTGAAATAATCGTAAAGGTCGTTGTCTGTGCCTTCTTTACAGAAAGTCTGGAACTCCATCTGCTCAAATTCAATTGTTCTGAAGGTGAAGTTGCCGGGAGTGATTTCGTTACGGAAAGCTTTACCGATCTGACCGATGCTGAAGGGAAGCTTTGCTCTCATTGTACGCTGTACATTTAGGAAGTTTACGTATTCACCCTGTGCATTTTCCGGACGAAGGTAGATAACGCTCTTTGAATCGTTTGTAACACCGCGGAAGGTCTGGAACATAAGATTGAATTCACGGATATCTGTGAAGTTGTGCTTGCCGCAGTTGGGGCAGGGGATTGAATGAGCCTTGATATACTCGAACATTTCCTCTTTTGTCATGCCGTCTGCGTGTGCGTTTTCGTCAAAATCGTCGATAAGGTTGTCAGCTCTGTGACGCATTTTACATTCTTTACAGTCAAGAAGGGGGTCAGAGAAGCTTGCAACGTGACCGCTTGCTTCCCATACTCTGGGATGCATGAGAATATCAGCGTCAACCTCGTAGCTGTTCTTTCTTTCCTGGATAAATCTTTTTCTCCATGTGTCCTTCACGTTGTTTTTGAGTCTTGCACCGAGAGGGCCGTAGTCCCATGTGTTTGCGAGACCGCCGTAAATTTCACTGCCGGGGAAGATGAAGCCTCTGCCTTTGCAGAGAGCAACTACTTTTTCCATAGTTTTTTCAGTGTTTTTCATAATGTATCTACTCCTTAAATATTAAACAGTTTTGACGATATCGCCTGAGAGAGAGTTTTCTGTCAGCATGTTTATCACTTTCTGATAAACGGCGATATGGGTGGATGAAATGTATTTGTCAATGTGCATGCTTCCGAAGAACCAGCAACGGAATTCGCATGACTGACTCAGTTCCTCAAGGTAAGTGTTAAGGCCCGTGATTCTTGCGGACTCAGTATCCTGCAGAAGCAGAAGCCCTTTTATTTTTGCGGGAGGCTCATGGGACAGGATAAAGTCTACGCTGAAATCTCTTTCCTGAAGTCTCTTTGCACCGTCGATAAGCTCTTGTCTTATGGGTGTTTCGTCACTTGACCATGTGTCTTTTTCGTATCTTAAATCAATGTCAGGGCTTTCACCGCCGCCCATTACAAAAATGCTCTTGCCTTCAAACTCGTAAATCTGACCTCGCTGAAGATAATAAATATTATCGCTTATCTTTCTGGCTAAACCGCCTTTATAGGTTCCCAGTTTATAATTTTTAAGAAGGTCAAAGTTTTCGTGTGTGCCGTCAATGAAGCAGATGGTGTATTTTTTTGACGAAAGCTTTTTCAACGCTTTTTTTTCGGCAGGGCTGTTGTCCCATATAAATCCGAAATCACCGCAGACAAAAAGCGTATCGCCTTTTTTCAGCTTTTTAAGTTCTTTAGCGGAAAATCTGTTTATGTTGCCGTGAGTGTCACCGGTTACATACAGCAAAACAAAACCTCCTTTACTTTCACAAAATAATTGAAAATTAACTTGATATACAGAAAATTTTAATATATAATAATGTATTATACAACAATATGGGTGAAATGTCTATGAAAAAAACAGTAATTTTTTTATTAACTTCAATAATTTTTCTGTCTATATTAACTCCAATAACCTGTTATGCGGAGTATAATGACTCAATTAACCTTCGTGCAGATATTGCGTGTATGATCTGCGTGGATAATGATGAGGCAATATTCAACAAAAATTACAACAAGAAATCAGCTCCTGCAAGTCTTACGAAAATCATGACGGCTCTTGTAGCTCTTGACAGATGCGAGGATCTGCAGTCACCTGTTGTAATTTCTCAGTATGCCATAGATTCACTTGTAGGAACAGATTCCTCAACTGCAGGTCTCGTTCCGGGTGAAAAGGTTACCATGTACGATTTGCTTAATTGCCTTCTTGTTAAAAGTGCCAATGAAGCAGCAATTGCAATTGCGGAATATGTGGGCGGATCTGTTCCTGCGTTTCTCGATATGATGAATAAAAAAGCAAAGGATCTTGGCTGTATCGGCACAAATTATGTAAATGTACATGGTCTCGATCAGGACGGTCAGTACACAACTGCACATGATATGTACTTAATCTGTAAAGAGGCGATGAAAAACCCTGTTTTCAAAAAAATTGTAGGACAGACCAGCTACACAATGCCGAAAACAAATATGAATGATGAGAGAATTCTTCCCTCAACAAACTTCATGATTAATTCAAACTACACCGATTGCTATGTTCCGTATGCAACGGGCATAAAGACAGGTACAACTGATGATGCCGGAAGATGCTTTATAACAATGGCAAGCAAAAACGGCTACAACTACATTGCTATTGTCATGGGAGTTGATCCCGAAGATGCCGTAGCAGGAGAAAATGCAGAAAATATTGCGTTTATCGAATGTAAAAAAATGATAGAATGGACATTTGCAAATATCAGATACAAGGTTGTGGCACAAGAGAACGAGGTTATAACAGTTCTTGATGTGAAATATTCATGGGCAACTGATTTCCTCGAGCTTGTACCGTCAGAGGATGTTGCAGCTCTTGTGCCGTCGAACCTTGATGCTTCAAGTGTTTATATCCAGCCTGATACGGATACACCCGAGTTTGTAAAGGCTCCTGTAAAGAAAGGTGAAAAGATAGGCACGGCAACTGTTTATTATGCAGGAGAAGAAATCGCAACGGTGGATATGGTGGCGTCAAAGAATGTCAGCCGAAGTATAATTCTTGCACTGGGCGGTGCAATTGAAACGGCATGGAACAGTGTGATAGGAAAAATTATTTTCATTCTTCTTATTCTTCTTGCAGGTGGCTATATCGGCTATACTGTTTTCATAAATAAAAAATCAGGAAAAAAAGCAAGAAGATAAAAAATTAACAATTTGTTCTATTGAAAAAAGCTTGCATATGTGGTATTATCACAATATGGGGTAATATTAAAATTTATAATAAAGGAGATTTGGCAAATGAACAAGAAAGTCCTCAAAGTACTCTCTGTTATTCTTGCAATTCTGATGGTTTCATCAACCTTCACCGTTGTAATGGCAACAGAGGCTACGGAAAACACAACAGCTTCAGACGTAAAAGACACTGTTTCTGACATTACAGGTGCAATTGACGAAATCGTAAACACAGACGAAGCAACAGGTGCAAACATTAAAAAGCTTTTTGAAGATTATATCAAAGGCTACAACGAAAGACATTCTCAGCCTGAGAATCAGTGGATCGTTACGCTGAACGGCAAGGATTTTGATATTCTTTCTCTCGGCGGCTTCAAGGATGCTGTTCTCAACATCGGAACAGTTCAGGAGCTTAAATATGTAGCTCTCGAGCTTCTCGGAAGCCTGGTAACAAAGATTCTCGGCGCTCTTGCAGATTCTCTTCCCGATCCTGATTATTTCAAGAACGAGAAGGATTACAAGAGCGAAAACTTCTATGCAGGTACAGACAAATTCCTTGACGAGCCTGCAGCAAACGGAAAATGGGTTCTCGGTTATGCTAACGCAAGCCTTGTTCCCGATGACTGGCAGACAAAGGATTACTATCTTGGCGGTTACATCGACTTTAACAACGGTTTCTCAAACAACGTTGAATCAATCGTTGACGACATGAAGGTAAGAATCGTTGCTATGGACGACTCATCAGGTAGAGGCGTTTCAATCTTCGCAACAATCGACTCTATCGGTGTTTCAAACGCTTACATCAGACAGATCCGTGCAGAAATTGCTAAGATTGCTGCTGAAAAGAACATCAAGCTTGCAAGCGTTAATGTTGCTGCAACTCACTCACACAGCGGTATCGACACTCAGGGCCTCTGGACTAACCTTTTCCCGAAAATTCTCGGCAACCTCTTCAAGGGCTGGACAGGTCTCGGCACACTTGAAAAGGGTGTTGACGAGGATTACATGAAGCTCGTTGTTGAAAGAACAGCTAAGGCTATGGGCGTTGCCCTTGACGACATGAAGCCGGGTACTCTTACATATTCAAAGAAAGACATCGGTGAAGGCTACTTTAACAACAAAAACCGTCCTTCAGCAACAGCTCAGGATAATACAATAACACGTCTTGTTTTCACACCCGACGATGTTAACGCAACACCTACAATCATCGCTAACCTGGCAGGTCATCCTGATGTTGCAGGTCTTCCCACAGATGACGGCAAGGGCACAGGCCGTGAGCTTTGCGGTGAATATGTTTACTACATTGAAAAATATCTTAACGAATATTCAGACGATTCTGTAGCAGTAAATGAAGGTAAGGAAGGCTACAACTTCTACTTTATCAACGGCGCAATCGCAGGTATCTACATGGGCAGAGGTCTTTCCGGTGACAGCGTTCCTACGGTACATCGTTACGAGGAATCAATCCGTTACGGTACAGAAATCGGCAGAATTCTCCTTGCACTCAATATGACAGAAGAAGAAATTCTTGCAAACGATAAGATTTCAGGTGAATCAATCATCAAGGAAGAAATCGAAAAGTATGGTCTTCAGGACAGCTACACAATCTGGTATGAAGGCTGGACTCCCGTTGAGGAAACAGTTATGGAGCCCATCCTCAATGTAAGAGTTAAGGAAATCAGAATTCCTGTTACCAACAACTTCATCAAGCTTGCAGGCAGAGCAAACCTTGTTACATACAATATCCTTAAAACTGAAAAGGGTACTTACGAGGTTGTTTCAGAAACAGGCTATGTTGAATTCGGCAAGCAGATGAAGGCAGTCTTTGCTCCCGGTGAAATCGTACAGGACATCATCTACGGTGGTGCATCACTTACTGCAGAAGGTTCATTCTCATGTCAGGATTTCCAGTACAAGTCAGTATGCGAAATCTTCGGTGACAAGGAGCTTACAGCATTCGGTCTCTGCAACGATGCTCTCGGCTACATTGTTCCCGATAACGACTATTCAATCATCAGCTACCATGAGCTTATTTCTCTCGGTGAGTTTGCAGCCTCTTCAATCGTAGGTGCGCTCAGCGAAATCGCAGCAGAAGTAAATGCTGCACCTTCAGCACCTGCAACTCCTGCTACACCTGCAGCATAAAAATAATATAATACGGTGGTTGTTTATGAAAATAAGCAATTTTGCTTTAAGGCTTATCAGCCTTGCAATAACACTCGTTTTGATATTTGGCGTATCCGGTTTGTCTGCCCTCGGGGCAGATGAATCGGATTATGTTGCCGAATTCAGAATTTCGACCGATAAAGAATCGGTAAAGAAAGACGAGGATGTTAAAGTCAGCGTTCATCTGAAAAATAATTATTATATCTGCACGATGTCAATTGCAGTGATTTATAACTGCAATTCTTTGTCTTTGCAAAACACAAGCGAAACAAATCCTGCCGGATTTCTGAGCTTTTCCGGAAGTATGGCTGATACATACGCTACTAACGGAAACTGGAAATCTCCCGAAACCTTTTATACCAAGCGTAATTCCAACATATCCTTCTGGTCACAGGAAGCTGTAAGAAATAAGTACAAAATAGTGTACGCAACATGGTCGGCAGACACATCGCTTTCATCTGAGCTTGTAATGCTTGATGAAGAGGAAGTGGTTGTTTCATTTGTTCTCAGAGCAAATGATGATATTGAAGATTTATCTGAGCTTATTTTTATGAGTCTTGATTTTCAGAAAACAGTTTCATCACCTCAGGGAATACTTTTTGTGGGAAGGTCTACCACAAAGGAATACTCAATTGACAGTATGGTAAATGTGGGACAGACGATTGTTTATAATGGTGTGGATCCGACCATAAACGAAAATCTACCCATACTGGCTACGCTTAAAGGTGAAGTCAAGAGTTTTGGTGATGAAACCGATGAAATAACGCTCAGACTTTGTAAAGATGGTGAAGAAAAGGTCTGTACTGTTACAGGTAATTCTGCAGAATATGTTTTTGCAGATATTGAAAGCGGAACATATACCCTTGAAGTTTCAAAAGAAAACCATGTTACAAGAGCTTATGAAGTTAATACAGATGGCGAGAGCACTACGCAGGATGCAAAAATTCAACTTATCGGTGATATAAACGGTGACGGAAAAGCCAACACCCTTGATGTTGCACGTGTGAATGCGTGCGCGAGAGGCATTTCAGGTCTTTCGGGGTATGAATTTGCTTGTGCAGATACAAGCGGTGATGGGAAAGTCAATACTCTTGATGTTTCCCGCATAAATGCACATGCAAGAAGTATTTCGATGCTTTGGTAAAGGAGTTGCTTAAATATGAAAAAAACTTTCAGTAAAATCATTTCAGTTTGTCTGCTGATAACAATGCTCTTTGGAATGGGGATTGTTTCTTCAGCGGCATCTGAATCAAGCTATGTTGCAACATTTTCAATTGACACAGACAAAGCTTCTGTTGCTAAGGGAGAAGATGTTACAGTCAGTGTGAATCTTAAAACAAACTATTACATTTATTCAATGGAAGTTCCCGTAATTTATGACGGTGATGCTTTTGAGGTTCAGAACACAAGCAAAACAAGCCTTAAATCTTTCCTTAGTTTCAAAGGAACACTTGCAAAATCATACAGAACAAACGGCAACTGGAAATCTCCTGCGGATTTCTACACAAACCGTAACTCAAACACCGGCTACTGGTCAAAGAAAGAAGTTATGGACAGATATAAGATTGCCTTTGCATCATGGACTGCAGATTCAACCCTCAACGGCGGTAAGGCAGTTAAGCTTGCGAACGAAGAAACAATAGTTACTTTTGTTCTTAAAGCTAAAAAGGATATTAAGAAGATTGACGGTCTTATCTTCTTAAGCAGTGATTTTCAGAAGACATCAGATTTTGCTGGCGGCAGATGGTTCTGCGGCAGAAGCAAGACAGATAAAATTGATGTCAATAACTTTGTAGCGGTAGGACAGACTCTTAAATATGAAGGTTCCGCTCCCAAACAGGAAGAGGTAAAGGAAGAAGGCGCATTTGTAGTTAACTACAAGGCAACTGCAAGTCTTAAGGATGAACTTAATTCAACAATCCTCAAGGACTATAAGCTTAAATGGTCTTCATCAGATGAGAGCATTGTTACAGTTGACGACGACGGCAACATCTACGGTGTGAAAGCAGGTACTGCAACAGTTACTGCAAAGTCAACTGACGGAAAGTTCACAAAGACTTTTGATGTTCAGGTTAACTATTCAGTCCTTCAGTGGATTATCATTATCGTTCTCTTTGGTTGGATATGGTATATCTAAAAAATTAAATTCAGATGCAGATGTTTTCTTCTGAGAACATCTGCATTTTCTTTTTCCATGAATTTGAGTTTGTTAAAAGTTTAATTAACGGAAAAACCATTGCATTAATTTTGATTTTATTGTAGAATATAGGGTAGATTATGGGGAGGTGTGTCAAGGAGTGAAGAGTAATAAAAAAACAACTGTTATTGTCATCGCTCTTGTCGCAGCTTTAATCATAATTTCTGTAGTTGCAGATATTCTTACAAAAAATCAGGAAATACAAAAAACAGATTTTGCAATGGGAGCAGTCATTTCTCAAAACATAAAGGGAAAAGATTGTGACACGATAGCTGAGGAAATTATTTCCGCAATCAGGGAAAGAGAGAATGCAATTTCATGGAGAATTGAGTCTTCTGAAATAGCCGAGCTCAATGAAAACAAAACTGCAGAGGTTTCCGGAAAAACCCTTGAAATGTTAAAACAGCTTCTTGATATATGCAAAAACAGCAACGGTGCAGTTGACCTGACTGTGGGAAATCTGACAGGGCTCTGGAATATCGGCTCTGAAAATTTTGCTCTTCCTGATGAAAAGGAAATTGAAAATACGCTGAAAAGTGTTTCATGGGAAAAGGTAAAAATCAAGAACAACATTGTCTCAATTTCTGAAAATCAGAAAATTGATTTAGGCTTCGCAGGAAAAGGAATTGCCTGTGATGATGCAAAAGAAATTCTGAAAAAAAACAGGATTTCAGAAGCTATAATCAATGTAGGTGGCAGTCTCTGCCTTTACGGGAAAGATGAATTTACTGTAGGAATCAGAGATCCTCTTGGTGATGTGAGCGATTATATGGCAGTTCTGACAGTGGGTGAGGGCTTCATTTCAACATCAGGAAACTATGAAAGGTTTTCAGAATATCAGGGTGAAAAATATCACCATATTTTATCCACCGAAACAGGTTATCCCGTAAAAAATAATCTGCTCTCAGTAACAGTCTTTTGTTCTTCGGGACTTTTCAGTGATGCCTTGTCTACAGCATGTTATTGTCTCGGATATGAGGAAAGCCTTTCCCTTCTTGAAAAATATGACGCTCAGGCAGTTTTTATTTTTGACACGAATGAAGTCAGAGTCACTGACGGCTTAAAAGATAAAATTAAAATTGAAAATGATGAGTTTGAATTATGGAAAGAAAACTGATTACAAAATTTGATATTTTTCTCATATCGTTTATAGTTTTGTTGACTGTTGGATATTTTGTTTTCAGAAGCTTTTCAGATAATAAAGCTTTTGCCGAAATTTATTTTGACGGAGAAATTGTTGACACTGTAAACCTTGCAGAGAAGGAAGAAAAGAAAATCATTACAGGCGAAAATTCCTCCGTAGTTATTGTTGCGAAGGATGGTAAAATTTATTTTGAGCAGTCACCCTGTCCCGATAAAGTTTGTATCAAAAGCGGAAAATTATCGAAAAATGGTGATTTCGCTTCGTGTCTTCCCGAAAAAGTTGTTATAAAAATTTCGGGCGCAGAAGGAAATGAACCTGATGCGATAGTTTATTGAGTAGGAATATATATGAAAACAAAAACACAGAAAATTGCACTCCTCGGCATTTTAGGTGCTCAGGCACTTGCACTTTCCTTTCTTGAAAACCTTTTGCCCGCAATGCCTTTTCTGCCGCCGGGAGTAAAGCTTGGTCTTTCAAATATAGTCACGATGTTTACAGCAGGAACAATGGGATTTTTCCCCGCACTTGCAGTAACTCTTATAAAATCACTTTTTGCTCTTCTCACAAGAGGTGTTACGGCATTTTTCATGAGCTTCGGCGGAGGATTTCTCAGTACAATCGCCATGTGCCTCATGATAAAATTTGTGAAAGAAAAAGCGGGCTATATCGGTATTGCAGTTGTCTCTTCACTCAGTCATAATTTCGGACAGCTTATCGTATCAATTATAATCACGGGAACAACAGCCATGATTAGTTACGCCCCCATACTTCTCCTCAGTGGCATAGTGATGGGAATAATTACAGGGATTATCCTGAAGGCAGTAATGCCTCTTTTAATGAAACAGTCAAAATATTTCACATTGTGATATTTATAGAAAGGGATGTGGTCTAATGAGTTTTAAAAGACCTGAAGGCGTTCTCAGAGCGGTCAAGCAGGTGAGAGGCGGCGTACACGTTGCTCATCACAAAAACACTGCTGAAATGCCCGTAGTGAGAATGGCTCCGCCTTCAAAAATTGTGCTTCCGATGCAGCAGCATATCGGCGCACCCTGCGAGCCTACGGTAAAAGTAGGTGATATTGTAAGCGTGGGACAGGTAGTAGGTGATACAGATAAATTTGTGTCAGCTCCCATTCACGCATCAATTTCAGGTAAAGTTGTTGCAGTAGGTGACGTAAGTCTCCCCAGCGGTGTTGTGACAAAAGGTGTTACAATCGAATCAGACGGTGAAATGCGTCAGTCAGAGGATATCAAACCTCCTGTTGTAGAGAGTCGTGAAGATTTTATCAAGGCTGTAAGAGCATCGGGACTGGTAGGCCTTGGCGGTGCAGGTTTCCCCACACATGTTAAGCTTGCTTTCCCGAAAGAGAAAAATATCGACACTCTTATTATCAATGCGGCAGAATGTGAGCCCTATATTACAGTTGACTACCGCGAATGCCTTGAAAACTCAAAGAACATTATCGGTGGCATTCAGCTTCTTCAGAAATGGCTTGAAATTCCCAATGTAATTATCGCGATTGAAGATAATAAACCTCAGGCATTCAAGGCTTTGCAGGCAATTGCAGGTGAATTCAAAGTTAAAGATAATGTTAAGCTCATGACTCTTAAATCAGTTTACCCCCAGGGTGCTGAAAAGATGATGGTGCAGTCTGCAACAGGCAGAAGAGTTCCTCCCGGAAAGCTTCCGGCAGACGTGGGCTGTGTCGTTATGAACGTCGCCAGTGCAGCATTTATCGGAAGATATATGAGAACAGGCAGACCTTTAGTCAGTCGTTCCATGACGGTTGACGGTTCAGCAATTGCAGAGCCTAAGAATGTGCGTGTTCCCATCGGTACAAGCATTTCTGAAATTATCGATTTCTGTGGAGGTTTCAAGGCAGAGCCCGGAAAAATTCTTTCAGGCGGACCTATGATGGGTATGGCAGTTTTCTCTACAGATGTGCCTATGATCAAGAGCAACAACGCAATTCTTGCATTTGCAAAGGATGATGCGGAGCTTAAAACAGAAAGAGACTGTATCCGTTGCGGCAGATGTGCACAGGCTTGTCCCATGAGCCTTATGCCTACACTTATCGAAAGATATGCAAAAATCGGCGATGTTGACAGCCTTAATAAAATCGGAATCAACGTATGTATGGAATGCGGCAGCTGTGCATATTCATGTCCTGCAGGTAAACCCCTCGTTCAATACATGCGTCTTGCAAAATCAGTAGTAAGGGAGGCAGCAAAGAAATGAGTCTTGATAAAAAACTTTTAGTCAGTGCATCACCTCATGACCATTCAAAAGATACGGTTACGAGAATCATGCTTGATGTTGTGATTGCGCTTGTGCCCTCACTTATTGCGGCAACATTTCTTTTTGGCTACAGAACACTTATTGTTTCAGCTGTTTCTGTAGGAACATGTGTTCTTGTTGAATACATTTCACGTATTGTAATGAAGAGACATCAGACAGTCGGTGACCTGAGTGCAATAGTAACAGGCTTGCTTATTGCCTTCAACGTTCCTGTTTCTATGCCTTTGTGGATGGTAGTTCTCGGCGATATTCTTGCAATTGTGGTTGTAAAGCAGATGTTCGGCGGTATCGGCATGAACTTTGTAAACCCCGCACTTGCTGCGAGAATTATGCTTATTGCGTCATTCCCCACAGAGATGGGCAAATGGAATGCGCCTCTTTCATGGAAAACCGAGACAGTTACAACAGCCTCTCCCCTTAACGCAATCAAAGAAATTTACAGAGGCGGCGAAATTACATCAGATTCCTTTGACGGACTTCCCTCGCTTCTTGATATGTTTCTCGGAAAGAGAGCAGGTTCTCTCGGTGAAGTGTGTGCAGTGGCATTGATTCTTGGTCTTGTTTATCTTCTTGTAAGAAGAGTTATCAAGCTTACAATTCCGCTTTCTTACGTTGGCTCTTTTGCAGTAATTATGTTTATTGCAGGCGACTTCAACCTGAAATTCCTTGCTTATGAAATTCTTGCAGGCGGACTTCTTCTCGGTGCAATTTTCATGGCAACGGACTATACAACATCTCCCATTAACTTCAAGGGACAGGTGATTTTCGGTATCGGTTGCGGTGTCCTGACAGCACTTATCAGACTTTTCGGCAATCTCCCCGAAGGTGTATCATTTGCAATTATCATCATGAACATACTTGTTCCTCATATTGAAAACCTTACAACCCCCAAGCCTTTCGGCACAGTTAAGGAAAAGAAGAAAAAGGAGGCTGAAGCAAAATGAAAAAATTCAGTTTCAAAGAAATTGCAGTTCCTGCAATAACACTTTTTCTTATCGCCGCAATCTGTACAGCAATCCTTGCAGTGACAAACGGCGTAACTGCTCCGAAAATTGCTGAAAACAATGAACAGGCAGAAATTGCTACAAGACAACTTGTTTTCGCAGATGCGAAATCTTTTTCTGATGTAAAAGCAGTTGAGGATGGAACCTACGTTGAAGCACTTGATGAAAACGGAAAAGTTATCGGTTATGTTTTCACAACCTCTGATAAGGGCTACGGCGGTGAAATCAAAATCATGACAGGTATTAATGCTGACGGTGAGGTAACAGGCATGGAAATCCTTTCAATTGAAGAAACAGCAGGCCTCGGCATGAATGCAAAGAAAGATGATTTCAGAAATCAGTATGTAGATAACAGCGGTGAATTTACCGTTGTAAAATCAGATGCAGGAGAAAATGAGATTCAGGCACTTACAGGTGCTACGATCACATCTCAGGCAGTTACAAACGCTGTAAACGATGCAGTGGAAATTTTCAAAACAGTAACAGGAGGGGATAAATAATGGCAGAGAAAAAATCTCTCGGCAAAGAGCTGACAAAGGGCTTTCTTGATGAAAACCCCGTTCTTCGCTTAGTTCTCGGTACTTGTCCTACTCTTGCGGTTTCCACATCAGTTGAAAGCGCAGTTGGCATGGGGCTTGCTGCATCAATCGTTCTTATTTGTTCAAATATCGCAATTTCTGCACTGAGAAAGGTAATTCCCTCAAAGGTAAGAATTCCCGCTTACATTGTAGTTATTGCTTCTTTTGTTACGATTGTTCAGATGCTTGTCAAAGCATTTGCGCCGTCTCTTGATGAGCAGTTAGGTGTTTATCTCCCACTTATAGTTGTTAACTGTATTATCCTCGGCAGAGCAGAAGCTTTTGCAGGTAAAAACAGTGTTTTAGCTTCGGCAGTTGACGGTCTCGGCATGGGTATCGGATTTACCATTGCTTTGTTCTTAATGGGCTTTATCAGAGAATTCTTCGGCACAGGTACAATTACTATCAGCCTTATCAACGGCGGTCAGCCCTTGTGGAATTCTGTATTCGGTGAAAACCCCATTCTTATCTTCATCCTTGCGCCCGGTGGATTCTTTGTATTCGGTATGCTTATTATGCTTGCCAACAAAATCGCTGAGAAGAAAGGCAAGGAGAAAGCGCAGCTTCATTCTTGTAAAGCCTGTCCCATGTTTGCTACGTGTACAGCTGCAGAAAAGGAGGATTGTGACAGATGACTGCTTTAAAACCTTTCCTTTCAATTTTGCTCATGGCAATACTTACACAGAACTTTGTTCTTTCAAAGTTTCTTGGTATCTGCCCCTTCCTCGGTGTTTCAAAGAAAACAAAAACTGCTACAGGTATGAGCCTTGCAGTTATCTTTGTTATGGTTCTTTCAACGGCCGTAACTTATCCTATCAACACACTCCTTGTAAAGCATGAGCTTGAATATCTCCAGACGATTGTATTTATTCTTGTTATTGCAGCACTTGTTCAGCTTGTTGAAATCGTTCTGAAGAAGTATATGCCTCCTCTTTACAATTCACTGGGCATTTATCTTCCGCTTATCACAACAAACTGTGCAGTTCTCGGTGTTGTTCTTCTCAACATCGACAACGGCTACGGTTTTGCTCAGTCAATGGTAAACTCTCTCGGTGCCGGTATCGGCTTCCTTGTTGCCATGGTCATGTTCTCAGGCGTCCGCGAAAGAATGGAATCAAGCGACATTCCCGAAAGCCTTAAAGGTCTGCCTATAACTCTCGTTGCTGCAGCTCTTGTTTCAATGTCATTCCTTGGCTTTGCAGGACTTGTAGAAAATCTTTTTGCATAAGGAGGTAGGGTAATGAGTCCAATAGTTATTGCAATTATTATTGTTGCCTCAATCGGTCTTATCGCAGGTCTCGGCCTTGCAATTGCTTCAATTGTTATGGCTGTTCCTGTTGATGAAAAGGCTGAAAAAATCAGAGAATGCCTTCCCGGCGCAAACTGTGGTGCGTGTGGATTTTCAGGCTGTGACGGCTATGCTGCAGCACTTTCAAAAGGAGAAACTACAGAAACAAACCTTTGCTCACCCGGTGGCAGTGAGGTGTCTCAGCAGATTGCGGAAATTACAGGTCTTGCAGCAGGTACTGTAGATCCCAAGGCTGCAATTGTTCTCTGTCAGGGAAGCTGCGGAAACTGTGATACAAAGCTTGATTACGAAGGTGTCAAGAGTTGTAAAATGGCTGAACAGCTTTTCGGCGGCCCGAAAAAATGTCAGTATGGATGTATCGGTTTTGGTGATTGCGTAGAGGCTTGTCCCTACGATGCAATTAAAATCTGTGACGGCGTTGCAAGAATTGACCCCACAATGTGCCGTGCATGTGGAATGTGTATAAACACTTGTCCAAAACACCTTATTGAGCTGATGCCCGTTCATCAGGAAAAAGCAGCTGTTCTCTGTAAGAACGGTGATAAAGGTGCTATGACAAGAAAAGAATGTAAGACAGGTTGCATCGGTTGTATGAAATGTGCTAAGACCTGCGAAGTCGGCGCAGTTACGGTTGAAGGCAACCGCGCTCATGTTGATTACGATAAATGTACCGGATGCGGCAAATGTACAGAGGTTTGTCCTGTTAAGTGCATAACTCTTGTAAATCTGGGATAATGTACAAGGCAGTAATTTTTGATCTTGACGGAACACTTCTTGATACCCTTGAGGATTTAGCAGACAGTGTAAACGAAATGCTGAGAAAATTCTCATGTCCCGAAAGAACTATTGAGGAAATCAGGAGTTTTGTGGGAAACGGTATGAAAAAACTGGTAGAGAGAAGTGTCTCTGAAGATTTTGATAAAAAACAGCTTGTCTCAGCATATGAGTTTTTCAGATTGTCTTACAGCAGAAATATGCGGAATAAAACACATCCTTACGATGGAATTATAACTTGTCTTGAGGAACTTAAAGCCCGAGGCATAAAAACAGTTGTCACATCAAACAAAAACGATGATGCGGTGAAAAATCTCTGCAGAGAATATTTCGGAGATCTGTTGACTCTTTCAGTCGGAGCGAAAGAGGGTGTTCCTTCAAAACCGAATCCCGAAATGGTTATTTCTGCCATGAGGGAGATCGGCGCGGAAAAAGAAGAGTGCATTTTTGTGGGAGACTCAGACACGGATATTCTGACTGCGAAAAATGCAGGTCTGAAATCCGTAGGTGTTCTCTGGGGATTCCGTAACAGGGAGATTCTGGAAAAAGCTGAGGCAGATTTTGTAATTTCCCATCCGTGTGAAATAATCAGCATAGTTAAATCATAAAATTTAATGGTTTATAATTAATATTCTATTGACAAAATTTTGATTTTGTAGTAGATTTATAGTACTTTGAAATAATATTTTTTGAAAGGGGAACAAATTCCAATGAAAAAGATTTTAGCAATTCTCATGGCTGTTCTCATGCTTGTTTCATTCGCAGCATGTGGCGGCAACGGCGAAGAAACAACAACAAATCCTGAAGAAATCACAACAGAAGCTCCTGCAAATGCAGAGGGCGAGGAAGCAACTGAAGGCGAAGAGGTTACTGAAGAAGTTACTGAAGTTGTAACAGATGAATCAGGTGAAGAAGTTACTGATGAAGACGGTAACGCAGTTACAGAAAAAGTAACTAAAAAAGAAGATAAGACTGAGAAAGAAACTCAGGGTAAAACAGAGTCTACTCCCGTAGTTTCAGGCAAACTTACAGCTGATCAGCTTGCAAATCTTATGAACACAGCAACAAAAGCTATTGCTTCAAAGGGTAGCTACAACTACAACAGAGTTTGTGCTTTTGTTCCCGGAAAGGGCATTGATGTTGGTGACAAAACAGAAACATTGAACAAGCTTATCGGTATGGTTGCGGATGATGCAAATCTTGACAGTGTTGTCGGTGGCTTCATCGGAATCGGTACAAAGCAGGGCACAATGCCTAAGGATAAAGATGGTCTTAAGGATAACTACGAGATCAAGGCTACAGCTCTTAAAGGCTCTGACCTTCAGAATCTTAAGGAGTCAAACGGCGTTTACACATTTACAATTGCTAACGCAACAGACCCCCAGAAGGACAATAAAACAGCTATTTCAAGATTCACTAACGACTTCATCACACATAAAGAAGTTGTTGACGGCATAGCAGATGCTTTAGGCGCTCTTGCTAACTTGCTTACAGTTAACAGTACTAAGGTAAATTACAACACAATCAAAGTTGAAGTAACTGTTAAAGACGGTAAAATCACAAATATTGAGTATTCATACACATTCTCTGCTGTTCTTAATCTTAAAGCATTGGGCGCTAAGATCGATGGTACAGGTACAGCAACAACAAACGGCGAATTCTCAAACATCAAATATTAATAGGCATTTAATCTGACTACAGGGTTGTTGCTTTGCAACAGCCCTGCAAGATTTTTTAAGACTGAAAGAATTTTTAAAAACACTTGATTTTTTGTGTTTTTTTTGTTACGATGATAAAGTACGGATATGACTATAAAGAGACATATCAGTAGAGTACAGCTTGCGTGGGGAAAAACAAAACGTGAGTAAAACAAAAAAATTTAAAAGGAGACAATTATTATGAAGAAGTTACTTGCACTTCTCATGGCAGCACTCATGCTCTTCTCATTTGCAGCATGCGGCGGCAACGGCGAAGAAGAAACAACAACAAATCCTGAAGAAATCACAACAGAAGCTCCTGCAAATGCTGATGATGTAACAGAGGAAGCAACAGAAGAAGCAGAAACAGAAGTCATCACAGAAGTTGTTACAGACGAAGAAGGTAACACAGAAATAGTTACTGAAGTTGTAACAAAAGAAGAGAAGACAGAAAAAGATGAAACAACAAAGAAGAATGAAACAACAAAAACTTCAGATACAGCTAAGGATCCTTCTAAATGGTCAAAGCAGGAAATCATCGACTTCTACAAAGCAGCAGCTAAGAAGAGTGACAATGATAAAACAAACTGCACTCAGGTAATGACACTTACAAAGCTTGACGGCGGTGAAGGTGCTATCGGTGGTCTTATCAGTGCGGTAGAGCCTATTGCGAAGGCAGCACTTTCAGACAGTTCAACACCTTTCACAGGTATCACAGGCGGTCACGAAAACCTTGTTGCTTCTGATGCTAAGAGTGCAAAAGCATATAAGAGCGGCAACTATACTGTTATCGAAATGACAATGGTAGAGCAGAAAGATGGAGTTAACGGCGTTTCTCACAATGGTACAGTTGGTCATGCAATCAGCGTTCTTGACGGTGTTGACGGTGCTATCAAAAAGCTCGATCCCCTCGTAGTAGACTATTCACAGGGCGAAATTGCTCTCAGATACAAGAACCCCACATTGAAAGTTAAAATTGACGAAAACGGCTATATTGTAAAAGGTACATGGTCATACACTGTTAATGTAACTCTTTCTAATGTTAAAGCAGCGATTGCAATATTTAATGTTACACTTAATGGTACAGAAGCAAACATCGATTACGTTATTAAAACAGGTGGCGGCTTCTAATTTTTAAAACATAATTTAGGCTGTATCCACACGGATATAGCCTTATTTTTTTATTAAAAAAAGTAAAGAATTGTAAACAATTTATAAAACACTTGATTTTTTGTAATTTTTTTGTTACTATTATAGGGCATGATAACAGAAAGTATAAGACAAAGATGTAAAAAAACGCGGAGGGAAAAACGTGAGTAAAGCAAAAAAACGTTTAAGTATTCTTCTTGCTGTTCTGACACTTGTTCTCAGTGTCAGTATAGTCAATGTCTTCGCTGCAGCCAAAGGTGATGTAAATGGCGACGGCGATGTAACTGTCAGTGATGCTATGATAGTTTTCAATTTTATTTCAGGTAAGAATACGTTGACAGCGGAAGAAGAGAAAAAAGCTGATGTGAATTCTGACGGCAGTATAAACGTAGCTGACGCCATGAAGATTTATAATATCATTCTCGGTAAGGACGAGGATGAAGAAAAGAAAGAAGGCACCTTCAGAATCACAACCTATGGTTGGGGACATGATATCGGTATGAGTCAGAACGGTGCTAATCTTTATGCGAAAAATGACGGTGCTGATTATCAGTGGATTTTGGATCACTACTATCCCGGCACAACCCTTGAAGAAAAGGACGATAATGCACCGGAAAAGGTTAAATATAACGGCAAGGAATATTCAATGAGAGATTATCTCGCCGGTGTTCTTTATGCTGAAATGGGTCCTTCGTTCCAGACAGAGGCTCTTAAAGCTCAGTGTGTTACAATTTATACATACGGAAAATATCACAACAATTTCAGCAAAAACTTTGTTGCTAACGATCACGCTATGAAATCTGACGTGAAGAACGCATCAAAGAGTGATGTGATTTATGATGTTGTTGATGAGGTTATGGGACAGTATCTCTCATATAATGGTAAAGTTGCATTGGCTGTTTATTCAGCAACTTCTGCAGGTACAACGGCAAAATGCTGTGATATCTGGGTGCAGGATCTGCCATATCTCACACGTGTTGAAAGTAAATATGACAGCACAGTTTCAGGCTACAAAAAGACAGTAACTTATACTGAAGAAGAAATGAAGTATAAGCTTGAAAATAATTTTAATGTCAAGCTCTCTTCGGATCCTGAAAACTGGATTCAGATTCTTTCCCACGATGAAGCAGTAGACGAAAATATCGGACATGCTCTCACTGTTTCCATCGACGGTCAGAAAACAGTTAAGGGTGCAAGAATTTATGAAGTTTTAGGACTTCGATCTCCCTGCTACACAGTTGAATATGTTTAAAAATTTCTGCATCAATCTTTTAAGGTTGATGCAGTTTTTCTTTGCAAACGCATTGAAAAAACAAATAAAGTGTGATAAAATACTTCTATATAAAAAAGGCAAGGAGAAATGCGTATGGCACAGCTTAAAATGTATTGGAAAAGACAGAAACCCGAACCGGTAAAGCTTCCCGAGGGTTTTACTGTTGTTAACTATAAGGACGAAAGCGATATTCCCGCATGGATTGAAATTTGCAAAAACGGTCTTGTAGGCGAGGATGCTACAAGAAAGAATTTTGAGGATGCAATTTTAGGTTGCGACGATCTTGTTCCCGAAAAAGATCTTTTCTTTATCGACTATGAGGGTGAGCATGTTGCAACTATTGCAGTAATTTATCATCCTGATAAGAATATGGGACACGTTCACATGGTATCTGTAAGAAGCGACATGAGAGGTAAAGGTCTTGGAAACGCTCTTAATCAGATTGCTGTCAATAAGCTTTATGATGACGGTTGCGACTATGCTTTTCTTACAACTGACGAATGGAGAAAGGCTGCAGTCAAGAGTTATCTTTCATACGGTTTCCAGCCTGTTGAATATGATGAGGGCATGTATGACCGTTGGGTTGCAGTTATGAAGGAATACGGCATCAAGGAACTTGAGATGCTTAAAGAAGAAGACGCAAGTCATCATTGTTACATAAGATTGGAGGACTAAAAATGGAAAAGAAAATCAAAGTAGGTATTGTAGGTGCAAGAGGCAAATGTATGATTATGGGTCTGCAGAATTGCGAAAATGTTGAAATTACAGCAATCTGTGACCTTGACGAAGATGTTCTCAAGGAAATTTCCGAAACATACAATATTCCGAATACATACAGAATTTATGACGATATGCTTGAAAGCGATATCGACGCAGTTATCGTTGCAACTCCTATGCAGTATCACGTTATGCAGACTCTTGCAGCTCTCGAAGCAGGCAAGCATGTTATGAGTGAGGTTACTGCAGGCGTTACAATGGACGAACTTCACTGGCTTGTTGAAGCTGTTGAAAAAAGCGGAAAAACGTACATGATGGCAGAAAACTACTGCTATTCACCTCAGGCACAGATGATAAGAAGCATGTCAGAGGCAGGACTTTTCGGTAAGCTTTACTATGCAGAAGGCGAATATCTCCACGATATCAAGGATCTTGCAGTTTACAAAAACGGCAAAACTTCATGGAGAAGCTATTGGCAGCTTGGCACAAGAGGATGCTTCTATCCCACACATTCTCTCGGCCCTGTTATGAAATGCTTCCCTGCAGGCAAGAGAATTACATCAGTTTCTTCTTTCGGTACAGGTAGCTTTACAGCACCTCAGTTCAAGCAGGACGACACAACTGTTACAATGTGTACTCTTGACGGCGGTGAGCTTGTAAAGGTGCGTGTTGACTGCCTTTCAAACAGACCTCACAAGATGAATTACTATCTTCTTCAGGGTACAAACGGCGCTTATGAAGCACCCAGAGGTCTTGGTGATGATCATAAAGTGCATATTATGCCGGAAGGTGCTGAGTACGGCTACAAGCAGGAGTGGCAGCCCCTTAAGGAATACGAGGGACTTTATCTTCCTGAGAGATATAAAACTGCTACAGAAGAGCAGAAAAAGACAGGTCATGAAGGCGGCGACTTCTTCATCGTTAAGGATTTCATCGATGCGGTTGCAAACGGCACAAAGCCTTATGTTGATGTTTACGATGCAGCCGAATGGAGTGCAGTAGGACTTCTTTCAAATATCTCTGTCCAGAACGGCGGTAAAGCAATGGATATGCCTAATTTCAGAAAGAACCAGAAAGTATAACAAACAGAGAAGTCTGTCTATTGACTTTTAGTTGTTTTTGGATTAAGATATAAGTGTAATATTTTAAAGTTAATTGGAGGGAAAACTGACAGCTTGAAAATTTTTAGGTTGTGGGTTTTCCCTTGATTATTTCAGGAGGATATGGTATGGAAAAGTATATTCTCTCCCTTGACCAGGGAACAACAAGCTCAAGAGCGGTAGCTTTTGATAAGTCCGGCAGAATTGCCGCAAAAGCACAGAAAGAATTTAATCAGATTTATCCCGATTCAGGATGGGTTGAGCATGATCCCATGGAAATTCTTTACAGTCAGTTCAACTCTATCACTCAGCTTTTTGCGCAGTCCTCAGTAGAGCCCTCTCAGATTGCCGCAATCGGTATTACAAACCAGCGTGAAACTACAATTGTCTGGGATAAAAATACAGGCAAACCTGTTTATAATGCGATTGTATGGCAGTGCAGACGAACTGCCAAAATGTGCGAAGAGCTCAAAGCGAGAGGTTTGGAAGATTATGTGAAAGAAAAGACAGGTCTTCTTATTGATGCTTACTTCTCGGGTACAAAAATCAAATGGATTCTTGATAATGTTCAGGGTGCAAAAGAATCTGCAGAAAAAGGTGATTTGCTTTTCGGCACTGTTGACACATGGCTTATCTGGAAACTGACAGGCTGCCACGTAACGGATTATTCAAATGCATCAAGAACTATGCTCTTTGATGTTGATAAGCTTTGTTGGGATGAAAAACTTTGTCAGGAGCTTGAAATTCCAATGTCTATGCTTCCTGAGGTAAGACCTTCAAGCGAAATTTACGGATATGTTTCCGAAGGAATTTTAGGTCTTGAAGATTTAGCGGGGGTACCTGTTGCAAGTGCAATCGGTGACCAGCCTGCGGC
The DNA here is from genome assembly GCA_015065765.1 of Oscillospiraceae bacterium. Classification (GTDB taxonomy): domain Bacteria; phylum Bacillota; class Clostridia; order Oscillospirales; family Acutalibacteraceae; genus SIG575. Next base: position 30,636 of record SVPP01000017.1, on the reverse strand, counting down.
ACTTTACGGTCAGACATGTTTCTGTAGAGGTGAGGCAAAAAACACTTACGGTACAGGCTGTTTCCTTCTCATGAACACAGGAGATACAAGGGTACATTCAAAAAATAATCTTGTTTCAGGTGTTGCATGGGGAATTGGAGATAAAGTTACATATTCTATTGAGGGCAGTGCCTTCAATGCAGGCTCGGTTATCAAATGGCTTCGTGATGAAATTCATCTCATTGATACTGCACCACGTATTGACGAGCTTGCAGAAACAGTTGAAGATGCAAACGGAGTTTATTTTGTTCCGGCTTTCACCGGCCTCGGTGCACCTTATTGGGATATGTACGCAAGAGGCTGCATGATGGGACTTACACGTGGTGCAAACCGTGCACACATAGCAAGAGCATGTCTTGAAAGCATTGCGTTTCAGATGACAGATTTGCTTGAAGCTATGAATGCAGATTCAGGAATTGAGCTTTCTTCTCTTCGTGTTGACGGTGGTGCATCAGTCAGCAACATTATGATGCAGATTCAGTCAGATATGATAAGAACACCTGTTGACCGCCCGAAAATGGTGGAAACAACTGCCCTCGGTGCGGCGTTCCTTGCAGGTCTTGCAGTAGGCTTCTGGAAGGACGAAGAAGAGCTTGCAGGTCTCAGAGAAGTTGACAGAATCTTTACTCCCCAAATGGATATGGAAAAACGTGACAAGCTTTATGCAGGATGGAAAAAAGCGGTTAAACGCTCCATGGATTGGGAAGAACATGAATAAGTATATAATAAGGTTAAGGAGTAGATAAATATGGGAAAAGTAATACTTGATTGGAAAACAGCTCAGGATTTCATCACTGATGCATTTGTAGGAACAGGCGTTCCCAGAGAAGATGCTGAAATCTGTACAGACATTCTTCTTGAATCAGACAGAAGAGGTATTGAATCACACGGCTGTAACAGATTCAAGCCTATTTATATTGACAGAATCAACTGGGGTATCCAGAATCCGGTGACAAACTTTGAAATCATCAAAGAAACTCCCACAACTGCTGTTGTTGATGGACATGACGGTATGGGACAGGTTATCGGTTACAAGGCAATGAGCCTTGCAATCAAAAAGGCTAAGGAATACGGTATGGGTATGGTTGCAGTACGTAATTCATGCCACTACGGTATTGCAGGTTACTATACAACAATGGCAACTAAAGCGGGTTGCATCGGTATGACAGGTACAAATGCACGTCCCTCAGTTGCTCCCACACATGGCGTTGAAGGTATGTTCGGTACAAACCCCTTTACAATCGGTGTCCCCACTGACGAGGAGTTTGATTTCAACTTTGACTGTGCAACTTCAATTACACAGAACGGTAAGGTTGAATATTACGAAAGAATCGGTGAAGATGTTCATCCCGGTACAATTATCGGTATTGACGGCGAGCCTGTTGAAGGTGATGCAGGTGTTGCACTTAAGAAAATCCGTAACGGCACAGCGGCGCTTACAACTCTCGGCGGTATCGGTGAAGCTCTCGGCGGTTATAAAGGTTACGGCTTTGCTCTTGCAGTCGAGTTTTTCTCATCAGTTCTTCAGGACGGTGACTATGGTAAATCACTTGACGGTGTAGGTGAAAACGGTGAAAAAGTTCCCTATCATCTCGGACATTTCTTCATTGCAATTGACACAGACCACTTCCTTGGTGAAGATGTCTGCCGAAAGAAAGCAGGCGATATCATCCGTTCAATCCGCGCTTCAAAGAAAGCACCCGGTCAGGAAAGAATCTATACTGCAGGTGAAAAAGAATACGAAATCTGGCAGCAGAGAAAAGATTCAGGTGTGCCGATTAACGAATCAGTACAGAAAGAAATGTCAAAAGTACGCGATGATTTAGGACTTGACTATAAATTCCCCTGGGAGGACTAATGATGGATTACGCAAAAAAATCACTTGAATGTCATTATGAATGGCAGGGTAAAATTGAAGTTAACGCAAGAGCAAAGGTAAATGACAAAGAGTCTTTGTCTCTTGCATACACCCCCGGTGTTGCACAGCCTTGCCTTGAAATCAATAAAGATTACAATAAAAGCTACGAACTTACACGCCGTCATAACCTTGTTGCAGTTATTACAGACGGTACTGCAGTTTTAGGTCTTGGCGATATCGGTCCCGAAGCAGGTATGCCGGTTATGGAAGGCAAATGCGTTCTTTTTAAGGAGTTTGCAGGAGTTGATGCGTTCCCTCTCTGCATCCGTTCAAAGGATGTTGACGAAATCGTAAACACAATCGCACTTCTTGCAGGTTCATTCGGCGGAATCAATCTTGAAGATATCGCAGCTCCCCGTTGCTTTGAAATCGAAAGAAAACTGAAAGAAAGAGAAGACGTTGACATTCCTGTTTTCCACGATGACCAGCATGGTACAGCAATTGTTTGCTCCGCAGCCCTTATAACGCTCTCAAATGCGTCGGCAAAAAGGTTGAAGATGCAACTGTTGTAATCAACGGTGCAGGCTCAGCAGGTATTGCAATTGCAAAGCTGTTTATTCAGGTCGGTGTTAAAAATGTTATTATGTGCGACCGCTTCGGTATTGTCTGCAAAGGCAAAGAGGGTATGACCTCCGCTCAGGAAGAAATGGCAGAAATTTCAAATAAGGATAACATTGACGGCACACTTGCAGATGCACTTAAAGGTGCAGATGTTCTCGTTGGTGTTTCAGCACCCGGTTGTGTTTCTCAGGATATGATTAAGTCAATGGCGAAGGATGCGGTTGTTATGGCAATGGCAAATCCTGTTCCCGAAATTATGCCTGACGAAGCAAAGGCTGCAGGTGCTGCGGTTGTAGGCACCGGCAGAAGCGACTATCCTAACCAGATAAACAACGTTCTTGCATTTCCCGGAATTTTCCGTGGCGCACTTGACGTAAGAGCAAGTGATATCAATGAGGAAATGAAGATTGCCGCTGCAAAAGCAATAGCATCTCTCGTTTCAGACGAAGAGCTTTGTCCGGAATACATTATTCCCAAGGCTTTCGATGAAAGAGTAGGTAAAACTGTTGCCGCTGCAGTTGCAGAAGCTGCACGTCAGACCGGCGTTGCAAGAATATGAAAAGATTTGATTTTTTACAGTTAACAGTCGGCTTGTTTTCTTTCAGAACAATTGAAGATAATAGCGGTAATGAATATGTTGTTTACTGTAGCAGTACAGTTACACCTGAAAGTCTGAAAGACATATCGGACAGAACAGAGTTTGAAGCACTTGAAAATCATGTTCATCTGCTTGATAAGATAACGAAAAAAGAGTTTGAAAATGCTGAGGAGATTTCAGACATTCTGGGTAAATCGCTTTTGAATTGTTTAAGAGCGAAATATCCCGACAAGCATTTCTTTGTCTATGTTTCAGTGGATCTGAAAGATTCCATGATTATCCGTTTTCATCAGGAATGGGAAAACGAAGAGCCTTACTATAATGCCGAAGATGATTTCGGAAAAAATACAAAGCTGTTCATCTTTCACGAATAATGCAAAAAAGTACTCTCTGAGAATTATAAAATCCTCAGAGAGTTTTTCTTTTATTTGTTAATGAAAAAAATCAATACAATCTGCACAATCAATATTGCAGGTATTCCGATTTTAAAAGCTTTTTTCTTTGTTTTGTGTCTGAATGTATACATCCCTGCAAGAGCACCCAAAGAGCCTCCGATTGCAGACAAAACAAACAGTGCTTTTTCGGAAATACGCCACTTGCTTTTCTTTGCTTTTTTCTTATCAATTCCAAAAACAAAGAAAGTTACTATGTTAATAATAATGAGATAAATTATAAAAGTCTTTTCCATATTACTGTTTCACGTCAAATGTGTATTCTGTAAACGGATCTTTTGCTTCGTAAACAAAGCTGAATGAGTATGTGCCGTCATCGTTATAGAAAACTGAATATCCGTCATATCCGTTTGAAGATGCAAGCTCTACTTTTTCTCCGTTCATGTAAATTTCGGGACACTGAAGGCTTGTGAAACCGTCAACCCTTACTGCGATGTTGTTTCTGCCACCGGTGATTGAGAAAGCGGCCTCATTGTTTTCTGCAATAACTGTGGGAACAAGCTTATCTTCTTTAACAGTGCCTTTTGTTGCAGTAACAGTTGCAGGCTTCAGTGCACTGTCTTCACGGACTGTAAGCACTTGTTCATCAGTTTCTTCATAGCCTACGCCCCAGGGGAGAAGGATGAGAGTCAGCTTGATTGAGTCGCCGGCCTTGAAGGAAACCTTCTTAGCGTCAAGGGTAAGAACACCTTCAGAATCATCAGTTGTTGATTGCTCTCTGAAAGCAAGAGGAATGTCTGATTTTTCACCGCCCACAACTATCTTGCTGTCACGGACGACAAGTCCGAAGTTGCATGCAAAGCGTGCTTCAATCTCATGTTCAGCATCTTCTGACACATCAAAGAAGCTGAAATAAGGTGAATCTGAGCCGAGTGTGTAATATTTTGTCGCAATAGTTTTTTCAACGTCTGTCACAACGATGTTATTGTTTTCATCAAGGTAGCCTGTCTTGTCAAATCTTGCTGATCTTCCGTTAAAGTTGAAGAGGTCAAAATCTCTTCTGAAGTTTGCAAAGTCCATGTCACGAAGGAAATTGATTTCAACCTCGTAGAAGGTTCTGTTTTCGTCAGTCTGGGGGAATTCCACGTGACGAAGAGTGTATTCGTAAGAACCGCAGTCTGAAATATAATCCATAGTAATGTCAGAATATGTCTGACCGACAGAAGAAATTTCAGCATCAATATATTCGCTGAGAACAGTTTTCTTGTTGATAATTCCGAGTGCTTTCGGTGTATAATTCACAAATTCCAGAACGCCTACTGAGTTGAACTGAGGCTGTTCAGGCCACATGTTACCGCTTCTTGTTCTGAAGTCCGGGAGAAGCCATCCGTCTTTATTGCCTACAAAATAAGGTGCGATGCAGTTAGATTCGGTTGTTCCTGTTGAAAGGTGATAGTAAGACACATGGAACTCAATTGACGAAAGCTGCTTCAGCGGGAATTTACCCCAGTTCTGATAGAGGTTAAGAAGTGTGAATGAAAGCGTTTCGTTTTTCTTAATTGAAACAGGGAAGAAGCTGTCGCCGTACTGGTAATCCTTTACGCTGTAGAAACCTTCGCCGCCGTCACCCTGGAAGTTTTTGCATACTTCCACATCAAGGGGAACGAGAGTGTCTGTGTCATCAAGGATTGCACCTGCTTCAAGGCAACCGTTTACACCGAACATTCTGATATAGAAAGTTCTGTCGTATTCGTCAGAATTGATTGTGATGGGAGCTTTGAACTGCCATTCCGGATTGTTGTAAGCTGTTGTAAAATCAGTGCCGTTCATCGTGAAGGTGTAAGCACCTCTTAGAGCATCGTAGCCTAAAAATCTTGCTCCTGAAGGTGAAGAATCAACGGTGATACCTGCAAGAGGATTTCTTTCAAGATAAGTTTCTTTCTGAATACCTTCAAATGAATGAGTTTTGTCGGTATAAATTCTTGTGCCAAAGGTTACGTTATTTAAAGCATAACCGCCTGTTTCATCGTTTTTATTGATGCCTGTGCCGGCTGTATAGTTAGCAACCTGTTTCAGTACATAATAACCGTCTTCAAGGTGAAGAGAAACAAGTTTTGTTGAACCATCTGAAGGAATGATGAAACCAACGATACCTACATTTTTGATGTCAAATGCAATATATTCAAGCGTTGAAGTTTCACCTGTTGTGTTAATATGCACACCGTCTTTGTCCATCGCCTGAAAGGATGCTACGGTGTCAGCAGGGATTCTGATAATGCTACCGAATTCTTTAAGTGAAGTAGTAGCTTCAGAAGCAAAAAGAGTTGACTGATTGTAAAGTCTGTCGCCGTAAAGGTGATAAGTTTTGTCAACCTTGAAGAGCTTGGATTTTGCATTGTAATCTCTCACGTGACATTCGTAGTAATATTCACCGAGTCTTATTATGTTTACTCTGCCTTCGTTTGAAGAGTTTGAGGAATAATAAGTTTTACCGCTGTCATCGATGAAATATGTATCAAAGGAATCAGGGATATAAACGTTACCATCAAGGTCAGTGAGAGTTGCAGAATTCTTTTTTGTGAGAGAATGAGTCAGAATCATGTTACTGTTTTTAAACTCATAAGCAGTTCTCTCAGGGCTTGTATATCTTGCCTGAGCCTGATTTTTTACTTCATTTGCGAATTTAATTGAGTCAGCCATGTTTGTGTGACCGTCAATACTATTTACAATTTCTGTTTCATCTTTTTCTGTTTTTTCAATTTCGCCGAATTCTCCGTAGCCAATTCCACAGAAAATAAACTGCAGAAAAGAGAGAACTGTTGCAATGATTTTTGTGATAGCGTCCATAAAAACACCTCTTTCTGTTTTATGGAAATATTTTAATACAATATTGTATTAATGTCAAACTAATAGTGCTTTTCTAAGAAATTTATCGAAAAACGATAAAAATATATTGACAAACACAAATAAGGCGGTTATAATGTTGGCGTAAAGTAAGTTACATACGGAGGGATATTATGTTAAAGGTTTCAAACAAATTTTCAATTAATCTGTCAATTGCAATTTCAATTTTATTTTTTATAGCGTGTATTGTGGGAGCGTTTATAATGCCGACTTTGACGAATATGCTCATTGATACTCCTGATAACATCGGCAACAGAGGAGACATAACGGAAACAGAGAGAATTCTGGTACATATTGCAGCTTACCTGATTCTCGCAGTTTTTATGTTTGCAGATGTTCTTATGTTCACTCTTCTGCAAAGGGTGAAAAGAGGTTTTGTTTTTACAGAAAAGAGTGTTTCGCTGATTCGCGGGGTTTCCTGGTGCTGTTTTGCAGTATGTATGTTGTTTGCTTTTTTAGGAATTTATTTTCAGCTCAGCTTTATTGTTGCTTTCTTAGGCATTTTTCTCGGTGTTTGCCTGAGGGTAATAAAAAATGTTATAGCTGAAGCGGTTGAAATTAAAAATGAAAATGATCTGACAGTGTAATGTACGCATGTGAGAAAATTAAACGGGGAATTAAAAATGATAATTATAAATCTTGATGTTATGATGGCAAAAAGAAAAATGTCACTGAATGAGCTTTCAGAAAAAGTGGGAATCACACTTGCAAACCTGTCGATTCTGAAAAACAATAAAGCAAAAGCAATCCGTTTTTCTACACTTGATGCAATCTGCAAAGCGCTCGATTGTAAGGTTGAAGATATTATTGAGTATGTAGAGTGATTTTATGAAGAAAACACAAAAAATTTTCAGAGTGTTTTTGCTTGCATTGAAAATCATTTTCGGAATTGTTGCAATCGCGATAATAATTTTGATAATAGATTTTTTTACAGGAGATTACGCACGCAATACGGTTGTAACAGAAATTCACAAAAACTGTTACATTGAATGCTTAGACAACAACGCACAAAGTATATTTTGTTATGAGGGCGGAGGTGAAGCAGAGAAAAAGTATATCGTTGAAGAATGGGCACCGGTTTTGAAGTACGCAACAGACGGTGAAACTACAGTTGCTGTCTGTTTTGTTTCTGACAAACAGGAAGAAGAGAAAATATTTTTGATTTTCAATACAGTAACAGAAGAAAAAATTTTCTTTGATTCACAAGAGAAGCTTTTTGAATTTTGTGAAAAAGAAAAGATTGTTTTGTCAGCATGGCAGAGAACACACTGCCGTAGCTATTATCAAGACAAGGAGGATTAAAATTTATGGATAACAATATCAGTGAAAACAAACCAATTGAAGAAATAAAAAAAGAAGAGCTGAAAAAGATACGTGAGTTTACAACATATGATGCCGTTTTCGCGTGGTTTTCTTACATAGCATCGTATCTTTTCTGTCTTGTGTTTCCGGTGTCGGTAACACCGTTCGGCGGAATGTTGTTTTTAATAACACTATTCTTGTTTGCTTTTATTTTCTTGAAAATCAAAGGCCATAAACTGCCCGCAATATCTTCTCTGGCGGGAGTTTCTGCGATGGTTTTGTCAACATCCCTTGTTTTATCATCAAATTCTTTTATACACTTTTTTGCCTATATTTATTGCCTTGGTGCTTTCTGTTATTTTATTTATACTGCAATGGGTAACACAAACAAAAAAGGTTTTTCAAATTATCTGATTGCTGACTGGGCAGAGGCGATGTTTATTTCTCCGTTTTCTTCCTTGAAAAAACCTCAGATGGTCCATGCGATGTTTTCGGGAAAGAGAAAGGGAAGTCTGAATGTAATCAAAAAGCTTGGAATCGGTCTTGGAATAGCCGTAGTGCCTACAACAATTGCATTTGCACTTCTCTCCTATGATGAAAGGTTTACAAGCCTTGCGGGAAATATTTTTAATTTTGAAGAAATAGATATTTTTACACATATTTTCTGTTTTCTTTGCGCAATACCTCTCGGTATGTTTATGTTCAGCCTTTATCTTTCGTCAGATGAAAAGAAGGTGAGTGGAAATTTCAGCGAAGAAAAGATGGAAAAGTTTGACGGAAAAATGAAAATGGCATCCCTCATAACTGTTCTTGCCGCAGTTGTTCCTCTGCTTGCAGTTTATGTGCTTTTTTTCGTTTCACAGCGACAGTATTATGTTTCAGCATTTACAGGTGTACTTCCGCAAAATTTCAGCTATGCAGAATATGCAAGAGAAGGTTTTTTTCAGCTTTGTGCAGTGTCTGTAATAAACCTTGTGATAATTGCGCTAGTAATTTTATTTACAAAAAAGAGCAAAGCTTCGTCGGTGATGCTTAAATTTTTAACTGTAATTTTTTCCGTGTTTACTTTGGTACTTATCAGTACAGCAATTGCAAAGCTTGTGATGTACATAAACATTTACGGTCTTACACAGAAACGATTTTATGCCGCATGGTTTATGTTTGTTCTGGCGCTTGTTTTTATTGCGGTAGCAATCAGCAGATTTGTTCCGAAAATCAGTATTCTCGCAGTTTCGTCGGCAGTACTCGTCGCGTCTTTCACAGTCCTTGCCCTTTGCAATGCGGACAGAATGATTGCCAAATACAATGTTGACAGATATATTAACGGTACTATCAGCACTGTTGATGTCATGGCAATGGAAGAGTTAGGCGACGCTGCGACGCCTGAACTGATAAAGCTTGCAGAATATATGGATAAAGAAAAGGGTGCTGATATAATAAAAAACGCAAAAAGAGGATACTTTTCTTTTGATGAAAATATGGAGGGTAACCTGATAAATATATTGTCAGGTAAAAAAGATGCCATGGAGAATTCTGAAAAAGGTCTGTTCAGTTTCACGCTTAACAGTATCATGGCAGAAAAAGCGATGAAAGAAGCAGAAATCATAAAGTAAAAAAAGGGAAGACCGTATAAAACCGCAAAAAATAAGGGGTTCTGCAGGTGAATTAAGCCTGTAGAACCCTGAAATTTTGCTCATTTTTATTTAAATTATTTCTGATAAAATTGTGTTTGAAAGGAGAAAACCTTGTCTTGTGAAGTATAAATTTTCTCCGTCAGAATTCATCAGTTTCATGCGTATAAATTTTTCTGAATTTTTTAAAATATTTTCAAAATTTTCTTTACTGAAATTTTCTGAAACGTCACGAAGCGAAAGTCCTTTTGTAAGTCTTAATTTCAGCATGGCATATTCTTCAAAGCTTCCGCCGTCACCATCGGGAATATATTCAGTCGGATTTTTTAAATACTTCTCAAAATTTCTGTCATGGTAAAATCTTTTTCCGTCAAGATAGGAGTGTGCAGCAGGACCGATGCCGAGATATTCTTCCGAATTCCAGTATTTTAAATTGTGTTTGCTTTCATGATTTTCTTTTGAAAAATTTGAAATTTCATACTGACGAAAGCCTGCTTTTTCAAGATAGTCACAGGTGAATTCATACATATCACAGACTGCGTCTTCGTCAGGAAGAGGAAGCGTGTTTTGTCGTCTGAAAAAGAGTGTGTTTTCCTCGATTTTCAGAATGTATGCGCTGACATGTTTTGCCCCTGAATTTACTACAAACTCCAAAGTTTTTTCAAGGCTTTCCTTTGTTTGCTCAGGCACACCTAACATAACATCGAGTGAAATATTTACTATGCCGTTTTTCTGGCAAAGGTCAATTGATTTTTTTACTTTTTCTGTGTTTGAATGTCTGCCGAGGATTTTTCTTTCACTGTCAATTGCAGATTGAAGTCCCATAGAAATTCTGTTTACGCCCACGCTTGCGAGCGTTTCAATCAGTTCTTCATCACAGCTTGAAGGATTTACTTCAACAGTAATTTCGCCCTCTGAAAAATGAAATTGTTTCTTTGCATTTTCAATCAGAGTTTTCAGTCTGTCTTTTCCGAAAACGGAAGGAGTTCCGCCACCTAAATAAATTGTATCGGCAGAAATGTTTTCGTGAGAAAAAATTTCTTTATTCAGAGCGTCAAGGTACATATCTTTTTTTTCGTCAGTGCCCCGCATGGAATAAAAGTCACAGTAAGGACATTTCGTCTGACAAAAAGGAATGTGAATATAAACACCTTTTTTCATCATGAGAGTTTAATACCTTTTATTTTCTGATTTCTCAGACCTAAAACGAGCATATCGTTGTAAATTGCGGGTGATGATTCAATAAGACTTCCGGGTGTGATTTTTCTGATAAGTTCACCTGTTTTTGCATCAAGCATTACAAGTTCACCTGAAACGTCGGCGTTTATTACAACACTGTTTCCGTCTGCACCTGTAACCACAACAGGAGATGACCATGTGTAGTTTGTGCCGTCATAGAACCATACTTGTTCGCCTGTATCTTTCTTAAGAGCTGCAATACCGCCACGGTATTTGTCGGGAAAATGTGCGAGGGGTACGAAAATCAAATCAGCGCAATCGTTTTTGCCGAGTGCGATTGTACCCTGTACACCGCCTGAGGTGTCGGGGATTGTTGAGCAGTTGAAAGTCTGTTTCCAGACGATTTCGCCTGTTTCTGCATCAATTTTGAATACGGGAATATCACCGCGTCCGTTTGCCTGAGTCCAGTGAAGCGAGGTTGAAATATAGATGTAAACTTTATCGCCCTCTTTTTCGAGAACAGGAGAGCAATTTGTATCGTCTACGACGTCCTGCATCCATACGACACTGAGTGATGTCATATCAATGCAGTAGAGATATCCGCCGTTGTCTGCGATGTACATGTATTTACCGTAGATTGCAGGACTTGTTTCAAAGCCGTACCAATAGTTTGTCGCATTGCTTCTTGCGGTTGTGACCTTGAGTTTTATGGGTTCATCCGGATTGATTGTCATTGTTCCGTTTGCTTTATCGTAATTTGAATTGAGACGGATTGTGTATATGAGTCCGTTTTCACAAGGATAAACAAGTGTATCTGTTCCTGCACAGACAAGTGCAGAGGAATCAAAAGCGCACCACGTTCTGTGAGCGATGGAATCTGTGCCGTTATATTCTTTGAGAATAGAGCAGTCAAGAAGGTTGATTATAAACATTTTCGGAGCAGAACCTTCAGGATTATAATCACCTGCACCCACATACATAAGGGGATAGCCTCGCGGATCAAGAGCGCCTGCACCTTTGAAGGTAAAACCAAGGTTCATGGATTCTCTTGTAGGAGTACCGTCCTCAAGGTCAAGGAAATAGATTGTGCCTGACATTGTTGCATAAATTACTTCCACAAGATCTTCTTTTGCTTTTTTCTCAGGGTATATATTCATGTGATTTTTAGTTTCTGCATCCCATTTTACAATAAGAGGCTGCCCGGTCCAGCCGCTGCCTGTCCATGCAGGATAGCCTGAGCCTGAGGGGAGAGTTCCTGTTGTTACTTGCCATGTATCTTCAAGGTTTTTGTTTGTAAGAGAAGCAGAGCCGAAAACAGCACTGTCACGGAAATTGTTTCCGCGGAAGGTGATAATGCCATCGAGAGCGGAGTAATTGTTTTCTTCTCCGAAGTTGAACTGGTCAAGAGAGTACATGTCAATTTTTGTGTTTCCTGAATAAATCTCAGTTTTAAGTCCGAAATTTTCAGGTTTTGTGTTTTCTGTTGCATGAGGTGAAAATACATTTTCTTCAGGTACCGTTGTTTCTTCTTTCTTTTCTGATGTGCCTGTTGAGACTTCCGTTTCCAATTCAGCAAGGCTTCCTCTGTGTTCAAAAAAGGTATATCCTGCGATTGTAACGGCGAAAACTGCCACGACAGCACAGATAATAATTCCTATATTTTTCTTCATTTCCTCAACTCCAAAAAAGCAGCTAACATGAGTTTAGCTGCTTTGTTTTTTAATATTTGATAAGATATTTGTTGATTTCCCACTGAGAAACCATTGTGCTGTATTCGCGCCACTCTTCGTTTTTACCTGCAATATATTTTTCAAAGATATGTTCGCCAACTGTTTCGCATACAAAGGGGTCAGCAATGCTTTCTTTGATAGCCTCTCTGAGTGTTTTAGGAAGCATTTCGATGTTGTTTTTCTTCAATTCTTCCTCTGACATATCGTAAAGGTTATCATAGATGGGATCAACAGGTTTGAGTTTTCTCTTGATTCCGTCAAGACCTGCAGCAAGGCAGAGGGCCATTTCAAGATAAGGGTTGCATGAAGGGTCAGGACTTCTCAGTTCAACACGTGTTGCGTTGCCTCTTGCAGAAGGGATTCTGAGAAGACTGCTTCTGTTACTTACGCTCCATGATATGTAAACAGGAGCTTCGTATCCGGGAACAAGACGTTTGTATGAGTTAACAAGGGGATTTGCAAAGCTTGTGATGCCCTTGATGTGTTCCATAATACCCGCGATGAAGGCGTAAGCATCGGGGCTTAAACCAAGCTCATCGTCGGGATCATAGAATGCATTTTTGCCGTCTTTGAAAAGGGACATGTTTGTGTGCATACCTGAGCCGCAGATTCCGAAAACAGGTTTGGGCATGAAAGTTGCATGAAGACCGTGTTTTTCAGCGATTGTTTTAACAACATATTTGAATGTGACAACGTCATCTGCCACGTGAAGAACTTCGCCGAAACGGAAGCCGATTTCATGCTGACCGTCAGCACATTCGTGGTGAGCAGCTTCAATTTCAAAGCCGATTTTTTCAAGAGCAAGACAAATATCACGACGGCAGTTTTCACCAAGGTCGATAGGACCTAAGTCAAAGTAGCCTGCTTTATCTGCTGTTTTTGTTGTAGGGTTGCCGTTTTCATCGCGTTTGAAAAGGAAGAATTCACATTCAGGACCAACGTTGAAGCTGTAACCCATGTCCTCAGCTTCTTTGATTACTTTTTTGAGAATATTTCTGGGGTCGCCCATGAAGGGTGTACCGTCTGTTGAGTAAACGTCACAGATCATTCTTGCAGTGTCAGGACACCAGGGGAAAATTGCAAAAGTGTCCATGTCGGGTTTAAGGTACATATCCGATTCATCTATTCTTACAAAACCTTCGATAGAGGAGCCGTCAAACATACATTCGCCGTCGAGAGCTTTCTTAAGTTGCTTGACAGTAATTGCAACATTTTTCGGAGTGCCGAAAACGTCTGTAAACTGGAGCCTTACAAATTCGACGCCTTTTTCTTTTGCTATTCTGAGAATGTCCTCTTTAGTGTAACCCATAAAATAAGTTCTCCTCTCGTTACCCAAACTAATTTTTACATTTATTAATTATAATCACAAGGTTAAATTTTGTCAATTAACAAAAGTGCAGTTAAAATATGATTTATTATAAGATTATTAGTTACTATTACATATAATTCACAAAATTAAAAGAAATTTTGTAATATAAACACTTTAAAAATCTATTATTGTATGTTATAATACTATGATGAATACCTATAAGATCGGACGGTGAAAACAGAGAATGATAAAAAAGCTTACACCCGCCGTATGTGTGCTGATTTTTCTGTTTTTGACCTTGTGTGCATGCGATGCGGGAAATGAAGAAATTCAGCCTGAGGCAAAAATCGCAACAGATTCATCGGGTAACAAATACTCTGTTGTTGTGGACGTTAACGGTTTTCTCTCTTTAGGTGACAGGGATAGTCTTGCTGTATGTACCACAGACGAAAACGGAAATCCGGGCAAAAATTCCGATGGAGAATTTGTTACAAGAGCAGAGGATTTTCCTGATACACTTGTGGTCGAAAATGAGATTCATACCCGATTTTTCAGAATGCCGGTACCTGAGGGCTGGACCAACATAAGTGATGAAATTGTAAAGCTGAGCTCAGGAACGGCAAAACTGACCATCAATGACAGGGGGATTACTCCTGTAAAAGAATGTACGGAAGAGATTAAAAACATAATGTCTGCTATAGGAGAGGGTAAGGAAGAAAAGGCAGAACTTCAGTTTGCTGATGCGGTAAAACTTACCTACGAAAACAGAATTTCAGTTTATATTTTTGAAGCAGAGGGCAGAACGTACTTTATCAGAGTTACAGCTGATGAAAAGCTGTTTGAAGAAATAAATTTTGAAGAAATAATAAATACGATCAAGTTCAGAAAAGGAGAATAGATATGTTATTTACACAGGAAGTAGGAATAGATCTCGGTACTGCAAACACACTTGTTTTTGTCAAGGGAAAGGGAATAGTAATAAGAGAGCCTTCTGTTGTTGCAGTTGACGAGCGCTCAAATCCCCCCAAGGTTGTGGCTGTAGGAACTGAAGCTAAAGAAATGATAGGCAGAACACCCGGTTCAATCGTTGCAGTGCGTCCTCTTAAAGACGGCGTCATTGCAGACTTTGATATCACATCAGATATGCTTAAGGAATTTATCCGCAGAGCAATCAGCGGTTCACCTTTCTCAAGAGCAAAGGTAAGAATCTGTATTCCTTCGGGTGTTACAAGTGTCGAGAGACGTGCTGTTCATGATGCTGCAAGAAGCGCAGGCGCAAGATATGTAAGTCTTATTGAAGAGCCTATGGCAGCGGCTATCGGTGCAGGACTTCCTGTAAGAGAAGCAAAGGGAAGTCTTGTTGTTGATATCGGCGGAGGTACTGCAGAAGTTGCGGTAATTTCTCTCGGTGACATTGTAACTTCACGCTCAGCAAGATGTGCAGGAGACAAGCTTGACGAGGCTATTATTGCACACATCAGAAAAAAATATAATGTTCTCATCGGCGAGAGAACTGCGGAAGAAATCAAAATCAACATCGGCTCTGCTTATCCTTATGAAAATGAGGGCACAATGACAGTTAAGGGCAGAAGCCAGATTGACGGACTTCCCAAGCTTATTGAAATTTCAGCAGACGAAATCAGAGAAGCTCTTGCAGATTCTGTAAGCCTTATTGTTGAAGCAATTCGCTCAACTCTTGAAAAAACTCCTCCCGAGCTTGCATCTGACATTATTGATAACGGTATTATGCTCACAGGTGGCGGTGCGCTTCTCAGAGGTCTTGATAAGCTTATTGCCATCGAAACAAAAATGCCTGTACACATAGCAGAAAATCCTCTTGATTGCGTTGTGAACGGAACAGGTATCAGCCTTGAATCAAATGCTCTTTAATTTTTAAATTATTCTGAAAGGAACAGGACAATGATAGAATTTTTTAAAAGCAAAAAATTTAAAATCCTTGCCTGTGTTGTTGCGGCACTTCTTGTGGGTACTGTTTTTGCAGCAGTTTCCCATAATGGCACTTCGCCCATAGCATCTGTTTTAAGTGCTGCTTTTTCACCTGTTGAAAGGTTTTCCACATATGTTTCTGAGAAAATGGGAGATTTCGCAATAAACTTCCGTTCTTCCGCATCTTACAGAGAGGAAATCGAGGAGCTTGAGGAACAGATAGAAAATTATCAGGTACAGCTTGTTGAATATGAGCAGGCAAAGCAGAAACTGGCGGTGTACGAGGAGTTCCTTGAAATCAAAGAGGAAAATCCTGATTTTGAATTTGAGTCAGCCTCAATTATTGCAAGGGACTCAGCAGATATGTATTATTCCTTTGTAATTGCAAAGGGTTCCACTGCTGGGGTAAAGGTTAATGACCCTGTAATTTACGGTAAATATCTGGTTGGTGTTGTGTCAAGTGTCAAGCTTAATACTGCAGTTGTAAAGACTGTTCTTGATCCCGAGGTCAACGCAGGTGCTTATGATATACAGAGCCGTGAGTACGGCTACGTCACAACAACAAATTCACTTTCTGCAGATGGCAAATGTATGCTCCCCGGTCTTAAAAAGACCACATCAATCACAGGCGGTTCAGTTATCTGCACATCAGGCATCGGCGGAATTTATCCGAAAGACCTGATTATCGGAACAGTTGAGGAGGTTCTCAACGATACACAGACAGTTTCCGTCTATGCTGTAATAAATCCCGGTGTAAAAATTACTGACCTGCAGGATGTTTTTGTTATAAAAAGTTTTGACGGACAAGGTGTTACTACAACAGATTAAACTGAGAGACAGTTAAAAAGGTGGTGAAGAATAATGATAAAAGAAAATCTGCCAATTTATATCAAGAGATTCATTCTCGGGTTTATCATTGTTCTGTCTGCTGTTTTACAGAATACTCCGGGTGTAATGCCCCGGATGTTTTCAGCCAGTGCCATGCTTCTCATACCGGTTGTAGTTTCAATTTCAATGTTTGAGAGCGAGGTTGTAAGTCTCGTTTTCGGACTCATTGCAGGTTTGCTCTGGGATGCAACTGCATCGGAAGGACATTTTTATCATTCACTTGTTTTGTGTATTGCAACCTTCTTCATTTCGATGCTGGTCCGGAGAAGAGTAAGAAATACTCTTTTCGGCTCAATGGTGATGACTTTTGCAACAACATTTATTCATAACACTTTTTATTGGTTTTTATTTGTTTTCATTCCTCATTCACAAGGCTCAGGGGGAGCGTATTTCTCCTTTTACTTCCTGTCCTGCATTTACACAGTCCTTGTGGGAATAATAATTTATTTAATAATCAGGCCAATTGAAAAAGCATTCAGAATATAATTGACAGTTTTTAAGTTGAAGGGAGGTGTCACGGTGAGAAATTTCAGCAAGAGGGACTATGCGGTTCTCGGCATTTTTGCTTTTATATTTTTTATATTCATAATCAGATTCGGATATTTCCAGATAGTTCATGCTGATGATTATGCAGATGCGGGAAAAAGCGTTTCTTCCCGTTCTGTTACAGTGAAATCCACCCGTGGCGAAATCCTTGACAGAAACGGATATCCTATTGTTACAAACAGACAGGGTAATGCAGTGATTTTTGATGCTTCAAATAATTTCCCTACTTACGAAAATCAGGAAGAAAGAAATAGAATTATTCTCAAACTGATTTCGTTTTTTGAAAGTGCAGACGAAGAGTGGATAGACAATCTTCCCGTAAAGGTCGACAAAAACGGCAAAGCATATTTTGAAGAGGACAGGGAAGACGATATAGCAACAATGAAGAGCCGTGATATGCTGAATCTCAACAGTTATGCGACGGCTGAAAACTGTCTCGATGCACTTATCGAACGCTACAGTCTGCAGAGTTATTCAAGAAGCGATGCGTGTAAAATTGCATCAGTCTGCTATGAAATGCTTCTGAAAAGCTTTAATTCTTCAAACCCTTACACTTTTGCAGATGATGTTTCAGACAAGCTTGTGTCAGTAATAAAAGAAAACAGTGTGTCTCTCCCCGGTGTGGAAATCGAAATCACAACTTACCGCGAATACACTGACGGCACAATCGCTCCTCATATTATCGGAATGACAGGTGTTATCAGTGCAGAAGAATACGCAGAGAAAAAAGACACCTACGGCATGACCGATATCATCGGCAAAAATGGTATCGAGCTTGCTATGGAAAGCTATCTCAAGGGTAAAAACGGCGTTAAAACCTATTACAGTGACGCTTCAGGTGAAACACGTGTTGAATATACGGTGAATCCTGAGCAGGGAAACAATATAATTTTAACTCTTGACTATAATCTGCAGAAGGTCACACAGAAGGCAGTAAAGGCGTGCGCCGATTCAATCGAAAAGAATCCTCTGCCTCCTGCAGGCTCTGCAGTTGTTATAAAGGTTGATACAGGCGAGGTGCTCGCCGCGGCAACATACCCCAGTTACAATGTTGAAAATTACAACAAAAATTACGAAAAGCTCGCAAAAAATACTGCTGCACCCTTGTGGAACAGAGCGTTTCTCAGCACATATACCCCCGGTTCTACAATGAAACCTGCAATTTCAATCGCAGGTCTTGAAGAGGGCGTAATTACAAATGAAGACGGAACTTACTGTGACAGCACATACACATACCGTGATATCACTCTCGGCTGTACAGATGCTCACGGTTTTACAAATGTTGTAACGGCAATTTACCATTCATGTAACATTTTCTTCTATGAACTTGGCGATAAACTTGGTATTTCTACAATGAATGAGTACAGAAAAACTCTCGGTTTTGCTCAGAAAACAGGTATAGAAATCGAGGAAGCTGTCGGTACTCTTGATAGTCCCTCTTACAGACAGACACTCGGTCAGGAATGGTATCCCGGATTCACGCTTCAGTCTGCTATCGGTAACGCAGGTGACCAGGTTACACCTATCCAGCTTGCAAATTACTGTGCAACTATTGCTAACGGCGGCACGAGATATAAGTGTACGCTTATAAAATCAATTAAATCATATGACTATTCAACTACTATTCTTGAAAATGAACCGCAGGTTGTCAAGGAAACAGGAATTTCCCAGTCAACACTGAAATATGTTCAGGAAGGTATGCTGAGAGTTGGTACAATAGGCTTCTGTCAGTATGCATTCAGTCAGCTTCCGGTTGATGCGGCGGCAAAAACAGGTACATCTCAGGTCGAAAAGGTTGTCAACGGAAAACGTCAGATTTGCAACAATGGTTTCCTTATCACCTATGCACCTTATGAAGATCCTGAAATTGCAATCGCTATAGCAATTGAAGGTGCAAGCTCAGGTGCAGCAGTTGCCCCTGTTGCAAGAGATATTTTTGCATATTATTTCAACGAAAACAAAGATGAAAATAACAACATGTCATCTGAAGAAGAATCTTCACAGACAGATAACGAATTGATTCACTAAGGAGTTTTTAAAATGGGTATTTTCAAAAAATTCAGCATGGGTCTGAAAAAGACAAGAGAAAGTATGGCGGGAGCAATCGAAAACATGCTTCACAGCTATAAGGATATTGACGAGGACCTTTATGAAGACCTTGAAGAAATTCTTGTAATGGGTGACGTAGGTGTTGTAACTGCAGGAGAAATTGTAGAAAAACTCCGTGAAAGAGTAAAACAGAAAAATATCGGTACACCTGCGAAGGTTAAAGAGCAGATAAAAGAAATTGTAGCAGAAATGCTCAAGGGTGAAGAGGAAATGAGCCTTATCACTCAGCCATCCGTTATTCTTGTTATCGGTGTAAATGGTGTGGGTAAAACAACAACTATCGGTAAAATGGCGGCCATGTACAAGGCTGAGGGTAAAAAGGTTATTCTCGGTGCTGCGGATACTTTCAGAGCGGCAGCAATTGAACAGCTTGAAGTATGGGCAGAGCGTGCAGACGTTGATATTGTCAAACACAAAGAGGGTGCAGACCCTGCGGCAGTAGTTTACGATACTATTCAGGCAGGTATTGCAAGAAATGCAGACATTATTATCTGTGATACTGCAGGAAGACTTCATAATAAGAAAAATCTTATGGATGAGCTTGCAAAAATCTACAGAGTTATTGATAAAGAGCTTCCCTATTCTGACCGTGAGAGCCTTCTTGTTCTTGATGCAACAACAGGTCAGAATGCGGTAAATCAGGCAAGGGAATTCAAAAACGTTGCTGAAATTACAGGTATTGTACTTACAAAGCTTGACGGTACAGCAAGAGGCGGTGTTGTTCTCGCAATCAAGAATGACCTTCGCGTTCCGGTGAAATTTGTAGGTGTGGGCGAACAGATTGATGACCTTCAGCCTTTTAGTCCCTCAGCCTTTGCAGAAGGACTTTTTGAAGCAGAAGTGAAACACGAAGAAGAGGATGAGGAGTAATTTATGGACTTTCTGATTGCTACTCATAACAGAAAAAAACAAGCAGAAATGCAGAGAATGCTCGGACCTCTCGGCATCAGTGTTAAAACTGCTGATGACCTCGGTATCGAACTTACAGAGGTTGAGGAAAACGGCACAACCTTTGCTGAAAATGCAAGAATAAAAGCACTTTCGGGATGTAAGGAGAGCGGACTTCCTTGTATTGCAGACGATTCGGGACTTTGTGTTGATTACTTAGGCGGTGCCCCGGGAATTTATTCTGCAAGATATTCAGGCGGTGACGATAAGCAGAATAATGAAAAATTGCTGAAAGAGCTCGAAGGTGTTGAAAAAGAAAAAAGAACAGCATATTTCGCCTGCAGTATTTCCTGCTGTTTCCCCGACGGCAGAGAAATTACCGCAGAAGGAAAATGCTTCGGTTATATCGGTTTTGAAGAGCAGGGCAACGGCGGTTTCGGATATGATCCATTATTTATAACTGATAAAGGATGTTTCGGTCAGCTGAGTGCGGAGGAAAAAGACGAGATCAGTCACAGAGGAAATGCCCTCAGAGAACTCAAAGAAAAATTACAGATGGAGAATTTATAATGACAAGTAAAGAAAGAGCAAATTTAAGAGCTGAAGCAAACTCACTTGAAGTTTTGTATCAGATTGGTAAAGGCGGAATCAATGACGCATTTATTGAACAGACAAAAGCTGCACTGAAGAAAAGAGAGCTTATTAAACTCAAAGTTCTTCTGGAATCATCTCCCGTAACGCCCAGAGAAGCAGCAGATGAAATCGCAGAAAAAACCGACTCAGAGGTTGTTCAGGTTATCGGCGGCTGTATGGTATTCTATAAATACAACCCCGAGCTTCATAAGGACGAAAAGAAGAAAAAGCCTCAGGCAAAAAGACTTTCTGACATAAAAGGAAAGAGAAAATGAAAATAGGAATTTTCGGCGGAACATTTAATCCTGTGCATAATGGTCATGTAAGACTTGCGGAAAATTTCAAAGAGAAATTGAATCTCGATAAGCTTCTCATAATTCCCACTGCAGTTCCACCTCATAAGGAAGCTGAAAATATCGCTTCAGGTGAGGACAGATTGAAAATGTGTGAGCTTGCCTTTGAAAATATCGGCGAAGTGAGTGACATCGAAATTTCAAGAGGCGGCAGAAGTTATACGGTTGAAACACTGGAAAGCCTTAAAGAAATTTACACAGACGCAGAGTTCTATTTTCTTGTAGGGTCAGATATGCTTCTCTGTTTCAGAAGATGGTACAGATATGAAGATATTCTTTCAATGTGTACCCTTTGTGCCACAGACAGAGATAATGAGAAAACCTGCAGGGATGCAGACAGCGAGTTGTTTGAGAAAATTATTTTCTGTGATTTCCCCAAAACAGTAGTCAGCTCAAGCGAGGTAAGAGAAAAGCTTGCAAAGAAAGAAGACATCTCGTGTCTTGTCCCCCCAAAAGTTGAAAAATATATAAAAGAAAAAGGTTTATATAATGTGTGTATCTGAAAGAAATGAAGAACTTAAAAAACTGATTTCGGAAAAACTAAAGGAAAGCAGATTTATTCACTCTCTGTGTGTTGCCGACAGTGCAAAATATCTTGCTGAGAAATACGGATGTGATGCAGAAAAGGCTTACACCGCAGGACTTCTTCATGATGTGATGAAAAACGCAAGTGATTCGGAGCAATTGTGTGTTATTGAAAAAGCGGGATGGAAACTTACAGACTGCGAAAAAGCAAACACGAAGCTCTGGCATGCAATTGCAGGTGCAGCTTACATGAAAACAGAACTTGCAATTGAAGATGATGAGTTGATTGAAGCGGTAAGATATCACACAACCGCAAGGAAAAACATGTCACTTCTTGAAAAGGTGATTTATGTTGCAGATTTTATTTCTGCAGACAGAGATTATCCCGAAGTTGATGAAGTAAGACAGTCGGCAGAAGAATCACTTGAAAAGGCTATGATGGCAGGTCTTGAATTCTGTATACATGAAATTGTGAACAGAAAGCAGGTGCTTCATCCTGACAGCGTAGACGCATATAATGAAATAATTTTAGAAAACAGTAAGGAGGCTTCCATATGAAATATGAAGAGCTTATAAAAAATATAGTGAAGGTTCTTGATGACAAAAAAGCAGAGGACATCAGGATTATCGAAACTTCAGAGCTTACAATCGTAGCTGATTGCTTTATCGTTGCAAGCGGTACATCAAGCACACATGTAAGATCACTTTCAGGTGATGTTGAGGATGCACTTTCAAAGCTTGGCGTAGAGCCTGAACACATCGAAGGCAGAGCAACAGGCTGGATTCTTCTTGATTACGGCACAGTTGTTGTTCATGTCTTTGACAGACAGAGCAGAGAGTATTATAATATAGAAAGACTCTGGCAGGATGCAAGCATAAAAACCGCAGAAGAAATTCTTCAATAATCAAGATTTAAATTAGGAGTTGAAATAAAAATGAACTATGATTTCAAAGCCACTGAGAAAAAGTGGCAGGACAAATGGGAAGAAGCAGGAGTTTTCCATGCAGAGGACAATTCTGAAAAAGAAAAGTTCTATGCTCTCGTAGAATTCCCTTATCCCAGCGGTGCGGGTATGCACGTTGGTCACATTAAGGCTTATTCAGGTCTTGAGGTTGTTTCCAGAAAACGCAGAAAAGAAGGCTATAACGTTCTTTACCCCATCGGCTTTGATGCTTACGGTCTTCCCACAGAAAACTATGCAATCAAAACAGGTATCCATCCCAGACAGGTTACTGACGATAACATCGCAAAGTTTACATCTCAGCTTAAAAGAGTTGGTTTCTCTTTTGACTGGAACAGAGTTATCGACACAACTGAGGAAGGCTACTATAAATGGACACAGTGGATTTTCCTCAAAATGTTTGAGAACGGACTTGCTTTCAGAGATAAGACTCTTGTTAACTATTGTCCTTCATGTAAGGTTGTTCTTTCAAACGAAGATTCACAGGGCGGCAAGTGTGACATCTGCCACAACGATATTGTTCAGAAGTCAAAGGACGTATGGTATCTGAGAATTACTGAATATGCAGATAAACTCCTTGAAGGTCTCAAAGATGTTGATTATCTTCCAAACATTAAACTCCAGCAGGAAAACTGGATCGGTAAATCAACAGGTGCTTTTGTAAACTTTAAAGTTAAAGGTACAGACGAAACTCTCAGAATTTACACAACACGTCCCGATACACTTTTTGGCGTAACATTCATGGTTATGGCTCCCGAGCATCCCATGCTTGACCAGTATAAAGACATGATTTCAAACTTTGACGAGGTTGAAAACTACAGAGCAGAATGTGCAAAGAAAACAGAGTTTGAAAGAACTCAGCTTGTAAAAGATAAGACAGGTGTTCGTCTTGCAGGCTTCACAGGTATCAACCCTGTCAATGGAAAAGAAATTCCCATCTTCATTTCTGACTATGTTATGATGGGCTATGGTACAGGTGCAATTATGGCTGTTCCTGCACATGACCAGAGAGACTACGATTTCGCAAAGAAATTCGGCATTGATATCATCGAAGTTATCAAGGGCGGAGACATTGAAAAAGAAGCTTATACCGGCGACGGTGAAATGGTAAACTCAGATTACCTTAACGGATACACAGATAAGAAATCTTCAATTGAAAGAGTTTTTGAAGAGCTTGAAAAGCAGGGTATCGGCGAAAAAGGTGTTCAGTACAAAATGAAAGACTGGGCATTCAACCGTCAGCGTTACTGGGGCGAGCCTATTCCGATTGTACATTGTCCCGATTGCGGAATGGTTGCAGTTCCTTATGAAGAGCTTCCTCTTCTTCTTCCCAAGGTTGAAAATTTTGAGCCCGGCTCAGACGGCGAAAGCCCCCTTGCAAAAATTGATGAATTCGTAAACTGCACATGTCCCAAGTGTGGCGGTAAAGCAAAGAGAGAAACTGACACAATGCCTCAGTGGGCAGGTTCATCATGGTACTTCCTCAGATACATAGATCCCCACAACACAGAATGCCTTGCTGATATGGAAAAACTTAAATACTGGGGACAGGTTGATTGGTATAACGGCGGTATGGAGCACGTTACACGTCACCTTATCTATTCACGTTTCTGGCATAAATTCCTCTATGACATCGGTGTAGTTCCCACAGCAGAACCGTATGCAAAGAGAACAGCTCAGGGACTTATTCTCGGACCTGACGGAGTTAAGATGTCAAAATCAAGAGGAAACGTTATAGACCCCAACGATGTTGTTGATTCATTCGGTGCGGACGTTCTCAGAACTTATGTACTTTTCATGGGTGACTACGAAAAGGCAGCACCCTGGTCAGAGGACAGCGTAAGAGGCTGTAAGAGATTTATCGACAGAGTATGGAATCTCCAGACAATTCTCACTGACGGTGACGGATATTCAGAAAAACTCGAGGTTGCTTTCAACAAAACAATCAAAAAGGTTTCAAGTGATATCGAAACACTTAAATACAACACTGCTATCGCAGCACTCATGACACTTCTCAACGAAATCTATGATGCAGGCGCAGTTACAAAGAAAGAGCTTTCAACATTTATTTCGCTTCTCAATCCCTTTGCACCTCACATTACTGAAGAACTTAACGAAGTTATCGGAAACGAAGAGCTTCTTGCAATCAGTGAATGGCCCACATACGATGAAGCAAAGTGTGTTGATGCAACAATCGAAATCGTTGTACAGATTAACGGCAAGGTAAGAACAAAGATGAACATTCCTGCTGAAATCTCAAACGAGGACGCAATTGCTCTTGCAAAAGAGGACGAGAAAATCAAGGAAGCAATCGACGGCAAAACAATCGTAAAAGAGCTGTACGTCAAGGGCAGACTTGTAAATATCGTTGTAAGATAATTTTAAAAGTTTAAAATAAGACATAATAACAACAAGACCGCACTATGAAACAGTGCGGTCTTGTTGTTTCTCATCGTAGGGTAGGGGCTTGCTCCTGTTGCAGATAATTGTTACATTACAATATACACAACAAAACCCTCCGCCATGTGACAGAGGGTTAAAATGTTTTACTTATAAAGGTTTATTTTGCTTCACAGAATGCAAGTCTTGCCTCTGACATTTTAGCTTCGCCTTCATCTGTTACATAATCTTCAGCAGCTACGAAATCACAGAAGCCTGTTTCTGTACCTGCATAGTAATCGCCCATTTCTGAGAAGTTACCGAGAGTGATGTTTTCGATAAGTGTGATGTAGTAAACATGCCAGTTAGTAACGATTTCGCCGTATGTATCAATGCCCTTGCCGTTTATAACTTTTGCTTTGGGAGCTACAGATTTCACACCTTCTGCAAATGCAGCTGCATATTCTTCGTTTTCTTCTGTAAGAGGAATGTTTGTGTTTCCGAGCTTTGCTGCTGCAGCGATACCTGCAAGTTTATAAGCCTGTGCGTAGTCGGGATAGAAGCAGTGGAAGTTTTCTGTTGCTTCATATTCTTTTGTGCTGTCAAGACAAACAAAGATGATATTCTTGTAATCAGCGTTCTGAGAGAACTCATAAGCAATCTTTGTGAATGCAGGATCTGTTGAAAGCACAACGTTACATCCGCTTTCTTTTACGCAAGAAATAATCTGATCCTGAATTTTCTGAATGTTGTCAACAGGAACTTTGTTTTTGGGAATTGTACCTGCGATTCCGTATGTACCCCACATTGTGTTGATGGCCTGCTGCTGAACAAAAGATGCAGTGCCTTCACTTTCGTAATCCTCTGCAAAGAGAATGCCGATGCGGATGTCGCCTGCCTCTACACCGCCGAGAGCAGGAGTGATGGGAGCGTCCTCGATAAGGTCACATGATGAAAGAGCGAACACCATAAGTGCTGCCATAAGGATGGCAATGAGTTTTTTGAACTTTTTCATAAGAGCTTTACCTCCGTTTTTTGCGCGTTTTTAATTAGTACACGCGCGTAATAATAATAGTATATATTAATTTTTCGGATATTGCAATAGTATTTTGCAAATTTTATCAACAAACGAAATTTGTGACGATTTGACTAAATTCACATAAAACACTTTACAAAATAAACAAAATTAATAAATTTTAATAGAAATTTCACTAAAACCTATTTACAACTTTTGATGTTTGTGGTAAAATCCCATTGTAGAATAAGATAAAAGTGTAATTATCTGCATTTTTGAGAGAAAGGTCTGCATTAAATGAAAAAGTCAAGAAGACTCTTGTCCCTTCTTCTCACAGCAGTGATGCTTCTCGGCATGTTTGCGATCACATCATCTGCGGAAGGAGAAAACGCGAACGTAACAATAAAAACAGATACCGACACGGTAGCAGCCGGTGATGTAATTACAGTAACGGTTAATGTTTCTACTAATTACTATGCAACTTCAATGCGTTGGCCGGTGCTCTTTTCTAATACCTTTTTTGAGTTGGTTGAAGATTCTGCAGGTGCAACAGATGAGCTTGTCTCACTCGGTGGCTCAGTTGTAAGTCCCGCTATAAACCCTGACAAGGCTTTTACAAGCACATATACCTCTGAGGAATACGATGCAGTTGTTTTCCAGTGGCAGGGCGTTTCAGCAAACGGCTGGACTACGTATAATGTTCCCGATGGCATGGATTGCTTTACTTTCCAGCTTAAGGTGAAGGAAGATGTTGAAAAGGACACATCGGGTGTGATTGTTGTCCCTTCTGATTCAACTCTTTTTTACAGACAGATGATAACTGATATAGAGGGTGAAATCACATTTGATAAAATTGTTCAGTGTGAGGATCTCCAGTTCAGTTTTACAAATGCAACAGTCTCATGTCCCACTCCCGAAATTCTTGCAGTGGAAGGAAAGGATGTTATCATTGATAAGGAAAACGGCATAATCCGCGGTATTGATCCCGGAGTGGTTGATAATCTTGATGAATATATTTACGCAAAAGCTCCCGGTGAGCTGGTTGTAAAAGCTTCACAGGATAACAGAATGGGCACAGGCACTGTGGTGGAACTTGTTCTCAGAGGAGAGGTTCTTGAAACATATACGGTTGTTGTTGCAGGCGATGTAAACGGTGACTGCCTTGTAGATGCAACGGATTATGTGTGGCTTGACCTTGCAGAAACTTACGATGTTTCGCTTGAAGGTGTGTCAGCTCTTGCTGCTGAGCTGACAGGTGACGGCGTAGTCGATGTAAGCGACAAAATTGCCCTTGATTCATATCTGATCTTTGCAGGTGAAATCAATCAGGCAGCAGGTACATATTCAGCATTTTAAATCGGTGGTGTTTTTCGCGAAAGCGAATTGAAATATAAAGCATTATATTAAATACCAAATTTACCATTAGGAGGTAAAAAACAATGGCAAAAAAAGTTCTCAGCATTGCACTTGCGTTACTTATGGTAGTTAACGTATTTGCAGTAGCAGTATCTGCTACAGAGTGGACAACAGAAAACGCTGTGATTACACTCACAACAGATAATGCAAAGCCGCAGCCCGGCGACGAGGTTACTGTTAAGGTAACTCTCCAGAACAACTATAATGTCCATGCTCTTCAGATTATGCTTGCATATGACAAGGACTATTATGAAGTTGTTGGTGCATCAGCAGATGAGATTTTCACAAATCTTCTTGTTTCTGATGGTGCTAAGTTCACAGGCGTTGCTCAGTCACTCCTTGCAGCAGATGCACAGGAAGATATGTATGCAGGTCTCTATTCAGCAGATCAGAAGGCTCAGTTTGGTCTTCTTAGATTTGGTTATGTATGGCTTGCAAGCCTTGCATCAGACGGTGGTAACACAGCAACACCCGTATTCGCAGATGCAACAGACCTTGTATCATTTAAACTTAAAGTTAAAGAAGATGCTCCCACAGATGGTAAGGGCGTAATCATGGTTGACCCCACATTTGTTGTTGAAACAGGTACAGACGTTCCTGCATTCGATACAAGATCAGCTACATATGTTGGTAAGGGCGCAGCTACAATTGCAGCTTCTGCAACTGCAGGTAAGCTCTATGGTCTTCCCATCAATGTTGATGGTGCTAAATTTGAAGGTTGCGTTCACGTAGCAGCAGATGCTGTTGAAGAAAACAGAACAGAAGCTGACTGCGATACAGCAGGTTCATATGATACAGTAGTTTACTGTTCAGTTTGTGGCGATGAATTAAGCCGCGAAACAATTGCAATTCCCGCAGTTGGTCATACAGAAGGCGAAGCAGTTGAAGAAAACAGAACAGAAGCTGACTGTGATACAGCAGGCTCATACGATACAGTAGTTTATTGTACAGTTTGCGGCGAGGAAGTTAGCCGTGAAACAACAACAATTCCTGCTCTCGGTCACACAGAAGGCGAAGCTGTTGAGGAAAACAGAGTTGAAGCAACAGCAACAGTTGACGGTTCATACGATAAAGTAGTTTACTGTACAGTATGTGGCGAAGAAGTAAGCCGTGAAACAATCGTTATTCCTGCTCTTGGTCACGAACCCGCAGAAGCAGTTGAAGAAAACAGAGTTGAAGCTACATGTACAGAAGATGGTTCATATGACATGGTAGTTTACTGCTCATGCTGTACTCCCAAAGTTGAGCTTTCAAGAGAAACAATCGTTATTCCTGCAACAGGACATACAGAAGGCGAAGCAGTAGTTGAAAACAACGTTGCTCCTGATTGTGTAAATGATGGTTCATATGATACAGTAGTTTACTGTACAGTATGCGGCGCAGAAGTTTCAAGAGAAACAACAGTAGTTCCCGCACTTGGTCATACACCTGTTACTGATGAAGCAGTTGCTCCTGATTGCGTAAACACAGGTCTCACAGAAGGTTCACACTGTGATGTTTGCGGTGAGGTTCTCGTTGCTCAGGAAGTAGTTCCTGCTCTCGGCCACACACCTGCAGAAGCAGTTGAAGAAAACAGAGTTGAAGCTACATACTTTGAAGCTGGTTCATACGATAAAGTAGTTTACTGTTCAGTTTGCGGTGAGGAACTCAGCCGTGAGACAATCGTTCTTCCTGCAACAGGCGAACCCGAAGCTGATTATTCAGAGCTTGACGCTCTTGTAGAAGAAGCAGAAGCTATCGACCGTACAGCTTTCACAGATGAAAGCCTTGCAGCAGTTGATGCAGTTCTTGCTAAGATTGAAGACGGTCTCAAAGAGTCACAGCAGTCAATCGTTGACGGTTGGGCAGACGAACTTGAGACAGCTCTTGCAGGTCTTAAACGTGATGCTTCTAAGGCAGCAGTTACAGTTACAACAATCCTCGACAAGAAGAATGTAACTGCAGGCGACATCGTTACAGTTAAAGTTAAGCTTGATGCTAACTATTTCGCATCAGTTATCCAGCTTCCCGTTATTTATGATAAGGCTCAGTTTGCAGTTGTTGGTTCAGGTGCATCAGCTATTACATTAAACGCTGACAGTGCTTTTGCAAACGGATCATACAAAAAAGGCGGTAGCACAACAAAGACAGACGGATTTAAGTACACTTCAGATCCCGATACATGGAATACAGATGAAGCTAAAGCAAAGTATGGCTATGTACTTGCTACAATTTCTGCAGACGCAACACAGGCAAGTGAAGAAGGCGTTGACTTCGAACTCGTAATGCCTAAGAATGATGTTGTTATTACATTCCAGCTTGAAGCTCTTGCAGATGTTGAAGATGCAACACAGTCTATCTTCATCAGCCCTGACTGGACAAAGACAGCAGACGTTAAGAGAGGCGCATTCACAGTTGGTTATTCTGAAAGCGCAACAGAAACAAATGCTCTTAACTACATTTCTACAGGTATGGCATATACAGTTGAAACAATCGCAATCGAAGGCGTAAACATCACAGGTAAAGTTACAAGCTTTGATGATGGTGTTGACGGCAACAGTGACGATGTAACAATCGAATTCTTCGCAGAAGGTTCAGATGTAGCAGCTTACACAGCAACAGCTACAGGTTCAGGTGCTCAGGAATACACACTTGAAGCAGTTGAAGCCGGCACATACACAGTTGTTGTTTCCAAGGCTAACCATGCTACAAGAGAATACGAAATCGTTGTTGCTGATGCAGATATCGAGCAGGATATGAAGATTCACCTCCTTGGTGATATCAATGGCGATGGTAAGGTTAACACAATTGACGTGTCACGTGCAAATGCACATGCAAGAGGTACTTCACAGCTTACAGGTTATGACCTTAAGTGTGCGGATATCAATGCTGACGGCAAGGTTAACACAGTTGACGTATCACGTGCAAACGCACATGCAAGAGGAACATCATACCTCTGGAAATAAGAGATAATTACCTCTTAAAGCGTAATTAATATTAAATAAATACTGTTGATAATGATGTGAGTATTTAATCCTCAGTGTTTTGATACTCACTCATTATTCAGTGTTATAATTTGCTCATAATTTTCAATTAAAATAAAATAGGAGGCAAAAGTTATGAAGAAAAAAGTATTGGCACTTGTCCTTTCTCTCGTAATGCTCATCGGAATTATTCCCGCAGCAGTATACGCAGCAGAAGGCGATCCCAAAGTTACTTTAACAGTAACACCTGACAAAACAACAGCAGTTGCTGGCGAAGAAATCACATTCACAGTAACAATGCAGTCAGAGTACGCACTTCCCTCAATGGCATTCAGAACAGCATTCCCTGCAGGTCTTGAATACGTTGACGGTTCAGGTGCAATTGACGCAGGCGCAAGAACAGCACTCGGATGCGATGATATCGCATGGATCGAATGGTCAGACAGAAA
>SVPP01000016.1 GCA_015065765.1 Oscillospiraceae bacterium | reverse complement strand
TTATCTTCGGTGACCTGAACGGTGACGGTGTTGTTGATACGTATGACTATGCAGTTCTTTCAGCAATCATCAATGGTGACATCGAAGTCGAAGATGGCTCAGCACTTTACCTTGCAGCAGACATTTTCGTTGACACTGCAGTTGACTCATTCGACCTTTCAGTTATCTCAGCATATGTAAATGGTGATGCTGAAATCACACAGACACCCGAAATTGAGTTCTGATTAAACAATCAAATATAATCCGGAGGAGTGGGTAAAACCACTCCTTCGTTTTCTTTTTTATATTATTAACAAATTATCATTTGACTTTTTTACTAATAAGTGATAACATATAATTGATGTATTTTGTGCTATATATCGAAAGGTAGGTAATGTAATGAATATAGCTGATTTTGCGGCAAGTGCCGTAAAGAAAATTGCAATTAATCATGGTAAAAAGTTAAACAGAAAGATGACTGCACCTGATATCCCTGTGGCAGAGCCTTCATTTCTGAAAAACACTGACGGTAACATATTTAATGTCGGCTTCTCAATGAAAGAAGTTATGCCTGATGATGTAACTTCAAAGAAGTATTGGCTTGCAGGCTACAGAACAGGTAATCTGATTACAGGTGTTCTCGATCCTCTTACTGTCAGAGCTATGTGGATTGGCTGCGGTGACGGCGGTATTGTTCTTGTCAGTGCAGACCTCATCGGCCTTACTGGTTATGAGGTAAGTCTTGTCAGAGAAAAGCTTGCAGACTTCACAAAGAAAACAAACTGTAAACTTGTAAGCGTAAGCTGTACACACACTCATGCAAGTATTGATACGGTTGGTTATTGGGGTAAGCTTCCTGCAACCGGTAAAAATAAGGAATATATGCAGAAAGTTATTGACTCAATTGCAGAAGTTTGTGTCAAGGCTTATGAAAACAGAAAAGAAGGTAAGCTTTACAGCGGTAGTATCCATGTTCCTGAAGCTATCAGTGATGGTAGAATGCCTTATAATAAAGTTAACGATAAACTTTCACGTCTTCGTTTTGTTCCTTCTGATGGCAGCGAAGAAACATGGTTCCTCAATTACAGTGCACATCCCAACACAATGGGCGGTGATTGCTCTCAGGTAAGTGCGGACTATCCTTATTTCCTCAGAGAGGCTATAAACAAGGAAAAGAAGACTAATGTTTTGTTCTCAGTCGGTGCAATTGCCTCTGTCAACATCGCTGACCTTGATGAAAACAGACGCGAAAGAACAAGAAAAGGTGGCGAAATTCTCGCGAAAGCAGCACTTTCTATTGATAATGATGTTGAACTTGAAGCTGACATGACAGTTATCCATCAGCCATATTATGCACCTATCGCAAATGGTGTTCTGTCACTTATGGCAATTATTCACGTTTGCAGTGCTCTTAAGTATCCTTCAAAAACAAGTGAAACAGGTCTTGCTCTTCTCACTGAAATGAACTACATACAGATAGGCTCAAAGAAAATACTCACCATTCCGGGCGAGGCATTTACAGAGAATATTTATGGTGGCTATGCAACAGCAGAAGAGTCACCTAACGATGTGGGTCCTGAAGTGAATGCAACTCCTCTTTGCGAAATCGTAGGGGATAAGAATATGGAAGTGTTTGGTGTTTCAAACGATATGACAGGTTACATGATTCCGCTTAACGATTTCGTTCTGCATCCTACACAGCCTTATCTTTCAAGCACACGTGATAAGTATGATCATAACCACTATCACGAAACAAATGGTCTTGGTAAGGATATTCCTCATGTCATGGCAGATGTGCTGCGTGGCATGATGTCAAAAATCAATAAATAAATTATTTCTGAAAGGAAGATTTACAATGGCAACAAACAGATTGGTCGGCGATTATCCCGTAATCGGTATCCGTCCCGTAATTGACGCAAGAAGAGGTCCCCTCAAGGTAAGAGAATCTCTTGAAGAGCAGACAATGAATATGGCAAAGGCTGCTAAGGCTCTTTTTGAGGAAAACCTTAAATATTCAAACGGCGAACCCGTAAAGGTAGTTATCGCTGATACAACAATCGGCCGCGTTGGCGAAACAGCAGCATGTGCAGCAAAGTTCAAGAAAGAGGGCGTTGACATCACTCTTTCAGTTACTCCTTGCTGGTGCTACGGTTCAGAAACAATGGATATGGATCCCATGACAATCAAAGGCGTTTGGGGCTTCAACGGTACAGAAAGACCCGGTGCGGTTTATCTTGCATCAGTTCTTGCAGCACATGCACAGAAAGGTCTCCCTGCATTCGGTATCTACGGCAGAGACGTTCAGCCCTGTGATGCAACAGAAATTCCTGCAGACGTTAAAGAAAAGCTCCTTCGTTTTGCACGTGCAGCAGTTGCAGCAGCAACAATGAGAGGTAAGTCATACCTTCAGATTGGTTCAATCTGTATGGGTATCGCAGGCTCAAGCATCAGCCCTGAATTCATCGAAGAATATCTTGGCATGCGTGTTGAATCAGTTGACGAGGTTGAAATCATCAGACGAATGTCTGAAAACATCTATGACGAGGCTGAATATCAGAAGGCTCTTGCATGGACAAAAGAAAAATGTCCTGAAGGCTTCGATAAGAACCCCGAATTTGTTCGTTCAACAGACGAAAAGAAGGAAAGCGATTGGGAATTCGTCGTTAAGATGATGTGCATCATCAAAGACCTTATGAACGGTAACCCCAACCTTCCCGAAGGCAGAGAAGAAGAAATGGTTGGCCATAATGCTATCGCAGCAGGCTTCCAGGGTCAGCGTCAGTGGACAGACTTCTATCCCAACTGTGACTATCCCGAAGCTCTTCTCAACACAACATTTGACTGGAACGGCGCAAGAGAACCTTACATTCTTGCAACAGAAAACGACGTTCTCAACGGTATTTCAATGCTCTTCGGTAAACTCCTTACAAACAGAGCACAGGCATTTGCTGACGTTCGTACATATTGGAGCCCCGAAGCAGTTAAGGAAGCGACAGGCTATGACCTTGAAGGTGTAGCAAAAGAATCTCAGGGATTCATCCACCTTATTAACTCAGGTGCAGCTTGCCTTGACTTCAGCGGTGAAAGCAAAGATGAAAACGGCAACCCCGTAATGAAAGAATGGTACGATGTTAACGATGCAGACATCGACGCTATGCTCAAAGCAACAACATGGTGTGCAGCTGATAACGGCTACTTCAGAGGCGGCGGATATTCTTCACGTTTTGAAACAAAAGCTGAGATGCCTGTTACAATGCTTCGTCTTAACCTTGTTAAGGGTGTAGGTCCCGTGCTTCAGCTTGCTGAAGGTTACACAGTCAAACTTCCTGATGAAGTTTCAGACAAACTCTGGAAGAGAACTGACTACACATGGCCTTGCACATGGTTTGCTCCCAGACTTACAGGTGAGGGTGCATTTAAGTCAGCTTATGATGTAATGAACAACTGGGGTGCTAACCACGGTGCTATTACATACGGTCACATCGGTGCAGACCTTATCACTCTTTGCTCAATGCTCAGAATCCCTGTTTGTATGCACAACGTACCGGAAGAAAAAATTTTCCGTCCCGCTGCATGGAACGCATTCGGTATGGACAAAGAAGGACAGGATTACCGTGCATGTGCAACATACGGTCCTCTTTACAAATAAGAATTATTTCTCTTCAATCCTCTTC
Source organism: Oscillospiraceae bacterium (assembly GCA_015065765.1). Lineage (GTDB taxonomy): Bacteria > Bacillota > Clostridia > Oscillospirales > Acutalibacteraceae > SIG575. The sequence goes on along the minus strand of SVPP01000016.1, from coordinate 50,879 downwards.
AAGGGAAACCTTGAAGGGGATTTTTGTATATTTTGCGTAAAAGTCTCATACAATATTTGGCAAATAGCACATTGATTAAAAATAGCACATGTGCTAAAATAGGATGAAACCAAAAATAAGAAAGCATGCTAAAATAAACACGAGGTGATAAATGTGGCAAGGATAGATAAATCAAAGCTTACAAAACTTGAAATAGTACGTGTCGCATCGAAGATGTTCCTTGAAAAAGGTTATACCAACACTTCAATAAAAGCTATTGCAAATGAACTTGAAATGAGTACAGGAAACCTGACTTTTCATTTTCCCACAAAAGAGCATCTGCTTGCTGAGCTTGTCGAAATGCTGAGAAAATTTCAATGGAATTTGATAGAAAAAGAAGCAGATGAAGGTGTAAGCTCTCTTCTTGCAATATGCATCGAGCTTATGACAGTGGCATCAGCCTGTGAGGAAAGTGAAATTGCAAAAGACTTTTTCCTTTCAACTTATTCAAGCCCTGTTTGTCTTGACTATATCCGAAAAAGTGCAGTTGAAAGAGCAAAAATTATTTTTGCAGAGTATTGTGACGGTTGGACAGATGAACAGTACGCAGAAGCTGAAATTCTTATTTCAGGTATCAATTATGCAACTCTGATGACTACAGAAAGTCCTGCAACCCTTGAAACAAGAATCAGGGGAGCGCTGAATCAGACAATGCTGATATACAATGTTCCCGAAAAAATCAGAAACCAGAAGATTGAAAAGGTGCTTTCAATTAATTGTCGTGAATTAGGTAATCGTGTCTTCAAAGAATTTATAAAATATGTTGATGAATGTGCCGAAAATGCACTGAAAGACGCGTTGTTCAAATAAGCGAAAGGTGGAAATTTCAATGAAAACTAAAAAATTCTTATCAATAATTCTTGCAGTAATTATGATTTTTTCATTCGTCAATGTAGTGTTTGCTGCCGATACGGAAGGGAATATTGTAATTCTTTACACAAACGATGTTCACTGTGCGATTGATGACTATGCAATTCTTGCAGCTTACAGAGCAGAAAAAATTGCAGAGGGCAATACTGTTATTACAGTTGACGCAGGTGATGCAATTCAGGGTGAGGTTATAGGAGCTCTTACGCAGGGAGAGGTAATTGTTGATATTATGAATGCTGTCGGCTATGATTACGCAGTTCCCGGTAACCATGAATATGATTACGGAATGGAAACATTTCTTGATATTGCCGAAAATAAGGCACAATATGAGTACATAAGCTCAAACTTCTGTAATCTGACTTCAAATGAATGTATTTTTGAGCCTTATGCAATTAAAGATGTTAATGGTGTTCAGATAGCATTTGTCGGCATTACTACTCCTGAAACAATAACAAAATCTACTCCCGAATTCTTCAAGGATGAAAACGGAAATTTCATATATGGTTTTCCTGTATATCCCGGTGGAATGACAAATGAGGATCTTTATGAAAATGTTCAGCAAAGTGTTGACGAAGCAATTGCTGACGGTGCAGATATTGTTGTTGCAATAGGTCACACAGGTATTCTTGAAACATCTGACGGTTGGAAATCAACTGATATTATTGCAAATACGGACGGTATAGATTACTACATTGATGCTCACTCACACGAAACAATTGAAAGTGCATCATATAAAAATGCAAATAACGAAGATGTTATCATTACATCAACAGGTACAAAATTTGCAAATTTCGGTGTGTTGACAATCAGTGGAAACGATGCGGATTTCAGACTAATAAATCCCGATGATGTAGAAGTTGAAACAATGTCAGAGGAAGCTCAGATTGCTTATGAAAACATTAAAACAAAGATAGATGACTATAATGAACAAATTGCATATCTTTATGAGGTGATAGGCACATCCGAGGCAAAGCTTGTTGCTTACGATTCTGACAGAGGCTGGGCAGTACGCAAGAGAGAAACAAATGCAGGAGACTTTGTTGCGGATGCTTACCGTACAGTAACGGGTGCTGATGTTGCAATAGCAAACGGCGGCGGCATACGTGCAGAAATTGAAGTTGGCAGTGTTTCAAGAAAGAATCTTATGGATGTGAATGCATTCAATAATGATATGTGTGTTCTTGAAGTTACAGGTCAGCAGCTTGTTGATGTTCTTGAACATGGTGCACGTAGTTGTCCTGAATCTCTCGGCGGATTCTTCCAGGTTTCAGGCGTAACTTTTGAAATACATACTTATCTGAATTCTCCCGTAATTACTGACCAGCTTGGCAATTTCATCGGAATTGATGAAACAATGGAACGCAGAGTCCGGAATGTCCTTGTAAACGGTGAGCCGGTTGACCTTGAAAAGACCTACACATTAGCAGGCAGTGCTTATGTTCTCACTCAGGGTGGCGATGGCTTGACAATGCTTGAAGGTGTGAAAGTTGTTGAACAGGAAGGACTGCCTTGTGATTCCGAAATGCTTATAAAATATTTCACAGAGAATCTTGGCGGTAAAATTACATTTGAACAGTATGGAAACCCTGACGGTGACGGCAGAATCAGAATTAACACTGCCTGTGAGCATAATTTTGAACGCACAAAGAGTGAAGAAAATCTTACAAGACCTGAAAACGGAAACGACGGTTACTACACGTATACATGCGCTAACGGTTGCGGAGAAACTGAAATCGAATATGTAAAAAGAGCAGACTACACAGAGTATTCAGCCGCGCATGAACGTTTTGGTGAAACGATAAACAAATATGATTTCAATGAAACTGCAATAGATTATGCAACTGAAAAGCATGCGGAAATGCTTGAAGAATATTTGGGCGGAAGCTGGCTGAAAAACAACTATATAGAATCCGAACAATATATTCTTGACGGTCTTGCTGACGGCTTCAATGAATTGTGCGATGACCTTATTGCAGGTGCGGAAGACGGAACATTCCTGAATGCGGATTATACTGAAATTGATAAAGAAATTACAGCTCTTGAAGAATTGGATGTTGACGGTGCTTATAAAGAAATAATTGATAATATAAAAGCTGAGCTTGAGGAACTTAAAGCCGACGATGCCTCAACACAAGCAGATGTTTACCAGCTTCTTGCAAGAATAGAAGCAATCAGAAATTGTGAACACATCTGTCATAGCGGTAACTGGTTCCTTAAAATTCTCTGGAGTATAGCAAACTTTTTCTGTTGGCTCTTTAAAATTGTACCCACATGTGCATGTGGAATGACACATTATTGATTAAAGCATATTATGTAAATTGTCCGAAAGGAGAAAAGAATATGAAAAATAATGTGATAAAACGCATATTATCGATTTTAACAGTAGTATTGATGACGGTGAGCATATTTCCCGTATCTGTGCTGAAGGCGGAAGCCACCGTTCAAACCGAAAGCACAAGATTTCCGCCATACACAGTTACTTTATTAAAAGTGTCAAGCGAAAAATTTACCCAAGCAAATGAACGATTGGAGATGTTCCAAGTAAGGGCTTTTGATACGGAAAAAGGTGAAATTTATGCGGTGGTTAAATTCAGAGGTACTTCCGGCTTTCAGAATTATTGGCCGTCAGACGTTATTAGCGGTACATTCCCGATAAGAAATTGTGCACAGCCGTATGAGGAAGAGATTGTATTAACTTATACTCAGACAAATACATCGGACCCGTATTTCACTTCATTTCTCCCGTTTGACGTTGATTTCACAATCAAAGTAACACGTCCTGCTACGGAGCATACCGGAAATGCAACTTGTACCAAAGAAAACGCTTGCACAGTTTGCAGCGAAATCTACAAAGCCCCCTGCAACTATCAGTGGAAGCAGGAAAACGGACAGCATTGGCAGGAGTGCACTGCGGATTCAACTCATGCCAAAGTAAATGCGGGAAGCTGCAGCGGCGGTAGGGCTACATGCACCGACCAGGCAACTTGTGAAACATGCAATTTCAAATACGGTAAAGCACTCGGTCACGATTGGTCAAATCTTGACGGTATCTGTGCAAACGGATGCGGAACTGAATGTTTCCACGACGGTCAGACAGGTGCAACCTGCACAATCTGCGGTAAAACACTTCACACCCACGATTATGTATACACCGCAAGCGGTAACGTAATTACCGCAATCTGCTCAAATACAGACGGTAACTGCCCTGACACAAATGGCGGTACGCTCACAATCTCCGCACCCGCCGACCTTTATATAGACGGCGAAACAGCCAAAGAGGTTGTTATTGACAATCAGCTTGTTGAGACGGTTGATTATACCGTTACCTATTCAACAGCAGACGGTTCTGCTCCTGAAAAAATCGGCACTTATACTGCAATGTTAACGCTTGGCAATAAGTCCGTTACGGTTTCGTTCACACTTAAAGCTAAGGTAAGTGTCGGAGGTACTGTTACAAGCTTCGGTAGTGACACAGATGACATTACCATTGAGCTTTTTGCTGATGGCACTGAGGATGCAGTCTATTCAGTAACAGAAAAAGGTAACAGTACAGAGTATTCTTTGGACAATGTTGAAAACGGAACATACAGAATGGTTGTTTCTAAGAATAATCATGTTACCCGAGAATATGAAATTGTAATTGGTCAAGAAGATATTACTCAGAATGTGAAAATTCACCTTAAAGGCGACATCAATGGTGACGGCAAGCTCAATTCGATCGATGTTGCACGTGCAAACTCTCACGCAAGAGGCGTGGCGGTACTCACAGGTTATGAGCTTATGTGTGCTGATGCAAATGGCAACGGCTCAGCAAACTCAATCGACGTCGCGAGAATGAATGCACATGTAAGAAGCATTGCAGCACTCTGGTAAGCGTAAACAAAATTAAAAGCAAGATTTGCCCTATTCATGATTCATTAAACGAGGAGATGATTTTATGAAAAAAACAAACAAACTAATAAGTATGCTGCTCTCAGTTGCAATGCTTCTGTCAATCGTACCGATGAATCTGTCGGTATCAGCAGTGCCTGACACAGATTATAACAGCGAGACTTATACAAACACCGAGCCTGCTTATGCTGCTTCTGTAACAGACAAGGACGGCAACCTTATCGGCAATTATATAACCTTTGAAGAAGCTGCTACGTCTGCAAAGGCAAATCAAAACAGTACACTTAAGTTGTTAGACAACGCTGATGGTTGTTATGTCAGAGTCAATTCTCCGCTTACTCTGGACCTGAACGGCTATACACTTGATATGGGTAGCCAAAACTTTGACATAGGTTCAGTACTCGAAGGTTATGACTGTCATCTGACTGTGACTGATACTTCCGAAACAAAAACAGGAAAAATCACAAGTGCGTCTTATTCCGGTACGTTTTTTGTGGGTTATTTAGGGTCTCCCGGAAAACTTACTGTTCTTAACGGTATTTTAGAACATAATAATGAATTTGGATGTACTATCAAATTAGATAATAAAGGTGCAGTTGAAATAAAGGGTGGCACTTTCAAAAACACTATCGGTGCTGAGTTTTATATCAACAAATGGGTTGATAACTTTGAGGGCTCATTTGATATCAGCGGTGGCATTTTCCCTGATGGTTTTGAGATGATTGTGTATTCATCTGATTACACGAGTACAGAAAATTATCTTACAGATTTACTTGAAGACGGTTATTGTTACTACGATGACGGGAAGAAGATAGCCGTTGCAGAAGATGCAACAAGCATTGAAGGCTACGTTCAGGTGAAGGAATGTTTTGCAGCTTCCGTTACAGATAAAGACGGCAATGAGCTTGAAGACTCGCCCTATAGAACCTTTGCTGAAGCTGTTACGGCGGCAGAAAATAGCGAAAACAGCACACTTACTCTGCTTGACGATGTTTCGCTTGCTTATGAACATTATATTTATCCCGGCAGATTCACCCTTGACCTTAACGGCAAAACTCTGCTTAACAAAACCGGCGGAGTATTATATATTATTGATGGTGCTGATTTAACAATCAAAGACAGTGGTGAAGGTGGTACAATCCGGACGAATGCTGAAGGATTGTATGCTATTATCAACTTAGGTTTGCTTACTGTTGAAAGCGGAAAAATTTATGGTGGCGGTATTAATAATGATGTAAGCGGTACGCTTACTTTTAATGGCGGTGAAATTAAATCTGATACGTACTCAGCGATTTCTAACATAGGCACAGCATATATATATGGTGGTAAGATTGAAACTACGGATTTAGGAGCAATAGAGAACGATAACGGCGGAACCATGTATATATATGACGGTACTATAATCGGAAATACAACAGGCATCTCAAACAGCGGCAGTACATACATTATGGGCGGTAAAATTACAGGCGCCGGCAGTGTAGCTGTTTATGTCAAGGATGGTTCGGTTGAAATAGAAGGCGGTAGCTTCACCGGCAAGGATATTGAAAGCGGATATTATTCAGGCACACCATACGGTGAATGGACTGTTTATTGCTATGAAAATGCAAACCTTACACTCAAGGGCGGCGAATTCCCCAACGGTTTAGTTGTCACTGATGTAGCAGCAAATTCTTACCTTGCAGACGGTTGTTATTACTACGATGCAGACGACAATTTAATTACCGTCGCTGATGATGCAACTAAGATTGACGGCTATGTTCAGGTAAAATCAGGTGCAAACCTTGAAACGGAAGCTCATGTCACACTTGATGAAAAGGAATTTGAGTTTACAGGTGAAGAAATAACACCAGAAATTCTTATTACTGTTAATGGCAAAGCTGTTGAAAGCAAGGATTTCTTTGATTTTGCTTACGAGAATAATGTGAATGCAGGCACAGCAACAGTTACAGTAAGCGGTAAAGAGGATTCAGGCTTTACAGGCTCAGTTACTCTGGAATTTACAATTCTTCCCAAGAAGGTTGAAGTAATCTGGTCTGAAAACAGAGACCTTGAAGACGGTTCTGTTTCTGTTGAAGCATCTTACAGGGATATCAAAGGAAATACTGTTCTCATTAGTGTCGAAAACGGCATAAACACTGCTCCCGGTGTGTATACAGCTTCTGTAGTAATTGAAGACACAAATTATGTGGCAACAAATGCATCTTATAAGTACATCGTTTATGGTGACAAATCACTTTCAGGCACAGTTACAAGCTTCAATTCTGAAACAGACGAAGTGACACTTCTTCTTTACAAAGCAGGCCACAGAGAAAATTCTTATGAAGCTACCGTAACAGGCAATTCGGCAGAATATTCTTTTGAAGGAATAGCTGAAGGAGAATATATTCTTGAAGTATCAAAAAATAACCACGTAACAAGAACTTACGAAGTGACTGTAGGTGAAGACGTCGTAACGCAGGATGCAAAGATTCATCTTCTCGGCGACATTAACGGTGACGGCAAGCTTAATTCGATCGATGTTGCACGTGCAAATGCCAACGTAAGAGGTGTGTCGGCACTTACGGGCTATGAGCTTGCATGTGCTGATGCAAACGGCGACGGCAAAGCAAATTCAATTGACGTTGCCAGAATGAATGCACATGTAAGAGGTACAACAGCACTCTGGCAATAAAATAACAGCAGAGCGTGAAAAACTCTGCTGCATACAACCTCTTGATAAAACGAAAATGAGAGTTCAGGCTGAACTCTCATTTTTGTTTGTATAACTATTATTCTTCCTCGCCGTAGGCATTTTCGTAAATTTTAACTTCCTTGTGGATGTTTGATGAACGATAAATGCCGTCCATGATTTTTGAGGTGAGAACTGCATTGTCGATAAACGACTGGTTAGGTTCTCTTGTATAGCAGGAATTTACGAATGAATCAATTTCGTTTCTGTACATGTCTCTCATTCTGAATTTAGGCTTTTCTTCAATGAGAGCACCGTCTTTTGCTGTGTAATAAGTGAAATATCCGCAGTAATCAAGTCTGATTCCGCCCTTGTCACCCATAAAGTCTATGTATGTTTCTTTAATGCCGATGTTCTGTGCCCATGCACCGTTGAAAGTGATTGTCGGTCCGTTTTCTGTTCTTACAATACCCGTAACAGAATCATCAACATCAAAAGTACCGTTTTCGAAGTCAGCAGTTTCTTCGGCCCACATACCTTCATAAACGTAGTTTTTCATATCCTTGCCAAGCTTGCTGAATGCTTCACCGCTGGCTGTCAGAGGCTTGGGGTCGCCGCAGCAGTAGAGAATAAGGTCAAGGTAATGTACACCCCAGTCAATAAGTGCACCGCCGCCTGAACAAGCAAATGTTGTGAAATCTCCGCCGAGACCGGGGATTGAACGGTGTGCTCTGAAGGATGCATATACATGGTAAACTTCGCCTAAATCACCATTTTCAATCATTTTCTTTACTCTGTTTACTGAGTCATTATAGCGGTTAACTGTACCGATTGAAAGCATTCTTCCTGTTTCTTTTGCAACAGCTTGCATTTCAAGAGCTTCTTTGAGCGTTCTTGCTGCAGGTTTTTCACAGAGGACATCTTTTCCTGCTTTCATGAAATCAATTGAAATCATGGCGTGATGGTCATTGTGGGTACATACTGAAACAAGGTCAATATCATCGTTGTTTAAAATTTCCTTATAGTCGTAAACAGCTTTACCGCAGCCGTATTTTTTTACAGCTTCATCAGCTCTTTCAGGTATGATGTCGCAGAAATATTTAATTTCCGCATTTTTGTTATTCATATAGCTTGGAATGTGTGCGCAGTTTGCGATGTTACCGCAACCAATGATTGCAACTCTTAATTTTGACATAGTGTAACCTCCTTGAATTTTAGGTTGTTGACAAAAATAATCATATCAGTTATAATCAGTTTTGTAAATAGTTTTACAAATTTTTTCACAAAAAGAGGTAGATTTTAATGTACAGATTTCCCGTTGGTGTAATCGTTGACAGCTTCAGACTTCCTATGGCTGAGGCAGTAAAAAAAGCAAAAGAAGTAGGTGCACAGGGCATTCAGGTTTATGCATCTCATGGTGATATGGCTCCTGAAAACATGACTCCTCAGAAAATCAGCGAGTTCAAGAAACTTGTCAGTGATAACGGCCTTGTAATCTCTGCACTTTGCGGTGACCTTGGCGGCGGTGGATTTGTTCATCCCGACAGAAATGCTGAGAAAGTCGAAAAATCTAAGAGAATTCTTGACCTTGCAAAAGAGCTTGGTACTGACATCGTAACAACACATATCGGTGTTGTTCCCGCTGATTCAGAAAGCGAAAGATATAAAATCATGCAGCAGGCTTGCTTTGAGCTCAGTTCTTATGCTGATACTATTCAGTCACATTTTGCAGTTGAAACAGGACCCGAAAAATCAATTATTCTTAAAAAATTCCTTGATTCACTTAATTCAAGAGGTGTTGCAGTAAATCTTGACCCTGCAAACCTTATTATGGTTTCAGGTGATGCTCCTGTTGAAGCAGTTTACAATCTTAAAGATTATATTGTACATACTCATGCAAAAGACGGTTACATGCGTTTCTATGAAAACCCCGAAATTGTTTATGGTATGCCCGGTGCACGTGAAATGGCTGACGGCGAGCACGCAATCGAAGGCGATTCATACGAAGAAGTACCTCTCGGCTCAGGTTCAGTTCCTTTCCCGTACTATCTTAAGGCTCTTGAAGAAATCGGTTATAAAGGTTTCCTTACAATCGAAAGAGAAGTCGGTGCAGACCCTGCAAAGGATATCGGCCTTGCAGTCAAGTACCTCAACGATATCATGAACGAGGAATAAGATATGAAATTTTCAGTATCATCATACAGTTTTCAGAAATATTTAAATTCAGGCGAATATACTCATCTTTCACTTGTTGAAAAAGTCAAGGAAATGGGTTTCGATGCTGTTGAGTTTACGGACCTTATTGTTCCTGACGGTAAAACTGAAATTGAGTATGCAAAGGAAATCCGTGCTGAAGCAGAGAGGGTAGGTATTGAAATTTCAAGCTATACTGTGGGTGCTGATATGTTGAACGGCTCAGACGGTGACCTTGATAAGGAAATTGAGAGAATCAAAGCCAAGGTTGATGTAGCTGAAGCTCTCGGAGTAAAGTTTATGCGCCACGATGCAGGCTGGGGTTATAAAGACGAGAGAAAGTCTTACATGGGCTTTGATGAGGCTCTTCCGGTGTTCATTAAAGGTTGCAAAGCTGTTACCGAGTATGCAAAGTCAAAAGGAATTGTGACTATGATTGAAAATCACGGTTTTTTCTGTCAGGACTCGGATAGAGTTGAAAAAATTATCTGCGGAGTAGGGGACTCCAACTTCGGTGTGCTTTTCGATTGCGGAAACTTCCTCTGTGCAGATGAAAACCCTGTAATTGCTGCAGGTAAACTTGCAAACTATGTAAAATATGTTCACGCAAAGGATTTCTTTATCCGTAGCGGAATGCTTTACGATCCCGGTTGCGGTTTCTTCCGCACAAGAGGCGGAAACTACCTTCGCGGTACAATTGTCGGTCAGGGTGATGCTCCCGTCAAACAGTGTATAGAGGTTATTAAGAATTCAGGTTATGACGGCTATTTCAGCGTCGAATTTGAAGGAATTGAGGAAAACTTCCAGGCAGTGGAGCAGGGACTTATAAATCTCAAACTTTTTGCTCAATAAAATATACTAATTAACAGCAGGGTTCAAAAAATCCTGCTGTTTCTTTACCTTTATTTCCTTTTTGTACTTGCTTTTTTGAATTCAAAATGATATTATAAATGTGTATATATTAAAGTGTACTTGAGAAGTTTACATAACTTCAAGAGTATCTTAGGAGGAGAATAATATGTGTAAGAAAGTTATTTCAGTGATTCTTACCATTGCTGTGCTCGTCGGCTGTTTCTCAATGGCAGTCAATGCACGACAGGCAGGAATAGGCGGAGGTGCCGAAAGTTTCAACCCTGTTACTTTCAGTCAGGAAAGCGATGCTGTCGGCAGTACCAGAGTGGGTACTAATTTTGTAGCAACAATTACTGACCCGAATTATAAGGTTAAAATCAATTCAATTTCTGTAGTGTTACCTTTCCTTGCTGAAGGTGACACTTCGAGACTTACTATTTCTTATGAGTCAGGCACAGTTGTCACAGATGAGACAAAATTTACTGTAACAGGTGACATCGGTGAAAGCACAAATACTGTTGCGAGATACACTGTAGAATATAATATTCTTGATGCTTCCGACAACGTTGTGTGGAAAAATCTTACAGGCTATGCTTATGGTAAAATTTCAGGGTCAAATCCTGTAACAGGTGCTATCGGTACATATCCGGATAATCCAGGTGATATTCATGCGGGTGCTCGTTTTACATCTATTGATAAACTTAACTCCTGTTATGTTCAGGTATCATCAGCAGCACTTCTTTATACTTTAAAAACACAGCACTTTTTCATTACTTTCAGACAGAGACGTACAGAAGTTTCAGTTATTGAAGGTAATGCTCCTGCAACACTCAGAACATATCCTGTAAACTGGCCTTCTGTTATGTGGTACAGACAGGAATCAGAGGGTACATGGCTCATGTGGGCTACGCCTGCATCAGACTATTATAACTTTACTGTTGACATGAACTCCAACAATGAAACCTGGGATGATGAGTCTAATACCGTGGTAAGCACAGAAATGTATTACCTTGATGATTGGGACAGGATGAATGCAAAATCAGTTGCAGACAAGGTTCTTGGTCTTAACAATACTTTTAATCAGGGTTTCTATGTTCAGAAGGGAAGATATACTCAGGAATCGTGGAATAACTTTATGACAGCACTTGATATGGCACAACAGGTAATGCTTGCAGTGCCGGGTGCAAACCATGGCTTTAAAATTGCTTGTCAGAATGGTGTGAAGGCTGATGATAACCTTACGTCTGCTTTCAACAACCTTGTAGAAGCACCCTGTGACTGGACAACTTATAAAGATCCGATTGCAGGCGAGGGTTCTTCATGCGGTGCCGGAGGAACAAAAGTTTATACATGTATCTGCGGTAAAACTAAAACTGAAGCTACAAGTACAGATGACTGTACACCTTCAGATGACTGGACAGTAATTCTTGAGCCTGATTGTTTGAATGAGGGTGTGGAGGCACAGCTTTGTATTTACTGTTCAAATCCCGTAAATACACGTCCTGTTGCAGCGCTTGGTCATGAATACGTTCCTACAGTTGTTCCGCCTATGTGTTATGATCAAGGTTATACAATCTATACGTGTATAAGAGGCGACCATACATATAAAGACGATTTCACACCGGCACAGGGACACACACCTGGCCGAATTGAATATGAGTATCCGACTGCCGTTGTTGACGGTCTTAAAATAACTCATTGTGCACTTTGTGATATCGTAATTTCTACAGAATCTATTCCCAGACCCGAGGGCAATTTCGTTTTAACTGCCCGCTCAAATAACAATACATTCTTTACAACTGTTACAAATTCTGATTTAGAGACGAGTTTTTCAGTTCCGAAGAATGCTGTTGTTAATACCAATGCTGTTTACACAGCTCTTTCTGTATCAGACATTTCATCTTTGAAAATTTCAGAAGAGGTTGTTTATCAGGGCTCAACTACTTCAAAAACAGGTAAAGAAATAAATCTTGCAGATTTACTGTCTACCTTTGAAGACGCTACTTTGTCAGGTAAAGTAAGCAGCAAGGATTCTACAGGCGGCATTGAATATGTAGAATACAAATATAACCTGTCAGCAGGAGACACTGAGGATCTCTATGTGATTAATGCAGTGCCTGAAGATAAGGAAGATGCTTCTGCCGCATTTGCAGCAATTACGTCTCATATCACTTCAGAAGAAATCAGAAAAGATGATACATTGTTACCTGATGATGAGGAAGAGAGAGAAGAACTGCTGAACAGTATTACAAACTATATAGAACTTCCCGGTACAGCCTATATCAAAACAGGTACATCAAAGCTTACTTTTGAAAATCCCGATGAAGTCTATAGATTCAGCAAAGTTGTGGAGAAGCCTGTTTTCAGCTTTGAAGAAGTTGAGGCAAGTGCAGATGCACAGGTAGAAATTCATCTTCCTGTGGGAACAGTTTTTGCTATAGGTAACCACAAACTTACTATCAGAGATTTCCTTACAATCAAGCTTTCGGGTTGTGATGAAAGTGAAGTTGTTGATAGTCTCATTTCAGATATCAGCTCATGCCAGTCAAATGGTGAAGTAACTGAAGTACTTGTAATGTTCTTTGCTGAACTGACAAGTGCAGCTAACGGTAATAATGTTGTTCTTGACTTCATTTTTGAACCGGCAGGATATGTTATCAGCGGTACAGTTGAAAGCTTTAAACCTTATGAAGAAGCAGATGGTACTGAAGCTACAACTATTCTGGTTATGAAAGATGAGCAAATGATAGGTTTGACATCTGTTGAAGGTGAGGGTGTTAGAGAATTCAGTATTGAGGGTGTACCAAACGGAGAATACACACTCTTAGTTATAAAATTCAACCATGTTGAACGCGAGTATGATATTACTGTTGATAATAATCAGATAACAGATCTTGAACTGAAAATTCATCTTTATGGTGATATTAACGGCGACGGCAAGGTGAATACCGTTGATGTTGCTCGTGCTAACTCACATGCAAAGAAAGTTGCTCTTATTTCTGGCTATGAATTTGCTTGTGCAGATGTTACTTCTGACGGAAAACTGAACACTATTGATGTAGCAATGATGAATTCACACGCTAAAAGAGTAAGTATGCTCTGGTGAAATTAAGAATTATTATAAGACGTGCTTTGTGTTCAACAAAGTATCATTATACAAGTAGCATAGATTATTAGTCATATTTCAAAGGAGTTTTCTTATGAAAAAAATTATTTCAGTAATGGTCGCTATTGCACTGGTTATCAGTTGCTTTTCAATTGCAGTTACAGCTCATGGCGACAAGGAAACAAAAGTATCTTTCACGGCAACATCAAATGACACAGCATTTCTTATCGGCGAAGTGTTCAGCGATTATTCAGCAAAAATCACTGCACCCAAAGGATCTGTTATCAATGCAGGTGAAGTAACAGGTTCACTCACTATGACAGATATTGCTTCTCTTGGTATAGAAGGTACAAGAACATATGAGAAGTCAATTACAACAGGTGTTGACAACGAAGTGAATTTCGATAAGTATATTCCTGCCTTTTCAGATGCTACTGTTTCAGGTACAATTGATGGAATGCCGTATGCCTATGATGTTTTTGCGACAGATTCTGATAAGGAATATGTAATTGAAGCAATTCCTGAAAATGAAGAAGATGTAAGAAAAGCATATCAGGCTGCAGTTTCACATGTAACTTCATCAACAAAAGCTGAGGATGACAGTTATGCAGAAATTCCCGGTACAGCTTATATTCAGATCGGAACAGAAAAGCTTTCTCTTGAAAACACAGATGAAACACTTAAACTTGATAATATTGTTCAGGGCACAGGACTCAAGGCAGAACTCAGATCAGCTGTAAAACTTGAAGAAGTTGATGAACTTGAAGATGCACAGGTTGAAGTTTTCCTTCCTGCAGGAACAATTCTTGCAATGGGTCAGTCAGTGGTAACGCTTGATGATGATGCAACAATCAAAATGTATGGTTATGAAGACAATGACGACGTTAATACAATTCTTTCAAAATTCCGCGACTGCGAAACTAATGAAGAAATTATTTTAACAGCTGTTCTTTTTGTAACTGATTTTGCAATGGCAATTGATGGCAAGGATCTTGTTGTAAATGTTGAGTTTGCAGAGTCAGGCGTTGATGTTACAGGTACGGTTGAAAGCTTTAAGTTTGACGATGAAACAACAGTAGAACTTGTTCTTGACGGTGAAATTGTTCAGACAGCTGCAGTATCCGGCTATGGCGTTAAGGATTACGCTTTTGAAGGTATATTTGACGGAACATATACTCTCAGAGTTTCAAAAGATAACCATGTAACACGTGAATATGAAATCACAGTAGCGGGTGAAGCTGTTACAGCTGAACTTAAGATTCATCTTATTGGCGATGTAAATGGTGATGGTGCTGTTAACACAATAGATGTTGCACGTGTGAATTCTCATGCAAGAAGTGTGAATGCACTTGATGGTTATTCGTTTGACTGTGGTGATGTAAACGCAGACGGAAACATCAACACTATCGATGTTGCAAGAATTAATTCACACGCACGTTCAGTTAACACACTCTGGTGATTATATTTAATTTCAAAAGGCCACATTCACATGAATGTGGCCTTCTTTTATGAACAAATTTTGAATTTTTATTGAATTTTTATTTTTTAGATGTTATTATATAATAAAGAACTATTTACAAAGGAAGGAAATCAGAATGAGAAAAAAGTTTGTGTCACTGTTGCTGGTGTTGGCAATTATCAGTGGATGCTTTTCTGCAGGTATAGGCAATATCACATCGGTTGCAAGAGATGTTGGTGTCGGAACAGGTGCTGAAAGCTTTAATCCCGTGGATTTTTATTTATCAAAGGATGTCTTCATAGGTACAGATGTCAATGTTTATCTTAATGTCGAGATTATCGACAGTAACTATAGGGTAAGGATCAACTCTGTAGAGGCATACATACCATACTATACCGAAGGTGGTATTTCTTATCTTGATGTGGATTATTCTGCAGGAAAAGTTGTTTCTGGTGCTGCTTCTTTCCTTGTTACAGGAAAAATCAACGCCAATGCCAATTCAGTAGTGCGCTATACAATCGGTTATGATCTCCTTGATAAATCTGGAGACATCGTATGGAAAAATCTTACAGGTTATACTTATGGTTTCGTCAGCGGATCGGAAGCACGCACAGGTGCTATAGGAACATATCATGCATATCCCGGACAACTGAGTGATGGTTGTTATTTTGAAGTTCTTGAGACACTGAACACGATTTATGTTCAGCAGTCTGAACTTATGCTTGACTATAAAATCAGAACACAGTCAGCGTGGAATTACAGTAACGCAAGAACAAGAGGTGTTAATGTTATTTCGGGTAATGCGCCATCTACACTTGATACAATGCCTGATAACAACGGTGCATTGAGAGAAGGTCAGATGGACTGGCCACAATGCGGTGCTGTTTATCGTTCGGACGGTGGAAGATGGCTTGCGATTACTGAGCCGCCTTCAGGTTATTACAATTTTACAATCAGCTTCAACTCCTGGAATGATGATTGGGAAGACCAGTCAAATATTACAGAAACAACTGAAATGTATTATATAACCAATGCCGACCGTGTTGCAGCATTCAATGCAGCAGAAAAAATTGTGAAAACTAAAAATACTTTTGCTGACGGATATTATTTGCAGAAAGGTTTTTATACAGAAGAATCGTGGAATAATCTGATAAAAGCACTTGATAATGCATATCAGGTTGTATATTCTGTTCCTGATGCAAACTATGGTTATAAAGTAGCTTGTCAGCAGGCAGGAACGGCAGCAGCAAACGTTGACGCAGCTTTTGCAGATCTTAAGTATGCTGAACACGATTTTTATACATATAAAGATCCTGTTGTGAAAGAAGCTAATTGTACGGAGGATGGCTCACGGCTTCTTACATGTCTCTGTGGTGAACAGAAGACAGAAGTAATTCCTGCAAAGGGACATATTCAGGGCGAATGGAATGTAATTACAGAGCCTACATGTACAGTTGAAGGTTTTGAAGAAGTCAGATGTACAGTTTGTAATGAAGTGGTTAAAGAAAAAACTTTAGGTGTTATTGCTCACCGCTATGTAAAAACAGTAACGCCTCCAACATGTACCGAAAGAGGATATACAACAAATGTCTGCTCAGAATGTGGTGACACCTATACGAGTGATTATGTTGATGCGAAAGGTCATGCATATGAATCGGAAGTGATTGCTCCCACGTGTACAAAACGAGGATGCACTGTTTACATCTGTTATGTCTGCTCATCCAGTTATACGGACAATTATACAGAGGTTATTCCTCATGACTATATTGCTCAGACTGTTGAGCCTACATGTACGGAAAAAGGTTTTACAACATACACATGTTCTGTGTGCTCAGATACACATACTGATAACTATGTTGACGAAAACGGTCATGACTATGAAACAACAGTTGTAGAGCCTACATGTACGGAAAAAGGTTTTACAACATACACATGTACTGTATGTTCAGATACATATGATGGTGATTATGTTGATGCAACCGGTCATGATTATGAAGCTACAGTTATAGAACCTACAAAAACAGAGGAAGGATATACTGTTTATCAGTGCAAAAACTGCGATGATAACTATAAGGACGATTTTGTTCCTGCTCTCGGTGAAGGTGTAACTGTCAGTGGTACAGTAAAGAGTTTTGTGACAAATGCCGAAAACAGTGAAACAACTGAAACAAAAATTGAACTCATAAGAGTAGGTGAAGAGGAGTCAGCCTATACAACATCAGTTGCAGGGACAGGTGTTCAGAATTACAGCTTTGAAAAAGTTGATGAAGGTATTTATATTCTCAGAGTATCAAAAGAAAATCATGCAACGAGAGAATATGAAGTTACTGTTACTTCTGAAGGTATAACTGCAGAAATTGTAATTCATCTGTCAGGAGATATCAATGGTGACGGAAAGGTGAACACTATTGACACTGCACGAGTGAATTCCCACGCACGAAGCATAGCAGCACTTGTGGGATATGAACAGATATGTGCAGATGTGAATAACGATGGTAAAATCAATACCATTGACGTAGCAAGAATAAATGCACATGCAAGGGGAGTAACATTCCTTTGGTAGAACAAAAGCCATACTTTTTAAGTATGGCTTTTGTTTTATTTCTAAATATGTATTGAAATTTTTATTTACAGATGTTATTATGAAAACATAGAGTAATAATGGGGGGTGATTGTATTATGCCTAAAAAATTTTTATCATTTGCATTAGCCTTTGTCCTAATATTCAGTTGTATTAATTGTCCGGTTAATACAAGTGCAAAAGACGTTGCCGTTGGCGGTGGCGTGGAGTCATTTAATCCTGTGATGTTTTATCAGACCTCATCAACTTTTGTCGGCAAAACAGTTAACACTACTTTCACTGTCAGGATAACAGACAGTAACTACAAAGTAAAGATTAATTCAATCAGTGCATTTTTGCCCTATTACGCAGAGAATATGACTTCAAGTCTGAATGTGGATGTTGAAAAAGGTGTCATAGTTGAAGATACAACTAATTTTTCTGTAACAGGTACTGTTGCAGATGAAACAAACACAACGGTTAGGTATACTGTTGAATATGATATTCTCGATAAATCAGGAAACACAGTATGGAAAAATCTTATTGGATACGGTTATGGCCATATAAGCGCATCTGAAGAAAAGACAGGTGCTCTCGGTACAAATCATGGTATGCCGGGACAGATAAGCGACGGATGTTATTTTGAAATTCTTGAAACATTGAACACAACTTATGTTCAGGTTCGTGAAGAGTCATTGTATTATAAAATCAGAACACAGGTTGGTTGGCCGTGGAATTATCAGGGTGCCAGAACAAGAGGTGTCAATGTTATTTCGGGAAATGCACCGTCAACTCTTAAGACAATGCCTGATAATCCGAATACAGCACGACCGGGACAGATGGATTGGCCCGAAGCTAATGGTACTTACCGTTCTGATGATGGCAACTGGATCAGGTGGACGGAGCCGCCTTCAGGTTACTATAATTTTACAATCAGCTTTAATTCATGGAATAATGATTGGGAAGACCAATCCAATATTACAGAAACCACAGAAATGTATTATCTTTCCAATACGGATAGGGAAGCTGCGAAAGAAATGGCAGAAAAAATTCTTGGTGTTAACTCGCAATTGAGTAGCGGCTATTACGTACAGAAGGAAAAATACACTTCAAAATCGTGGGAGAAGCTTATTTCGGCACTTGATATGGCTTATCAGGTAATATATTCGGTTCCCAGAGCAAATTATGGTTTTAAAATTGCGTGTCAGAATGCACTTGTTGCTGCAGCTGACCTTGAATCAGCTTTCAATAATCTTGTAAATACAGAACACGATTTTTATAGATATAAAGATCCTGTTGTGAAAGAAGCTACATGTACTGAAGATGGCTCACGGATTTTTACATGTCTCTGCGGTGAACAGAAGACAGAAATAATTCCTGCAAAGGGACATATTCAGGGCGAATGGAATGTAATTTCAGAGCCTACATGTACAGTTGAAGGTTTTGAAGAAGTCAGATGCACAGTTTGCAATGAAGTAGTTGAGGAGAAAACTTCAGATATTATTGCTCACAGCTATGAAAAAACGGCAAATCCTCCTACGTGTACCGAAAATGGATATACAACAAATGTCTGTTCAGGATGCGGTGACACTTATATGAGCGATTATGTTGATGCTAAGGGTCACTCGTATGAATCAGAAATGATTGCTCCAACATGTACGGAAAAAGGCTTCACAACATACACATGTGCTGTGTGCTCAGATACATATAATGATAACTATGTTGACGAAAACGGTCATGATTATGAAACAACTGTTGTAGAGCCTACAAAAACTGAGGAAGGGTATACTGTTTATCAGTGTAAAAACTGTGATTACAACTATAATGACGATTTTGTTCCTGCTCTCGGTGAAGGTGTAACTGTCAGTGGTACAGTAAAGAGTTTTGTGACAAATGCCGAAAACAGTGAAACGACTGAAACAAAAATTGAACTCATAAGAGTAGGTGAAGAGGAGTCAGCCTATACAGCATCAGTTGCAGGGACAGGTGTTCAGAATTACAGCTTTGAAAAAATTGATGAAGGTATTTATATTCTCAGAGTATCAAAAGAAAATCATGCAACGAGAGAATATGAAGTTACAGTTACTTCCGAAGAAGTAACTGCTGAACTTGTAATTCATCTGTCAGGAGATATCAATGGTGACGGAAAGGTGAACACTATTGACACTGCACGAGTGAATTCCCACGCACGAAGCATAGCAGCACTTGTGGGATATGAACAGACATGTGCAGATGTGAATAACGATGGTAAAATCAATACCATTGACGTAGCAAGAATAAATGCACATGCAAGGGGAGTAACATTCCTTTGGTAGAACAAAAGCCATACTTGAAAAGTATGGCTTTTTGAAAAGGTGATAGGCTTGAAAATTTTAAATTTTGGTTCGTTAAATATAGACCATGTTTACCGTGTGAAACAGTTTGTAACTCCGGGCGAAACAGTAAAATCTGATGATTACACGAGAAAAGTCGGGGGTAAAGGCTTGAATCAATCTGTGGCAATAGCAAGAGCCGGTGCGATGGTTTATCACGCAGGAGCGGTAGGTGCTGACGGTACTTTTCTGAAAGAGTTTACGAGCAGAGACGGTATTGATACTGCTTTTGTTTTTGAAAGTGAAATTCCCACGGGACATGCTATAATTCAGGTTGACGAAAAAGGTGAAAATTGTATTCTTCTTTTTGGCGGAGCAAATCAGGGAATTACTGAAGAGATTGCAGACAAAGTTCTGTCGGATTTTTCTGAAGGCGATTTTGTTGTGTTGCAGAATGAGACGAATATTGTGCCGTATGTGATTGATAAAGCACATGAAAAAGGAATGAAAATCTTTTTTAATCCGTCTCCCATAACAGGGAACCTGACAAGTTTTTCTCTTGAGAAGATTGATTGTTTCATTCTTAATGAAATTGAAGGTGAAGCACTGACAGGGGAAAATGAGATTGAAAAGATAATTGAAGGTCTGAAGAGTAAGTTTCCGCAGGCTGAGTTTGTTCTAACACTGGGAAGTAAAGGTTCGGTGTATTTTAACAGGAGCAAGTGCTTTTCAGTTGAGGCGGAAAAAGTAAAGGCGGTTGACACAACTGCCGCAGGCGATACTTTTACAGGGTATTTTATTGCAGCACTTGCAAACGGAAAAAGCGTTGAAGAGGCTATGAAAAAAGCCACATCAGCTGCGGCAAAAGCAGTCACTGTTGCAGGAGCAGCAGAATCAATTCCATATATGTAAAAATGGCAAATATATGCAAAAGTGGGTGACACTTGATGTATCACCCACTTTTCTGGTATTATTTTGTTTTTTTTTTTGAAGTATTTCATATATCGGATATCCACACATATGCTTATGTGGGTTTATCGACAGTCATAAGGCAGTATCAGATGATACTGCCTGTTTTGTTATATGAAGTCAGCTTGAAATTTTTGATGTCAATTGTGCAATCATAATTTCCGTGAATCTCATATCCGATGTTTGTACCTCCGATGTAAAACTCCTCAGCGTTTACTTCGGCGTCAAATGTGGCTGACTTGTTTGCTTTTTTCATCGCTTCTTCTATATAGGGTTTTAAATCGACCTCCACATGCACCCATTCATCCGAAACATAAGGTTTGCCATTTCTGAAAAGTGATTTTCTGTTGCTGCCAAAGGTGTCTTTTGTTG
Source organism: Oscillospiraceae bacterium (assembly GCA_015065765.1). Classification (GTDB taxonomy): domain Bacteria; phylum Bacillota; class Clostridia; order Oscillospirales; family Acutalibacteraceae; genus SIG575. The sequence goes on along the minus strand of SVPP01000016.1, from coordinate 29,588 downwards.
AAAGGCAGAAAATCATCTGACCGCTTCCTTTGTCAAGTGACCATGTTTCATCCTGATAACCTCTGTCATCAAAAAGATTAAGGCCAAACCACATGAATTTATTATTGTCAGTTCCTTTAAGATAAATGTATGTAAGGAACTGTACAGCGTTAACGCCTTCTTTGTTGGTGGTGTCAACAAAGTCTGAGATTTTTATATCAAGTGAAAGTACAATGCTGTCTGCTGAGCATTTGTAGAAGGCCTGATCTTTTTCAATCAGGTTATTATAATCACAAATAGGGGATTGTTCGAGCAACAGATGAGGCCAGTTTTCATAAGTTGCAGGTTCACCTTTATTAAATGTTTGCTGCATTCAGTCTCATTGAAATCGACTTATCTGTCGGATTGTAAGTAACTGTTTTTGTTGAACCGTCAGTGATTGTGTATTTGTCACTCTCGATTCTGTCATTCCACAAGCAACTGCCTGAGTTCCACTGTGCAATCATCCAGTCAGGATTTTCAGAGGTTTCGTTGTATGTGAATTTTCCAAGCTTTACACCTTCACCATTTACAGTTTCTTGTCCCACAACTGAAAAACCATTTTCAAAGCCGATGTCAATAAAAAGTTGTCTTGATTCATATCTTTTAAGAGGCAAACCAAAAAGTGAAGTGATAGTCAAAATGAGCATGAAGAAAAATGATGATATTTTATGAAACATGTTTATATTCCTCACTTGTATTTTTTCTTTATTCTATCATACTGTTGTCAAAAAAACAATATAAAAAATCAGCCCTACCTGAGGCAGAGCTGAAATTATGTAAAAATTATTTCTTGCTGAGAATATCTTTGATTTCGCCGAGGAGTTTTTCCTGATTGAGTGTGCTTTCTTCAAGCTGTGTCTGACGAGCTTTGACTGCTTCAAGTTCAGCATCAGCTTTTGCTTTTTCTTCAGCAGCTTTTGCTTCTGCTTCAGCAAGCTTTTTAGCGTCAAGCTTATTTTTGAGTTTCATGATAACGCGAAGAACAACAAAGATGCAGAAAGCTGTGATGATGAAATCAATAATTGTCTGAATCCATGCACCCCACATGAAAGCAACTTCAGGAGTTACAACGTTACCTGCTTCGTCGAGAACGGCTTCAGTCATAACTGTTTTCCAGCTTGCAAGGTCACCTGTTTTCATGAACATGCCAACGAAGGGGTTGATTATGTTTTCAACGAGACCTGTAACGATTTTACCGAAAGAACCGCCGATTACAACGCCGACTGCCATGTCAATAATGTTACCTTTTGTGATGAATTCTTTGAAATCCTTGAAGAATGTGCTCTTTTTCATTTTTAATCCGTCCTTTTCTTGGTTTTTCACTATTGTATCACATTTTTTTTGTAAATGCAATATTTAACAGAATTAACAAATAATATATTGCAATTAAGCTTTGAAAAGTGTATAATTAAAGTATCGATTTTTAGTATAAATAACTAAAGATCTCTTTAATCGATATTTTTATGTGCTTGAAACGCGAGTGGAAACTCAAAAAAATAATAACCTTAACAACGCAACTTGCGTGTCGAGGCTCTCGACTGGTGCGGATAACAGGACTTGATGGGCGTTCGCTTGCTTTGCCCGTCCGGGCAACAATTGAAATCGGCTTCGCCGATAAGCAGGTTCCAAGTCCTGATACAGACAACAAAAAAGACAAGCAAACCACAAAAGTGATTTCCTTGTCTTTGGTGCGGATAACAGGACTTGAACCTGCACGGATTACCCATCAGATCCTAAATCTGACGTGTCTGCCAATTCCACCATATCCGCGCACTGTCACATATTATATCAAACATTTACCGATTTAGCAATATATTTTTTGAAAAAACGGAGGATTTTTATGGAAACAAGATGGACTAAAGAGGTCAATAAAGAAGCACCCCTTCAGGAATATCCAAGACCTCAGCTCAAAAGACCGCTCTGGACAAATTTAAATGGTCAGTTCGATTATGCAGTGAATGATTCAATGGAGAAAATTCCTGATAAATACGAGGGCAAAATTACTGTTCCTTTTGCAATTGAGGCACCTCTCTCAGGTGTTGAAAAAAGACTTGATCCTATGGACATTCTCTGGTATCACAAGACATTTACTCTTGGTGATGAATACGATTCAAAAAGAACAATTCTTCATTTCGGGGCTGTAGACTGGGAATGCAGAATCTACGTTAATCGTCAGTTTGTCGGCGGTCATACGGGCGGATACTGTCCTTTCAGCTTTGATATTACAGATTATCTTGTTGATGGTGAAAATGAGCTTCATGTTTCTGTCTTTGACCCCACAGATAAAGGCTGGCAGCAGAGAGGTAAGCAGGCCATCAAGCAGGTAGGCTTCTGGTATACTCCTACAACAGGTATCTGGCAGACCGTATGGCTTGAGCCTGTAGATGAAAACCATATTTCAAGCATTAAAATGACACCTGATATTGACGAATACTGTGTTCATGTTGACATTGAAACAACTGCTGAAGCTGATTATAAAATTGTGGCTACTGTATTTGATGATGAAGAAGAGGTCGTATTTACATCTGACATCGGCTGTGTAGACGTAATTCCCATGAAACGCTTCAAGCTCTGGTCTCCTGAGAAACCTAATCTTTACAACGTAATGTTTGAACTTTACTGTAATGATCTGCTCGTAGACACAGTAACAAGTTATTTCGGTATGAGAAAATACTCAATGGAAAAGGATGAAAACGGAATTCCCCGTTTGTTCCTTAACAATAAACCTTATTTCCAGATAGGACTTCTTGATCAGGGCTACTGGCCTGATGGTGTTATGACAGCTCCTACAGATGAAGCCATGATTTTTGATATCAAGGTGATGAAATCTCTTGGTTTCAACATGCTGAGAAAACACATAAAGGTTGAGCCTCTCCGTTGGTACTATCACTGTGATAAAATCGGTATGATTGTATGGCAGGATATGGTCAGCGGTGCAAAGCATCCGGGCAATTTCCTTGTAGGTGCAGTGCCGTTCTTCCAGATAAAGGTCAAGGATGATGCGTATGCACTCTTCAACCGTGACGAAAAGGAATGGCGTGACCAGTTCGAGGATGAACTTGAGCAGATGATGTCAACTCTTCATAACTGTGTTTCAATCGGTTGTTGGGTACCCTTCAATGAAGGCTGGGGACAGTTTGATGCAAAGAGAATTGCTGAAAAGGTAAAACAGCTTGATCCTTCACGTGTTGTAGACCATGCAAGCGGATGGTTTGACCAGAAGGGCGGAGACCTGAGAAGTATGCACAGATACGTTGTGCCTGTTACTAAAGGAAAATCCGATAACAGAGCTTTCGTTCTTTCAGAATTCGGCGGATATTCGCGCATTGTTCCCGGTCATACAATGGACGAAAACAAGGCTTTCGGATATCTTATGTATAAAGATAAAAAGTCTCTTACAAAGGCATATGAAAAACTTTTCAACAAACAGATTATCCCTCTTGTAAGCAAAGGTCTCAGTGCTGTTGTTTATACTCAGCTCAGCGACGTTGAAAACGAAACAAACGGCATCATGACGTATGACCGTGATATTATGAAAATTGATAATGAGGCAATTGTAAAACTGAATAAAAGATTGTTTTCAATTCTTGTAAGATAAATTTTTAAGGGGGAATACCCTTTGTCAACAGTGAAATCAAGTTCAAAACAAAAATTGTTAAGCTTAATCGATGTTTTTGAAACTCTGACTGACGAAAACAACATAATGTCAACAAGTGAAATTATTGAAGAACTGGCAAAAAGGGGAATAGAGGCGGAACGAAAATCTATTTATGCCGATATTGCTCTGCTTGTAGAAAACGGATATGACATTATAAAGGTTAAAACTCCGAAGTCAGGATATTTTCTCGCGTCGAGAAATTTTCAGTTGCCTGAAGTAAGGCTTATAATCGATGCGGTGCAGTCTGCAGATTTCATAACTCCGAAAAAGACACAGGAGCTCATTGAAAAAATCGGTACACTTGTGAGCCGTGACCAGTTTGAGATGCTGAAAAGTCAACTCAGTATCTCAAACAGAGTGAAAACCTTCAATGAGGAAATTTTCTATACGATAGATGTACTTAATCGTGCAATCGAGGAGAAAAAGCAGGTGACTTTCACCTACATAAGACATAAAATTGAAGCGGGTAAGAAAATCGTTATGGCATCCCGTGAATTTGTCGTCAATCCTTATGCACTTGTATGGTCCAATGACCACTATTATCTCATCTGCAACAATCCTAAATATGACAATCTTATGCATACGAGACTTGACAGAATGAGAAAAGTGAAAATTACAGACAATCCAGTCCGTTCCTTCGAAGAAGTTTCAGAGTACAAAGGCGAGTTTGATGTTGCCGATTATTCAAACAAGATGTTTAACATGTTTTCCGGCAAACTTTGCGATGTGGAAATTGTATGCAAAAATGAAATGCTTGAGGATATCGTTGACAGGTTCGGTGAGAATGCTACAATCAGAAATGAGGACAGCACAAGATTCTTTATCAGGGCACAGGTGGCAATCAGCGAAGGCTTCATATCATGGCTGATGCAGTACAGGAATTCTGTTTATGTCAGAAAGCCTGAGGAGCTTCGCGAGCATCTCAAAGAAAAAGCTCAGGAGATAATTGATTTGTATAATTAATCAGTTGACTGTTATTAAAAAAAGTGATATAATTATCAATTGAAATTTGGAAAAATAAGGAGAATGTTTTATGGCATTTTATATCGGTGTAGACGGCGGCGGAACAAAAACTGCTTACGCTCTTTTCGATGATGAGAAGAATATTGTTGCTGAGGTTAAAACTCCCGGCAGTAACCACGAAAATTTAGAGGGTAGTTTTGATGAAGCTGCAACAATTATCTGGGACGGAATCACAAAACTTCTCGAAGAAGGAAATGTAACTCTTGACGATATCGGATTTACTCTTATGGGACTTGCAGGTATCGATCATCCCTATCAGCACGATGAAATGTGTGCACAGATGGAAAAAAGAGGTCTTAAGAACTTTGAAATTTTCAATGACGGTTTCATTGTTGTAAAAGCAGGTGCAACAGGAAAAGCTGCAATCGGCTACAACTGCGGTACAGGTACATGCTGCAACGCAATCGACCTTGATGGCAAAATGGTACAGCTCGGCGGTTTCAGTGAATTTTCTGACGACAAAGGTAATGGTACTTGGGTTGCAACAAAGTCATTTAAGTTAATTTATGATGAGATTGTTCTCGGTCTTGAAAAAACAGCTATGACTGAAATGTTCAAGAAAGAGTTCGGCGTTGATACAAAAGAAGAATTTCTCGGCACACTTGCTATGGCAGAAAATGAGGAAAGAGGCAGATTTATTATGAATCTTATCGATTTCTTCTTTGCCGCTTCAAAAATGGGTGACAAGCCTGTTCTCAAAGCAATTGACGAAATGTCAGAGAGAGGTGCGGACTACATCGTCTCACATCTTAATTCACTCAATTTTGGTGATGGTGAGGTTGAGGTTGTTCTTTCAGGTTCAATCCATACAAAGCTTCCCAATGAAGTTTATCTTGATTGCCTTAAAAAGAAAATTGCTGAAAGAACAGATAAAAAAGTTAAATATATCAAGCTTACACAGGCTCCCGTTACAGGCTGCGTAAACTGGATTTTCCAAGATTACAAAAACTAAGGAGAAATGCAAAATGAAAGAAATTAGCGTTGCTGTTATCGGTTCAGGCAGTACATATTGCCCCGAGCTTCTTGATGGATTTATCAAAGCACAGGATTCACTCAAACTTAAAAAAGTTTCATTCATGGATATTGATGAGAGAAAGCGTACAATCGTTGGTAATCTCTGTGTCCGTATGCTCAAAAAAGCAGGTATTGACTGTGAAACAGTTTTCACAGATGACCTTGAGGTTGCACTTCAGGGTGCGGACTTTGTTCTCACACAGATGCGTGTAGGTAAGCTTCCTGCAAGACATCTTGATGAAATCATTCCTGTTAAATACGGTCTTATCGGTCAGGAAACAACAGGTATCGGCGGCTTCTTCAAGGCTCTCAGAACAATTCCTGAAATCCAGAAAATCACTGACCACATGGAAAGAATCTGTCCTGATGCATGGCTTATCAACTTTACAAACCCCTCAGGCATTATTACAGAATTCCTTCTCAATTATACAAAGGTTAAAGCAATCGGTCTTTGTAATGTTCCCATTGACATGATTGACGATGTTAAGGAAATTACAGGTCTTGACAGTGAAGTAACTTATGTTGGTCTGAACCACTTAAGCTGGATTACTTCAATTGTTAAAGACGGCGAAGAACTTCTTCCCAAACTTATCGAAGAGGGCTTCTCTCCCAAAGTTATGGCTAACATCAAGGATGACGGTTTCTCACTTGAATGCCTCAAGGCTATAGAGGGTATTCCTTCATCATATCTTCAGTATTACTACAACAGAAACGCTAAAATTGAACACCTTAGAGAAGATAAAAAGAGCCGTGCAATGGTTTGTATGGAAATCGAAGAAGACCTTCTTAAAATGTACAGCGACGAAGAGCTCTGTATTAAGCCTGCACTTCTTGACAAACGTGGCGGACACAAGTATTCACTTGCTGCGGTTTCACTTATCGATTCAATTGCAAACGATAAGAGAGATGTTCACGTTGTTAACATCAAGAATGACGGCACACTTCCCTTTATGGAAGATGATGACGTTGTTGAAATCAGCGCAGTAATCGGTGCAGACGGTGCAACTCCCGTACCTGTTAAGAAAAAGACAAACAGACATATGCAGGGACTTATGCAGTCTGTTAAGGCTTATGAAAAATACGCAGTTGAAGCAGCACTTAACGGTGATGATGAAGCTGCTATGAAGGCTCTCATGGTTCATCCTCTTATCGGTGACTATGAAAACGCAAAGGCTTGCTACGAAGAAATGAAAGTAGCTCACAGAAACTACCTCGAAAGATTCTACAAATAATTAATAAAAAGAAAGGACTGTATCAGACACGTGAATTGATACAGTCCTTTTTGTCAGTTTACTACATTAATTGGTTTTCCGTTTACAAAGGCTCTGATGTTTTCTTTTGTAACTTCCATGAGTCTCTGTCTTGTTTCCTTTGCTGCCCAAGCGATATGAGGCGTTACAAAGGTGTTTTCAAGTGACGTGATTTTATCGTCAATCGGCGGTTCGGTGAGAAGAACATCAAGTCCTGCTCCTGCGATTTCACCACTTTCAAGTGCTGATTTCAAGGCATCTTCATCAACTGTTGCACCGCGTGATGTGTTTATAAAATATGCAGTTCTTTTCATTTTTGAGAAAAATTCTTTATTCGCCATGCCTGTAGTTTTTTCAGTAAGAGGGCAGTGGAGAGTAACAAAATCAGAGTTTTCAAGAAGTGTTTCAAGGTCGCAGAATTTTAAATTTTCTGTGTTTTCACCGGGGTGATTTGTGTTTACAAGAACTTTCATTGAAAAGGCTTCTGCAATTTTTGCAACCTCTTTGCCGATTGAGCCGAAGCCTACAATTCCGATTGTTTTTCCTGCAAGTTCACTCAATGGAGCTACCATATAGCAGAAATGCTCGCATCTTTGCCAATCTCCGTTTTTGGTGGAAGCTGAGTGTTCTGCGACGCGTGAAGAAAACTGAAGAATAAAAGCAAAGGTAAGTTGGGCTACGGCTTTTGTGCTGTAAGCAGGAACGTTGGAAACAGGTATGCCTCTTTCTCTTGCATAAAAAATATCGGTAATGTTATAGCCTGTACTAAGCAAATCGATAAATTTTACATCAGGCAGTTTTTTGAGTATATCTCTGCCGAGAGGTGTTTTGTTAGTAATAACAATGTCCGCACCTTCACATCGTGAGAGAATTTCTTCAGTGGGAGTTCTGTCATAAACTTTGTATTCACCGTATTCCCCGAGCCAATCCCATGAAAGGTCCCCAGGGTTTACTGTGTAACCATCTAAAATAATTATTTTCATATTTTAACCTCTTTTGCGTGAATTTTCACATATAATTATATAAAGAAAATGAAATAAATTCAACATGTAGGCGGAAAATATGAGGAAAAAACTTGGATTGATGCAAACAATTGCAATTCTTCTGATTTCAGTTGCAGTAATATTATTCTTTTTACTGATATTTTTTAAGATTCAGAGGTTACAGATTTGGTATGATGAATATCAGTCATATCTTATCAGACTTGAAATGAGAGTAGCAGAATTGAGAAACAGCTCAGCTGTTATTCTTGCAGTGTTTCTGCTTTTTACTCTCAAAGCTGTATTGCCTTTGCCGCTGATACCTGTTTCATGCGTGTGTGTTATTACATCAATGGTATTCGGAACATTTTTTTCTGTAATATTAAACATTTTAGGTCTTGTAATAATCTTCACAATAAGGTATTATATAGGTGCAAGAAAAAAGACGTTGCCTTATAGGATTCTGAAGAACTATGAGGAAATCTGGAATATTCTTGAACATGATGGTAGCGGAAATCCGTGGCTTTTGTTTATGGCAAGAACTTTTCCCATGTTTCCCATTAACACAGTAAGCAATATTTACGGCGGCTTGAAATACGATTTCAGAAGATATTTATTGATTTCGGTCTGTGGTTTCATGCCGAAAATTATTTCATACTCAATTATAGGGCATAATGCGTTCAACCCTTTTTCAGCATCATTTATTATTCCTGTTATGATATCAAGTTTTTTGTCAGGGATAGGTCTGATAGCTACAAGGAAAATTATTTTATTCATCAGGAGGAAAGGTGAAGAAGATGTTAAAATCAAAAATTAGTTCAGGAGCTTTCGATAACGAGCTCAAGAGAGTTTATGTGACAGACAGTGCAGTAGTGGAGCAGAGAGAAAGATATATTGCTCTTGCTGAGCTTTTCGCAAAGGAATATGGTGAAAGTGATTCTCTTTCTTTTTACAGTGCCCCCGGTCGCACGGAAGTCTGCGGAAATCATACAGACCATAATAACGGCAAAGTTCTTGCAGCAGCGGTAAATCTTGATGCCGTAGCAGTCTGCGCGAAAAAAGAAGGCAATATCACAAGAGTAAAATCTGTAGGATATGATATGGATACAGTTGATATTTCAGATCTGAGCGTGCATCCTGAAGGTTTCGGTACATCACAGGAGCTTATCAGAGGTATGTACGCGGGTTTTGCTGAGAGAGGTTACAATATCGGTGCATTTGATGCATATACAACATCATCTGTTCTTTCAGGCTCAGGTCTTTCAAGCTCAGCTGCTTTTGAGGTGCTTATCGGAACAGTGCTTAATTATATGTTCAATGACGGCAAAATTTCTCCCGTAGAAATTGCACAGATTGCTCAGTTCTCAGAAAATAAATATTTTGATAAACCCTGTGGACTTATGGATCAGATGGCATCATCTGTGGGCGGTTTTGTGGAAATTGATTTCAAAGACACAAAAGAACCTGTAATTACTAAGCTTGATTTTGATTTTGCATCTTGCGAACATTCACTTTGTATTGTAAACACAGGCGGAAGCCATGCTGATTTAACACCTGAATATGGTGCAGTAAGAACTGAAATGGAATCAGCTGCAGCCGTTTTTGGTAAAAAAGTTTTAAGAGAAGTTTGTCCTGAAGATTTTTACAGCAAAGTATCTGCAGTAAGAGAAAAAGCAGGGGACAGAGCTGTTCTCAGAGCTATGCATTTCTTTGCAGATAATGCAAGAGTTGACTTTGAAGCTGACGCTCTTTCAAAAGGTGACTTTGAATCTTTCAAAGCAGGCGTAATTGAGAGCGGACGTTCTTCATATATGTACAACCAGAATGTTTATCCCTCTTCGGCTCCTCAGGATCAGCCTCTGAGCATCGGTCTCTGCATTGCGGAAAGACTCCTCAAAGGTAAGGGTGCATGGCGTGTACACGGCGGTGGTTTTGCAGGAACAATGCAGGCTTTTGTTCCTAATGAAATTCTTGATGAATATATTACAGAAATGAAAAAAGTGTTTGGCGAAAAATCCTGTTATGTGCTTTCAATTCGTCCTTGCGGTGGCGTTAAAGTGTTAGGAGAATAAGATATGAAATGTGAAAGAATTTATCTTTATGAAGACAGAAAAGATGTCTATATTGATACATATATCCGCGAAACATCACATGAATTCCCCACAAACAAGCGTCCGGCAATGCTTGTCTTTCCCGGTGGCGGTTACGGAATGTGTTCAGACAGAGAGGCAGAGCCCATCGCAAATCAATATCTTGCTCTTGGTTTTAACTGTTTTGTTCTTCGCTACTCGGTAGGTGAAAGAGCATCAGAAAGAATGCCTGATTTCAGTCAGCCTTTACTTGAGGCTTCACTTGCGGTGTCAATTATCAGAAAGAATGCCGAAGAATGGAATGTGGAAGCAGATAAAATTGCAATTATCGGTTTCTCAGCAGGTGGTCATCTTGCAGGAAGTCTTGCAACAATGTGGAATGATAAAGCAATTTTTGATGAACTGAATATTCCTGAAGGCAGCAATAAACCCAATGCGGCAATTCTTTGTTATCCTGTTCTTACATTCGGTATTCTTACTCATGGCGGAACAAGAGATAATCTTCTTGGTGAATATAAAAATGACGAAGCTTTTATTAAGAAGTATTCTCTTGAAAATAATGTGTCTGAGGATACTCCGCCTACTTTCATCATGCATACAGCAGAAGACGGTGCAGTGCCTGTGAAAAACTCACTTATGTTTGCGTCAGCTCTGTCAGAAAAGGAAATTCCGTTTGAACTCCATATTTTCCCCTTTGGAGGTCACGGAATGTCAACAGGAACAAAGGAAGTATGTCACACTCCCAATGAGTATGCAGCAAGATGGGTAGAGCTTTCTTGCGAGTGGCTTAAAAAAACTTTTGATCTTTGATTTGTTTCCCACACTTTTTAAGTGTGGGATTTTTTTATTTGAGTACAGTTTCTATAAAACGAGGATGATTTTTTAACAAATTTTGATACTTTTTAATAAAAAAACATTGAAATTTTATTCAGATTGGTATATTATTATGTGGGTATGTGTTTGCCTATTTTAAGACCCGGAGGCTTTTATATGAAACAAAAGAGATTTTATAAATTTATGGTGTGCATTCTTGCTGTGATTATGGCGATAAGTGCAACATCGCTGACCGCTTTTGCTGCGATCTGGACAGGCGGAGCATCCACTGTTACACCATCGAGAACAAGCGACGGCTTTTATCTTCTGCAGAGCGCGGAGGACCTTGCATGGTTTGCCAATCAGGTAAACAGTGATGCAGGTAATGTTACACTCAAAGGTAGACTGACGTGTGATATTTATCTTAATAATATTGATGAGGATAACTATGCACACAAGTGGACACCTATTGCTAACTATGCAGACACAGGGCGAGTGTTCAGTGGTATCTTTGATGGTAAAGGTTTCACCATTTATGGCTTGAGTATTGATAACGGAAAAGATTATCAGGGACTTTTCGGATATCTTTCAGGTGCGCAGATAAAGAATGTAAAAATTGCCTCTTCGCATGTTCACGGTGGCAGCGAAGTTGGTGGTATTGCAGGTTATTCTGATAATAGAACCTCAATTACTTCATGCACAGTAAATGCAAACATCACCGGTGTAAATAACGTCGGTGGCATCACGGGATATCTTATAAACGGTGGTAATATTACATATTGTTCTTTTGGCGGTTCAATCAGTGCTACAGGTCATCGTATAGGTGGTATAACAGGTTGTGCTGCTTTTGAAGGTACGATTTCCCAATCCTTTAATACTGCAGAAGTTTATTCTACAGGTAAGTATGTAGGAGGTATCTGTGGTACTAACTCAGGCTCTGTTCTTATCAGTTGCTACAACACAGGTGATATATACGGTGCTCTTTATGTTGCAGGTGTTTCAGGTAACAACGTAGGTGATATTGCCAGTTGCTACAATGCATCAAACGTTGAATCTGTATCTGACCCGGCAGGTCTTACAGGTGCAATCGCTGCATTCTATTATTCTTCAAAAATCACAAACTGTTACTATGATTCCGAAAAATTCACAGGTAAAGAAGACAATGGTTTGCCTCTTCCCACTGATGAGATGAAGCGTCATTCTTTTACAACTTTGATTAACGGAACTTTCGGTGACTTCTATTATGACTATCTTAAGGCAAACAATGGTTATCCCATTCTTTCATGGCAGGTTGACCAGAATCTGTGGGATGGCACAATGTCTGAGCCGAAACTTTCTCTTGACGGTAAGTTCTATTATATAAATAACGCAAAAGAACTTGCATGGTTTGCAGCTCTCGTAAACGGAACACTTGATGGCGTTGCACAGAATACCGGTGCAAGTGCGGTTCTTTCAAACAGTATCGTTATGAATGTAGGTAATCTTGTTGAGGGTTCAAATGTATGGACTCCTATCGGTGCAAATGGTGTCGAGTTTGCCGGAGAGTTTTATGGAAATGGTTTCACTGTAAGAGGTATGTATATTACTTCCGGTGACGCGGTAGGTCTTTTTGGTGCAATTTCTGCTACAGCAACAATCTCTAATCTTACTATTGCAGAATCTTATATCAACGGTGGATACAGCGTTGGCCCTGTTGTGGGTGTATCTTACGGTAAAGTTGAGAGAGCGAAGGTTGTTTATACAACAATTAATGGTACTGAGTATGTTGGTGGTATAGTCGGTGAAAACGGCGGAGATATTGTTGAATCATCCAGTCTTAAATCAGACGTTACAGGTACTACATATGTCGGAGGTATAGTTGGTGTAAACTATGATGGCTCAATTGTAAATACTTGTTGTTCCTCAAATACTGTTATCGGCGAATCTGTTGTTGGTGGTGTTGTCGGTGAAAATCAGGCAAACATTTCATCTACCTTTAACTCAGGTAATGTTACTGCGACAGACGGTTATGCAGGTGGTATTGCAGGACGAGTTACTTCATGCACGATCAGTGATTGTTATAACACGGGAGATATTTCCGGTTCTTCAAAAATAGGCGGTATTGCCGGACAGTTGAGAAGACAGGCAACGATTACAAATACATATTCAATCGGTAATATTACAGGTGACAGCGATGCTAATGCAATTCTCGGCGATCTTTCAAATGGTACTGTCACAAATTCCTATTATGACAGAAACAAAGTTTTTGATGCAGATGGAAATAAGGTTACTGACCAATGGGCCACAGGTCTGAGAACAACTCAGATGACAGGTGAAGATAGTCTTGAAAATATGACAGGTTTCGCACGTCAGTCATGGGTGGCAACCGAGGACTCTGACTACTTTGTTTATTATCCTCAGCTCATGACATTTGCAAATTCAGGTGATTATGACTTATATGATAATTCACTTGAAAGTGTTTCATTCCTGAAAGATGGTCTTGTATGTAAAGTTATTGGCAACACAGAGACATCATACTTTAAAACAATAAACGAAGCTTTTGATAAAATAGGTACAGGTATGGGCACAGTTGAACTTATGGACAAGGTAACCATCACCTCAACAGCAACTGTTCAGGGTGATGTTACTGTTATTCCTACAGTTGAGTCGAATGTTCTTTTACGAAGCAAATCTTTTTTTGGACAGCCGATTATTGTCAAAGATGAAGCAATACTTAACTTCGGCTCTGATGATGCTTCATATGCAACACTCACAGTAAACGGTAATAATGTTACAGATATTACTAACGAGACTTTTGCAGAGTCAATGGTAACTGTAGAAAAAGGCGGTACTTTCAATTTTTACGATGCTATTGCTATTAATAACACCGCACTTAATGGTGGATTTGTGTACAATAGTGGTACTGTAAATTTCTATTCAGGAAGTATCTCTGATGGTACAGGTATTCAGGCAGGCGGTGTTGCTTATAATAAAGGCACAATGAATTTCTATTCAACAGAAATAACGAATAACAGTGCGAAACTTGCCGGTGGTGTTGTTTTCAATGCAGGTGGTCAAGTGAGCATCAACAATGGTGCTGATATTAATAACAACACATCAGGTGAAGGTGGCGCTTTCTATGTAGGTGGCGGTACGGTTAACCTTCTTGGCGGTGCAGTGTATATGAATTCAGCTTCGTATGGTGGCGCATTTGTAGTGTCTGATAATGGTAAGCTGAAGCTTTATGACGGCTCAGTTTATGAAAATACAGCAACCGTTGATGGTGCAGGCATATATAACACAGGTAGTGTCGAATTTTATGCAGCAGGTAATATTGATGCTTCCAACGATGTTTACCTTCCTGTAGGCGAAACCATTACTATGGCAGCGAAATCAGTATTTTCATCTGCGATTGTTACTATCACTCCTGAAGAATATGCTGAAGGTATACGTGTTATCAGCGGCGACTATACTGCTATGAATGCAAGCCTTTGTAATATCACACCTCAGGAAGAAATGGAATGGCATATTAATTCCAGTGGTAAACTGACGACAAGTGAAATCAAATATGTTTTAACTGCAAGTTTCTTCAACTCAGATACAGTTCCATATACTTCTCTCGAGGAGGCGCTCGCTGATATCGGTACAAATCCTGCTATTATTACGCTGATTGATGATATCACGGTGAATGAAACAGTTGTAATCGGCAGTAACATTTCATTTGAATCAGACGGAATGCCTCACACAATTTCAGCAGCAAGTGGTTTTGAAGGACCGATGTTCAGAGTTGTGAACGGTGCAACACTTTCGCTGGGAACAAATGTAGATGATCATGAAACAGACGTGCTTTATATAAATGGTGCAAACATTTTGGGTGAAACACTGATTGATGTTGAAAACGGTGCGTTGGAAATATATTCAGGTACAGTTATTTTTGGTTGTAACGAAGTTGACAGTGCTGTTAAATCCGCAAGTCTTGTTGAGATGCATGGTGGTAAAATTACAGAAAACAATGTAAGAGTTGGTGCTGTGCATATCGCTGACGGAACATTTAACTTCTTTGCAGGAACAATTTTTGATAATACTGGTGTGGGCGTTTATTCCAACGGTACTTTTAACATTTATGATGGTGCAGGTGTAGATGCAACAAACATAGTTTATCTTACAGATGGTCATGTAATCAATGTTGTAAAACACGATCCGGTATATGACGAGGAAACAGGCGAAGAAATTGTGCAGGAAATCACATTCCCTGATCTGATAGCAAGTGTAGACTTTGAAAAATATTATGTTGATACACAGATTATCGGCACAGAAAAAACTGATGACGTTACTAAGTATACAGGTAAATTTACGGTAGCGGATACTACATATACTCTTGATGATATGAACTATCTGAGAGCTGATAACTTCGTTCTTAAAGATAGTGCCACTATCAAACTCAGAGAGAATGTATGTGTTTATGGTTTTACTCTCGGTGTTTATACTGCAGAGAGCCTTGTTCTTCAGTTTGAAAATGAAAATATCGCTGTGATTGATAAAGACGGTAACTTCAAGAGCGGTGATGTAATGATCGGTACAGGTGATAATCTGGTACTACTCGACGGAGACGGTAAGTTTTATCGGACGATTCCGATTCTGATTTATGGTGACCTGAATGCTGATGGTGCAGTAGATGGTCAGGATGCATTCATAGTATCGATGTATGTTTATGGATTCTTGCCGAAAGAGCATTTCTCAATTGCTCATATTGAGGCAATGGATGTAAACCATGATGGTCAGGTGACACAGGAAGATGCAACCATAATTGAAAACACGGGTGTGTTCGAGGGTACCATTGAACAACAAATGAATTGGTGATTTCAGAGGCAGGAAAGCGTGAGCTTTCCTGCTTTTTGATATTTGTCACATTTTGTAGTAAATAATTTATTGACATTAGAGTGATTTGGGTTTAAAATAAATAGTGAATAAGTTTGAATTTCTGAAAGGAATGAATTTTATGAGCAATATCAACATGTTGTATGATTTATGGTGTGAAAATGCAAAAAATGATCCCGACCTTATTTCTGAACTTGAAACTATCAAGGGCAACGAAAATGAGATTAATGACAGATTTTATCGTTCTCTTGAGTTTGGTACGGGTGGTCTCAGAGGTGTTATCGGTGCAGGTACCAACAGAATGAATGTTTACACTGTCAATCAGGCAACTCAGGGCCTTGCAGACTACCTTAAAGAAAATTTTGAAAAACCGTCAGTTGCTATTGCACATGATTCAAGAAATAAGTCTGACCTTTTTGCAAAGAGTGCAGCATGTGTTCTTGCTGCAAACGGAATCAAGGTTTATCTTTACAAAGAGCTTGTACCCACTCCTATGCTTTCATTTGCTGTGAGACGCCTTGAATGCTCATCAGGCATTGTTATTACTGCAAGTCATAATCCTGCAAAGTATAATGGTTTCAAGTGCTATGATCCCCGCGGCTTCCAGATGACAGATGAGGGTGCAAAGGCAACTTATGAATACATTCAGAAGGTAGATATCTTTAATGATGTTAAGGTTATGGATTTCGATACTGCGATTGAAAATAAGAGGATTGAATACATTGAGGATTGGCTTATAAAAGAATTCTTCGATAACGTTGAAGAACAGAGAATTGATAAAGATGCCTGCACAGACAGTGACCTTAAAATCATTTACACTCCTCTTAATGGTACAGGTAA
Organism: Oscillospiraceae bacterium; assembly: GCA_015065765.1. Classification (GTDB taxonomy): domain Bacteria; phylum Bacillota; class Clostridia; order Oscillospirales; family Acutalibacteraceae; genus SIG575. The sequence continues at coordinate 13,042 of SVPP01000016.1, read as the reverse complement.
CAAACCTGTCCGCAGAATCCTTAAGAGATTGGGCCTTACTAATGTAAGAATCGTTCCCGAACAGGAAAACCCCGATGGTAATTTCCCCACATGTCCTTATCCTAACCCTGAAATCCGTCAGGCTTTTGAGTGTGCACTCAAAATGGCAGAGGAGGAGAGCGCAGATCTTCTTCTTGCAACTGATCCCGACTGTGACCGCGTTGGTATAGCAGTCAACACAGGTGATGATTACCGTCTTATGACAGGTAATGAAGTGGGTGCAATGCTTACAGAGTACATTCTTTCAACAAAGAAAAAGGAAGGTACACTCCCGAAAAATCCTATTGTTGTAAAGACTATCGTTACAAGTGAACTCATAAGATCAATTGCCGACAAATATAATACAGAAACTGCTGATTTGCTTACAGGCTTCAAGTATATCGGTGAACTCATCACTCAGCTTGAAGAAAAAGGTGAGGCAGAACGCTATATTCTCGGTATGGAAGAAAGCTACGGCTATCTTGCAGGAACTTATGCCCGTGATAAAGACGGCGTTGTTGCAGCAATGCTGATAGCTGAAATGGCTGCTCATTACAAGAAACTGGGCAAAACACTTGCAGATGTCATGGATGAAATTTATGCAGAACACGGCATTTATCTCAATACACTTCTCAACTTCGCTTTTGAAGGTGCAGAAGGTATGGCAACTATGAGCAATATGATGGAAAATCTTCGTCAGAATCCTCCTGCATCAATTGCAAACCTTGATGTAGTTAAAATTTCTGACTATAAGACAAGTGTTGCAACAGAAACTGCAAGTGGTATTATGACGCACATTGATTTGCCCAAGTCAAACGTTTTGTCTTATTCTCTTGTGGATGGATGTTCTGCTATTGTGCGTCCTTCAGGTACTGAGCCTAAGATTAAAATTTATATCACTGCTCATGCAAACAGCTTTGAGGATGCAGACAGAATCACATCCGAAATCACAGAGGATATGAAAAAAATTCTTGGTATAAAATAATTCTGGTAGGTTATTTCTATGTTCAATAAAAAGGTTATAAGAGTTGTAGCTATTGTAATGGCAGCCCTGATGCTGTTAGGCGTTTTCGGTGCGGCTATTTCGGCTTTTGCTCTGGAAAACTCAATTTCTGTGTATGAAAATCCTGCAACAGGTCAACCTTCTTCGGTGGTTCCTATTGTTATTGGTGTTGTTGCCTTTTTGGTAGCAATTATTTGTGTTGCGTTATCAAAAAAAAGCAAAAACAACACAGATGATAATGTTGATTCAGACTATATTGACGAAGAGAATGTTGAGAATAATCTGAAATTTTTCACTTCTAAAAAGGCTGATACTTTTATCGAAAAGCCTGAAAAGACTGAAGACGATTAACAGATTATAGCATCGCTGTCTGCTTTTGCTGACGGCGGTGCATTTGTTTGCTGAATAAAACTATTATGACTAAAGGTGATTTTTTGAAAGCCGATGTTTTTTATCAGAGTGAAATCGAATATGCACGTTCACTCCTGAAATCTGATTATTCTGACTTTGAAATAATCGGAGATGAGGAAAACTATTTTTATGAATCTCTTAAAGATGTTTTATCCGACTCTTCAAAAGGTGATTCTGATAATGTATGTGTGATTGCGGTTCTCTGCGGAAGTACAAACAAATCAGATATTATGAAGCAAGTTGCCGGAGTTGTTTCATCCGGTAAATGCAAAAGGTGCATCATTTGCGACGATAACAATTTGCCTTTTAATAATAAAGGCATCATTGTTTCTGAGAGAGAGTTTGTCTGTCTTGCAGAAGATAAGTCCACAATTGAAAAATCAGAAGCATTGCAGAGGATAGTGACAACAAACCTTTTGATTTTTGATGAAATTATCGGTCCCGGTAGTGGAAATCTTGATTTTCTCAATGTAACAGATGGTAAAATTTCAGTTACAGATGATGATGCATCTGTTGTCAGGGGATATACTTACTTGCGGGATGCTCTTTGTGCAGTTTTGTTATCATTCAATAAATTAAAAGGCGGAAATATCTATAATGTTTCTTCTTTTAAGGTTTCTGACTATGAAATGAAGCAGAAACTTCACATGGTTTTCAGCGATAAGTTTTCTTTTTCATGTGAACTTAATGTGCAGAAAGAGAAAAAAACCAAGGCTCTCTGTCCTCTGAAAATCAAGTCTTATGGTTTTTCTGAAACGGATTTTGAAAGTGCAGTATATCTGACGTTTTCTTCGGCTTTCGGATTTGAACATGACTATAATAAAAATCTCAGTCAGTATTGTTCTAAACTTGATATCCTCAAGAAAACAGAAATAGAAATTCTGAAAGAGATTGATCGTATCTGCAAAAAGAACGGTATAAAATATTTTCTCACAGGCGGTACTCTTCTGGGTGCTGTGCGATACGGCAAAAGTATTCCATGGGACGATGACCTTGATATAGGCATGCTGCGTGAAGATTTTGAAAAATTCAGAAAAGTCTGTCCACAGGAAATAGACAAAAACAAATTTGCATACGCATCTTACACAACAGAAGAAAATTGCCACTATCTTTTTGATAAAATAAGACTTAAAAATACATATTTTTCAACCGGTTTTTCTTCTCAGTACAAGATTGAAGATGGCGTATTTGTTGATGTTTTTGTGTATGACACAACTTCACCTCAGAAGAAAAATCAAAGCTTACATATAAATCTTGTTAAAACTGCAATCCGTTTTCTTAACCTCAGATGGACAGGCAAAGCGGACAGAAGCATGAACGGCTACAGGCTGACAAGGCTTGTTAAGCCTTTTGTGATGAAAATTCCTTTTAAAATGCTCCATAGGTTTTCCGATAATATGCTGAAACTTTATAACAGGAAAAATTCAGATTATCTTATTGACGGAACAGGTCTTAATATAAATAGGGGAGCTTTCAGAAAAGAATATCTGGAAGTGCTTACAGAGACTGATTTTGAAGGAATGTGTGTTCCGATTCCTGAAAAATATGATGATTTTTTAAAGCATGTGTACGGTGAAAATTATTTGTCAGAACCTCATCTTTATCAAAGGACAGGTACTCATGATTTTGTAAGGCTTGACCTTGGTGAGTATATAACAGATAATTGGGAAATAAATAAACAGCAGTCACTTGATGGTGAATTGTTCTGATAACAAAAGATTGATATAAGAAAGTTTAACAAATTTCAGAAAATGTATTGCTGTTTCAGTTAAAAAAATATATAATATACAGGAAGAAAAAAGAAAAGGAGTTTTGATATGTCAGAAAAACTTAAACTTGACATAAAAAAGACGATTCTTATCGGTTTTGGATTTATGTCAACTTCAATCGCATGGGCAATTTATGACCCCTACATTACAAAAATTCTTAACGCGGTTCTTACAAGTAATGCAACGATTAACGCATGGAGTAACGCCCTTATGGAAAAATTCCCTGCACTTCTTGAATTTTCGAAGGCTCAGGGTAATGCAGGTTTCTCATTGGTACCACTGTTCATCGGTATTATTATGACCTTTGATAACATTTTCGGTGTCATTTTCCAGCCTACATTCGGAAAGCTTTCTGACAGATGTCACTCTAAGTTCGGCAAACGCAGACCATTTATTTTCTTAGGTGCACCTGTTTCAGCACTGATTTTTGCACTGATTCCTGTTGTTTTCCTTTCAAACGGAAGTCTTCCTCTCCTTATGGCAACAGTTATCCTTTTTGTGTTCACAATGTCACTCTGGAGAGCACCTGTTGTTGCACTTATGCCTGACCTTACACCCTCAGAACTCAGAAGTGAAGGTAACGCAATTATCAACCTTTGCGGCGGTGCAGGTAGCCTTGTTGGTATGATCGCAGGTACAATTATTACACTTGTTTTCAATGCAATTTACGGTAAAGGAAACTTTGAGGAAACAGCAACATATCCTTATGTTTTCCTTATCGGTTCGATTGTTATGGTTATCGCTGTTTTTGTTCTTCGCTTCGGCGTTAAAGAGCCTGACAGCCGTCTTAAGGCTGTTGCTGATAACAGAGAAGCAGAAGCTGTTGCTAAAGCTCAGAAAGAAGAAAAAGAGCGTCTCAAAGCTAACAAGCTTTCAAAAGGCGAGAGATTCAGTCTTATATTTATGCTTGCAGGTCTTTTCTTCCTTTTCTGCGGTTCAAACGCAATTACAACATTCTTTGCTCTTTTTGCAGAAGAAGTTCTTCACAAAACAACTGCTGAAGCTACATTCCTTATGGCTGTTTTTGCGGTATGTTCAATGGCTGCAGCAATTCCTGCAGGTAAACTTGGTAAAAAAATCGGCAGAAAGAAGACTATTCTTTTAGGTCTTGGTTTGTTTGCAACATTGTCAGTTGTTTACTTCTTCAAGGATAATCCTGCTCTTAACTGGATGATTTGGATTCTTCTTGTTATCGGTGGTGTAGCAAACATGCTTATCACTGTTAATACTCTTCCTCTCGTTCTTGAAATTGGCGGTCAGGAAAAAATTGGTACTTTCACCGGTTATTATTACACAGCTACATTCTCAGCACAGATCGCAGCTCCTATAGTATTTGGTATTTTCCGTATGTTCTCAGGAACTTATAGCACACTCTTTATTTTCAGTCCCATCGCATTTATTATTTCATTCCTCTGCATTACTTTTGTAAAACACGGTGAAGCTATTCCCGAAGAGCTTATCAAAGAAGCGGAGATGTCAGATGACTGATTTTTCTCAGAATGCAACACCTGAATTTATCTTTGACCGACTTACAGATATTACGGTAGACGATCTGAAAAAGATGAAAGTCAAAGCAGTCGCAATTGATCTTGATAATACATCGGTTTATGACTGCACTATCACCCCGATAAAAGGAGTCAGAGAATGGCTTAAAACGGTTAAGAGCGCCGGTTTTAAAGTTGTGATAATTTCAAATTCCTTTGCTCTCAGGGCAAAGGTTATGGGTAAAATGTTTGAATGTCCTTCTTTTGGTCCTGCAGATAAGCCTGATACAAAGATGATTTTTCAGGCTGCAGAAACTGCAGGTGTAGATATTCATGAAATGGCAATGATTGGGGACAGGCTATTTACTGATATTGTAGGTGCTAATAATAGCGGTGCAGTTTCTGTGTATGTTAAACCATACAGAAAAGAATTTATGATTCCTTTTTATTGGAAAAAAGCAAGACAGGACGAAGTCGATTACCTGAAAACAATCAATGTCGAGAGAGATTTGAAAACGATATATTACAAGTGATTTCAAGCGGCCGCAAAAGCGGTCGCTTGTTAATTTTTATCTGCATTTTCTTCTCTGTTTTTCTTGCTTTAAGCGTACAAATGTGCTATAATATCTTGATAACATCGGAAACTATGTTTATGAGGCGGATAAAATGATAATTTTAGGAATAGATCCGGGATACGCTATCGTAGGTTGCGGAGTAATTGAATATAAAAACAATCATTTCAGTGTTGTTGAATATTCGGCAATAACTACTCCTGCAGGTATGCCTTTCAATGATCGTCTTGAGGTTATATATGATGGTGTTGATGAACTTATCAAGCGGACACATCCTGATGCACTGTCAATTGAAAAACTGTTTTTCAATTCGAATCAGAAGACAGTTATTGATGTGGGACAAGCAAGAGGAGTTATAATGCTGGCAGCTCAGAAAAACAGATTGCCTGCTTTTGAATATACACCTCTTCAGGTTAAACAAAGTGTTGTCGGTTACGGCAGAGCGGAGAAAAAGCAAGTTCAGGAAATGACGAAGATGCTTCTGCATCTTGATAAAATACCGAAACCCGATGATGTGGCCGATGCGCTGGCGATGGCAATTTGTCATGCACATGCCCACGGATCTCTTCTCGGCAAACTCAGATAGATTGGAGAAACATTACAATGTATTACAGCTTAAGAGGGAAACTTATTTTTTCTGATGAGACTTCTTTTGCCATAGAATGTGGCGGTGTGGGATATCTTTGTTTTTCAACTGCAAACACATTAAAGAGACTTCCCAAAAACGGCGAAGAAGCCTTTGTTTTTACATATCTTAATGTACGCGAAGATGCAATGGATTTATTCGGGTTTCATGATAAGAAAGAGCTTGAGTGTTTTAAGCAATTAATATCCGTTTCAGGTGTAGGACCTAAGGCTGCTCTTGCAATTTTATCAAGACTCAGTCCTGAAGCTCTTGCAGCAAGCGTAGCAGTTGGAGATGTGAAATCAATAACACAGGCACAAGGTGTAGGACCGAAACTTGCACAGAGAGTTGTGCTTGAACTTAAAAATAAACTTAAAATTGACCTTGAGGAAGCCGTTGGTATTCTTAAAGAAGAGGATCTGGCTGCTTCAAATGATGCAGGAGCTTTGTCAGAAGCTACAGCTGCTCTCGTTTCTCTGGGATACACAAGAGGCGAAGCACAGAATGCTCTCAAGGGAGCAGACAAATCTCTTTCTACAGAGGAACTTATAAAAGTTGGTTTGAAAAAACTTATGTCTTAAGTGCAAGGAGTGAACATTAATGGATACAGATTTTGAAAACAGAATAGTAACTCCTGATTATTCCCCGGAGGACGTTGACCTTGAACTCTCTTTGCGACCGAGAACAATTGATGATTATATCGGTCAGGAAAAGGTTAAGGAAAATTTGAAAATTTATATTGCAGCGGCGAAAAAACGTAATGAAGCACTCGACCATGTTTTGCTTTACGGCCCTCCCGGTCTTGGTAAGACAACGCTTGCAGGTATTATTGCAAATGAAATGGGAGTCAACTTCCGTGTAACCTCAGGCCCTGCAATTGAAAAACCCGGTGATCTGGCGGCACTTCTTACCAATCTTAATGAAGGTGATGTGCTGTTTATTGACGAAATTCATCGTCTTTCAAGAGCGGTAGAAGAAGTTCTTTATCCTGCTATGGAAGATAATGCTCTTGATATTATCATCGGTAAAGGACCTTCAGCACGTTCAATCAGACTTGATTTGCCGCATTTTACTCTTGTTGGTGCAACAACAAGAGCAGGTCAGCTTTCAGCCCCTCTTCGTGACAGATTCGGCGTTGTACTCCGCCTTGAGTTATATTCTCCCGAAGAATTGGGTAAAATAGTAAGCAGAAGTGCTAATATACTTGGAATCGGCATAGAAAAAGAAGGGGCATTGGAAATTGCTTCACGTTCCAGAGGTACTCCCAGAATCGCTAACAGACTTCTTAAGCGTTCAAGAGACTTTGCTGAGATTGTAGGTAATGGTACAATTTCTGCTGACAGTGCAAATCTTGCTTTGTCGAGAATGGAAATTGACAAGCTTGGTCTTGATAATATTGACAGATTGCTTCTTACTTCGATGATTAAAAATTATAATGGCGGTCCTGTAGGACTTGAGACAATAGCCGCAACCATCGGAGAAGAATCAGTTACAATAGAAGATGTTTATGAGCCGTATCTCTTACAACTTGGATTTATAAGCAAAACTCCTCGCGGCAGAGTGGTCACACCTGCTGGCTATAATCATTTAGGAATTCCGATGCCCGGACAACAACAAATGACATTTTAATAGGAGTTGTTTTTAATGGGTAGATTGTTCGGTACTGACGGCGCACGAGGTTTAGCTAATCTTGATCTGACATGTGAGCTTGCTATGCAGATCGGTAGAGCGACAGCAGTTGTTCTTTCTGCTGATAAGAAGAGACCAAAGGTTATGATCGGAATGGATACCAGAATTTCATCAGAAATGCTTGAATCCTCAATTTCTGCAGGCCTTTGTTCAGTAGGAGCAGATGTTTTGCTTTTAGGTGTAGTACCTACACCTGCAGTAGCTTTTCTTGTGAAAAAGTACAGATATGACGCAGGAATTATGATTTCAGCATCGCATAACCCATTTGAATACAACGGAATTAAAATATTCAAACCAGACGGATATAAACTTCCTGACAGTGTGGAAGAAAAAATCGAAGAAATTATTCTTGACGATACATCGGTTATACCTCAGGCGTCCGGTGAGGATATCGGTAGAATTGTAAGGTCGGAGTTTGCTGTACCTGACTATATTGCACATCTTGAAACGACTATTGACTGCGATTTAGAAGGAATGAATATCGCTATTGACTGTGCAAATGGTTCGTCAAGTGTTACGGCCCCTCGGATGTTTGAAAGGCTTGGCACAAAATGTCATGTTCTTTCAGCTGAGCCTGATGGCGTGAATATTAATTCGGATTGTGGCTCGACTCATCTCGAAAATTTAAGCCACTATGTTAAAACTCATCCCGAATGTGAAATAGGTCTTGCTTTTGACGGCGACGCTGACAGACTTCTCTGTGTTGATGAAAACGGTAATGTAGTGGATGGCGACAAAATTATTTCAATTTGTGCAAGAAAATTTCTGTCAGAAGGAAGACTTAAGAATGACACAGCTGTAGTAACCGTAATGAGTAACATGGGATTTTTTAAATTCTGTGAAAAACATGGTATAAATTGTGAAAAAACAAAAGTAGGGGACCGATACGTACTTGAAAATATGCTTCAGAATGGTTACAATCTTGGCGGTGAACAATCGGGACACGTAATTTTTCTTGATTATGCGTCAACAGGCGACGGTCAGCTCACTGCTTTGCAGTTGTTGAGAATTATGAAAAAAGACGGAAAAAAGCTTTCAGAGCTTGCATCTGAAATGACTGTTTATCCTCAGGTCACAAAAAATATTAAAGTATCACAGATGGGCAAGGTTCGTTTTGTAACTGACGAATCTATTAAAATTGCCGTAAAAGAAGCCGAAAAAGAATTAGGTGACAAAGGCAGAGTTCTTGTGCGTGTTTCAGGAACAGAGCCTCTTGTAAGAGTAATGCTTGAAGGTGAGGATGCAGAGCTTATCAGGTATCTTGCTGAAGAAGTTGCAGAAGTAGTAGAAGAAAGGTTAATGTAATTATGCGTACACCTCAATTATGGAAAGATTATGAATTACTTGACTGTTCAGAAGGCGAACGCCTTGAAAGATGGGGAGATGTTATTCTCATCCGTCCTGATCCTCAGGTAATATGGAAAACAAATAAAAAGCACCCGTTGTGGAGAAAAGCAAATGCACGCTACCATCGCTCAAACAGTGGTGGCGGTAAATGGGAAGCATACACACGCATTCCTGCAGAGTGGAATATTGATTATAACAACCTGACATTCCATATCAAAACAATGGGTTTCAAGCACACAGGTCTTTTTCCTGAACAGGCAGTTAACTGGGATTACATGACTGAACTGATAAAAAAAGCAGGTCGCCCTGTAAAAGTTCTTAACCTTTTTGCATATACAGGCGGAGCTACAATTGCCTGCCTTAAAGCAGGAGCATCTGTAACTCACGTTGATGCATCGAAAGGCATGGTCCAGTGGGCACGTGAAAATGCGGAACTCAGTGGTGTCAGTGATAAGCCGGTAAGATGGCTTGTTGATGATTGTATCAAATTTGTTCAGCGTGAAATCCGCAGAGGAAACAAGTATGATATAATTATCATGGATCCGCCTTCATATGGAAGAGGCCCCGGCGGTGAAGTGTGGAAGCTTGAAGATGAGGTTTATAATTTTGTTTCACTTTGTAGCGAGATTGTGTCAGATGATGCACTTGCTATGTTCATAAATTCATACACTACAGGTCTTGCACCTTCTGTTATGCAGTACATACTTGGTAGTATAATGGTTCCGAAATTCGGTGGTAAGGTATCAAGCGATGAAATCGGTATTCCTGTCACTTCATCGAAGATGGTGCTTCCGTGCGGTGCAACAGCAATCTGGGAGAAATAAAAATGTCAGAAGAATTTATAAAATTTGAAAATGTATCTTTCCGTTATGAAAACGCCGAGGATGAGCCTGAACTTCCGTTAGCTCTGAAAAACATAAATATTACAGTGAACAAAGGCGAGTTAGTAGCGGTTCTTGGTCATAACGGATCAGGAAAATCGACTCTTGCAAAACTTACGAATGCGATTTTAGTTCCTGAAAGCGGTAAGGTTACTGTTCTTGGAATGGATACTGCAGATGAAGAACTGAAATACGAAATACGCAGAAAAGTAGGTATGGTTTTCCAAAATCCCGATAATCAGATTGTGGCAACAATTGTTGAAGATGACGTTGCTTTCGGTCCTGAAAATCTTGGTGTTGAGCCCTCGGAAATCAGAAAAAGAGTTGATTCAGCACTTAAAGCGGTAGAAATGTACGAAAAGAGACTTGCAGAGCCTCACAATCTTTCAGGCGGTCAGAAACAGCGCGTTGCAATTGCTGGAATTCTTGCTATGGAAACTGATGGTATTGTTTTCGATGAGCCTACCGCTATGCTTGATCCGAGAGGCAGACAAGCTGTAATGGATACAATTCTGAAGATTAATAAGGAACAGGGTAAAACAGTGATGTTTATTACCCATTTCATGGATGAAGCAGTTCTTGCTGACAGAGTTATTGTTGTCAATAACGGTGAAATTATGACAGACGGAACTCCTGAAGAGGTTTTTAGTGATATTCAGAAATTGAAAGATGTAGGGCTCGATGTTCCTCAGGCAAGAGAACTTCAGTTCAGATTATCAGAAAACGGAATTTCCTTTGAAAATAACGTTTTACTTGAGGATGATTGTGTAGAAGCGATCAAAAAATTATTTTAATTGGAAAAAGGTGTTATAATGAACGTGTTATCCGTCAGGGGGCTGACCCATGTTTATGGGCAGGGAACGTCCTCGGAGGCAGTTGCATTAAACAATTGCAGTTTTGATATAGAAAAAGGTGAACTTGTGGGGATTATCGGTCACACAGGTTCAGGCAAAAGTACACTTATTCAGCATTTTAACGGTTTGCTGAAACCTACAAGCGGACAGGTTCTTTTGAATGGCAAAGATATCAACGAGAGCAAAGAAAGTATCGTTCAGTCACGCTTTAAAATTGGTCTTTGTTTTCAGTATCCTGAATATCAGCTTTTCGAGGAGACTGTTGCTAAGGATATTGCTTTCGGACCTAAGAACATGAAACTTGATGAGAAAGAAATTAACAGACGTGTTCTTCAGTGCATTGAATATGTAGGACTTGATAAATCTTATCTTGATAAATCACCCTTTGATTTATCAGGCGGTGAGAAGAGAAGAGTTGCAATTGCAGGTGTTATGGCTATGGAGCCTGAAATTCTTGTGCTTGATGAGCCCACAGCAGGCCTTGACCCTAAGGGCAGGGACACAATCTTTGGTCTTATCCGTGAGTACAGAGAAAAAACAGGCAGTACGGTAATTGTTGTATCTCACAGTATGGAAGATGTAGCAAAGCTTGCAACAAAAGCTCTTGTTATGAATAAAGGCACCGTAGCAATGTACGGAAGCATTGATGATGTTTATTCCCGCGCAGATGAGCTTGTGACTATGGGGCTGAATGTTCCTCAGATTACGCGAATCTTTATGAAACTTAAAGCTGAAGGTCTTCCCATATGCGGTAACATATACACAGTAGAACAAGGTGTAAATGAAATAATCCGTCTTAAAAAGGAGGGTTATTCATTATGATTAAAGATATTACAATCGGTCAGTATTACAAGGCTGAGTCGGTGCTTCACAAATGCGATCCGAGGACAAAACTTCTTCTTACAATCGCTTTTGTTGTTGTGATTTTTCTTTGTAAAAACTTTTATTCACTGGCACTTATGGCGGCACTTACTGTAATAGCAATGCTTATTTCAAAAGTTCCTGTGAAAATGTTTTTAAAGAGCATGAAACCCATTTTGCCACTGATATTGCTCACTGCAGTGCTTAATATATTTTATAATACAGGTGGCGAGATCCTCCTTTCTTTCTGGAAAATCACTATAAGGGATAAAGCTGTTTTTACTGCGATTTTCATAGCAATAAGAATTTTTTGTCTTATAATTGTAAGTTCTCTTCTGACTTATACAACAACTCCAACAATGCTTACAGACGGTATTGAAAAGTTGCTGAAACCACTTGATTTTATTCTGAAGCCTACCAGTTTCAGAGTTCATACTCTTGCGATGATGATGACGCTTGCACTTCGTTTCATTCCTACACTTATTGAGGAAATCGATAAAATTATGAACGCTCAGAAGGCGAGAGGTGCAGACCTTGAAAGCGGAAGCATCATGCAGAGAGCAAAGGCTTTGATTCCTATTATTATACCGCTTTTTGTTTCCTCTTTCAGAAGAGCATACGAACTTGCTTTTGCTATGGATTGCCGTTGTTATACAGGCGGTGACGGCAGAACAAGAATGAAACAGATGCGTTTTACTTATAGAGATTTACTCGTGTTTTTTGTTTTCGCTTTGATTTTTGCAGGTATTATTGTTCTGAATATCAAGTTTTTGCCTGTAATTTAGTAGGTGATAAAATGAAAAATTATCTGCTTCAAATTAGTTATAACGGCTGTGCTTATCATGGTTGGCAGGTGCAGGATAATGCTGTGACAGTTCAGGAAAAACTGCAGGACGCCATTGAAACGGTTTTCGGAAAAAGAGAAGATATAAAAGGTTGCAGCAGAACTGATTCGGGCGTTCATGCAAATAAATTTTGTTGCAGTTTCAAAAGCGAAAGAGAAATTCCTGCAGATAGAGTACCATCTGCTCTCAATACAAGTCTTCCTCTTGATATTTCTGTAGAGAAATGTACTGAAGTGCCTCTTGATTTTCATGCAAGATATGATTGCAGAGGCAAAGAGTATGTGTATAAAATATGGAATTCAAACGAACGTAATCCATTTTATAATAATCTTTATTATCACTATAAATATAATATTGATGCTGACGTTCTCAATCAGGAAGCGAAAGCTTTTATAGGTGAATACGATTTTTCTTCTTTCTGTGCCGCAGGTGGTTCGGTAGAAGATAAAGTGCGTACGGTTTATGATTTCCGTGTGGAAAGACATGGTAAAGAGGTTTTCTTTATTGTCAGTGGAAACGGATTTTTATATAACATGGTAAGGATTATGGTGGGCACTTTGCTTGAAATATCAAGCGGGAAAATCGGACAAGGTAAAATTAATGAAATCATAGAAGCTAAGGATCGTAGTAAGGCAGGGTTCACAGCTCCGCCTCAGGGACTTTACCTGAATGATGTGTATTAT
>SVPP01000039.1 GCA_015065765.1 Oscillospiraceae bacterium | reverse complement strand
TTTATCTGCATTTTTTGCGTGCAGAAAAAATATAATAACGGTGTTTTCTGATTGACAAATTCCAATTTATCGGGCTGTTTTGAGTGATTTCAATTTTTGACAAAAACAAGTTGTAAACACAAAAATCCCATTTGCGTTCAGCAAGTGGGATTTTACTTTTTACCTCTTACTTCTTCACTATTCCCTCATAAAAATTTCGGATGGGATTTTTGGAAAGTAGTAAGTAATAGGTAAGAGGTAATAAGTGTTTTGCAAGGCTCTGCCTTGTGCTTTTTACGTTAAAGTGATATAATTATCCGGTAAATAAGAATTTATAGGAATGAAAGCTATGATTAATGCTAATGAATATGGTTTTTTACCTGAAAACAACCCATATAAAAACTCCGAAGCTTTACAGAAAGCGGTTGATAAGGGCGGAGTAATTCAGATTACTGTTCCCGGTATTTATGAAATTTCTGAGCAAATTGAAATCGGAGATAATACAAAGCTTGTATTCGGTGAAGGCGTGATTCTTCAGCGCGAAGCAAGTGTAAGTGGCGTCAACGGTAATGTTTTTATAAACAAAGGTGCACTTAAAGGCGAATATAATCGTAATATTGAAATTATCGGATTACATCTTGAATGTAACGGTATTGAAAGCAATGACTTCGGTGTGAATAGTCGGATTGCGGGATTACGTGCGCAGGTTGCAATGATTTATGTTGAAAATTTAATAATTGACAGCTTTGAGTGTCACGGATTGCTTGAAAAGGATTATGCAATTCAGATAAGTGCATTTAAAAACATTATTCTTAATGATTTATTTATAACAGGAAATAAAGACGGTGTGCATCTGGGATGGGGTGACGGATTTGTTATCAGCAACGGCAAATTCCGTACATTCGATGACCCTATAGCACTCAACGCTTTTGATTATGCAACATCAAACACTCATATAGGGTGGATTGAAAACGGAATAATCGAAAACTGTGTTGATCTGGATGATAAGTCAACAACCGGATTCTTTTGCAGAATTCTTGGGGGAGCATGGTGCAAATGGCAAAAGGGGATGCAGGTTCAGCACTCTGACACCGTAGCAGTTAACGGGAAAACATACCGTGCTCTGCTGAATCCCAAAGACGGAAAGCTTTACACTTCCCATACACCGCCCTGCCACGAAAAAGGAATTATGGAATATGACGGTATAAATTGGGGTGTTGTGCGTGATACGGAAGAATCTGACTGCGGTTGCCGCAACATAACGATACGAAATTGCAGACTTCAGAAAAAGCGTAAGACAGCAATTGCCGTAAGTCTTAATTACGATACATATGCACGAAGCTTCTATCCCGGTTGTGTGTGCGTTCCTCAGGGGGGAATCACTCTCGAAAATATTATTGTTGAAAATGATGTTGACGTGTTGTTCCACTCAAATTATCCCACTGAAAATATAACGCTGAAAAATATTGATTTCAAAAACTCAAAGCTTTGTTTTGATGTGGTACCGGAAGCGGGAGAAATTATTTATCCCGAGGTTGAGATAAATATAGAAAATGTTGTTTTAAGTGAAAATACAATACAAACCAATCCGAAGCATCCTATAAAAATATGCGTTATGAAATGATGAAGGCGGAATTTGATTTGTTAAGCTTTTGATTTTTTGTTCAGTATGATATAATCAAAAAAACCAAAAGGCGTGATAAGTATGGTTAGAGACAAATTAAGTAAAAAGAACTGGTTTATAATTACTCTGTTCTGTTTTATGGGCGGTATTGCAAGAAAAACACCGAAATCAAGAGTGCCGATAACTGAAGTGCAGGAAACAGAGCTTTGCCCATACGGTTGTGCAAGACTCAGAATGACGGAAATGCCGGTGCTTGGTAAATAGAATTGTTGTATAAGCTAACTGATACATGGTTAATTAAGCAGTTTAAAAATAAGACGTACTGTTATGCGAACAGGATAGTTACACTTTTGGCCGACGATGATGTGGATGGACAGGTTATTGATACTTTGTGCAAAATGGGTGCGAAAAGGTATGCAGAACAGATTGAGCCGTTTTTTACACATAATCGGACTCGGATCAGAAACGAAGCTGAAAGATATATTCAGAAATACAAATAATATGAATTGAGTTGTAATACGAGCAAAAATCTGTTTTTGAAAGGTGGCGACAGCATGTCTTTACAAACTATTGAAATAAACGGAATTAAAGTTACTTTTGACAAAGAAAAAACATCATCCTATCAGCGGGAGAAGCTGTCAGGCTGTACATGCGAAGGCTGCAGAAATTTTTATAAGACTATAGGAATGAACACAGAACTATCCGGTTTTCTTGCTCAGTTCGGAATTGATTTTAATATTGCAGATGAGGTTTTCTGGTATGACATGGGTGAGGGCGATTCGTTTTATTATGATTCTGACGGATATTATGGTGTTTGCGGTAGTTTTGACGGTGACGAGTTTTCTTTTGAAAAGTCCGGAGTAACGATTTCTTTTCTTAAAACAGCATGTCTTCCTGTTGATAGAGAAGATGAACATTTTTATATCGGAATAAAAGGAGATTTTCCTCTTATTCTTAATGAAGACGAGAGAGATGTTGAAAACCAAAAATTGTCAGACAAGATAATATCGTTATTTAAGAAAAATAAATAATAATTTACAGAGTGTGAAAAACAAAACTTTTTGTTGTTCACACTTTTGTTTTTGAAAAAGATTTGTATTGACTTTACGTTTTTGAAGGTCTATAATAAAGATGTATGTAATATCCTGAAAATACTGAAACGGAGGATAAAAAATGAAAAATTATGATGTAATCGTAATTGGCGCAGGTAACGGTGGTCTTGCTGCTGCTACAACTTGTGCCAGAGCAGGTCTTTCAACCCTTCTTCTTGAAAGACACAACATTCCCGGTGGTTCAGCTTCTTCTTTTGTAAGAGGCAGATTTGAGTTTGAACCCTCACTTCATGAACTTGCAGGTGTTGGTGCGACTGACAAATCCGGTCAGGTTGAAGACATGTTCAGACGCTTTGAAGGTGATGTTGATTGGTATCGACATGATTCAACATTCAGACTTGTTGTTCCCGCAAAAGAAGGGGACACAGATACCTTTGTAAATGAAAATGGTGTTGAAGTTTCAATTGACGTGCGTATGCCCGTTGGCTTTGAAAACTTTGCAAAGAAACTTGATGAAGTTGTTCCCGGTTCTTATGAAAGCTGTATAAAGGCGTTTGATTTGTCAGTGCGTATGTTCAAAGCTCTTGATGCTCTTGATGATCCTGTAAAAAAAATTCCTGCAAGCTTAAAGGATTTTCCTGATATTCTGAAAATGGTTTCTCACAATATGACAGAAGCTCTTGATGCTCTCGGAATGCCCAAAAAGGCTCAGGATATTTTCAATACATACTGGTGCTATCTTGGCGTACCTGCATCAAGACTTGATTTCTTATATTACCTTGCAATGCTTCACAGCTATGTTCAGCACGGTACAGGTGTTCCTCATCTTCGCAGCCATGAGCTGAGCCTTGCTCTTGACAAGGTTATCCGTGATAACGGCGGTGACATCTGGTATAATTCAGAAGTTACAAAGGTTATTATGAAAGACGGCAAACCTGCAGGCGTTGTAATCAACGGTGAAAAAGAAGTTTACGGTAAATATTTCATCTGTAACTCTTATCCCTATTCAGTATTCAGAGATTTGTTTGATAAAGAAGAAATTCCTGAAAAACAGCTCAAAATGCTCAACGCAAGAGAAACTTCAGTTACTCTTACAACAGTTTATCTTGGCATGAATGTAACAAAGGAAGAACTCGGAATCAAGGACTATTCAGTTTTTATCGCTCCTGTTTCAGATTCAGATAAGCAGTATGATCTTGTTCAGAATTACCATAGCGGTTACTGTATCATCAACTGCCTTAATGAAATTATTCCAGATTGTACTCCTGAAGGCACATGTCAGCTTTTCCTTACAGCAATGACATCAGGTGATGTAATGAAAAACATCAGACCTCAGGATTATAAAAAGTTCAAAACTGAAATTGCAAAAGACATGATTGAAACATGCGAAAAAGCACTCAATATGTCAATTACTCCTTATATTGAGGAAATTGAAATTGCACTTCCTCCCACATTTGCAAGATATCTTAATACTCCTCTGGGTACACCTTATGGATATATGCTTGATAAATGGGATAGCATGATTCCCCGTACAGTTCAGTATCTTAATGACCAGCCCTTTGAAAACTTCTTCTTCTGCGGTGCAACTCAGGAGAGAGGCGACGGCTATAGTTGTGCTTACTATACAGGTGAAAAAGCAGGCGGTCTTGTAGTAAAAGCAATGAAGAAGGAGGGCAAATAAGATGGCAGATTTGAAATCATTAAAAGCAAAAAAATTCTTCCCCATGCTTTCAGATCGTCAGAAGAGATTTGACGAAGCTGAGGCAAAATTCCCCACATTTTCTGACAATGCGACAGCTTTGGCAAAAGCTCTTCACCCGAAAAGACAGTATCTTAAAGTTGCGGAAGTAAATAAAAGAGCAAAGGATTGCAGAAGCTATACACTTGTTCCCGATGAAGAAAGAGGAACAACTTCTCTTGCATATTTCGGTGCAGGTAAATATCTTACTGTTTTTGAAACAATTGAAGGTATGCCCATCACACGTGCATATTCAATTTCATCTTCACCCAAGGAAAGCCTTGAAGGCAAATATGTTCTTACAATCAAGCTTGTTGAAGGCGGACTTATGTCACGTTACATCTTTGATACATGGAAAGTAGGCACAGAGGTTGAAGTTTCTGCTCCTGCAGGTAACTTTGAATATCAGCCTATCCGTGATGCAAAGAAGGTTATCTGCCTTGCAGGCGGTAGCGGTATTACGCCATTCCTTTCAATGGCAAATGCAATCTGTGACGGTGATGAAGATTTTGAGCTTACTCTCCTTTACGGCAGCAGAGATGAAAAACATATTCTTTTCCTGGACGAACTTTCAGCTCTCCAGAAAAAATGCGGTAAAATCAAAGTTGTTCATGTTCTCAGTAATCCGGGTGTTTTAGTTCCCAGAGGAATGAAGAAAGGCTTCATCACAGCAGAGCTTATCAAGAAATATGCTCCCAAAGATGAACCCTATTCAATTTTCATTTGCGGACCTCAGCAGATGTATGATTTCCTTGATGAAGAACTCAAGAAACTTAATCTTCCCAAGAAATATATCCGTCACGAAATGTTCGGTGAATTCCACAATCCTCAGACTCAGGAAGATTATCCTGCAGGTGTACCTGAGGAAGTTACAATTAAGGTAACAATTCAGGATAACACATGGACAGTCAAAGGTAAATCTTCAGATTCTGTTATGCAGATTCTTGAAAAGAACGGAATTTCAGCACCTGCACGTTGCAGAAGCGGTGAATGCGGTTTCTGTCATTCACACCTTCTTTCAGGTAAAGTCTATGTTCCCAAGCACCTTGAATACCGCCGTCTTGCAGACCATAAGTTTGGTTGTATTCATCCTTGCTGTTCATTCCCATTGACAGACCTTGAAATCGACGTTCCTCCCGCAAAATAAAAATTAAAACAAAACCGCTTTTGTTATCCTCGAATGAGAGAGAAGGATTTCAAAAGCGGTTTTTCATATTTTCACATTTCCTGCAGATACTACTAAAAACGGAAAGGAGATTTTTAAAATGGTAGAACAGGATACAATAAGACTTCTTCGTGAATGTGATGCAGGAGTAAAAATGGGTGTGTCATCAATTGACGATGTGCTTAAATACGTGAAAGATGAAAAACTCAAAGTAATTCTTGAAGATTGCAAAAATGACCATTCTAAGCTTGACTCAGAGCTTCAGGAACTTCTTGATAAGTACAAGGATGAGGGAAAAGATCCGAATCCTATGGCAAAAGGTATGTCGTGGATTAAAACAAATGTGAAGCTTGCCTTCAATGAATCCGACAGTACAATTGCAGGACTTATTACAGATGGCTGTAACATGGGCGTAAAATCCCTCAATGAATATCTTAACAAATACGAAGCTGCAGACGAGGTTTCAAAAGATATCTGTAAAAAGCTTATAAATCTTGAAGAAGAGCTTGCAGTTCAGATAAGAGAGTTTTTATAAGTTTTGTATCATCTCCTCTTGTAAATGCAAGGGGAGATGTCTGCGTAAGCGGACAAAGGAGATTTTTCATTTAACTACTTGTAATCATCGCTTTAATGTGATAAAATATTTCTATCTTTTTTCATTGAGGTGAAAACAATGCTTAACGCAAAGCTCAAAGGCTACAGAGCAGATGAAATAACTTTTGTCAACAAAAGGACAACTGCAAAGCCTATGGAAATCCAGACAAAATATTCATATAGTGTAAAATATACAAATACAGGTACATGCCGTAGTGAAATGACAGTTGAAGTTCTTGAGAAAAATGATCCTCAGAATTTCAATCTGAAGGTTGTGATGTC
This sequence comes from Oscillospiraceae bacterium, assembly GCA_015065765.1. Taxonomy (GTDB): domain Bacteria; phylum Bacillota; class Clostridia; order Oscillospirales; family Acutalibacteraceae; genus SIG575. Next base: position 2,503 of record SVPP01000039.1, on the reverse strand, counting down.
AGGTGTTTTTGAATTTCAGGAAGCACCGAGAGAGGTTTTACATAAAGAAACCTTCAATACTCTTTTTCCTTATGTGAGAAGTCTTATCACAACCATTACTGCAAATGCAGGCATTATGCCTATTATTCTTCCCCTTATGGATATTGAAAATCAGAGTATTTATAAGATTGAAAAAAACAATCAGTAAGAAGGGCAAAAACATGGCAGAAATAAAAGAAAACGTAACACCTGAGAACGATGAGGTTCTCGAAGAAATACCTCAGTGGTTTCCTCTTGATGTAGCCGCTACCATTTATCCCAATGCACGCCGATACGGCTGGTGTACAACATACCGTTTTGCGTTCATTATGAAGGAAGAGGTGGACCCTGTTCTTCTTAAACAGGCACTTAAAGATATCGCACCAAGATTTCCGTCTTTCTTTGTAAAGGTAAAAGCAGGACTTTTCTGGTACTATTTCGAAAGAACGGACGACCTTGATATTGTGGAAGAAGAGGACTATTATCCCTGCAGATATATTGAAACCATGGAAACCACAAAGCCTGCAATGCGTGTTCTCTATTATAAAAATAGAATTTCTATTGAGACCTTTCACTCTATAGCCGACGGCGGTGCGGCTCTTGTGTTCAACAAAACTCTTGTTGCACGCTACCTTGAATTAAAAGGTGTAAAAATCACACTTACGGAAGATATTGCGGATATTAACGAAAAACCTAAAAAGTATGAAATGGAAGATTCTTTCCGTGCAAACTATAAGAAACTTAAAGGTCTGAGCCGTAAAGAAGACACTGCTTATTGCTACAAAGCACCTGCAATCAAAAACTACTACAAGGTTATTCACGGCCTTATTCCTGCTGAAGATATAAAAGCAGCCGCCAAGTCAAGGGGCATGACGATTACCGAATTCCTGATGGTTGCATATCTTTATGCGTTTTATGTGAATGCACCGGGTAAAGTGAACAAGCCAATCAAAATTTCAATTCCTGCGAGCCTGAGAGCGCGTTTTGGCTCGAGGACACTGAGAAATTTCTCTCTTTACACGAATATCGGATTTAACCCCAAGGGCAGAAAAGATATTACATTTGAAGAGATTTTTGAAATGGTAAAAGGTAAGCTTGAAGCAGGTCTTGCCACGGAAGAATTGCAGAAGATGCTTTCTGTCAACGTGCGTGATGCACAGAATCCCATTCTTCGCCTCGTGCCGAATTTTCTCAAAAAGCCGGTTATGCAGCTTATCTTTGACCACGGCGGTGAGAATAAATTCACAAGCGGTATGACAAACTTGGGTATTCAGAAAATGCCCCCTGAAATGTATGAGCATATTGAACGTATGGAATGTCTTCTCGGTTCAAGTCCTACAAAAAAGCTTCTTTGTGCAATGATTACTTACAATAACATAGTCAATATTTCTTTCACAAGTGATGCGAAAGAAACGGATGTTCAGAAAACCTTCTTCCGCGTTCTTGCAGAAAACGGAATCCGCGTAAGAGTTGAATGTAACTGTAAGGAGGGGAATTAACATGAGATGTCCTGAATGTAATGTGGATCTTGGTGAAAATGTGAAAAGCTGTCCTCTCTGCGGTGCAAAAGCAGCTGACGAAAAACCTGTGCTTGAAGGAATGCACGTAGCAGAGTATCCTGAGTATGGTGAGCTGAGACCGCTAAAATATTATATAAAGAAGAATGATGTTTACTTTGGTAAATATATGATGTGGGCAATTCTTGCGGTGACGGCGGCAACGCTTATCGTGTCATCCTGCCTCGATGCCATGAATCTTGCTCTTTATACAATCCTTCCTGCAGTCTTTGCAGCGTCAGCGGTTGTGTATTTTGTTTCATCTCTGATTTTAAAGAAAAACGGAGTGAAGAGTGCTATTTATCTTATTACACTTGGAGTGTTCAGTCTGATAATAGTGGCAATCGGTTATATAGTAACCCGTGAAAACGGAACGGTGTTTTACGCACTCGGCTCAGCTTTGATTTCACTTTTGGGACTCATGGTTCTTTCCGGTAAGTACCCGAAAGAGATGGATGCAGAACTGGGCGGCAGATTCCATCACTAAAAAATTTGATTTATAAAATGGACGACCCTTGCGGTCGTCCGTTTTTATGTATTGTTGATTTATTATAAAAATAACTTTTGAGATAATAAAAAATCAGAATAAAACAAAAATAAAAACATAAGCTAAATCCAATAGAATCAACGTTTTCCACACTGTGTTGAAAACTTTTTGAGAAAAATCAAAAAATTTCAAAAAAAGTGTTGACAAAACAAAACAGTTGTGATATTATATCAAAGTCCCTTGCGGGACAGTGTTTACGAACCTTGAAAATTAAACAACGAAAGAAAAGGAACCTTGATAAGAATTTGAGTACTAAAAGTACGAACCAAATCCAGATTTCGGAAACGAAACAAGGAAAAGATAACGATAGTCAGTATCGTAAAATGAGCGATTAAGCTCTAGAAATGATTTCATCACTCCGGTGATAAAATACAATTTTTAG
>SVPP01000038.1 GCA_015065765.1 Oscillospiraceae bacterium | reverse complement strand
TGCAAAGCTTCTCAAAACAATTTCATTTATTCAGAAACAGTTTCCCGAAGGTTCAGTGCCTATACGCACTGCACTTGTCACTGCAAGAAATGCCCCTGCCCACGAAAGAGTTATCAGGACGCTGCGTGCGTGGAAAGTCCGCATTGATGAGGTGTTTTTCCTTGGCGGCGTTCAGAAAAGCGATGTACTTAAAGCATTTGATGCAAACATATTCTTCGACGACCAGAAAACACATACAGACTTGGCTTCTGAACTTGTTCCGTCTGCAAGAGTGCCGTATAAGAAATAAATTAACCGCTATCAGCACACGCCGATAGCGGATTTTTCATTCAAAATAATTAAATTTCAGGTTGTATTTTTCACTCCATTTTTTAACAGCACTGTATAAAGGTGTATTTTCTTTCATCCGTTTATCTGTCATTACAAAAAGAATTTTTCTTTCAAAAACATTAATTGCTGCAACAATTTCTCCCTGATAAATCACAACTGCCACAGAAGCATCAAACCAACCAACATTTATATTGAGTTTCTCCCCTGCTATATAAAAATCATCCACTGTTATCAGATTTCTGAAAGAAAACTGTCCTATGCTGCAATCCTTGATATATTCCGGCATACGCGGCAATTCCACAGAAAAAAATTTAATTCCGCTTACAATGTAATGGCCATAAACAATTTCTTTCACATTCAACTCTGACATATAACGTTCCCTCATATATTTGCCCTTAGCACAATATTTTTCTGCACATTGATTCAGGTTGAATGTATGGGAAAGAAGAAATCTGCAGAAATTCACCTTACCTTCTCTGACACATAAATCTTTGTAAAAACAAATGTATCCGTCGCAATAATGGAGTTTGCCGAGTATATGATAAACATTTTCATTTGTCAGAACACGGCACAACAAATTCACATCATTGAGTACATCATAAATTTTTTCGCATTCTTTTATGTAGAAGAAAAGCCCCTGCTTATCCAGAAAAATTCTTTTAACTGATTTCACATCAGGCAAAGATGATTCTTTTAACATCTGCATTGCACTTTCAAGGCTGTTGAATTGTGATGCAGATTCTTCAAAAGTACCGTCGATTCTGTAAGAAGTAAGTTCATACGGTGCTGCTTCATAAAAAGATTTGCTGAATCCGCCAAAGCGTGTAAACACAAGCAAACGGTCGAAAGAGCACTCATTATAAAAGAAGTCATATGCTTCGCTTCGTTTTGTGAATTCCTTTTTTATGCTCCTTTTTAAGCGACGACTTTTCGATATAAGGTCAATAATGGGAGATTTTCTGTTGTCGATTATATTCTGTGTGACTTCTTTTGAACTGAACACTTTTTCATTTTTATCAGTAACAAAAAGAAATGTCTTTCCTTTTTCAAAGTCAAAAGTAATTTTTTCACACAAAGGAAATATCGTGTCAAAACTTATTTTGTCAATCCATTTTACTTTCAGCAAATCTTCCATATTTCTTATCACATTAAAAACGTTTATAGATTTTTCATCGTGAATAATTGTAATAATTGAAACATCTTCTGAATACTCTGAAGAATGTCTGCACTTTTTGCAGATGTGAATTTCTGCAGGTTGCTTTTCTTCATGGAATACAATGTGTTCTTCTGCTTTTTCCAACAAAGAATACTGCTCACCTGTTTTCACAGCAATTTCTTCACTTAAAAATTTCCTTCGTGCACCTCTGTTTTCTTTTTCATACAAAGATGTTTCCTTACCGCAGTAAGGGCATCTGACCATATGCCACACAAGCTCTGCATAATCATCATAAACCACAGCCTCTGTATATTTTTTCTGTTGTTTGGAAGAGAGTATTTCAAAAGCCGTAGACAAATCTACTTCTTTCGTTTTTCTCACAATCTGATAACCTGAATTAACCTTAAGCCTGATAACCGATTTTTTCATAAAACAACCACCTTTCGTGATTATTTTATTTGAAGCAGTGGGTTGTTTTCAGAACATCGTATATTCCTTACTTTCGTCTCTTTTCCTCTTCGTATTAAGCATATAAAAATATAAAAGCAGAAAGACTGCAAAATCTTTCTGCTTTTGCTTACTCTGTATATTCGTGTTTATGCTTTTACAAATTACACTTTCCTATGTTCAGCGATAAGAGCTGCCTTCATCTGCTGTCCTGTGATTTCGCCCTTTGCCCACTTATCAGACAGTTCACGGGCATAAGCTGAAACAGGTACCCCTTCGATGTTATTCAGAGTATCAGCAAGTTTTATTGCTGTTTTTCTTTTTGAGTAAACCTGTGGTGACATCTTTATCGCTCCTTTCTGTTGATTATTGTAGTATAAAAGTTGAGAAAATACAACAAAAATCATATTTTTCTCAATTACTGAATTTTTTAACGGACAATGGTGGATATTGGTTTTCTAACATTCTTCTGACAAAGTGAAACAGTTACTGTTTTTGAGAAATCAAGTATTATCAGTAACTGGAATTTTGATATTGAAATTGCAGTTCTACGCAAGATTACGTCTGATTTTGTGTGACGTTTTGTGTTTATGTTATCAAAAATCCCCAAGGGTTCAAATTGTCTGAGATAATTTTTGAGCAAGCATAGGATTATTGCTGAAATACAACGATACTACTCCCACTGATAACCATAACAAAAAAATCTTCAGGTACATCTGTAAAACAGACAAACCTGAAGATTTATTTACTGTATTTTTTCACATCTTACCACGACTCTTGTTCTGCCGCCGTATGTGCAGGTATAGAGGATGAGGTCGTCACCCGTATCTTTTACAAGTTCTGTATCGGTAGGTTGCAGGATTTCAACCGATGTTACGGTGTAGGTCTGTTTTACTCCCTCCATATCCGTAAACATTATTGTTGAATCCACACTTAATCTTCCGATATAGCCGAAATGGCTTCTGTAGTTATGGGCACAGATAACAAGATTATCTGTTTTAGTTGAGCCGTAATATCTGCAAGGTGCAACTTTAAGTCTTGAGTAATCCCATTCTGACATAACGGGAAGGTTGAGACTCAGTTCAGGTATTGAAATATACCCAATATATCCGTAGCCGTCAATATCAACGACTTTCATTTCTGTATCAAATGGGTCAGTTTCACCGATTGTCTGATTGTCTTTTGCTATATCGACAAGGGAATTTATAAGTCTATCTGACTGTTCTTCCGCTTTTTTGTTTTCGTAATTGTTATATAAAAGAAGACCGACTGCAAAGAAAATCAAACAGAGACCAATAGCTACAAGAGCAATACCGATTTTTCTTCTCATTGTATTTCTCCTCTATTCACTTTCTTTTTTGCCGAAATTCAGCACTGCCCAGCCAATACTGAAAATAAGAAGTCCTGAAATTGCACAAACAGGCACAGGCCAGTTAAGCTGCCCTGTCTGGACAAGCTTGTCTTCTTCCGTTTCATCCGCAGAGGGTTTTGTTGTACCCTCACCTGGCTTTTCTCCCTCACCTGGCTTTTCTCCCTCACCTGGCTTTTCTCCCTCACCTGGCTTTTCTCCCTCACCGGTGCTTCCTTCAGGTTTTCCATCTCCGGTAGTGTTTTCTTCTTCAATATCGTCGGATTTATTTATGATGGCAACTGTATTTGACGACGTATCATAAGAAACCGTGTAACCGTCAGGAACATTTTCTTCAACTACATTCCAGATATAGTCCGGAGAAAGATTATCAAAACGGTGGTACCAGTTGTTACCTGCATTCAGTTCAACTTTTGCATACTCCTGAAAATTGCGGAGAAGTACCACTGTTATGCTCATTGGATGTTTTTTGTCTGTCTCCCATTTTTTCACAACGCTTATATAGGTTTTTATTCCCTCATTCTCTCCCATATTGTCAAAAATTTTGGGAGATGCGTTTATGTTAAAATCAAGAGTTCCGTTCTGTAAATTATGTGTCGGCACGCTTACAACAAACGGCATTGCAATTTGTCCGAATGCATCTTTATCTGATGGAGCTACAAGATAAAGACCAGGTGTAAGCTTATCAAACACAACAATACCCTTGTCATTTGTGCTTTTTTCCCTGTAAGGCAAAGAACGTGACACTGCAAAATGCATAAGATGTATGGGCAACATAGAATCCTGAAGATTACTCATGTCAATATTTGCCTCATCATAAGGTGGGTTCATTTCATATCTGACACCGATACCTTTTTCGTATGCTTCAGCGACAAAATACAGCCTGAAAGATATATTTGCAAGAGGTTTGTTTGTTACTGTGTTTGTCAGGTGGAGGGTGATGCTGCCCTTTTCTTCCAAAACAGCGGTGGCTGCAGGTGACAAAGGAAGAACACATAATACAAACATCATAAGAATTGCAACAACTGATGTGATTTTTTTTGCTTTCATCCTTTTTACCACCTTTCTATTTGAATTTTATTTATTTTCGTTTTTCTTTGCTTTATTTTTCTTCTTTTCCTTTGATGATTTTACCATAAGGAAAACAAGGAGTCCGCCTAACATAGGAATTGCAACTGCAGGTGTCACAATAAGCGGGTCAATCTGGAAAGCCTCGGTAAGAACATTGACCTTCTTTGCTTCTTCGATATTTTCAATTCTTGTACCGCGGACCAGCATACGGTGAGTATTGATACCGTAAGGAGTACACGTTACAAGTGTGCAGTAATCTTTACCGTTTACCACATTCAGTTCATCAATTTCATCAGGCAGGACAATAAGCACCTGATCAACCTGATAAGTAAAAGTACGGTCGAGAATTGTTATTGTGAAAATGTCACCTACAACAATCTTATCAAGGTTTGTAAACAGTTTGGCTGAGGGCAGACCACGGTGGGCTGAGAGCACACTGTGAGTACTTTCTCCGCCGATAGGAAGGCTTGAACCCTCCAGATGACCTACGGCTGAGTTGAGTACCTTGTCGCTTGTGCCGTGGTAAATGGGCAGCTGCACCTTGATTTTTTCAATGGTGATGTAGCCCATCATTCCGTTGCCATTGACATCAAGAGTTGAATAATATTCCTTATCAAGCTCTGAGTATCCTAAAAACGGAAAAGAGATGAGTTTAAGTTTACGGTTGTACTCCTCTGCCTTTTTGAAATGCTCTGAAAAGTCCTCGGGAGTAAGGTCAACAAGCAAATCGTCATAGTTCATAATAGCCTGTGACTGCCTTTTTTCGTTCCAGAAATCACTTATCGTAGGATAAAGCAGAACACACAAGCCTATCAAGAAAATGGCTACCAACAGAATTGTTGACGTAAGACCGCTTTTTTTATTTTTAGTTTTTTTCTTCTTTTTTTCTTCCATAATATATCTCTGATTTTCTTTAAAATTTTCAACGTCAGCGCCGAATCCTGTTCGGTGACAACGGTCAGAATTTTAATGGGGTATCCCTGCCGACACAAGGTCGGCAGGGGTTTTAAATTTTTATCTGTCGGCTATTAACCGTGGAACCTTATGATTCCTCAGATTCTTTCTTATCTTCAGAATCTTCAGATTCTTTATCCTTTCAAGCAAAAGAAGCCATTCTTTTCTTTGAAACAAGAATAACTACTGCTGCGAGCATAAGGAGACCGCCAACGATGTAGAAGATTGTTGTACCGATGCCGCCTGTTTCGGGGAAGAGACCACCTGTTTTGTTCTCTACTTCGATTGTTGCGGGGTCAGCATCATTGATTTCGTATGTTGCTGTAAGGTTTGCTTCATCATATGTGCTTGTGATAACTACATCAAGGTCAGCAGCAAGCTTGTTATAGCCTTCGGGAGCTGAAACTTCGTGAAGTTTGTAAGCACCTTCATCAAGACCAACGATTTCAAACTTACCGTTTGCATCAGTTGTAATCTGAGTGATTGTGCCTTCAGCGTCAACTTTATAAGTAGGAACTGCTGCACCTGCTACTTTTGAGAACTTGATAGCGTTGCCGTCTTTGTCAAGAAGTTCGAAAACAGCACCTGCAAGAGTTACTTTGTTTTCGCCGTCCATTGTAAACTTCAAAACATCAATTTTCCATGTGTATGTTGTTGTTTTGTGTTCAGCTGTTTCCCATGTGCTGTCTTCACCGTATGAAAGGTAAACTGTGTTGTCGTTACCGTCTGTTACGATGTTAGCATTTTCGTTGAGAGTTGCTGAGTAGTAAACTGTGAACTGTGTACCCTGAGCAAGATCTGCAATGAAATCATCATTGAATTTAACATCAAATGTGTGGCCGTCAGTTGCAGGATATACTACTGTATAGTTTGAAGCATTAACTTCTGTACCGTCAGCAAGTTTAACAACAACATCGTTATTGAATGTAAGACCTGCTTCCATTGTATCGTGCATTACATAGTTTGTTGCACCGAGACCTACAGTAACTGTTGATTTGTAGTTAACCTGCTGGTCGATATCGGCATCGTTAACTTTACCCCAACCTTCATCAGCATTGTTCATTTCGCTGTCTTCCTGAACGAGCTTGTCGATGTCGGGTTTTTCGTTCTTTTCAGCTGCTGTGAAATCTGAGTTTGTGTTTGTGAGAGCGCAAAGAGTACCGAGAGAAGTGTCGATTGCATAGTAACCGAGAGCAAGACCTGTGAACTCTACTGTTGCACCGCTTGCTGTCTGAGTTGCTGTAGCTGCAATGCCTTTATCTTTATCTTCAGCATACTTAATAGCTGCTTTTGCAAGAGTCTGGTCAACTGCGTCTACATCGTCTTTGAGTGTAACTGTTGTCTGATCACCGTTATTTACAACTGTGAAGTAATCAGTTGCAGGTGCTGCTGCAAAGAAATCTTCCCAACCTGTTACGATTGAGTAGATACCTTTGTCGCCTGCTGCATTAGAGGGAGCAAAATCAAGCATCTTGTAGATTTCATAATCTGCACCATCTACTGCGTTTGTGATTGTGATTGAGCCTGCATCTGCTGCAAAAGCTGCTGTACCCATTGCGAAAACGAGTACGATTGACAATAAAACTGCAAATAATTTTTTCATGATTTTCATCCTTTCTTTTTTAAATTTGCAATTTTGAAACTTATTTTGTTTTCTCCGTCGTTAATGTTTGCGAAGGCTACCCCATTGACCTCCGTTCACGTTTGCGACGAACAAAACTATACAAAACCGGAAATGCCACAAGGGCAATACCGATTATTGCCATATTGAATGTGCCCATACCACCTGTTTCGGGAATCAGAAAGCTTCCATTGAAGTTTTCTACCGCAATAAGTGTTGTAACTGTCTGAATCACACCATCAGGGTCAGGGTCATAGAAATAGAAATAAACGGGACTTGTTAATAATTCGTATCCTTCAGGTGCTATGTATTCAACAAGAGCGTATGGTCCTCCGATTGTGAGATACTGAGTTTCTATTACAGAAGTACCGTCTGCACCGGTTGTATATTTGCCGATAAACCTGAGCACTGTGCCGTCTTCAGTAATAATTGTCGGTGACACACCTGAAGGTAGTACAGCATCCGGGTCACCCATAGGACCGTAAAGCAGAAATGTTGCACCGGGCAACGGAATGTTAGTCAGGCCGTCCTGTTTAAGAAGTGTTGTTTTATGGTTTGAACCGGAAGCACCGCCACTGTGTTCCTGAACGTGGAAAAATGCGTCGATAACATCTGCAACCTCAGCTTTACCGTCAACCATAACAGAGTTTTCAACCGATACAAGACCACTTTCTGTTATAAGTGTGGTATAGTCGATTATTATGTGAAGGCTGTCAGGCACAATAAATGTCAGACTGTTTGCGGATGGGTCATAGGTTACCGTGTATGTATATCTGCTTTCAGGTGAATCAAAATCCACCCATACATCAGTGCCCACACCATCTTCATATTTCAGTTTAATTGAATCCCAATAAACGGAAAGGTTAGGCGTCATTTTATCATAAACAGTTAATGTACCGGCTCCTTCAAGGATATCAAGAGCCATTCTGTTGATATGAACCTCAAAGTCAAGCCTTTCATCATTCTGCACAACATGCTTGTGAAGCAAACCCGTGTAAAATTCCGTTGTTTCTGTTACAGGTCCTGATGAACCGTCATTATCCCAGGTAAGCTCTGCCGTATTGTCAAAATGCAGCCGAGCGTAATCGGTGGTATAAAGATATTCATCCTTTACTTTCAGTTTATATGTATATTCGTGTCTGCCGCCACTGCCGACCCAGCTATAATAATCTTTGAAGTTTGTTGCACTTAAAATCCAGTTCCATCCGTGTGCGTCTGCCTCTTCGTTATAGTCAAGGAGTTTAAAATCCGCTGCATTGGCTCTGATAGTATTTCCTGTTACAGTTCCTGTGTACTGATATTTACAAACCCACAGGTCTTTATTCCAGGGGGAATAGGTTGTTACGATAAGCGAATCATCAACATAGTCAAGTCTTTCATCGAAGGTATCGTTAAACCACAGATTCTGCACACTGCCGTTGATATATCCCTCATTACCGCCCGAACCGGGAACTGTATTGTTGAACAAAACCGTGTAGTCTATGTTACCGTCTTCGTGAACTGATGATTTTTTTGTTATCTTCGGTGAATATTCATAGGTGGTTGATGCTACATCCTGGGTAATATTTGTATAGTTAAAGTATACCTCGTTTGACAGTTTATGTTCATCGAGAAGCACATCCTCAAGGGTATCTTCACCTGTAAGTTCGCCCTCCCATTCGGTACCTGTTTTGGCATCAAAGGGAATTTTATAGGCAACTGTCAGCTTTGAGTTTTCATCAAGTATCCATTTTGAAGAAGCCTCATCAGCATCTGCCGTATTGAAATAAATAACGAAGCTGTGCATCTGATTACCTTCGACGGGAGCAACAAGAATATAGGTGTTTTCCACAGGTCCTCCCGCTTTATAAGGTGTAAAAGTGACAGTGAGTCCGCTTTCTGTCGTTGCCGTTATAACCATATCCTGAGGTGAATTTTCGATATACAGATAACCCGCATCGTTAGGATAACTCCAGAAAGCAGCAAGGTCAGTAATAAGGAAATTACCCATATCCTTTATAACTGCAGGAACATCAGCCTCAATTGTAAAAGTAACAAACTCTCCGTCATTACCGCTTGCACTTTTTTCTACGTGGGG
>SVPP01000015.1 GCA_015065765.1 Oscillospiraceae bacterium | reverse complement strand
CTACTTCGTCATATGAGCCGCCGTTTACACAATCAGCTGCTGTTGAATTTTCAATTACTGTTTCGCCTTCTGTGTGTCCGAGTGCAGGAACTTCTTCCTGTGCTACGGTAACTTCGCCGCATACTGAGCAGTGCTTACCTTCTGTAAGACCTGTGTTTGTGCAATCAGGAGCTACTGCTTCGTCGATTACTTCTGTGTGTCCGAGTGCAGGAACAACTTCCTGAGCTACAAGAACTTCACCACATACTTCACAGTGCTTACCTTCTGTAAGACCTGTCTCTGTACATGTTGCTGCTACTGCTTCGTCGATTACTTCTGTGTGTCCGAGTGCAGGAACAACTTCCTGAGCTACGAGAACTTCGCCACAAACGTCACAGTGTGAACCTTCTGTAAGACCTGTGTCTGTACATGTTGCTGCTACTGCCTCGTCAACAACTTCTGTATGTCCGAGAGCATCTACTGTGATTGTTTCACGGCTGATTTCCTCATCACATACTGTACAGTAAACTACGTTGTCGTATGAGCCGCCGTTTACACAATCAGCTGCTGTTGAATTTTCAATTACTGTTTCGCCTTCTGTGTGTCCGAGTGCAGGAACAACTTCCTGTTCTACAAGAACTTCACCGCATACTTCACAGTGCTTACCTTCTGTAAGACCTGTCTCTGTACATGTTGCTGCTACTGCTTTGTCAGTTACTGCTGTGTGTCCAAGTGCATCTACAGTGATTGTTTCACGGCTGATTTCTGCATCACATACTGTACAGTAAACTACGTTGTCGTATGAGCCGCCGTTTACACAATCAGCTGCTGTTGAATTTTCAATTACTGTTTCGCCTTCTGTGTGTCCGAGTGCAGGAACTTTTTCCTGAGCTACGAGAACTTCACCACAAACTTCACAGTGCTTACCTTCTGTAAGACCTGTCTCTGTACATGTTGCTGCTACTGCTTCGTCGATTACTTCTGTGTGACCAAGAGCATCAACAACTTCCTGTGCTACGAGAACTTCACCACATACTTCACAGTGCTTACCTTCTGTAAGACCTGTTTCTGTACATGTGGGAGCCACTGCTGCGTCGATTACTTCTGTGTGTCCCAGTGCAGGAACAACTTCCTGAGCTACGAGAACTTCGCCGCATACGTGACAGTGTTTACCTTCTGTAAGACCTGTTTCTGTGCAATCAGGTGCTACTGCTTCGTCGATTACTTCTGTATGTCCGAGTGCAGGAACTACTTCCTGTGCTACGAGAACTTCACCGCATACTGAGCAATGCTTACCTTCCGTAAGACCTGTGTTTGTGCAGTCAGGTGCTACTGCTTCATCGATTACTTCTGTGTGACCAAGAGCATCAACAACTTCCTGAGCTACGAGAACTTCACCACAAACTGAGCAGTGCTTACCTTCTGTGAGACCTGTGTTTGTGCAATCGGGTGCTACTGCTTCGTCGATTACTTCTGTATGTCCGAGTGCATCAACTGTGATTGTTTCACGGCTGATTTCCTCATCACATACTGTACAGTAAACTACGTTGTCGTATGAACCGCCGTTTACACAATCAGCTGCTGTTGAATTTTCAATTACTGTTTCGCCTTCTGTATGTCCAAGAGCGTCAACAACTTCCTGTGCTACGAGAACTTCGCCACAAACTTCACAGTGCTTACCTTCTGTAAGACCTGTGTTTGTACAATCGGGCTCTACTTCTTTGTCGATTACTTCTGTGTGTCCCAGTGCGGGAATTTCTGTTTCTGAAATTGTTTCACCGCAGACTGTACAGGAAACCTTTTCCGTTCCTTTTTCCGTACATGTTGCAGGAATTGTTTCTGTTTTTTCGGTGTGACCGAGGGCATCAACATAATCATTCACATATGAATCACCGCAAGATGTACATGTATATGTTGTATAACCTTTGTTTTCACAATCAGGGGCTGTTACTGCTGAAGTGTAGCTATGACCTGCCACGGGAATTGTCTCTGAAACGACATCACCGCAGACAGCACATGTTTTAGTCTTTAATCCCGTCTCTGTGCAGGTTGCATCTTTTATGTCCCAATCACCATATGTATGACCGAGTGCGGGAATTTCTGTTTCTGAAATTGTTTCACCGCAAACTGTACAGGAAACTGTTTCTGTTCCTTTTTCCGTACATGTTGCAGGAATTGTTTCTGTTTTTTCAGTGTGACCGAGGGCATCAACATAATCATTCACATATGAATCACCGCATACCTGACATGTATATGTTGTATAGCCTTTGTTTTCACAATCAGGTTTTGTTACTGCTGATGTGTAGCTGTGGTCTGCTGATTCAACATAAGTATCCTTATAGCTGTCACCGCAGTTTGCACAGGTGTGGGTTGTGTAACCCTGCGCTGTACATGTGGGAGCGGTTACTGCTGACTGATAATTATGACCTGTGGCAGGAATTGTTGTTGCGATTGATGCGTCGCAGCCTTCAAAAGTACATGTTTTTGTACCCTTGCCTGATGCAGTACATGTGGGAGCTGTTGTTGCAACTGCTTCGCCGTATGTATGCTTTTCCCATGTAAGCTGATTGCTTGAATTCCAACCTACAACGTGGTATTCCTCGGGAACAATAAACTCTGCATCATTAGTGTAGGTTTCTGTGTCACTCGTACTGAGCTTTGCTGATTCCTTCGTAGTTACCGAGAAAACTGCATTGTCGCCCTTTGTGACAGTTGCATTTTCTTCAAGGTAGATTTCGCCGCCGATTTCGCCGTCAACATAAAGTGTACCGCCGTTTTCAACAAAAACCTTTGCTGAAGGTCTGCCCTGAGGATAGCGGTAATTTACAGTAAACTGAGAATCAGTAAGCTCTCTGTATGCAACCATTTGTGAATATCTGTTTCGTGTTGACGTTTTGTATCTGTTCACCTTAAAGGTTGCACCGTCGTGAATAGTGATTTCACTGCCGGGAAGGAATTTCATGCTTATTGCCTTGCTGTTATAGTAGCTGTCATATTCGCCGTCATAGAGATGGAATTCATTATCACCGTCTACTGCAAGAACAAAGCTTGACGAATTGACGGTAACAGGAAGAATACTGATATAAATTTTAATTGAAATAGAACCTAAATATCCGCCACCATAAAGCTTGTAAACCTCTGCATCTTTACCTATTCTGTCACGGTACTCAACTGTTCTTACAAGCTTTGAGCCTTCTTTGAGTATAAAGATACCCTCTGAAGAGCCTATGAAAGAAACAACATTGTAGCTGAAGCTGTTGTTGAAATAGGCTACATTCTGAGCAGTCAGTTCAGCACCGTAATGGATAGTAATTTCTACTGTAATGTTACGCAAGTCATACTCGTTTGCAATCCACACGCCCTGTGTTCTCATGTAAGAAGAGTGTGTACCGCCACGGAAATGCTCGATAACAAAAAGGTCTCTGACTTCTGCACCGGAGAATGCTTCAATAGCACCGGAGCCCTTGATGTAGCCGTTGGCAACAACCACACCTCCGCTGTTAACATTTATTTTACCGTTAAGAATCATCTGTGCATAGTTGCCGTTGACCTCATGACGATAATGACCGCTCTTTTTAAGACCGATAATTGCAGAAACAAGAATATTTCCGTTAACAGTGACAGTAACACCTTCTGCTACAGTGAGCGTTCTGTAGAGCACGTCTGTTACATATCCCGTTGCGTTTGAGTTAACATCCGGATTTCCGCTTGCAACGTTATAGCCGGTATATCCGTCCTTGTGAGGCACAAGAAGTGTAACACCCGCAGGTACGGTAACGTTTTGCGTAATAGTTGTATCCTTCTGCACAATGACAGTGTCTCCGCTTACCGCCGCAGAAAGTGCTTCGGCTACGCTGTTATAATAGGTGTCGCCGATGCTTGCAACATTTTCTTCCGCAGCAGAAATGTTCATTGAAAAAAGTGAAAAAACAATGACTGCCGACAAAAGAATGCTTAAAAATCTTTTTGCATTTTTCCTTATCATTTTCTTTTTTCTCTCCTTATATACAGATTGCCAATAACACATGGCCATTATATTACAATTATATTATAGTTTGTTTGTGCTTTACAGTCAAGAAATTTTTAATTTCTGAAGTATTTTTAATAATCTTTCACAAAGAATTTAATTGTTAATGTTTTTAAAGCATTTTATTTTGGTTATTTTATTAACAAGCCAATAAAAATGCCGATAAAATTGACAAAATCGTGTTTTCAATATATAATATTAGGAAACAACTTTACGGAGGTGAAAATATGCCTATCAAAATCGACAACCAGTTGCCTGCACATCACAGCCTTGAGCTTGAAAATATTTTTGTTATGACAGAGGGAAGAGCAAGCAAGCAGGATATCCGTCCGCTGAGCATTATTATTCTCAACCTGATGCCTACAAAAATCGTAACTGAAACACAGCTTCTGAGGCTTCTCAGTAACAGCCCGTTGCAGGTTGACATTGAGCTTTTGCAGATGGCAACACACAAATCAAAAAACACTTCCGAGCAGCACATGCTGAAATTCTACAAAACCTTTGATGAAATAAAGCATAACAAATATGACGGCATGATTATCACAGGTGCTCCCGTTGAAAAACTGGACTTCGAAGAGGTTGATTACTGGGAAGAGCTTTGTCAGATTTTCGAGTGGACAAAGACAAATGTCTATTCAACCTTCCACATCTGCTGGGGTGCTCAGGCGGGGCTTTATTATCACTACGGTGTTCCGAAATATCCTCTTAAGGAAAAAATGTTCGGAATTTTCCCCCATGTGTCACTTGACAAATATCATCCCATCATGAGAGGCATTGACGACGTTTTCTATGTTCCCCACTCACGTCACACCGAGGTCAGAAGAAGCGATATCGCCCTTGTGAAGGATTTGCAGATTCTCTCTTACTCTGAAATGGCGGGAGTTCATCTCATTTCTGACATGGACTGCAGAAATTTCTTTGCAACAGGACATTCTGAATATGATTGCGACACTCTCGCAAAGGAATATTTCAGAGATGTGTCCCAGGGACTTCCAATTAAAATTCCTTACAATTATTTCCCTGACAATGACCCAGACAGAATCCCCAAGGTGCAGTGGAGATCAACGGCAAATCTGCTGTTTACAAACTGGCTGAACTACTTCGTTTACCAGAGAACACCATATGATTTATCAAGTCTTTAAAATTTTCAAAAAAATATTTTAAAAAAATTTGCAAAAACTATTGACAAAGCGGTATTAAAAGTGTATAATACCGCTTGTTCGTAGGGGATTTGTGTAATGGTAGCACAGCAGACTCTGACTCTGTATGTAGAGGTTCGAATCCTTTATCCCCTGCCAGAAGACCACTTCTTTGAAGTGGTCTTTTACTTTTTCACTATTACTTCTTCACTTTTCACTCAAGCAAGGCTTTTGCCTTGCTCTTTTTATTTCAGCGTGCTATAATTAAGGAAAATCATAAAAGCTTTGACAGATAACTGTATAAAATGAGGTGTCCTGATATGAATGATAAAAATTATTTTCTGAAAAAAGCTTCCGAAAACATGCCTGAACTGCATTTCAGAAAGCTTGTTCCCGATATAAAAAGCTTTTCTGCAGAAAGCGGTGACAGCATAATTCTCGACCTTGGCGAACATGCTGTGGGACATTTCTCGTTCAGCTTTGACAGACTTGATGAATTCGTTGATGCTCCTGTTCGTCTGATAATAAAATTCGGCGAAGATATGAGAGAAATAAACGATGATTTTTCATCATACAAGGGTGGTCTTTCCTCAACATGGCTACAGGAAGAAATAATACATCTGGATTTTCCCGGAACTGTAAGCATGCCGAGAAGATACAGCTGCAGATATATCAGAATCACAGTTGACATCGCACGTCGCCCTATAAAACTTTTTGATTTTTCTTTCAATGCATCAACAAGTGCTGATGTTTTATCGCTTAAGAAATCTGAAACCGATGATGATTGGCTCAGAAAAATAGACATGGTATCTACAGTTACCCTGAAAGAATGTATGCAGACCTTCTTTGAGGACGGGCCGAAGCGTGACAGACGCCTCTGGATCGGTGACCTTCGTCTTGAAGCACTGACGAATTACTATACCTTCAACAACCTTCAAATTGTCAGAAGATGTCTTTATCTTTTCGCTGCAGGAGACACAGGCTCTCTCGGCTTTCTGCCGTCTTTCATCTATGAAACTCCATATTTCTTTTCGGGCCGTGCTTATCTTGCCGACTATGCACTTCTTTACGTTGTCTCTGTATGCGACTATTACGAACACACAGGCGACAAAGACACCGTTGATGACCTGCTGGAAATCTGCAAAACACAGCTTGATAACTTTGAAAAGCTCCTTGATGAGAACATGATAGTAACACCCCAGGACGGATGGTTTTCTTTTATCGATTGGTGTCCGGGACTTAAATCTCTGACGGCATTACAGGGTGTTTATCTTTACACACTTGAGCATTTTATAAATCTTTTGAAGATGCTTGATGACAGTGACAGTGAAAAATATTCAGGTCTTCTTGTAAAAGTCCGTGAAGCATCAGTAAAACACCTTTATGACGAAGAAAATCAAATATTCGCAAGTTCTCTTGACGAAGGACAAACCAGTGTTCACTCTCAGGTATGGATGATTCTCGGCGGTGTTATCGGTGGTGAAGAAGGAAAAAAACTTCTTCTTTCCTCTCTTGAAAGAAAAGATGCAAAACAGCCTTGCACCCCATACATGAGACACTATGTTGCAGAAGCAATGATGAAGCTGGGCATGAAAAAAGAAGCCACAGAATATCTGAAAAAGCTCTGGGGCGGTATGATTGAACTTGGTGCCGACACTTTCTGGGAAGCGTATGTCCCAGAAGACCCTGACTTTTCCCCCTACGACGACAGAATGATAAACAGCCTCTGCCATGCATGGAGCTGTACGCCCTCGTATTTTATACGCAAATATAATTTATAAGGACTTGAGATTATGTCGAAAATAAATCTTAACGGCAGCTGGAGTGGCATATGCCTTCTCGAAAATGGTAAAACTGACTTTACTTTTGAAGGCAGTGTCCCCAGTTGTGTCCATACTGACCTTATGGGAACGAAAATTCCCAAAAACATATATTACCGTGACAATGCCGACAAATGTCAGTGGATTGAAGAAAGGGATTTTGAATATTCAAAAACTTTTGAGATTGATACTCTTCCATCATCTGCAAAGCTTGTGTTTGAAGGGCTTGATACATATGCCGATATTTTACTCAACGGAAAGCTTATCGGTTCAGCGGACAACATGTTCATATCTCACAGCTTTGATATTGCAGGTCTTCTGAAAAAAGGTGAAAACATGCTTACTGTTCACTTTTATTCGCCCGTTAAAAAAGTTGAGGGGCTTGAGAGATGCGGTGGTGCTTTCACATGTGAAAGAATGCACACGAGACGCATTCAGTGTACTTATGGCTGGGACTGGGTTGCAAGGTTTGTCACCTGCGGTATATGGCGCGATGTATATATTGACACAGACGAAGGTTTCTGCGTAAAAAATGCTTACATTTACACAGAGAGCATTTCTGAAAATTCTGCTGAAATCGTTGTTGAGGCAGAATTTGAAAACTTTCAAAACGGTGGCTTTGCCGATGTCAGAATAATATCTCCCGATGGCGACACAGTGTATTCAAACCGCTTTTTCAGAAAAGAAAATTTCCTGAAAGAGTATATTGACATTCCCCATGCGCAGCTCTGGTATCCTGCAGGTTACGGAGAACAGCCTTTGTACAAGCTTATTATAAATTCAAAGGAATTTACTTTCGGTATCCGCTCTGCAAAAATTCTTCAGCTGCCAGACGAAAAAAACAGTGAATACTACAAAAAGTGTCTTGAAATCAAAGATTCTGTCAGCGGAAGAGAATATGACAGAAACGAAGATTTTTCAGGATTCCTGCTTCTTATCAACAACATCCCCGTCATGTGCAAGGGTGCAAACTGGGTGCCGTCAGAGCCTTTCCCCTCTGCTGAAACTGACAAAAAAATCACCTCGCTCCTTTCTCTTGCAAAAGAAGCAGGTGTCAATATGCTCCGTGTATGGGGCGGAGGTATCTTTGAAAAACAGCACTTCTATAACGAATGTGACAGGCTGGGAATTCTTGTAACACAGGATTTCCTTATGGCTTGCGGTGAATACCCTGAATACAAAGAAGAATTTATCGAACAAATGAAAAAAGAAGCAGAGTTTGCCGCTCTCACACTTCGCAATCACCCCTCACTTGTATGGTGGTCAGGTGACAACGAAAATGCAATTAACGGCTTTGACGATGCAGAGGATTATCACGGCAGAACGGCGATTCACAAGGGAATTTATCCCGTTCTGAACAGACTTGATCCGAAACGCAGATTTCTTCTTTCAAGCCCTTGCGGCGGCACACCTTACGCATCAAAGACAAAGGGCACTACACACAACACTCAATATCTCGGTTGCTCCATTTTCCCCTACATAATGGACAGTGATATGAACGACTACAAGGAGCATTTTTCCCAATATCTGGCAAGATTCATTGCTGAAGAGCCTACAATGGGTGCGGTAAATCTTCCGTCACTTATGCGTTTTATGTCAGAGGAAGATATATTTGAAAGTGACGATATGTGGAATTATCACACCAAAAGTAACCCCGGTCTTCCTTTCTCGCTTTTTGATGTGCTCCTGAATTTCACAAAAAAAGTTCTCGGCGATTTTACAGACGGTCATGACCGCTTTTTCAAGATGAAATATATCCAGTATGAATGGATAAGAATTTCTATGGAAAACATCCGCAGAAACAGAGGATTTATAAACGGAATCGTTTACTGGATGTGGAATGATTGCTGGCCTGCTTCAAGCGGATGGGCTTTTGTAGATTACTACTGTCTGCCCAAGGCTTCATTCTACAGCTTCAAAAGATGTGCAGGAAAAATCCTTGTATCAATCGATAAAAAGGAAGAATATGAAATTTACATCTGTAACGATTCTCTGAAAGAAGAACAGGTCAACGTTTCACTGAAGTATCTGTATGAGGGCAAAATAACTCACATCAGAGATGCAGAAGTGCTTGCAGAAAAAGCATCTTCCGGAAAAGTTATGACGTTACCTCTTCATATTATGCCCGAAGGTGCTGTTCTCATCTGCGACATAAAGGGTGGCAATTTCTTCGACAGAGCATTTTACAAGCAGGGCTCACTATATATAAAACCTTGTAATTCACTTGAAATTGTATCAAAGGCGGAAGACAGTATCATCGTCAGAGCATCTGAATATGTCCATGCAGTGGAATTTGAGGGAGAGTATGTTTTTGCTGACAACTATTTCTCACTTCTCCCCGGTGAAGTCCGTACAATAGAAATGAGACCTGCAGACAACGCAGAAAGCAAGGATTTTACAGTGACAGGTTACACAATTAGATTATAATTTATCTGTATGTTTAAAACAATCGTTTGTAGGGCTCGGCGTCCTCGACGAGCCGTTAAATTATTCGTAAATTCGCGGACGGTCAAGGATGCCCGTCTCTACGAATGTTGATTAAAGCACACAGACAAATTATAATTTATAGGGATGTTTATCGCAGGGAATGCCCATTGGGCATTCCGCGAAGTTTGATGAAATCTGCGACGGGCGCCCATCGGGCGTCCGTCGCAGATTTCATCCCGCCATAGATTTGGTTGGAGCCGAGATGGTTCCCCTTGCAACGTTTCAATTGGTTTCATTATAAAATCGCATCGCAGACCCCAAATTCAGCATTCTGCACCCTGTACTGAATCAGCTCTCGTTGCAAGAAATTTATTTGTTCGTCTCTCGATTTTTACTGAATATTTCTTTTCGGTAATAAAAATGCAGAGCTTTTGGTTTTGAATGATGTGTTTTTTCTTTAATGATATACTTTTTAAAAATTTGCATATAAAAACATCTTGCAATTATTGTTGAGGGCACAATGACAGTAACATTTGCAGATGGTACAACAGCAGAATATACAGTAATCTTTGACCTTGGTCTTTGATTCGTAAAAAAACTTAATATTTGATTTCTGATAAAAGGGGCGGTTGGTATCGGGCAATCGCCCCTGAATTTTTATCTGAATAATATTTTTTATTTTTCTTTGTTCGTATTGACGGACTTCTTAAATAATGCTATACTTTATAAGCATAACTTTAATTACAATGGGTTGATGTCACTCAAAATGTATCCGGACTCTGATTCATAGGGCGGTCAGATATGCAGGTCCGTTTATGGTGTGATTCAGTCAATCTGTCTTTGTTCCTTATCGGGGGATCCCGAAATAATTTCAGGAGTTGATTTATTGATGAAAAAACGTACGAACAAAATTTTATCTTTTTTCCTTGCAGTAATGATGATGATTACTGCAGTGCCTTTTGCTTCATTCATTAATTCTGTTGAAGCATCGGCATCAAGTGCGACGTATGACAAAGAGTATTACTATGCAGAAGGTACAAGCTTCATTTCATCAGAAATGGCTGTAGCACTTCCTAATACAAACTGGATTGGTGCAGTATCTTCAGGTTCTGCAGAGAAGAAGCTTACCAATAACGGCTATACTCTTGTTGACCAGGATCTTAACCAGAGTGCCGGTGGTGAATATATTTACTTCGGCTACAAAATGACAACTGATACTTCAAAAGCAATAAGAGTTCTCGGTTGCTATAACGGCTCAACCCCTCCTACGTCTTATGTTGTTAATATTAATGGTCATAATTGTACCTTTTATCCTATTCCGGGTTTTGCAAAGAAAAGTGACACCTTAACCAGCAACCCAATCGACCTTAATCAGGGTGCAGGTGGTGACTACATCTATTTGTATTACACAACTGACCCCAATGCAGGTCCTCCTCTTACAAATTTTGACTATGAAACAGACTCTTCAACAAACGACAGTGCGAATATCTGTCAGACTCCTGTTAAGTGGCTTAATACAAATAGCGGCGGTGTTGCAGGTAATGCAGCTAACCTTAACCAGGGTGCAGGCGGTAAAAACACTCACTTCTTTGTTCACTCAAGCGTTGATAACGAGGTTGACACAGCAGCACTTCACAATGCAATAAACAGTGGCAACAATTTTCTTGCAAATTCGAGTAAATATGTATCGGTATCTGCATTGCAGACAGCGGTAAATAACGCAAATACTATTGTTAACGATTATAATGCTGATGGTCTTTCATGCAAATATGACCAAACGGCTATCAACAATGCTACAAATGCGATTAATAACGCAATCAATGCTCTCCAGACAACAGTTACTCTCAACGCAAACGGCGGTACAATCGGTACAGCATCCTTCAATCAGACTGTAGGTGCTGCATCAACTTACAATTATCCTGTATCATCCTATGTTCCCACAAGAACAGGCTATACATTCAAGGGCTGGTCAACATCTTCTACAGCAACAAGCGGCTCAACATCAACTGTTTCAGCTGGTCTTAAGCCTACACTTTATGCAATATGGCAGGCAAATACCTATAATGTATTTTTTGATAATCTTGTTGACTTTAAAACATGGAGTACAATGTCTGCAAGCAACGCTGTAGTCAGCAATGTAGGTGACGGCGGCTTTACCCTTACATCAAATGAAGGGGTGAGTGAAGGCACCTTCACATCACCGTTTTTCGCTGTAGAACCCGGGAAATCATATCAGATTGACATTGATTTCACAGGCGATAATTGGGACGTTTACATCTTCTTCTGTGATGCAAATGGTGCATGGATTGATTTTGCAGACGGCCCTACAAACAGATATTCTTCAAACGGTTCAACAGGTGTACCTGCAGATAATGCTGTGTTCTCAGCACCTGCAAACTCATCTGTTGTAAAAGCACAGATACGTGTGGATGCAAATGGTTCATCAAATTCAGTTACATTTAAAAATATCAGAGTATATGAGGCATATCAGTCAACATATGAAACCTCATATATTCCTTCAAAGACTGTGACCTATGATAATACCTACGGCTCACTTCCCGTACCTGAAAGAACAGGTCATACATTTCTCGGTTGGTATAAGGCTGATGGAACACAGCTCAAGGAAACAGATGCTATCGCAGCTAACGATGTTTATGTAACATCAAAGTGGGAAATCAACAAATATACCGTTACATGGGTAAGAGCAAGTGGCAGAACAACAACAGATACATATGAATACGGAGCAAAAATCAATGTTCCTGCAAATGCTTCATCGGGATATGACAGCGACACTCACTATTTTTATACATGGTCTCCCGTAGTATCTGAATTTGCCACAAGCGATGCAACGTATACTGAAATCAAAACTTCAGAGCAGCATACTCTCGGAGCACTTGAGGTATTGATTGAGCCGAGTTGTACAACAGAAGGTCTTCAGGTTCAGCATTGTACAGTATGTAAGAACGCAATCGTAAATGAACCTATCCCTGCAACAGGACATTCAGGAGAATTTGTAACAGAAAAAGCTGCAACCTGCACAGATGAAGGACTTAAAACAAGAACATGTACCAAATGCGGTGTAAAGGAAGAAATTGTAATTCCTGCTCTTGGTCACACAGAAGGCGAAGCAGTTAAGGAAAACGACGTTAAACCTACATGTACAGAAAAAGGTCACTATGACACAGTAGTTTACTGTTCAGTATGTGACGTTGAACTCTCAAGAGTAACAACAGAAGTAGATCCATACGGACATGAATACGAGGTGTCAATAGCACCACCTACATGTACGGACAGAGGTTATACATTGCACGAATGTATGGTTTGTGGTGATTCATATATGGACTCATATGTTGACGCACTCGGACATACATACGAAAGCGAAGTAGTTAAAGCACCCACATGTACAGAAATGGGCGATACAAAGTATACATGTTACTGCGGTGACACATATATAGAGACTGACATTCCTGCACTTGGACATAAATACGAAGGCGTAGTAACACCACCCACATGCACAGAAAAGGGATACACAACATACACATGTTCAGTATGTGGTGACAGTTATGTAGATGATTATGTAGACACAATTGCTCACACAGAAGTAATCGACGCAGCAGTAGCACCCGATTGTACAAACACAGGTCTTACAGAAGGTAAACACTGTTCAGTATGTGGCGAAGTTCTCGTAGCTCAGGAAGTTGTTGATGCTCTTGGTCACACAGAAGTAATTGACGCAGCAGTAGCACCCGATTGCACAAACACAGGTCTCACAGAAGGTAAGCACTGTGAAGTTTGCGGTGAAGTTCTCGTAGCTCAGGAAGTTGTTCCTGCACTCGGTCATACAGAAGTAATCGACGAAGCAGTAGCACCCGATTGCACAAACACAGGTCTCACAGAAGGTAAACACTGCTCAGTTTGCGGTGAAGTTCTCGTAGCACAGGAAGTTGTTTCTGCACTCGGACACACAGAAGTAATTGATGCAGCAGTAACACCTGACTGCACAAACACAGGTCTCACAGAAGGTAAGCACTGTTCAGTATGCGGTGAAGTTCTTGTAGCACAGGAAGTTGTTCCTGCACTCGGACACACAGAAGTAATTGACAAAGCAGTAGCACCTGATTGCACAGAAACAGGTCTTACAGAAGGTAAGCACTGTGAAGTTTGTGGCGAAGTTCTTGTAGCACAGGAAGTAGTTCCTGCTCTCGGACATACAGAAGTAGTTGACGCAGCAGTAGCTCCCGATTGCACAAACACAGGTCTTACAGAAGGTAAGCACTGTTCAGTATGCGGTGAAGTTCTCGTAGCTCAGGAAGTTGTTCCTGCACTCGGACATACAGAAGTAATCGATGCAGCAGTAGCACCCAACTGTACAGAAACAGGTCTCACAGAAGGTAAGCACTGCTCAGTATGTGGCGAAGTTCTCGTAGCACAGGAAGTAGTTGACGCTCTCGGTCACACAGAAGTAATTGACGAAGCAGTAGCTCCCGATTGCACAAACACAGGTCTTACAGAAGGTAAGCACTGTTCAGTATGTGGTGAAGTTCTCGTAGCACAGGAAGTAGTTGACGCTCTCGGTCATACAGAAGTAATCGACGTAGCAGTAGCACCCGATTGCACAAACACAGGTCTTACAGAAGGTAAGCACTGCTCAGTATGCGGTGAAGTTCTTGTAAAACAGGAAGTAGTTGACGCTCTTGGTCACACAGAAAAAACAATAACTGTGGATGCAACATGTACAGAAGACGGTTCAGTTACAGTTAAGTGCTCAGTTTGCGGTGAAGTTATTTCAACAGAAACAATTTCTGCAACAGGTCACACAATGGGTGCTTGGGAAGTTACAACATATCCCACATTCGAAGAATCAGGTCTTAAGACAAAATCCTGCGCAAACTGTGATTACGAAGAAACAGAAGCTCTTAAGCCTGTTAAGCTCAGAACAACCCGTATTATTTCTTCTGAAATCGAAGGTAATACAATCAGAATTGTAGGTTATACAAATGCTGATTCAATCGGTTTCTACCGTACAACTGCAGCAGGCGAGGATATTATCTTCGATATGTACTATGACGAAGAAGATCTTGCAAACGAGCCTACACCTATCAAATACGGTGATAATTCACCCAGATGGATTATCTATAATTCAAGATGGGCACAGTATGCAGTAGACGGCAAATATACAGACAAGATGACAATTGCGGGCGTTGAATATAACATTGAAGTTGTCATGAACAGCAGAGAGCTTGAAGCAAATGATATTGTTCTTGTAGAAAAGTTCACAAATATCACAGTTGACAACGAAAACAAGGTGATTACTCTCATTCCGCCCAAGGGCACAGAGTCAATTACAATGAAGCAGACATCAAGAGAGTATGACGAGTTTACATACACAATTGATGCAGACAGTTATGATAACGTAACTCTCAATGCCGTATCAGGCTCATACAGAGGCTCATACACAATTTCAGCAAACGGTGAATTTGAAACAGAACTTACAGTTGCTGTAAACAAAGGCAAATACTGTGCAGAAGATTACACACTTAAAGTAATTTTTGTTGACTTTGACCTTGTAAATGAGCTTAAGCCTCTTCGTGGTACAGCTTCAATTGAAACATATGAAGACGGCAGAGAATACATCAAGGTAACAATGCTTGACGGACAGACTTCAACAGGTATTTACAAGACCGGCAAGGGTACAGCTATCACAGATGTATCAGTCGAACTTGACAACGGAAAAATGACTGAAAAAGATAACCTCTACGTAGGCTATGTTAAGTCAAACAAATCAAATCCCACAGGTACAGTGACAATCAGCCTTTCAAACGGCAGCGTTCTCACTTACGATATCGTATTCGATATGGGAATTGTTGAGACAGAGATTAATCCTCTCGATGAACTTAAACTCATCCGTACATCAGCATCACTTGACGCAGACGGCACACTGAGAATCACAAGAAATGCAGGCCTTGCAACATCAGCAGGCTCAGGCTTCTATGCTACAACAACTGCAGGTGAAGAAGTAACATTCACAACAGAACAGGGTACAATCTACTCAGGCAGAACAGATGCATTTGTAGCATACCTTACACAGAACACATCTAATGTCAAGGGTACAATCAGCTACACATTGTCAGACGGTACAGCTGTAGAATACAATGCAGTAATCGACCTCGGTCTCGGCGATGAATATGTAGAGCCTGAAGAACCCGCATATGACCTTGCGACTGATCTGAGAGCAATCCGCGGTACAGTAAGTGTAGAAGAAAATACAGTTACAATCAAAGTTGCGGAAGGCAAAACAATGACAGGTATCTATAACACAACTGCAAGCGGTGCAACAGTAGAAATCACTACAGAAAACGGCACATTTGCAGACAGAACAGATGCATATGTTGCTTACAAGACAACCAATACAGCAAATGTAGAAGGTACAATGGTAGTAACACTTGCAGACGGCACAACAGCAGAATATGCAGTAATCTTTGACCTTGGTCTTTGATTCGGATAAAGAAAATTGAATTAAGCGAACATAAAAAAATAACAGTCACTTTTATGGTGACTGTTGTTTTTTTGAAAAAATGATTGAATTCTGCATTGAGACGTGTTAAACTTAAAGTGTATATGTGTCGCAGTTTGCGGCGAAAACTATGGTAAGAAAGGAAAAGAACTATGCGCAAAAAATTAATTCCTAAAAAAGCTTTTTCTCTTGTAATGGTAGTTGCAATACTCGTAGGCGTGTTTTCAGTTGGTATCGGTGGTATGGTAGCACAAGCAAGGTCGGTAAGCGTGGGAACAGGCGCTGAAAGCTTTGACTATGTTGATGTTTATCAGACTGCGCAGTCTTATGTGGGCACAAGCGTCAACACAAGTGTTACGATTAAGGTAACTGATCCGAATTGTAAAATCAGAGTTAATTCTGTCAGTGAAAGTCTGCCTTTTTATGCTGATGGTGTAACGGATGGCAATCTTTCCGTTTCTTACACAGCAGGTAAGGTAGTAAGCTATGATGAATCGGCTACTTTTACAGTAACAGGCACTATTGCATCTACAACTAACTCGATTGTTCGTTACGTTGTGAATTTCGATGTGATTGATGCAGACGGAAATACAACATGGAAAAATCTTACAACATACGGCTATGGCTCAGTTTCAGGTACGGCTGAGCAGTCAGGCGGTGTAGGTACACAGGCGGGTACTCCCGGTATTTTCCATCAGGAGAAAGGTTCCTGGACAAATAGTGATGTTTGTAATTGGAGATGGAAACCGGGTCTGAATCCTCACATGGCTCCAAACTATGTTCAGCCCACAGCAGGCTCTTTAACAGCTTCAACACAAAACTATAGTGAACGTTCAGCATGGAGAAATGATGACAAGTTCACTATTTATCCTAAGATTACAAGCGGTACACTTCCCGGCTTTGTTGCTTTCAACAGCAAAGGTATTTTCTTTACAGACTCAGATTTCAGATGGACGGGCTCAGGTCCTTCAAATGCTGTAGTAAAAGAAGCTGACGAGGACTTCGGTTCTACATTGAATCAGACATGGGTTTCATGGACAACACCTACGGAATCGGGCTTCTGGTCATTTACTTATGACCTTGCAGGTGACCAAACTCCATTTGCTGACACAAACTACACAGGTTCAGTTAATGTGTACAACATAACAGATACAGACAAAGCAAACGCAAAAGTTATGCTTGAAAAAGTGGTAGGTCTTAATGGTAATTTCACACAGGGTTATTATGTGCAGAAAGACCTTTACACAGAATCTTCATGGAATGCTTTTGTAACAGCATTGGACGCGGCTTCTCTTGTTGCTTATGCAACTCCCAACGCAACATGGGGTTATCGTCAGGCTTGTGAAAAAGCAGCATTGGCAGATGATAATCTTCTCAAAGCTTTCGAAGGTCTTACTCTGAAAACAACAGGTGATGTTCATACACACGATTGGATAAATTACCACGAGGTACAGATTCTGGTAGCCCCCACTTGTACGGAAATGGGTACCACAAAATACACATGCCTTTGCGGTGAAACAAAAACAGAAGTTGATATTGAGCCGAAAGGTCACACAATGTCAGACTGGGTTGTTCATACACAGCCGTCCTGCGGTGTTGAAGGTGTTGAAATCCGCAGCTGTACCTCTTGCGGCGGCAACATTGAAACGAATGAATTACCCGCATTGGAGCATAACTGGGAAGTTGATTCAGTAGTCGAACCTGCTTGTAATGTTAAAGGTTATACAAGCTATAAATGTACTATTTGTGACGACACCAAGAAAGAGAATTATGTAGATGCACTTTCACATACATTTGGTGAGTGGCAGATTATCAATGCTCCTACCTGTACAACAGAAGGAATGCGCGTCAGAAACTGTACAAGACCCGGATGTAATTATCCGGAATCAGAAATTCTTTCTGCACTCGGTCACACAGAAGGTGAAGCAGTTGTAGAAAACAACGTAGATCCCGATTGCGAAAATTCAGGTTCATATGACACAGTAGTTTATTGTGAAGTTTGTAATGCAGAAGTTTCACGCGTAACAACAACAGTAGATGCTCTTGGACACACAGAAGTAATCGACGAAGCAGTAGCACCTGATTGCACAAACACAGGTCTTACAGAAGGTAAGCACTGTGAAGTTTGCGGTGAAGTTCTCGTAGCTCAGGAAGTTGTTGACGCTCTTGGTCACACAGAAGAAACAATAACTGTGGATGCAACATGTACAGAAGACGGTTCAGTTACAGTTAAGTGCTCAGTTTGCGGTGAAGTTATTTCAACAGAAACAATTTCTGCAACAGGTCACACAATGGGCGATTGGGAGGTTACAAAGTATCCCACATTCGATGCAGAAGGTCTCAAGACAAAATCCTGCGCAAACTGTGATTACGAAGAAACAGAAGCTCTCAAGCCCGTTAAGCTGAGAACAACCCGTATTATTTCTTCAGAAATCGAAGGCGATACAATCACAATTGTCGGTTATACAAATGCTGATTCAATCGGTTTCTACCGTACAACTGCAGCAGGCGAGGATATTATCTTCGATATGTACTACGATGAAGAAGATCTTGCAGATGCTCCTACACCTATCAAATACGGTGATAATTCACCCAGATGGATTATCTATAATTCAAGATGGGCACAGTATGCGGTAGACGGCAAATATACAGACAAGATGACAATTGCGGGCGTTGAATATAACATTGAAGTTGTCATGAACAGCAGAGAGCTTGAAGCAAATGATATTGTTCTTGTGGAGAAATTCACAAATATCACAGTTGATAATGAAAACAAAGTGATTACTCTCATTCCTCCCAAGGGCACAGAGTCAATTACAATGAAGCAGACATCAAGAGAGTATGACGAGTTTACATACACAATTGATGCCGACAGCTATGATAACGTAACTCTCAATGCAGTATCCGGCTCATACAGAGGCTCATACACAATTTCAGCAAACGGTGAATTTGAAACAGAACTTACAGTTGCTGTAAACAAAGGCAAATACTGTGCAGAAGATTACACACTTAAAGTAATTTTTGTTGATTTTGACCTTGTAAATGAGCTTAAGCCTCTTCGTGGTACAGCTTCAATTGAAACATATGAAGACGGCAGAGAATACATCAAGGTAACAATGCTTGATGGACAGACATCGACAGGCATTTACAAAACAGGTAAAGGCACAGCAATCACAGATGTATCAGTCGAACTTGACAACGGAAAAATGACTGAAAAAGATAACCTCTACGTAGGTTATGTTAAGTCAAATAAATCAAATCCCACAGGTGCAGTAACAATCAGCCTTTCAAACGGTAGTGTTCTCACTTACGATATCGTATTCGATATGGGAATTGTTGAGACAGAGATTAATCCTCTCGATGAACTTAAACTCATCCGTGCATCAGCATCACTTGACGCAGACGGCACACTGAGAATTACAAGAAGCTCAGGTCTTGCACAGTCAGCAGGTGCAGGCTTCTATGCACTCACAACTGCAGGAAAAGAAGTAACATTTACTACAACTCAGGGTACAATCTACTCAGGCAGAACAGATGCGTTTGTAGCATACCTTACACAGAACACATCTAATGTCAAGGGTACAATCAGCTACACATTGTCAGACGGCACTGCAGCCAGCTACAACACAGTAATCGACCTCGGTCTCGGTGATGAATATGTAGAGCCTGAAGAGCCTGCTTATGACCTTGCGACTGATCTGAGATTAATCCGCGGTACAGTAAGTGTAGAAGAAAATACAGTTACAATAAAAGTTGCAGAAGGCAAAACAATGACAGGCATCTATAACACAACTGCAAGCGGTGCAACAGTAGAAATCACTACAGAAAACGGCACATTTGCAGACAGAACAGATGCATATGTTGCTTACAAGACAACCAATACAGCAAATGTAGAAGGTACAATGGTAGTAACACTTGCGGACGGCACAACAGCAGAATATACAGTAATCTTTGACCTTGGACTTTGATTCAGAACAAAACAAAAAGGCAGTTGCCATGCGGCAACTGCCTTTTTCTGTACTGAGTTTTATATTTTATCCGTTTATAATTTTATCTAAATTGTCAGTTTCGTGACCTGCGTTTTTCAGTGCATCTCTTTTTCTGATAAGGCTTTTCATTCTTCCGTTATGATATTTCTGAGCAACCTCGGAGGTGTCATACTGAATGAGCCCTTTGTAATAAAAAGCTTCATCTTTATCGTTCTCTTTGTTTCTGAATTCAGCAACGATTATAATATAGTTGTGCTTCCCGTCTGTGGAAGCTTTTTCTTTTATGATTTCAAAACCGTTTTCACAGAGATATTTTCTTACATCCTCAGCGTGTGACATTGGTTGAAGAATAAGTCTTTTGTTTTCATTTTTAACCCAAGGGGCTTTCGTCAGAATTTCAGAAATCAGGATTCCGCCCATGCCTGCAATTACAATGTCGTCAGCTTCATCCGGTGAAATTTTTTCAAGACCGTTAGAGAGCCGAAGCTGAATTTTCTCACTTAAAAGGGGAGAAGTGCTTACAACCTTTTTCGCGTTTTCAAGAGGTCCTTTGCCGATATCTGCAGCAATGGCAGAGGGGCATATGTTGTTTTCGATAAGATATGCAGGCAAATATGCGTGGTCTGTGCCTATGTCGGCAACTTTTTTACCTTGCCTTACTTCTTCCGCAGCCATTTTAAGTCTTGTGTCAAGTTTAATCAATTAATCACGTCCTGTTTTAGTAAAAAGTCGGAAAAGAGGTAAGCAAGCTTTAAAAAAACCTTTGTATGCCTCGCAGTAATCCATGTCCTGTCGGCTTCGTTTGCAGCCGCCTGCACGGCAGATGCCGTAATAGGGGCATTTTCTGCACTTCTCAGGCACAGGCAAGCTTTCTTTTATAAACTGCTTTGCCTTGTCAGACTTTGCCATAGCTTCAAGCTCACACTCGTTTATGTTGCCCAGACACCATTCGTCTGTGCAGTAAAAGTCGCATGGATAAATGTTGCCGTTGCCTTCGCATACAAACTGATGTGTGCAGTGACCGCACATTCCGCATTGTTCGGCTCTGTCACCGAGAAAAAGTCTGACGTAGTTATCAAACTGTCTTATGCTTACATACTCGTTTCTTACAAAGTCTTTTACATAAGCGTTGAATGCATGGATGAGAAAATATTCATAGTCCTCGTTTGTCATGTAAAGCTCTGATTTTTCATCACTGCCGAAAGGTCTGAGGCAGGGGATAAACTGAAGATATCGGAAACCTTTCTGCTTGAAATAGGAATAAATTTCATCGATTCTCCTTGCGTTTACACCTGTGACAACTGACAGAATATTAAATTCTGTTTTCTTGCTTTCAAGGATTTTCGCAGCAGTCAGTGTCTGGAAAAATCTGCTCTGACCGGCATTATCCACCCGGAAGGCGTTAGCTTCTCTGTCGCCGTCAAGGCTGAGTCCCACGAGAAATTTATTTTCTGTGAAAAACTTTGCCCATTCATCGTCCACAAGCAGACCGTTTGTCTGGATTGAGTAGAAAATTTCAGAATTCTTTTTGTTGTGTTTGTTTACAAGAGAAACAAAATTTTCAAAATATTCTTTGCCTGCAATAAGTGGCTCACCGCCCTGAAAAGCAAAAGCAACAGAGCATCCGTCTGCAAATGTGAGAGCTGATACAATCAGTTTTTCTGCAGTTTCCGATTCCATTATTCCGAGATTTTTTTCTTCTCTGTTTTCCACAACATCGTGGTAGAAGCAATATCTGCAATTGAGGTTACAAAGGCTTGATGCAGGCTTAATCATAATCGAAAGAGGCGGCATTATTTTATACCTCTTCTGTTTTCTTTGAACGCAGTCATGATTTCGTTCATTCTATTGTTCATTTCCTCAGCAACAGTGGGATAAACTTCAGCTCTGTTATAGTTTTCACCGCTGTCATCAGTGAGAATATGGAGCCAGTTTTTGCGGAATTTATCAAAGAATGCAGAGTTGTCATTCTGGATATTCTGAAAATATTTGAACTGAATGTACTCATTATTTTTAAGCACATCAAAATCATAATCAGAATATTCTTTGAGAAGAGCGTCTGTGGAAAAAGCATACTGAATTGATTTTAATTTTTCACGCTTCATGTGAAGAATGGGGTTATCCTTTGTGTGAATGGGAGTTTCTTCTTCAAAAATGGGAAGCATTGATGTGCCGTCAATTTCACGGTCTGTGGGCATATAATTTTCTTTACCGCCGCCCGTGATACCGCACATTTCTACGAGAGTTGGGAAAAGGTCAACAACAGTTGCACTTTCATCAAAGCTTGAGCCTTTTTCAAAAATGTTGCCGTTATCCCAGCGGATAAGGAACGGCACCTTCTGACCGCCTTCATATGCTAAATATTTACCGCCTCTCAGTTCATTTGTTGAACCCTGAAGAGCCGGACCGTTGTCACTTGTGAAGATGATAATTGTATCGTCAAGTTCACCAAGTTCTTCAAGTGTACCGAAGAGTTCACCTAAGTAGTAGTCAAATTCTGTCACGCAGTCAGCGTATGTGCCCATGCCTGTTTTG
The DNA here is from genome assembly GCA_015065765.1 of Oscillospiraceae bacterium. Taxonomy (GTDB): domain Bacteria; phylum Bacillota; class Clostridia; order Oscillospirales; family Acutalibacteraceae; genus SIG575. The sequence goes on along the minus strand of SVPP01000015.1, from coordinate 41,731 downwards.
CCCCTGAATTCGTCGCCTACAAACAAAGGTGCATGAGGCCATGGAGATGCGTAGTAAGCAAAGAAAGGTTCATCAGAATTTGTAACAGTGTCAGTTATCCATTCGGTGATTTCTTCGTGGATAAGCTTTGTTGCATCCTTCTGGTCTTTAAGCTCATCAGTGCCGTGGACAATTTCCCATTCACCGTTTTCTTCTGTTACATGATAGAAAGGTGTCATATCATTTACATGATGGCTGCCGTAGAAATAATCAAATCCCTGATTTGTGGGAAGGTATTCGCCGTAGTCGCCAAGATGCCATTTGCCGAAAGCACCTGTTGCATATCCTGCGGCTTTAAAGGTTTCTGCAACCGTGATTTCGTCGCCCATCATACCGTCAACGTTTGCACCCATTTCAATTGAGTTGAAAAGTCTTGTTGCAGCGAAAGGCGAGATTGTGTTGACAGTGGGGTAAATAACGTTATCAGCGTGTCCTCTGTAGGGATATCTGCCTGTGAGCGCGGCAAAGCGGGCAGGTGAGCAGACAGAATAGCTTGAATAGAAGTTTGTAAGCTCAGCACCTTCTTCGCCGATTGAATCGATGTTGGGAGTTTCGTAGATTGCACCGTTGAGAGAAATATCGCCGTAGCCTAAATCGTCCATAAGAACGAAAAGCACGTTGGGAGAATTTTTCTTTGTCTTGTTTTTGTCAACGCCTTTAAGATAATCGTTATGACCTTCCCAGAGCCTTTTTGTGTTGGGCTCTGAGCGGAGATTCATTGTCAGCAGAAATACTACAGAGAAAATCACAAGGAAGAAAGACGAAAGTCCTGATAAGATTTTCTTCCCGTTTTTTGCAAAAACAAAAAGGAGAACACCAAGTAAAATTACAGGCAGGGCAAGGAGGAGATTTCCACCAAGCCTTGTTAAGAAAGAACCTTCGCCTGTGAGAAGAGTGTGAGATGCTGAGGAAAAGCCTGCAAGACCTGACGTAAAAGCACCGAAGCCGGCATCTGCCCCCCATATTACGAAATATGTAATAATTCCGAGCAGTGACAGACCGTAGCCTGCAAGCATGGGGACATAGAGTTTTTTCTTTGCAATAACACCAAGGAAAATAATCAGTGCTGTAATCATAAGGTATGCTGCGTTTACAATGGCAACTAAGTTCAGCCTTAAAATGAGCAGGGCAATTGCCGCAAGTGCACCGACAGCACCAATGGTTACAGGGAATTTTTTCATGCTTTTGTCAATCTGAATTTTCATAACTTCATCTCCTTGAGTAATGCTTTATCTTTGTCAGAAATTCTGTAGCTTTCTGTGCATTTCTGAATTGTTTTGTTGTGTGTCCATTTGTCTAATTTTTTCTCAGCAAGATAGAGCAGAGTTTTGTCTCTTTGTTTTGCCATGGCAGTTGCAAAAAACCATGCCCTTACCATGTTTACATAATATTCCTCGCTCTTTATTTCTGCAACGAGAAACAAAACCTCGTCATTAAAATTTTCATCGAGGAAAAACTTCATCAGCATGTTCACACCAAAACGGATTGTATATGCATGTGTATCTTTTAGCCACACTTTGATTTTTTCATATAAGGCAGGAATGTTTTTCCTGAAAACCCTGGGACTTATTGTGTCGCAGGTTGCCCAGTTGTCAATGTAAGGCAGAAATTTTTCTGTCTTTTCAATTGCCTCGTCAAAGTCTTTTGTTCCTTCGAGCAGATATCCGTGAAGATTGTTTTCTTCAAAATATTTATGCGGCAGAGTGTTTAAAAACTTCTCTGCCTCGTCGGTATTTCTGATTTCTTTTGCAAGGGCTCGTATGTGAGGGATTCTCACACCGATTTGTGCATCTTTCTTAACACCCGGTATTAATTTTGAGTTGAAATCTTTGTATTTTTCATCCTGCATGGAAAATAGTTTTCTTTGTATTTCTGTCATCTGAAAAACTCCCGGAATATTTTACGAAAACACTTGATAATTTGTCAACTCTCTGTTATAATAACTTTATCCATACAACGCTTTAAAGGTTTAAAGCGAACAAGCGTTCTGCATTTTCATGGAAAATCTTCTGACGGTTCTCATCAGAGATGTCAAGAGTTTTCAATGTTTCCACAAAGCTCTTCTGGTCACCCCACGGTGAATCACTTGCGAAGAGAAGCTTGTCATATCCGTGCTTTTCAAACATCTTTATGAGAAGTGAGGGCTCAATTTTATTAAGAACATAGCTTGTATCAAGCCACACATTTTTACCGCAAAGCTTTTCAAGATTTTCTTCAGCACCCTTATGACCGCCAAGGTGAGCGAGAATGATTTTGTTGTTCTCTTTTGCTTCAACCTTGCTGAGCATATCAAGTGCTCTGTCGGGCGTGCAGTGAATATTGTCAGGGGAGAGAACATCGTACCCTGCGTGGATGAGAGTAATGAGCCCGATTTTTTCGGCGTGACGGATAATTCTTATATATTTTTCATCATTTACATATGTGCCCTGATAATCAGGGTGAAGCTTGATTCCTTTAAGACCAAGACCTTTGATGAATTCAAGCTTTTCTTCAGGGCTTTCGTTATCGGGATGAATACCGCCGAAAGCGATAATTCCGTCTTTCCCGTCTTTTTCGGCAGAAAAACGGTTGATGCTTTCAAATTGCTTCGGATTTGTCACGACGGGCAGAATAACGCTTCTGTCAACGCCTGCTTCTTTCATTGAAGAAAGCAGTGATGAGAGAGTTCCGTTTGTGTATGCGGCACACTCTTCACCTGCATCACAAAGATAGCTTTTCAGCTTTTCAACAGTCTGAACGGCTATTTTGTCGGGGAATATGTGAGTGTGAAAATCGATAATCATTATTTATCCTTCTTTCTTTGCTTTACGATGTTAATTTTACATCGTTTTACATAATAAGTCAATAAAAAATGGAGATGAACAAAATGTTAATCAAAGTATCTTTTCTCGTAGTGTTTGTAGCTGTTATGGTAGGTGTAGGCTTCTATTGCCGTAAACAGGCAACAGACGTCAACGGATTTGTCCTTGGCGGCAGAAGCGTTGGTCCGTGGCTTACTGCATTCAGCTACGGTACATCATATTTTTCTGCAGTTATCTTTGTAGGCTACGCAGGACAGTTCGGTTGGAAATACGGCCTTGCAGCAACATGGATAGGTATCGGTAACGCGCTTATCGGTTCTCTTTTTGCATGGAATGCTCTGGGCAGAAGAACAAGAGTTATGACACAGCATCTGTCAAGCAAAACAATGCCTGAGTTTTTCGGTGTGCGTTTTGATAGCAAAGCACTTAAGGTTTTTGCATCAGTGCTTGTTTTTATTTTCCTGATTCCCTATACTGCTTCACTTTTCAACGGACTTTCAAGACTTTTCGGCATGGCGTTCAATGTTGACTATACAGTCTGCGTTATTGCCATGGCGGTGCTTACAGGTATTTATGTTGTTGTAGGCGGCTATATGGCAACTGCAATCAATGACCTGATTCAGGGTATTATCATGCTCTTCGGTATTGTGGCAGTTGTACTTGCTGTTCTCAAGACACAGGGCGGATTCACAGGTGCAATCGAAGCACTCTCAATGATTCCTGCTGAAAACTCAGTACAGGAAGGTGCGTTTACATCCTTCTTCGGCCCTGACCTTGTAAATCTTATCGGCGTTGTTCTGCTCACATCTCTCGGCACATGGGGACTTCCTCAGATGGTTGGTAAATTCTATGCAATCAAGGATGAAAGATCAATCAAAACAGGTACGATTGTGTCCACAATTTTTGCCCTTATCGTTGCAGGCGGATGTTATTTCCTCGGTGGTTTCGGCAGACTTTTCGGCGACAGAGTTGAATACACTGCTGACGGTGCAATAATTTATGACAGTATTATCCCTGGAATGCTCCGTGATTTACCTGAGGTGCTTATTGCAATTGTTGTAATTCTTGTGCTTTCAGCGTCGATGTCAACGCTTTCATCCCTCGTTCTCACATCAAGCTCAACAATTACTCTTGATTTTATTGAGCCACTTTCCAAAAAAGGCTTGCAAGAAAAGTCAAAATTGTCTATAATGAGAGTATTCGTAGTATTCTTTATTATTGTATCGGCAGTAATCGCTATTATTCAGGCGAAATCCTCCGTTACATTTATTGCACAGCTTATGGGTATTTCATGGGGTGCACTTGCAGGTGCATTCTTAGCACCCTTCCTTTTCGGTCTTTACTGGAAGAAGACAACAAAGGTGGCAGTCTGTGCGAACTTTGTTGTTGGTGCAGGAATCATGATTCTCAACATGACATGCAAGAGCATTTTCCCCGCACTTCTCCAGTCACCTCTTAATGCCGGTGTTCTTGCAATGCTTGCAGGCTTTGTGATTGTGCCCGTTGTCAGCCTTCTTACTCAGAAGTCAGTTGACAAAAAGAAGGTAGACAAAATGTTTGAATGCTATGATGCAGAGGTTAAGGTAAAGAGCAAGCATATGCTTGAACAAAAATAACAGAAGGAAAATTTGGTAATGGAAACAAACTTTTTTCAGAAGGACATCGAAACGATGTCAAGAAAGCAGATTGAAGAGCTTCAGCTTGAAAGACTTAAATGGATAGTTGATTACAGTATCAGAAACGTACCCTTTTACGCTGAGAGACTCTCAAAGGCAGGTGTAACTGCAGAAAAAATCAAAAGCCTTTCAGACATTCAGTACATACCCTTTACAACAAAGGCTGACATCAGAGATAACTACCCCTATGGACTTTTCGGTGCAAAGATGAAGGATATTGTCCGCATCCACGCATCAAGCGGTACAACAGGTAAGCCTACAGTTGTAGGTTACACAAAAAATGATATCAATAACTGGAGCGATTGTGTTGCACGTCTTTCTGCAGCAGTTGGTGTTACAGATGAGGACGTAGCACAGATTTCATTCGGCTACGGACTTTTCACAGGTGCTCTCGGTCTTCACTACGGTCTTGAAAAGCTTGGCTGTGCAGTTATTCCCGTATCAAGCGGTAACACTGAAAAGCAGGCAATGCTTCTTAAGGATTTCGGTACAACAGTTCTTATCAGTACACCTTCTTATGCTATGTACATGAGTGAGGTTGCTCATGATATGGGCATTTCAAATGATGAGCTGAAGCTGAGAATCGGTCTCTTCGGCTCTGAAGGATGCACAATGGAGCTTCGTGACAAAATCGAAAAAGGCTTTGGTCTTTTCTCAACGGATAACTACGGTATGAGTGAGCTTATGGGCCCCGGCGTTTCAGGCGAATGTGTAGAAAGAGACGGACTTCACTTTGCAGAAGACCATTTCCTTCCTGAAATCATCAACAGCGATACAGGCGAAAGACTTGACGCAGGTGAAAAGGGCGAGCTTGTTGTTACTACTCTTACAAAAGAGGGTATTCCCATGCTCCGCTACAGAACAAAGGATATCACAAAGCTTAATTACGATACATGTAAGTGCGGAAGAACTCACTGCAGAATGGACAAAGTGGGCGGCAGAGCAGACGATATGCTTAAAATCCGCGGTGTTAACGTGTTCCCCTCACAGATTGAATCGGTTCTCGCTCAGATTGACGGTATTTCACCTCACTATGAGCTTGTTCTTACGAGAAAGAATTATACAGACTATCTTGAAGTCAGAATTGAAATCAACGATGTATCACTTCTTGAAAACTACGGCAAGCTTGAAGAGCTGAGAAATCTTGCAGTTGCAAAGCTTAAAACAGTTCTCGGTATCAGTGCAAAGGTTTCGCTGGTAGCACCACGCTCAATCAAGAGATACGAGGGCAAAGCAAGAAGAATTGTTGATAAGAGAAATGAGGGAGAATAATTGAAAGAGATAATGATCGGCAACGCAGCAGTTGCCAGAGGACTTTATGAAGCGGGCTGCGGAGTAGTTTCAAGCTACCCCGGCACACCCAGTACGGAAATCACAGAATTTGCAAGTGAATATAACGAAATTTATTGTGAATGGGCACCAAATGAAAAGGTTGCCATGGAGGTTGCATTCGGTGCATCTCTCGGCGGAAAAAGAAGTGCATGTGCAATGAAGCATGTAGGTCTCAACGTTGCGGCAGACCCTCTTTTCACAATGTCATACACAGGTGTGAACGGCGGTCTTGTTATCTGTGTTGCAGATGACCCCGGTATGCATTCGTCACAGAATGAACAGGATTCACGTCACTATGCAATCGCAGCAAAGGTTCCCATGCTTGAGCCTGCAGATTCAAAGGAAAGCCTTGAATTTACAAAGAGAGCATTTGAACTTTCCGAAAAATACGATACACCCGTAATCCTTCGTATGTGTACAAGAATTGCTCACTCACAGAGCATTGTTGAAACTTCTGAAAGAGCAGAAGTTGCAGATAAGGTGTACGAAAAGAATATCGGAAAATACGTTATGATGCCCGGTAACGCCAAGAAGCGTCATCCCTTCGTCGAAGAGAGAACAGAGCTTCTCCGCAAGGAAGTTTCTGAAAGTGACGAATTCAACAGAGTAGAAATGGGCGGTACAGATATCGGTATTATCACATCAGGTGCATCTTACCAGTATGTAAAAGAAATTTTCGGTGATGAAGTCAGCGTCCTCAAAATCGGTATGGTACATCCCTTGCCCGTAGATAAAATCAAGGACTTTGCATCAAAGGTAAAAAGACTTATTGTTATTGAAGAGCTTGACGGCGTTATCGAAACTCACTGCAAAAACAACGGTATTGCAGTTGAGGGCAAGGAGCTTTTCACAAACATCGGTGAATATTCACAGAAAACTATTTCCGCTGTTCTCGGTTTAGAAAAGAAAGAGAGCATTTCTCCCGATACAGCACTTCCCATCCGTCCTCCCGTAATGTGTGCAGGCTGTCCTCACAGAGGTATGTTCTATACACTTTCACAGAACAAGGTAACTGTCAGCGGTGACATCGGATGCTATACTCTCGGTGCTCAGCTTCCCCTCGGTGCAATTGATACAACACTCTGCATGGGTGCATCAATTTCAGGTCTCCACGGCTTCAATAAGGCTATGGGCGAAAAAGGTGAAAAGAAATCTGTTGCAGTTATCGGTGACTCAACATTCATGCACTCAGGCATGACAGGACTTGTAAATATCGCTTATAACGCATCAAATTCAACAGTTATTATCCTTGATAACTCAATTACAGGTATGACAGGCCATCAGCAGAACCCCACAACAGGCTACACAATCAAGGGTGATCCTGCATCGAAGATTGACCTTGAAAGCTTCTGCCGTGCAATCGGTATAGGCAGAGTAAGAGTAGTTGACCCCTACAATCTTCTCGAGTGTGATAAAGTTCTCAAAGAAGAGCTTGCAGCAGAAGAGCCTTCAGTTATAATTTCAAGAAGACCTTGCGTTCTTCTCAAATATGTTAAACCTAAGAAGCCCGTAGTGGTTGATACAGATAAATGTAAGAGCTGTAAGAAGTGCATGAAGCTTGGTTGTCCCGCAATCAGCATGCATAACAAGAAAGCGCACATTGACGAAACACTTTGTGTCGGCTGCGGAGTTTGCGAACAGCTTTGCGCATTTGATGCAATAAAAGGGGAGGAGTGATTTAAATGGAAACAAAAAGCATTATGATTGTCGGCGTAGGCGGACAGGGTTCACTTCTCGCAAGTAAGCTTCTGGGCAGAGTTCTTATGAACGAAGGCTACGATGTTAAAGTATCAGAAGTTCACGGTATGAGCCAGCGTGGAGGATCAGTTGTAACTTATGTCAGATTTGGTGACAAGGTTTATTCTCCCATCATCGAAGAGGGCGAAGCAGATTTCGTGATTTCATTTGAAAAGCTGGAAGGTGCAAGATGGGCACACTGCCTGAAAAAAGGCGGAAAGCTTATTGTAAACACTCAGCAGATTGACCCCATGCCCGTAATTACAGGTGCGGCAGAATATCCTGAAAATATCCTCGATGAGCTGACAGCAAAGGGACTTGATATTGATGCTCTTGACGCTCTTTCACTTGCAGTGGAAGCAGGATCGTCAAAGGCAGTTAATGTTGTTCTTATGGGCAGACTTGCAAAATATTTCCACATTGACTATGCGAAGTGGGAAAAAGCACTTGAAGAATCGGTTAAACCCAAGTTTGTAGAACTTAACAAGAAAGCTCTCAGCCTTGGTTATAATTATTAATTTTTATTTTTCAGAAAAGAGATGACAGGTAAATGAAGTATTGGCAGGAAGAAATTGAAACTGCCTCCCGTGAGCAGATCACAGAATGGCAGAGTGAACGTCTTGTAAGCACTGTAAAAAGAGTTTACGAAAAAGTTCCTTATTACAGAGCAAAAATGGACGAAGCAGGTGTAAAGCCTGAGGACATTAAATCAGTTGATGATTTAAGACTCCTTCCTTTTACCTGCAAGCAGGACCTGAGAGATACATACCCCTACGGTCTTTTTGCATGTGACATGGACGAGGTTGTAAGAGTTCATGCATCAAGCGGTACAACAGGTAAACAGATTGTTGTAGGCTATACAAAGAAAGACCTTGACATCTGGGATGATGTGTGTGCCCGTCAGCTTGCAGCAGTAGGAGCAGACAAATCTTCAAAAATCCATGTTTCATACGGCTACGGACTTTTCACAGGCGGCTTCGGCTTCCATGGCGGTGCTACAAAGATGGGTGCTATGGCAATCCCTGTTTCAAGCGGTAACACTGCAAGACAGATTACAATTCTTCAGGACTTCGGCTCAGATGTTCTTTGCTGCACACCTTCATATGCTATGTATATCGCAGAAACAATGGAAAAAATGGGCATTGATACAGCGTCACTTCCTCTTAAGGCAGGTATCTTCGGTGCGGAGCCCTGGACACAGGAGATGCGTCTCCAGCTTGAAGAAAAGCTTAACATCAAGGCTTATGACGTTTACGGTCTTACAGAAATCATGGGCCCCGGTGTTGCTTACGAATGTTCAGAGCAGACAGGTATGCATGTAAACGAGGACCATTTCATTATCGAAGCACTTGATCCCGATACAGGTGAGCCTGTCCCCGACGGAACACCGGGTGAAATCGTATTCTCATGTATCACTAAGGAAGCATTCCCCATTCTCCGTTACAGAACAAGAGACATCGCAGTGCTTTCACATGAAAAATGCTCATGCGGAAGAACCTTTGTTAAAATGTCAAAGCCCATGGGCAGAACAGACGATATGCTTATCATCAGAGGCGTTAACGTATTCCCCTCACAGATTGAAACAGTTCTTCTCAACATGGGTTATGCGCCTAACTATCAGATCGTTGTTGAAAGACACAACAACCTTGATACAATTGAGGTTCAGGTTGAAATGTCAGATAAGCTGTTCTCTGACACAATTACAGAGATTTCAAAGGCAGAACACGCAATCGAGGACGGCCTTAAGTCACTTCTCGGTGTTGCTGCTGATGTCAAGCTCGTAGCGCCCAACACGATTGCCCGCTCAGAAGGCAAGGCAAAGCGTGTTATCGATAACAGAAAGAAATAAGGAGGAAAGACTCATGACTATTAATCAGTTATCAATTTTCGTTGAAAACAAAGCAGGTGCACTGGGCGAAATCACTCACATTCTTGCTCAGGAAAACATCGACATCCGTGCAATGTCAATTGCAGACACGAAGGATTTCGGTATTCTCCGCCTTATTGTAAGCGATGAAGAAAAAGCAAAGAAAGCGCTCAAGGAAAACGATTGTATCGTGTCAATCACAGAGGTTGTGGGTATCGCAATCACTGATGAGCCGGGAAGCCTTTCAAGAGTTATGGAGCTTCTCTATACAAACGGAATCAATGTTGAGTATATGTACGCTTTCATCACTATTTCAAAGCAGTATGCTTATGTTGTTGTGCGTGTTGAAGACAACAATAAGGCAATGAAAATCCTTGAAACAAACGGCGTAAAGCTTGTCAGCAAGGACGACATTAAGAATCTTTAATTTTAAACTAAACAAAACTTCGGCATGCCCTTGCCGGAGTTTTGTTATATAGGAGAAAAATTATGAAAAAGTTTATTTCTGTACTTCTCGCGGTTTTAATTGCATTCACACTTTCCGCATCAGTTTACGGCACATCTGCAAAGGAAGCAAAAACACCTACAATTGTTGTTTCAGGCATGAATTTTGCAGGGCTTGTCATCGATAAAGGCACTGAGAATGAAAGGTCAACTCTCGGCGAAATCAATGCAGGGGAGATAGTTTTTACTCTTGTGTGGGGACTTCTGAAAACAGTTCTTACAATGGACACAAACGGTCTGACATCCATGATTTTTGACTATGCATCAAATATACTCAAAGGTTATTCCTGCGATGAAAACGGAGATTCTGTCTATAATGTTTCAACAGATAACGAATATCCTCTTTCTGCAGGTAATTACACAAGGTTTACTGAGGCAGACCCAACTGCATCAGCAGAGACCGGTGTTGTAGCAAGCTGTATGGAAGAATTCGGTGCAGACAACACATATTTTTACTATTATGACTGGCGACTTGATCCCTTTGATATTGCAGATGGACTGAATGATATGGTTGAGCTTGCTCTCAAGGAATCAGGCTCAGACAAAGTGAACATCGTCTGCTGCAGTATGGGCGGTGTTGAAACTGTTGCTTATATGACAGAGTACGGCACAGATAAAATAAACAATTGTGTTTTCCTCTGCTCTACAGTAAACGGCGCATATGTTGTCAGTGATATTTTAAACGGCAAAATCAAGCTTACAGCCAATTCTGCTCTCAATTTCCTGACAAAGCTTGCAGGAGAAGATATGGAAACACTGATGCTTGTTCTTCGTTATTCAGGCGTAGGCTACCTTGTAGGCGGTCTGGCAGGGCTTCTTGTTGACAGCCTGAAGGAAGGGGCATTCAATGAAGTTCTCAAACCCAATTTTGCCACTATGCCTGTTTTGTGGGCACTTGTTCTCCCTGATGAATATGAAAGTGCAAAGAAATATTGCTTCGAGGGCGAAGAAGAAAAATATGCAAAGCTTTTAGAGCGTGCTGATAAGCTTCAGAACATGATGAAAAACCGTGATTCAATGCTTGATGAAGCCGTGAAAAAGGGCATGAAGATAGCCTATGTTTCAAACTATAATTCACCTTGCGTTCCTGTTTATGAAAGGTCAGAAACACAGGGCGACGGAGTTCTTGAAACTGCACTCATGGCAGGCGGTGCAACTGTTTCTGATATAGGAAAAACATTGGATGTTGAAGCAGGCAAATATGTTTCTGCTGATAAAATCATTGACGCATCAACATGTACATATCCCGATTACACATGGTTTGTAAAGGACGCGCCTCATATTGCATGTCAGTTTGATTCAACCTACAGTGATTTTGTAATTTATCTTCTTACAAGCGAAGCTCAGCCCACTATCACATCAAATCCGCTTTACCCGCAGTTTATGTATGCCGACGAAGGACAGAATGTTTATGCACTTACATAATTGGATGAAAAACATAGGGGATGATGTATCTCTGAAAGATATCAACATCCCCGGAACACATGACAGCTCTACAAAATACTGTCAGTTTTCGCTTTTTGCAAGCTGTCAGAAGAAAAGCATAGCCGAGCAGCTTTCAATGGGAGTCAGAGCCTTTGACATCAGAGTGGACGGCATGACACTTGTTCATTCCTTCTGTAAATGTAAGGAAAGACTCTTTGGTAAAAAACTGACTCTTGATAAAGTCATAGGTGACATGTTTTCTTTTCTTACTGAAAATCCTACAGAAACCATTGTAATGCTTTTCAAAATGGATAAGGGCGAGGACAGCGGAAAATGCTTTTCAATGCTTTACGAAAAATTTATCGTGAACAGCCCTGAAAAATGGTATCTTGAAAATGAAATCCCTACTCTTGGTGAGGTGAGAGGGAAAATCGTTCTCGTGAGAAGAACAGATGCAGATTACGAAAAATCAGGTCTTGATTTCACAATGATGCCCGACCACGGCGGAATGAAGGAAACTTCTTTCTCATCCTTTTCACCAAACGGAACAGACACTGTAACCGTTCAGGACAGATATAGTCTCTTACGAAAAAAGAAGTGGAAGCAATCGGTAAAGCCATTGCTCGAAAAAAGCAAAGAACATAAAAATGATTTAATTTTGAACTATTTTTCAACTGCAGGAATTCCCGTAATTCCCCGTTTTAATTCAAAACACATAAATAGAAAATTTCTTTCATATTCCATGAAAAATAAAAATCATTACGGTATTCTGATGTTTGACTTTATTGACGAAAAAATTGCAGAAAAAGTAATAAAAACAAACTGACGGCAACGCCGTAGGGTTCGGCGTCCTCGACGAACCGTTATGAATGTTATCAGAAAATGATATTTATACGCAAAAATCCATTGAGAAAATGAGCAGGGTTGCTAAGGACAGTTATCTTTAATATGAACGAAATTTGGCACACAAATTTCCTGCTTGCAACAGCATAAGACAAAACTACCCGAAGAAGAGAAAACAAAACTCTTTTTCGGGTAGTAATTTTTATATAGTGATATTCTTTGTTTTTCGCACAGAGTGATATTTCCCCCTTTCGGAAAGTGATATTGAAACCTTACGGTTTCGGTGATATTTTATTTGCCATAAACTGCCGAAGGCAATATCACTTGAACGAAGTTCAAATATCACTGCGTAGCAATATCACTCGCTGCAAGGCGAATAAAACTGCCCAAGTGTCCTTAAGAACACTTGGGCAATTCTCAAGGGATTTTTTATGCTTTGTTTACTTATTGAACAGAAATATGAGTTGTCATATCCTTTCTGCCTACCGATGTAACAGCCTCGCCATAATATTCTTCTTTTGCTTCATCACTCTGTGCAAGCTTGATTTTCAGTTCAGGTGTCAGCTTGCTGTCAGGAACGAATACTGTTGCGTAAACAGGTGTTTCTTCGTTTGTTGCAAATCTTACGAAATAACCTGTTTCCGTTGTAATGTAGAAGGGATAAGCGTTATCACGAAGGAAATTAATTTCATCATCTGTCAGACCTACCGCATAATGTGAGCCGTAAAGGCGGACGATACCTCCGTTAAAATAGTTCTGCATGTATCTGTCATTCAGCTTGAAGGATTTTGCACTGAACAGCAGATTATGATTGCGGTTGTTGGCAAGGTCAAGCTTGATTGCAGATGAGTTATTGTGAGTTACTTCAACGCTTGAAATCTCTTTATCGTAATCAATTGCAAAGTATTTGTAGATGCCAACATCCTTTGCCCATTTTATGGTATTTACCATGTTCTCGTTGATTACGATATATCCGTCACCCTGATATGAATTGTGGTTGTTGGGGTTGAAGGTGTCAAATTCAAGCTCAGAGCCTTTTCCTTCAACTGTTTCTGTTCCCGTCATTTCATCGAATGGACCGAGAACATTCCAGTCTTCTCTGATTGCCAGCGCACCGAGAGTTTTTTCTTTCGGTGAGAGAAGCTGCTTTGCAGAGAGATTTTCCGCATCCATAGTGTATGCATCAATAAGGCTGAACAGTTGTGCTTCGCTGAGCTTTACCTTGTGAGCAGTTGTGAAATCCTTTGAGAAAACAGTATAGAATTCTTCGTTCACATAGTCACTGTAAAAATCACCGTTGTCATTTATGCTCGAAACCATTGCCTGGAGCTTTTCAGTCATATCAAGCTTGATCTGATCTGAAATTCCCTTGTAGGTGATGTATTTATCAATCAGAGCAGGAGTTATTCTGTAGTAGGACCTGCTGATTTCCTTGCCGTTTTTCAGAGTGTAAACAATGTTGATTTTTGCACCGATTTTTGTATCCTTGTAGTTTTGAGAAAGCTTTGTATTATCAGCCTCGATAAGACCTTTCTGAAGCTCCTGAATGTTTACAATGTCAGCTTTTGAAACAAATGAGTAAGTGCTGTTGCTTGCAAATGTTCCCATAGGAATCGGATCTACACCTCCCCAGTTATTACCGCTAAGCTCGCTGTCATATCCGTAATCGTCATTGAATGTTGAAGAGAAGGCTGTAATTTTAACCTCTGCAACCTTTTCTGCCTCAGGCAGTCTGTTCTGATAGCCGAAGAAGCCGGTTGAGAAAATCGCACCAAAGAGTACAACTGCAAGGCAGTAGATACCGAAGTATCTGAATTCCTTTTTGAATTTCATTCTCGAAATTTTTACGAGGATAAGTGTAAGAATAGCAGTAATCACAAGGCAGATTGCAAGGACGATGAAAACATAAAGCCAAGTAAGACCTTTTGTAATGTTTCTGCCCTGAGAACAGCCGAGAGATGAGAAACCGACAATCAGTGTGCCGAAGAAAATTCTGTAGAGAATGGGATTTGAGGCAAAGAAGCCGATGTTTTCAGGCTTTTTGCGATTAAATACGAAGAGTGAGAGAGCAATAACTCCCACAAGCACAAAAGACCACACAAGAAGGGGAATAAATGCGGGTGTTGCCCATGTTTCAACAGAAAGATAGGAACCCATGCCTTCGAAGTCGGATGTGTAAAGACAGCAGCTCAGTCTCTGTACCTCCAGCGAACTGTGAGAAAGTGCATTGAGGAAAGAAAGCTTTCCTAAAAATGCAGATATAAAGCTGTTTTCAAAAGTGCCGTAGTAATAGCTGTTTGCATCAACGAATCCGCCACCTGTCAGGAGACCGTCACTGAACATGCAGCATGAGAATGTGAAAATGGGAGAAATCGCATTGAGGAAGAATGAGAAGAATACGCCTTCAACCAGCATTCCTGAAAGTGCCATTGCAATTGCGGAGACTGTGTAAGCGATAAGCGACACGTTGCAAAGGCATGAAACTGCAAAAATACAAGCTGAAATCAATTCCTTTGAAACTCCGAATGCAAAAGCGTTGATAAGGAATGAAAGTGCAAAGGGGATAACCACCATACCAAGGACAGACGCTGCACCGGCAAGATAAGTTGAAGCGAAAAGCTTACTTCTTGAAAAGCCGAGGGAGTAATAAACATTTGCAGTTTTCTTGTTTGATAAATCCTTGAAAACCATAATCGCCGAAAGTATTGCGGCTATTATGACAATTACATACATAAATGTTGAAACGTTGAAAATATCATTGCTGTATGAGCCTAAGCTGCCGAAGAGAATGTATCTTACGTTTTCGATGCTGATGTTTTCCATGTAGCCGTACCGCTCAGGGCTGTTGAGAACAACAACCTCAGCAAATGGCTCGTAAACAACAAATATTGCAAGAAGAAGCATACCCACAATCGGGAAAAATATCGCACTTTTAAGTCTTGTTTTAAACATTGAACTGAAAGATTTATCAGAAAATTTTTGTAATGTCATAGCTCTTATCCTCCATTTCATTCAGGAATATTTCTTCAAGTGTCAGCGGATATTTTTCAAGGAGCAGGGGAGCCATATCGCTGAGTTTCTGCTCTGTTTCTTCGTAATCGCCTGCAATTACCATTGTGATAATTTTACCGTCACGCTTGAAGTCTTTTATGTCAAAGCCTTTGAAATCTTCCTTATCCTTTTTGTCGTTAAAGATAATTCTGAATTTGCATACGCTTGCACTCATGTCATCGACAGATGTGTTGATAACAAGCTTTTTGCCGTTGATAAGCCCCACATGGTCGCACATGTTTTCAAGCTCATGGAGATTGTGTGAGGAGATAATAACGCTTGCACCTGTTTCGTTTGCATATTCGATAATAAGCTCGCGCATCAGAGCTCTTTTTGCCGGGTCAAGTCCGTCAAAGCTTTCGTCAAGGAGAAGAACTTCAGGTCTTGTTGACATTGCAAGGACCATTTCCGCCTGTCTCTGCATACCTTTTGAGAAGCCGTTAAGTCTCTTCTTGGGATTGAGACCGAAAACCTCAACTAACTTGTTGTATGTTTCATAGTTGAATTTGGGATAGAAGCCTGCATAGAATTTTGCCATTTTATCCATTGTGGAGTTGGCAACGAAATAAATATCATCAGGCACATAGAAAATCTTTTCTTTTTCTTTTGCTGAGTCAGCAATTTTTTTGCCGTCAATTGTAATTGTGCCGCCATCTGCCCTGTAAACATCGGCAATAGTTTTTAAGAGTGTTGTTTTACCTGCGCCGTTATATCCCACAAGGCCGTAGATTGAGCCGTTTTCGACTTTAAAGGACATGTCCTGAATGGCAGTGAAATCGCCGAATTTTTTCGTAACATTGATAATTTCAATCATACCTTATTTTACCTCCGTGAAAATTTTTTCAACCAGCTCGCTTATATCCTCTTTAGTAATTCCCTTAGGTATAGCAGAAGTGATTGCATGGCGGATTTCTTCAATCGCCTTTTCTTTGATTCTTGTGTTTGCAAAGGCATCCTCGCTTACAAAGCTTCCTTTGCCGGGGACAGAATAGATAATGCCCATTTCTTCAAGGTCCTGAACGGCACGCTTGACAGTGTTCACGTTAACGCCTGTTTCGGCAGATAAAGAGCGTATTGACGGAAGCTGTTCATCAGCTTTCAGAATCCCCAACTGAATGAGCGTCATAATCTGGTTCTTGATCTGCTCATAAACAGGGAGTCTGCTTTTGTAGTCAATGGTTATCAATTCTTTTCGCCTCCTTTTAACTGTTCTAACTGTGATATCCTTGCTATCACAGTTATATTATACACCACAGAAAGCCAATGTCAATAGTTTTTTTGAAAAATTTACACAAAACTTCATTTGTGATATAATTAAAAAAATTCTTTTGTTACATTCTGAAATTTCGCTGACTACATAATGAAGGGTGGTGAGACAGTGAAAAATGAAAAACAAGTGAATAAGCTCTTTGAAGAGTGCTATGGGGGTTATCACAAGCAGCTCATAAATTACTGCCTTGCCAGACTTTCAGGCGATCGCGAAAAGGCAGATGATTGTGTACACGATGCGTTCACCGTATTTTATGAACGGCTGAAAGCAGGGGAAGAGTTTGAAAACCCGAGAGCATTTCTCTACAGGACGGCAGAAAACTTTGTCAGACGGCAGAACGAAAAAACTGCAAAAGAGGCAAAAAACACAGTGTCTCTTGATGATGTGGAGATTTCCACCGAGACGGAGTTTTTCAGAATAGTTGAAGAAACTGATTTTGAAAAGCTTGCAAAGGAAATCTTATCTGCCCTTACGGAAACGGAAAAAGAAATTTACACTCTCCGTTATGATAAGAAAATGGGTGTAGAGGAAATGGCGAAACAAATGGGTGTTTCAAGACCTGCCATGTCCATGAAATTAATGCGGCTGAGAAACAAAATTAAAGAAATAGTTTATAACACAGATTTTGAGAAAGGAGGGAAAGCAAATGGAAACAGCAATAAGGAAGGAACATTTTCTTCATCCTGATTTTAATGAAAATTTCAAATCGCTCTTGTGTGAATATTTAAACTCACTTATTGATGAAGAGCTTGAAAAGGAAAATGCAGATTTTGATTTCATTGATGAATGTGCAAGCGTTATCAACGCAGTGAGAGAAGACACGGAAAATGTGATTTTATCCTTTGCTTCCGAGAAAGAGTTTATGAAAAACTTCGGAATCAGAAAAGGCAGAAATTATCTTAAATTTTTAACTGCAGTGTGTGCTGCAGCAGCGGTTGTTTTAGTTCTCAACACGGCGGTTGAAAAAACAACAGATGTGAACCTTATCGGAAAAGCATCGGAATGGGTGCAGAGCCTGTTTGTCGAGGAAGCGACAACTGAAAAGCCTACGGAAAAAGAGACGGAAGAAACAACATCCGCAAAGCTTGAAACGGAAACATCATCAGAGCAGATAAATCCTCAGGCAGAGAAAATCCGGCTTGAATTTTCAGATTCCTTCAAGCAGGAATACGAGGTAGGCGAAAGCCTCAATCTGAACGGACTGACAGTTTCAATTTCCTATTCAGATGAAAACATGAAAAAACTGCCACGCAGTCAGTATGAAATTTCAGTTTCTCCCGATTTCGGCAAAGAAGCGGGATATGAAACGGTAACAGTAAAATGCGGCAGTCTTGAAGAAAGTTTTACTGTACGTGTTATTAACACAGAAAAAACTTCCTTGCTTTCATCCGTTTATGCAGTATTTCCCGATTCGTTTACATTCACATCAGATGATTTGACAGATATTGATCTGAAGTCTATGCAGGTTTTCGCAGTGTACAGCGACGGTACAGAAAAGGAACTGTCAAGCAGTGACTACAAGCTTACCTTTGAAAACCTCTCCGATGAAACAGAAGAAAAAGTAATGGTAACAGTTGTTTACAAAACAACATCCTGTTCGTTTATGGTTTTTAAAGGATAGTAAAGCCTCCCTCTGACGAGGGAGGTGGCAAACCCAGAGGTTTTGACGCAGGGAGAGAACTAAAAACACTACCCCTCAGTCATTTCCTTGCGAAAATGACAGCTCCCCTGACAAGTGGAGCCACAACTTTCAAACGAAAGGTAGGAGAAATATATGAATAAAACGATGAAAAAATTATTATCAATCACCCTTGCATTTATAATGCTTTTCGGCTCAGTGCCGATGGCAAACCTGGGTATTGAGAATCTGTTTGCAGTTAAAGCTTCTGCGTATTACATATCAGGCGATTATAAATACGGATTAATAATGGGTGGCGAAGTTTCAATTGCGAAATACATTGGCACTGAAACAGACATAGTAATACCTGAAAAAATAGACGGATATACAGTTGCTGCCATCAGTGACAATGCCTTCAAAAACCAGAATATCAAATCAGTGATAATGCCTGATACTATTGAGGAAATAGGCGAATCAGCCTTTGAGGGCTGTGAAAAGCTTGAATATATTAAGATTTCGCCATCAGTAGAATTTATTCGTGAAAAAGCATTCACAAACTGCATATCACTTTCCGATGTTGATTTCGGAGAAATTAATGATAATCTGAGGCTCATAGATGAAGATGTTTTTGCAGGCTGTACAAGTCTCAAGGAGCTTACTCTTCCCGGAAGCACGATTTATGATATTTCGACAAGCACAACCTTTGTGTATGAAGATTTTATCAAAGGCTCAGGTGTTGAGACACTTAACGTCAAGCCGAGAAGAATCAGCTTTCAGTACAAATCTCTCGGGTCGACAGATCTTCGTGAAATATACATTGACGGATATATGACCACTTTTGACGAGCCTTTTTATGAGAGGTACAAGCCTGACAAAATCGTTTTCAACACTTTTCTTTCTGATAGAGAAGAATTGAAAAAGCTTTTTGGATATGGCTATTCATATATGCGTGATGATAACGGGAAAATAGTTCTGTTTGCGTCGGACGAAGAACAGAAGGAGTTTGTGGAAAACGGATTCAGATACATTGTAGGAAACAATAAGGCGATTATAATAGACGATCATAATGGTGATAAGGATATTGCTTTTCCTGAAACTCTCGGAGGGTATCCCGTAAATGAAATATTAGTGGAAACCTATAAGGGCGACAAAGTTGTTACCTCTGTAACGTTTCCACCGTCCATGGAGTATATAGGCGTTTATGCCTTCGGTACTGCCATAAATCTGAAAACAGTGAATTTTAACAATGGTTTGAAGGCTATAGACGCGTGCGCTTTCAGTGACTGCGGGATAGAAAACGTTGTTTTGCCTGAAACTGTCACTTACCTGAGCGAGTATGTTTTCGGCGGCTGCGAATCACTAAAAAGTGTTAAAGCACCTGGTGTAACAAAAATTGACCACGATGCATTTTATGGCTGCGGCAGTCTTGAAAATGCAGAGTTTTCTGACCGACTTTATTATATAGGTAGGTATGCTTTTGAAGAAACAACTAACCTTAAAAAGATAGAAACGGGCACTAATGAAGTTGCTTATTTACATGACAAAGCGTTTTATAAATCAGGAATATCTGAGTTTGATTTTTCGGATAAGCTGACTTCAATTCCGGCTTACTGCTTTTCAAACAGTGAAATTTCAGAAGCCGTTATACCCGAGGGCTTGGAAAGTATAGGAACGGGAGCCTTTTCAGACTGTAAAAAATTAACAAAAGTTGAATTTTCGGATTCATTGAAAGAAGTCGGAGAGCGTGCATTTTACGGTTGCGAGCTTTTAGACGGTACTCTTTATCTTGATAAAAATTTAGTGAGCGTAGGTAAAGAAGCGTTCAGCGGAACAAACTTCACAGAACTTTATTACAATATTGTTGATTGCGAAGTGTTGTACGATTGGGATTGGGATGATTACAAGCTCAGAGCATTTGAAAATACTTGTTTTGAAAAAATTATTATCGGTAACGATGTAATGGTGATTCCTGCGGGTGCTTTTGAAAATCAGAATAAGATTGAGTCAATTGTCATTCCTGATTCTGTTGAGATAATTGAAGAAGAAGCTTTCAGAAACTGTAGTTCTCTTGAAAATCTGTCGCTGCCTGATTCTGTTACGGAAATAGGTCACGGAGCTTTTAAAGGCTGTATTTCTCTTACTGAGTTTACAGTGCCGAAAAGCACTAAGCGTCTTGGCTATCGCCCTATTCCTGAAACAGTAACAACTGTGTACTTTAACGCTGAAAACTGCGAGTTTTATAATATAAACAGTGATAAAGATGGTGGCTATCTTTCAATTTTTGTAAATAAAAATATCAATAATGTTATTCTTGGTAACACTGTAAAACGAATTCCCGATTATTTCTTCAGCGGATATGATTATGAAAAAACGCTTATTATTCCTGATTCTGTAACTGAAATCGGAAAGTATGCATTTAAGAACAGTTCTGTTAAAAGTTTGGCACTTCCACAAAATCTTATCTCAATTGAAGAGGGTACTTTCTCAGGTTCGGACATTGAACTTTCAGATAATTCACTTCCCGAATCCTTGAGAATGATTGGTAAATCTGCTTTTGAAAACTGCGACTATCTTACAGAACTTTACATTCCCGATTCTGTTCTTGATATTGATGAATCTGCTTTCTGTGATTGCGATAGCCTTGTAAAGGTGCGTATGTCACCTAATGTAAAGCTCATTCCTGAAAGTGCTTTTGAGAGCTGCGATTCTCTCACGACCTTTGAATGGAATTCAGATGTTAAGCTTATAGGCGAATATGCGTTTGCAGAAGATATGGCTCTTGCTGATTTTGATTTTGTTGGAGTAGAGAAAATTTATCCCAACAGCTTCACCGGCTCAGGTGTAAACCTTGTTATGCTTGGTGAAAACAAGAAAGAAGAAGCGACAGAGCTTGAAGTAGTTGAAGTATCATCATTTGAAAACTGTGCAAATCTTGAAACTTTGTCTATCGGCGGTAATGTTGCAACAATCAAATCTGCTGCCTTTGCAAACTGCGGAAAGCTTGAAACTGCAGTTATTTCTCCCACAGTTACAAATATTGCGGTCGATGCCTTTGACGGATGCGATGCTCTTACAATTTACTGCGTTGAGGAATCCTACGCACATGAATATGCACTTAATAACGGAATCCCCGTAAGCACATTTGTAATTGATGCAATTCCAAATCAGGTTTATACAGGTAAGGAAATTGAGCCTGATGTCAATGTCAAAGTGTCAGATAAGAAACTGACGGAAAACACAGATTTTGCAGTTAAATATTCTGACAACATCAATGTGGGCACTGCTAAAGTTTTAGTCAGCGGTAAAGGAATCTATAAAGTCCTTGCAAGCGTTGCAAACTTTACAATTATCACAAAGAATGTGGAAAACATCACCGTTTCTCCCGTTGTGAATCAGATTTATGACGGAAGCGAATTAAAGCCTGAAATCACAGTCACAAACGGCGACAAAATCCTCACAGAAGGTGTTGACTACACCGTTACATACAAAAATAACACCGAAGCGGGCACCGCTACGGCAGAAATCACAGGCATCGGAAATTACTCAGGCAAAACTACCGTAACCTTTGAAATCGTAAAGCAATCCTTCTGGCAGAAAGTCGCTTCATTCTTTGAAATGATAATTAACGCAATTGTCAATTTCTTCCGCTCAATTTTCAAATAAAATATTATAGGGCAGGGGCTTCGGCTCCTGCCTTTATCATTAAACACACGGATAAATTATAATTTATCTGTATAGTTCGATTTCAGGCTCCCCTTGAAAACGCAAGGGGAGCTGTCAAAATCTACGATTTTGACTGAGGGGATTTTTCGTTTAAATTATAATTTATAAGCGAACCGTGTTTCAGACTCCTCTTGAAATGCAAGGGGAGCAGTCGTTTTGTAAAAATGGCGGAGAGAATATTCAAAAACTTATATAAATTCATAAAAACCTTTTCTTTTCCCCTTGAAAAAAATTACGTTTTCTGTCATAATGTAATGTAACATATTATGATTAAAACTATAATTGGGGAGAGATTACCTTTGACAGATAACATTAAACTTGCAGAACTCCTCTTCGGAGATGTGACACAAACACCTGAAGACCTGGAGAAAAGATTCCCGCAGAGAGACCTTAAGGAAGGCGTAAGGGTTACAAGACTTGCTCCCAGCCCTACAGGATTTCTTCACTTCGGCAACCTGTTCACAGGAACAATCGCGTATAAAACAGCAAAAGTGACTGACGGTATTTTCTATGTAAGAGTTGAAGATACTGACCAGAAAAGAAAAATTGAAGGCGCAATCGAGGTTATGCTGGGCGGTCTTAAAGCTTTCGACGTAATTGCAGATGAAGGCGTTGTTGACGAGGGCGTTGAGAAGGGCGATTACGGTCCTTACTATCAAAGCCACAGAAAAGAGATTTATCATACAGTTGCAAAGACACTTGTTGAACAAGGTCTTGCTTACCCCTGCTTCTGCACAGAAGATGAACTGACTGACCTTCGTGAAAAACAGGAAGCAGAAAAATGCGACAATAAAGGATATTACGGCAAATGGGCAAAATGCCGTGACCTTAGCTTTGAAGAACAGAAAGCACTCATTGAAGAGGGCAGAACTTATACACTTCGTCTTCGTTCTCCCGGCAGTGAAGACAAGAGAATAACTTTTGACGATATGATCAAGGGAAAAATCGAAATGCCCGAGAACATTCAGGACGTTGTTCTTCTTAAAACAGACGGAATTCCCACATACCACTTTGCTCATGCAGTAGACGATCATTTCATGAGAACTACTCATGTTATCAGAGGCGATGAGTGGATTTCTTCCGTTCCGCTTCATATTCAGCTTTTCAAGGTATGCGGTTATAAGGTTCCCAAATATGCTCACGTAGCACCCATTATGAAAGAAGAAAACGGCGGTAAGAGAAAGCTTTCAAAGCGTAAGGACCCTGAAGCAGCAGTTACTTTCTATCAGGAAAAGGGTTACCCGAAGGAAAGCGTAAACGAATATATTATGACTCTGGCAAACTCAAACTTTGAGGATTGGAGAAAAACAAATAAAGATGCTGATATTTCAGCTTTCCCCTTCAATCTTAAAAAGATGAGCGTTTCAGGTGCACTGTTTGATATGGTGAAACTTAACGACGTTTCAAAGAATATTATTTCTCTGATGAAAGCTGAGCAGGTTTACTCCTACACTGCAGAATGGGCTGAAAAATACGATAAAGAATTTTTCGATGTATTCACAAAGGATGCATCTTACAGCACCG
Organism: Oscillospiraceae bacterium; assembly: GCA_015065765.1. Taxonomy (GTDB): domain Bacteria; phylum Bacillota; class Clostridia; order Oscillospirales; family Acutalibacteraceae; genus SIG575. The sequence continues at coordinate 18,321 of SVPP01000015.1, read as the reverse complement.
CTATTCTGAACATTGACCGTGAAACACCGAAGCCCAGAAAAGACATCACATGCTTTGATGAGGTCAAGGATTATGTAAGCTATTTCTACGATGAGCTTTACACCCCCGATTACACAATGCCTGAAAACACCTCAGCAGAGGATGCAAAGAATATTCTCGAAACATACAAGAATACTTATAACGCATCTGATGATAAGGATATGTGGTTCAGCCGTATCAAGGATATGTGCGAAGGTCTCGGCTTTACTCCCAATGTTAAGGAGTATAAGAAGAATCCTGATGCTTTCAAAGGTCATGTAGGCGATGTTTCAACAGTTATAAGAATCGCTATGACTTCCCGCAGAAATACTCCCGACCTTTACTCTATCATGCAGTTACTGGGCGAAGATAAAGTAATGGCAAGAATTGATGATTGTATTAAATCCCTTTAATGGAAAGGACTTGAAAATAATGGCAGAAATTATTGAAGAAAACAAAATTGAAGGTGCTTCAAACTTTATCCATGATTTTATCGACAAAGACCTTGAAGACGGCGTGTACTCACGCGTTCAGACACGTTTCCCGCCCGAACCTAACGGATATCTCCACATCGGCCACGCAAAGGCTATTTGCATTAACTTCACAACTGCGAAGAAATATAACGGTCTTTGCAACCTTCGCCTTGACGATACAAACCCCAGCAAGGAAGACATGGAATATGTTGACGCTATCAAGGAAGATATCGAATGGCTCGGCTTTAAATGGAACGATTGCTACTACGCATCAAGCTACTTTGATTTCATCTATGACTGTGCAGTAAAGCTTATCGAAATGGGTAAGGCTTTCGTATGCGACCTGACAGCAGATGAAATGCGTGAATACAGAGGCACTCTCACAGAGCCCGGTAAGGAAAGCCCCTACAGAAACCGTTCTGTTGAAGAAAACCTTGATTTGTTCAAGAGAATGACTGACGGCGAATTCCCTGACGGTGCAAGAGTTCTCCGTGCAAAAATCGATATGGCATCACCTAACATCAACATGCGTGACCCTGTAATTTACAGAATCGCTCATGTTTCTCACCACCAGACAGGTGACAAATGGTGCGTATATCCCATGTATGACTTTGCTCATCCTCTTTCAGACGCAGCAGAAAAAGTCACTCATTCACTCTGCTCACTTGAATTTGAAAACCACAGACCTCTTTATGACTGGTTCCTGAAAGAGCTTGGTCTTGTTGAGCCTCCCAGACAGATTGAGTTTGCAAGACTTAACCTTAACTATTCACTTACAAGTAAGAGAAAGTGCCTTGCACTTGTAAATGACGGCATTGTAAGCGGATGGGATGACCCACGTATGGCAACTCTCAGCGGTATGAGAAGACGCGGTTATCCTGCAGCAGCTATCCGTGAGTTCTGCAACAAAATCGGCGTTTCAAAGGCTTACAGCGTTGTTGACTACGGTCTTCTTGAAGCATGTGTAAGAGATGACCTTAACCGGAATGCACCCAGAGCAATGGCAGTTCTCCGTCCTCTTAAGGTTGTTATTGATAACTATCCTGAGGGACAGACAGAAGTTATCGAGGTTGAAAATAATCCCGATAAGCCCGAGCTTGGTAAGAGAAAGGTTACATTCTCGAGAAACCTTTATGTTGAACAGGACGACTTCATGGCAGAGCCTGTGAAGAAATATTTCAGACTTTTCCCCGGTAATGAAGTACGTCTTAAGAGCGCATATTATATCACATGTAACAGCTACGAAACAGATGAAGAGGGTAATGTTACTTGCCTTCACTGCACATATGATCCCGAAAGTCGCGGCGGTGAAACACCTGACGGCAGAAAGGTCAAGGGTACACTTCACTGGGTAAGCGCAGACGATTGTGTTAAAGCAGAAGTCAGACTTTACGACAGACTTTTCAATGTTGAAAATCCCTCAGACGAATCAAAGGGAAGCTTCAAGGAAAACCTGAATCCCGAAAGTCTTGTAGTTCTTAAGGACAGCGTTCTTGAAGGCGGACTTAAAGGCATCAAAGAGGGCGATATGTTCCAGTTCATGCGTCAGGGTTATTTCTGTGTAGATAAAGACAGCACAGAGGACAAACTTGTAATCAACAGAACAGTAGGACTTAACTCCTCATGGAAGCCTGCAAAATAATCTGAAAGTAGGTAAAACCTATGAAAATAGTTGACAGAATAGTTTCTGCTCTTTTGTCTCTTGCAGTAATTCCTGTTGCAATTTTTGTGCCCATGCTTCACTGGGTTTATCAGATTATGGGTTACGATATTGTCAACTCCCTTCTGGGCGGAAATCTGACAGAGGCAGGAGACACAGGAATAACAGAAGATAATTACAGCCTTTATGCTCTTTATAATCAGCTTAAAAGCTTTGGCGTTGATTTCAAAGGGATGCTTTCGGGCAATACCGAAATCAATGCTGCGGCAGAGCCTATAATTCCATACATTAAAATGACTGCAGTTTTCCTGATTGTTGCACTGCTTATTGCACTTGTGACAGGTATTGTGTCAGCCGTGTCGAATGCAAAGAAAACTCAGATGATTTTAAGTGCCTGCGGCATCGGCTCACTTATCGGAATGATGATTTCGTTCAATAAGTTTGCATCTCCCATTGTTTCAGGTAATATTACTCTCGGCTCACTTTTTGACATCCCCTTTGTCAGCTTTATTACAAAGATGCATGCTCTGAATCTTTCTACGGCATGGGTGTTTATGGTGATGCTTTTTGCGGCATTGATTCTCTGGAGTCTGTCTTACATTCTTACGGGAGATAAAGAAAATACAATTAAAAAACAAGGTAAAAAATCATGAGATATGAAAATGAAAAATGTCCCGTCTGTGACGAAATTTTCACCGGAGATGACGAGGTAGTTGTGTGCCCCGAGTGCGGTGCACCTCATCACAGAAGCTGTTACAGCGAAAACGGACATTGTGCAAATGAACATCTGCATGCAGAAGGCTTTGTCTGGAAAAAGACAGAGCAGGAAGTGCAGAAAGCAGAAGAAATCAAGGCTGAAACCTCAGAAAAAGCTGAGGAAAGCGATGTGACAGTCTGCCCTGACTGCGGAGCAGAAAACAAGAAAAAAGCCCTTGTCTGCACAAATTGCGGAGCTGTTCTTTCTCCTGAAATGCGTGAACAGCTTGAAGGGCCCAAAACAGCTCCTGTTTTTATTGACGGACGACCTGTAGATGATAAAGACTATATTGACGAAGAAAAAACCGTAACGGTAAAAGAAGCTGCATGCTTCATTCAGACCGGTAAGGAGCGTTATATAAAAACTTTCCTTGATGCAAAGGTAAACCACAGAAAACCCAAGTTCAATATATGGGCATTTCTTATGGGTGCATATTGGTTTTTCTTCCGTAAAATGTATAAACCCGGATTTGTTTTTGCAGGAATAAATTTCGCAATCAATTGCTTCAGAATGACTTTCTTTATGCAGATAGCAGGGGAAGCGATGAAGTTTATTCTTGAAAATCAGAGTGCATTTACAAGCGGCAAAGTCGATGAAGCACTTTATAATCAATATTTTGCTTTGCTGGAAAAAGGAGTTGCCGCTCATCAGACAGAAATGATACTGATGGTTGTGTTCTCTCTGCTTCCTGTTATTGTGAATATCGTTGTAGGAATTTTTGCAAATAAGCTTTATTTGAACCACATCAGAACAACAATCGCAAAAATCAAATCAGTTGTTCCGAATCCCTCTGCTTATTTTACCTACATTTACGCAAAGGGCGGTACAACGATTCTCAACACATTCCTTCTTGGAATGGCGATTTATCACTTGACAAATATGATTTTTTCACAGGCATTAATGTAACTTTAAGGAGGTGCTGATAATGTCTTCACCGCTTGCGGATATGATAAGACCACAGAAAATTGAAGATATGGTCGGTCAGCACCACTTGCTTGACGAAGGAAAGGCATTGAGGAATATTCTCGACAGCGGGAATATTCCCAACCTTATTTTCTACGGCCCGTCAGGTGTTGGTAAAACAACACTTGCTGAGATTATTGCCAAAAACACAAACCGTCGTTTCTGTAAGCTTAACGGCACAAACGCATCAATTTCCGACATCAAGGAAATTGTCGCAAGCCTTGACACTTTTCAGAGCCCTAACGGTGTTGTGCTGTATCTTGACGAAATTCAGTATTTCAACAAGAAACAACAGCAGTCACTTCTCGAATATATCGAAAACGGCTCAATAACTCTTATTGCATCAACTACTGAAAATCCTTACTTTTATGTTTACAATGCGATTCTCAGCCGCTCAACTGTTTTTGAGTTCAAGTCAGTTGGAGCAGAGGATATTCTGATTGCGGTAAAGCGTGCATATAAGCTTTATGAGGAGCATCTGGGCGAAACGATAGAGGTTGAAGAGAATGCAGCAAAATGGATTTCATCAGGCTGTGGCGGTGACGTGAGAAAAGCAATAAATACCGTTGAACTGAGTGTTCTTTCAACAAGGCTTAAGGACGGTAAGAGGGAAATTACTCTTGAAAAGGTGAAAGAGCTGACACAGAAAAGTGCCATGAAATATGACAGGGAGGGCGATGAACACTATGACATCCTCTCTGCTTTTCAGAAATCTATGCGGGGTTCGGACCCCGATGCGGCACTTCATTATCTTGCAAGACTTTTAGAGGCAGGGGATTTGCCCTCAGCCTGCAGAAGACTTCTTGTGTGTGCCTGTGAAGATGTGGGACTTGCCTATCCTATGATAATTCCCATTGTAAAAGCTGCAGTAGATTCTGCACTTATGGTAGGACTTCCCGAAGCAAGAATACCTCTTGCGGACGCAGTTGTCCTTGTTTGTAACAGTCCTAAATCAAACTCAGCATATCTTGCTTATGATATGGCAGCGCAGGATCTGAGGAACGGCAACTCAGGCCCTATTCCCCGAACTCTTCAGAATAAGCACTTTGACGGCGAAGATAACACACACAAAGGTCAGTTTTATGTTTATCCCCATGATTACCCCAATCATTGGACGCCTCAGCAGTACCTTCCCGATGTGCTTAAGAATAAAACATACTATGTTCCCGGTGAAAACAAAAATGAACAGGCATTCAAAGAATACTGGGACAAAGTCAAAGGAAAAAAATAACCGACAAAGATTTTGAAATCTTTGTCGGTTTTTTCTTTTGGTTTCGTCAGCACTTAACTGTTCCGTCAGGATTGAAAAGGGGAAGCTTTTCGAGATAGATTATATCATCTCTGTCAGCAGCAGAACCTTCAGCGAGAACTGCCATTCTGCCTACGATTTCGCCGCCTGCTTTATTTACAAGCTTTTCAATTGCCCAGAGTGATTCGCCTGTTGAAATAACGTCATCAACGATGAGAACCTTTTTGCCCTTCATTTTTTCAGCCTCAGCAGTGTCAAGATAAAGGTGCTGAACCTTGTCGGTTGTAATTGATTTCACTTCAACGTCGAAAATACCGCTCATGTAAAGTTTGGGATATTTTCTTGCGACGAAGTATGTTTCGTCTTCATTCTGTCTTGCCATTTCGTGAGCAAGGGGAATACCTTTTGCCTCTGCAGTGATAACGTAATCGTATTCGGGAGCTTTCTTGAGAAGGTCTCTTGCACAAGCCTCTGTCAGTTTTGCGTTTCCGAAAAGGATGAAAGCACCGATATACAAGTCTTCAGTAACTTCACAAAGAGGAAGAGACCAGTCAATGCCTGCAATTTTCATTTTATAATCCATAAGAATACCTCGCTTTAAAAAAGCGGAATCGAAAAACCGATTCCGCTCACATTATTAATTATTTTGCACAGGGATATGTTCCTTTTTCTGCACCGAGAATAAGACCAATCTGAGCGCCGATGTGTCTGTTCTTGTAAGCAGCACCGTCAACAAAACCTGCATCGCTTTCTGATACGAAGAGGGGAACGTTAGCGTTTGTGTGGCTGCCTGATGTGAAGTAGTAAGAATCGTTTTCAGCATCGTATGTGATACCGCCTGTTTCGTGGTCAGCAGTAACAATAACAAGTGTTTCGCCGTCTTCTTCAGCAAAGTCAAGAGCAATCTGGATTGCGTTGTCAAACTCGTTAAGACTCTTTACCATGCCTTCCATTTCGTTTGAGTGTGAGTGTTTGTCGATGCAAGCACCTTCAATCATAAGGAAGAAACCGTCTTCGTCCTGTGAAAGAACTTCAATAGCTTTTTCTGTAAGAGCTTCAAGGTGAGGAGTGTCATAGTTGTTTGTGATGTTTTTCAGGTCATCAAAATCAAACTGACCGAAAGACTGTGTTTTTCCGTCGAATGCTGCAAGCTCTGTAGCTGTGTCGATGTAAGTGAAGCCGTTATCATTAGCGATTTCCTCGTTGATGATACCTGTGAATCCACCCCAGATAAGGTCGATGTCAGAAGCAAGCTGCTGTTCTGTGATGATTTTGTCGTTATCTCTCGAATATGTATGAGCGCTGAAAGCTGAGGGAGTTGCACCGGCTGTGTAGTCAGTTGTAACAACGCCTACTGCTTTGCCAAGGTCTTTAGCAACTTCTGAAACACTCTTGGGATTTACGAAAACACTTAAGGGATCAAGAGCATATGTTGAAATCATGCCGTTGATTGTTCTGATACCGCAAGCAAGAGCAGTTGCACCTGCTGCTGAGTCAGTAGTAGCCCAGAAGAGAGAGTTTGTTTTTGACTGACCTCTGATGGGCATTGATTCCATGTTAAGTTCTTCAATATCGAGAGCCTGCTTGCCGCTTTCGAGGTGGTTTTCGCCCATGCCGTCACCGATCATGAGGATAACATTTTTGTAGGTTTTGTAGTCCTCGGTTGTTGTTTCAAGTCCGAAGTAACCTGTGATATTTGCCAGTGTTGTAAGTGCAGCGATAACTACTGCTGCGATTTTCTGAAAAATTGCCATAAATTTTTCCTCCTTAATAATAAATTCACAGTTATTCTATCATAATTATTTGTTCTTTGCAATACTTTTCGACCTGATTTTGCCTATAAAAGAGAAACAGATAAATGCAATAAGGTTAACGGTTACAACGCAGGCACCTGTCTGCCAGCCAAGCAGACATGCAGCGAAAAATCCGATAACGAAGCATGTAATGGAAACAGAAGCAGATGTGATAAGTACGCTTCTGAAGGTTTTGCAGACGCGCATGGCGGTCATTGCAGGGAAAACAATAAGTGCGGAAATCATGAGTGAACCCATCATGTTCATGCCCAGAACAATTGTAACTGCGGTGAGAACTGCAAGAAGGGTGTTATATACATTTGTCCTGATACCGGTAGCTTTTGAAAAACCTTCGTCAAAAGTTACGGCAAAAATTTTTGTATAGAAAAAGACAAAAAGAATGATTATTGCCACGCTGAGAACTATACTCAGAATAAGGTCAGTGTTTCCTATTGTAAAAAGTGAAGCTGAGCCGAAAAGGCTGTTGCAGATATCGGTGCTTCTCTGACCTGACATGTTGAAGAGAAGGCTTCCCAGAGCAACGGCACCTGTAGATACAATGGCAATTGCAGAATCGCCTTTCATTTTTCCGCCGTTTCCTGTTCTCAGAAGGAAGAAAGCAGTGACTATAACAATGGGTATGGAGAAAATAAGCTTTATTCCGCTTAAGTTCAGTGCAGCAGCCAGTGCAACGGCACCAAAGCCTACATGTGAAAGACCGTCACCTATCATGGAAAATCTCTTGAGAACGAGGCTTACACCAAGCAGTGAGGAGCAGAGTGTGACGAGAAAGCCTACAATCAGAGCTCTTATCACCAGCTCTGTCATGAATTGGCTTGCAAAAAGCTCAGAAAAACTCATCATTCTTTACCACCTCCCATGAATTCTGAGGAAAAGTCGCTGAAAAGATAATCCTCTGTTTTGCCGAAAAAGAAAGAGCCGTGTTTAAGGTGGAGAATATGGCTTGCATGTTTTACGGCAGCAGAAAGGTCATGAGAAATCATGATTATGGTAATTCCTTTTTCATTGAGTTCCTTGATAATTCTGTACATTTCTGCAGTTACAACAGGATCAAGACCGGCAACGGGCTCGTCAAGCAGAATAAGAGATGTTGTAGCACACATTGCACGTGCAAGTAAAACTCTCTGCTGCTGACCGCCCGATAAATCCTGATAAGACTGTTTCTTTAAGTCGGAAATGCCAAGCATTTCCATGTTTTTCCTTGCAAGCTTTTTGTCTTTTGAAGAGAAGAAAGGTCTGAGACCTCTTTTCCCCAAAGTTCCTGAAATCACAACTTCCCACACAGAAGCGGGGAAATCTCTTTGTATATCTGTCTGCTGAGGAAGATATCCTATTTCCTTTTTGTGAAAATCACAACAAAATCTGATTTCTCCCGAAACAGGCTTTATAAGGTTGGCAAGTGCTTTTATAAGAGTGCTTTTACCACTTCCGTTTTCGCCTACAACGCAAAGATAATCTCCGCGATTTACCTCAAAGGATAAATCACGAAGAACAGTTTTGTTGTCATATGCAAGCTCTAAGTTTTTACATGTTATAAGGCTCATTTCAATCTCCTACGGCATTTTTGTGTAAAGCAATTTTCAGGTTTTCAAGGTTTTCTGTCATGAGCGAAAGATATGTTTCGCCGTTTTCAAACTCTTCGTCAGTTACATTGTGGCATGAGTGGAACTGAAGAATTTCAGCACCTGTTTCTTCGCTGATTTTCTCAGCTACAACTGCATCAGAAAACTCAATTATAAAAATTGCCGGAATTTTTTCTTCTCTGACCTTTTCCACAAGGAAATTGATTGTTTTAATTCCTGCTTCAGTTTCAGTTGAGCAACCCTCAAACGCGGAATAATGCTTTATTCCGTATGCCTTCGCAAGGTTTAAGAAGGGGAAGCGTTCAGCAAAAACAATGGTGGGGTTTTCTGATTTGCTTACGGTTTCTTCAAAGCTTTTGTCCAGCTTTTTCAGCTCTGAAACATATTTTTCTGTGTTGCTTATATAAATTTCTGCATTTTCAGGGTCTAGGGTACAGAGTGCATCCTTAAGACTCCATACAATTTTTATTGCATTCTTCGGAGATGTCCACACATGCTCATCATCGTATTCTGTTATTATATCGGTGAGGGCAAGTCTTGTGTTTCCGCTTGAAGGCACTTCTTCCACCCATTTGTCATCTTCAGAGCCTACATAAACAAAAAGGTCGCTTTCACTTACCTTTGCAATATCAGACAATGTGCTTTCAAAGCCGTGTACTTCTTTTCCCGGAGGAAGGAGCATATCAAGCTGTACGTCAGCACCCTTTGTAATTTCTCTCAGGAAATCATATTGAGGGAATATTGTAGCGGTTATTGTCAGTGTTTCGTTATCGGTTGCACCGGTGCTTCCTGCTGAGCATCCGGAAAAAATAAGCAGAATTATAAGTAAAACAGGCAAAAATTTTTTCATGTATAAGCCTCCGTGAAATTGAATTTGAAATTCAAATTCATTATATAATCGTATGGTAAGAAAGTCAAGAAAAAAAGTATATATAAATTGTTAATATTTATTCAAAAGTATAGACAAATTTTATAAATTATGTTACAATTTCTCCATAAAATTAGAAGGAGGCTTGTTTTTTATGAACAAAGTTTTCAAAAGAGTAATTTCCATTATGCTTGTTCTTGCGATGAGCATAGGCGTAGTGTCTCAGGTTTTAGCTGCAGACAGCGCAGACCCTGTTCAGGTTGTTTCTGATGTTGAAAAAGCAGCGGAAACTCTCACAACAGGTAAACAGGTACCCGTTATCATTATTCACGGTATTTCACAGATAGATACTGTTATTACGGATGAAAACGGTAAACCTCTTCTCAATGATGAAGGTGAAACCATCACAGGTTGGCCTTTGACAGTTGACATCAAAGAGCTTGTTCTTACAGTTCTTTTCCCTGTTCTGCTCACTCTTATCACACAGAAGGACTTTGCTTCAGAGGCAGGCTACAAGGCAGCATGCAATGCTGTCAAATATAATGCGTGTGACCTTAATGGTGACCCTGTTTATCCTACTTTTGTAGACAGACAGTACTGCTCGGTGGCTGAGATGGATCAGGAGCATAGAGATATCGTTTATGATGCAGTTCCTTTCCAGGATGTTGCAAAAGAAATTGGTGAAGATAATCTTTATTTCTTTGCATACAATTCATCAGGCGATGTAACTCAGATTGCTGAGGATCTTAACGATTATATCGAAATGGTAAAAGAGCAGACAGATTCTGAGGAAGTAAGTCTTGCGCCCATCAGCATGGGCGGTACAATCGTAACTGCATGGCTTGAAATGTTCTCAGGCAGATATGACCTTTTCTATGATAACTATGACAGTGTTCACAAGATTGTTTTCGTTATCGCTGCTCTTGACGGCTCTGCAATTCTCGGAGACCTTTTTGTAAATGATACTCTTCTTAATAATGACGAGTTCCTTTACACAAGACTTCTTCCCGAGCTCCTTGATGAAGAATGGTATTCTTATCTTATAAACCTTGCACTGAGAATACTTCCCCACGATGTTCTTATCTCAGTTGTTGATTCGATTTTTTCAGGTGTAAAGGATACACTTGTAGGCAATTGCACAATTTTCTGGGCACTTATTCCAAAAGCGAACTTTGACGAGTCTTATGAACTTTATTTCAAGGACAAAGGCCCTGAATATGATACAATAAGAACAAAGGTTAAGCTTTATAATACTGCACAGAAAAATCTTAAGCCTAACATAGACAGACTTATGAGTGATGAATTCGGCGGTATTGTACACGCTATCTGTTCTTATGGTCTTCCTCTTTATACCGTCGGTTCAAGTTCACTTTACATTAATGCCGACTCAATTATTCACTCAGCATCAACGAGCCTCTTTGCAACCTTTGCAAATCTCGGTGAAACGCTTCCCGTTGACTATGTTGCAAAGAATCCTGTATGTACAGATCCCACACATAACCACATTTCTCCTGACAGAGTAGTTGACGCATCAACATCATATCTTCCTGAAACAACATGGTATGTACAGGGACTCAACCATGAAAGAACGGGCAGAAGTGACTCTGTTATCAACTTTGCAGGTGTTCTTCTTAAAGACGATACAATCAAGGATGTTCATTCTGATCCCGAGAACTATCCTCAGTTCAACGGTTCAAGAACAACAAGAGATCTGAGAAATCATGATATTCCCAATGCTGAAAAAGCACTTGCGGAAAATCAGACAATGACTGCAGAGCAGAGAGCAGAGCTTCAGGCAGCACTTGATGACTGCAAGCTTATGCTTACAGAAACAGTTGTTGATACAGTTGATTGTGAAAACAGAATGCAGAGACTTAAAAATGCCCTTATAGATATCGGTGTTTACGCAGCTCCCGAAGAGCCTAGCGAAGCGGCCGGAGTTGCACGCGAAATTTTCAAATGGCTTTCAGATACAGCTTATAAGAGCTGGGGTACAAAGGGCTTCAGTGAATTGCTTGCAGGATGACAAGCAAACGCGCTGTAATTTTTGATACCGATTGGTGGACGGATTGTGACGATTGCGTCGCACTGAAACTTCTTCTGAATTCAGAAGAGGCGGAGCTTAAAGGTATAAATATAAATGCGTTTATGGAAATTTCCCCTTACTCTGTTGAGATGTTTCTCTCTCAATATGGTAGGGGAAACATCCCTGTTTCGGTGGATAAAAACGCACTCGATTATCCCGATGAGCCTGTAAACAGCTATCAGAAAAAGTTAATAGACACTTTTTCAAAAGGTGAATATAAATCTGCTGATAACTATGAAACGTCTGTTGAGTTTTACAGAAGACTTCTTTCTTCTTTAGATGAAAAGGCAGATATTGTTGCTGTTGGTTTCCAGAATTCAATTGCAGATCTGCTCATGAGCGAGGGTGATGAATTTTCACCGCTGAATGGAATTGAACTCTGCAAAGAAAAGGTTGGCAAGCTGTGGGCAATGGCGGGCAGATGGGACAAGGACGGCAGTAAAGAGTATAATGTAGCTAACACTGCCCGTTCCGTAAAATCCGCAAAAATAGTTTTTGAGAACTTTCCATGTCCGATAACTTACCTTGGCTTTGAAGTAGGTGAAAGCGTTATCACCGGCGGAACAGAAGTAATCGGTGATGAAAACGACGCTCTTGCAGTTGCAATGAAAGCTCACGGCTCAGAAAAAGGCAGAAACTCATGGGACCCTATGACGGCACTTCTCGCCGCAATCGGTGACGAAGAAAAGGCAGGGTATGAAACTGTGTACGGAAGAATCACATTTGATGACGAAGGAAGAAATTATTTTTCGCCTGACAGCACATCAGACAGATGTTATGTAACGAAAAAATATGACGATTCTTTCTATACTGATGCAATTAACAGAAGAATTTCCGTTGACAAAATCCATCAATAATGGTATTATTAAACGATATGTATTTCCCGCAAGGGGAAGTATAAATAAAACAAAATAAAGGGGATTATTATGAAAAAGATTATTGCATTCGTTCTTACACTTTGCGTAGTTCTTTCATGTGCGACTTTTGCTTTCGCAGCAGATGATGCAATCGCAAAGGACTATGAAGTGTCAGAAGCAATCAAAAACGTAGTTGCTACAATGGCAGAAGACCCTTCAACACAGATGGGTATTTCATGGCACACAACAGAGGATGCAGCAACAGCAGTTCAGTTTGTTGTTGCAGACAAATATGAAGGCACTTTTGACGGAGCAAAAACCTTCAGAGGCAGCTGCGAAAAATTCCAGGACATCTATCAGCACAAAGTAACTCTTACAGCTCTCAAGCCCGGTACAGAATACCTTTACAGAGTAGGTGATGATGTAACCGGTCAGTGGAGTGAAATCGGCTCATTCAAAACAGACGATGGTGACAATAACTTTAAGTTTATCGCTATTGCTGATGTTCAGGCAGGTAACGAGGATAACTTCCGCAAGGCATCAAATGTTCTCAGAACAGCTTATGAAACAATGCCTGATGCTGAATTCTATACAAGCCTTGGTGACTATGTAAACGATTGTACACAGGAAGAATGGGATTGGTTCTTCGATAAGTTCTCATTTGCGAACTCAACTCTTCCTCTCGCTCCCGTTGCAGGTAACCATGACGGTAACATCACAAACAAAATCAACCACGGTTGGTTTGACCATATGTTCAACCTTGATGCTGCTCCCGAAGAGTGCATCAGAGCTGAGGGCGTTTATTACGCATTTGATTATGGCAATGCACACATCGTTGTTCTCAACACAAACGATATGTATCCCATGACAATCCAGCAGATTAACTGGCTTAAGAATGAGATGAATTCTTCAGATGCACAGTGGAAAATGGTATTCATGCACAGAGCTATGTACTCAGCAGGTAAGAACCTTATCAAGCCTGATACAATCATTATGAGAGAGCAGCTTCTCCCCATTTTCGATGAACTTGATATTGACCTTGTAATGGCAGGTCATGACCATGTTTACATGAGAACAAACCATGTTAAGGGCGACAAGCTTGTTGAAGATGTAACATATGTTACAGAATCATTCAATGGTGTAGAAACAACATTTGCAGTTGATCCCGACGGTGCATGTCACATCCTTCCCGGTACGGCAGGTACAAAAACATACTCAATCAACGATTATGTGTTTGACTGTGTATTTGATTCAAATATCGTAGCAGAATGCTTCTCACAGCGTGATATCGGCGACCGCGGCATTTTCTCAACAGTAGAAATTCAGGGTGGCAAACTTGTTTATAACGCATATGCAGTAGATTACGAAACAGGCGAAAAAGAGCTTGTTGATACATATGCAATTATGAAGACAACTGAGGGTGAAGCAAAAGATGTTCCCATGCTTCCCACAGATTCTCTCACAACAGGTGTTGCACAGATCGGTAACTTCGTTTACAGATTTGCAAAGCTCTTCTACGATTATCTCTTCGTAATCGTTCCCAAGCTTATCATCAACGCTATCTGAGTATAAATAAAATCAATGAGGCAGAAGCTTTAAAACTTCTGCCTCGTTTTTTATAATTATTTGCAGACTTAATCTGCCATGTTTTCTTCATGAATTTGTTTTAGTATGTTCCTTCTTCAACGGGAGCTTCTTTTACGAGCTTGACAATTCTGCTTGTGCCAAGTCTTTCTGCACCGAGAGAAATAAATTTCTCCGCATCGTCCATTGTTTTGATTCCGCCTGCAGCCTTGATTTTAACCTTTTTGTCAACATGCTTTGCAAAAAGAGCGATATCCTCAAAGGTTGCACCGCCGGTTGAAAATCCTGTTGATGTCTTGATGAAATCAGCACCTGCGAGTGATACAATTTCGCACATTCTTATTTTTTCTTCCTCGGTGAGAAGACATGTTTCGATAATAACTTTAAGAATTTTATCCTTGCATGCGAATTTTATCAGCTTGATTTCGTTAAGTATGTCGTCAAAGCGACCGTCTTTCAGGTTTCCGATGTTGATAACCATATCAATTTCGTCAGCACCGTTTTGGATTGCGTTTTTGGCCTCGAAAGCTTTTACCTCGGCAGTGTTTGCACCGTTTGGAAAACCGATAACAGTGCATATCTGAAGCTTGTCACCTGCATATTCCTTTGCTTCTTTTACGTAGCAAGGGGGAATACATACAGATGCGGTTTTGTATTTTATTCCGTCATCGCAAATCGCTTTTATCTCTTCCCATGTAGCAGAGGGTGAGAGAAGTGTGTGGTCAACATACGATAATATTTTTTCCTGATTCATTTTATAATCACCTCTGGAATAATTTTATCATTTATTTATAATTTTGTAAATATTTTTTATTACGGTTGCAATGATTTATAGTTGAAATTATTATCCTGCCGTGATAAAATAATTTTGTAAAAATATTTTTTAAAAGGAGAGAATGATTATGGGACTTATTAAAGCAGGTTTAGGAGCTCTCGGCGGAGTGCTTGCTGATCAGTGGAAAGAGTTTTTCTATTGCGATGCAATTGAGAGCGATGTGCTCATGGTGAAAGGACAGAAGCGTGTAAGCGGACGTTCTTCAAACACAAAGGGAAGCGACAATATTATCTCGAACGGTTCAGGTATTGCTGTTGCTGATGGTCAGTGTATGATTATCGTTGAGCAGGGAAAAATCGTTGAAGTCTGTGCAGAGCCGGGTGAATTTACTTATGATTCATCAACAGAGCCAAGTATTTTCTCAGGCAGTCTCGGTGATTCAATCAAAGAAACATTCAAACAGGTAGGTAAGAGATTTACTTACGGTGGAGATACAGGCAAAGACCAGAGAGTTTACTATTTCAATACAAAAGAAATTATGGGCAACAAATACGGCACAGTAAATCCTGTACCATTCAGAGTTGTTGACCAGAATATCGGTCTTGATATTGATATTTCAATCCGTTGTAACGGTGAATACTCATACAAAATTGTTGACCCCCTTAAATTCTACACAAATGTATGCGGTAACGTAAGTGATGAATATCCCAGAAGCGAGATCGACTCACAGCTGAAAACAGAGCTTATGACAGCCCTTCAGCCTGCTTTTGCAAAAATTTCTGCAATGGGAATCCGTTATAGTGCACTTCCCGGTCATACAGTCGAGCTTGCCGATGCACTTAACGAAGTTCTTTCACAGAAATGGACAGAAATGCGTGGTATCAAGGTCTGGTCATTTGGTGTGAATTCAGTAACAGCACCTAAAGAAGACGAGGATATGATCAAAGAACTGCAGAGAAACGCAGTTTTCCGCAATCCCACAATGGCAGGTGCACATCTTGTAGGTGCTCAGGCACAGGCAATGCAGGATGCAGCAAACAACTCAGCAGGTGCAATGACAGGCTTTATGGGAATGGGCTTTGCTCAGCAGACAGGCGGTACAACTGCACAGAATCTTTTTGCAATGGGACAGCAGCAACCACAGCAGCCTGCACCTCAGCAGAGTGGCTGGAAATGCTCATGTGGTGCTGTGAATACAGGCAAATTCTGTACCGAGTGTGGCAAGCCACAGGAAGACGGATGGAAATGCTCATGCGGTGCAGTGAATAAAGGTAAATTCTGCTCCGATTGCGGTTCGCAGAAACCTGCAGGTGCACCTCTTTATCAGTGTGATAAATGTGGCTGGAAGCCTGAAGATCCACACAATCCTCCTAAATTCTGTCCTGAATGCGGAGATGTTTTCGATTCAAACGATGCAAAATAAATTTTGAATAAGAGGTGATTTTATGTCATCTGTTCTTGAATATAAGTGTCCTAATTGTGCATCTGACATTAAGTTTGATTCAGGCAGTCAGAAGTTCAGATGCGAAAGCTGTGATGCTGAATTTTCCGAGCAGGAACTGAATGAAATTCATGACTTTGAGGAGAATTTCGGTGACGGCTCAGAGTTTAAATGGGAAAGCGAAAAGGAAAGTGCGGAAGAAATGTCAGGCATGAACGAATATGTCTGTCAGTCTTGTGCAGCACACCTTGCAGTTGATGAAACAACTGTGGCAGGTGAGTGCCCTTACTGCGGAAGTCCCATTATTCTCAACGGTCAGTTGTCGGGAATGAACACGCCCGATTGCGTTATTCCCTTTAAACTTGATAAGAAAGCGGCAGGTGAAGCACTGAAAGCCTTCTGCAAGGGAAAACCGCTTCTTCCTTCAAACTTTGTAAGTGACAATAAAATCAAGGAAATGAAAGGTGTCTATGTTCCTTTCTGGCTCTTTGATTGCGATGCTGATGCAAACATTGTCTACGACGCCACAAAGGTAAGGCACTGGAGCGATTCTAACTATAACTATACAGAAACAAGGCACTATAATGTCTACCGCTCAGGCAGTATCGGTTTTGCAAATATTCCCGTTGACGGCTCATCAAAAATGGACGATGCTTACATGGACGGCATTGAGCCTTATAACTATGGTGACATGACAGAGTTTAACCCGGGTTATCTTCTGGGTTATATGGCAGATAAATATGATGTATCCGCAGAGCAAAGCTTCCCGAGAGCAGAAACAAGAGTTGAAACAAGCACACAGGATGCTTTCCGTGCAACGGTCAGCGGTTATTCGACAGTTGTACCGAGGATGTCAAATATAAAGGCTGAGGGCGGTAAGTACAGATATGCACTTCTGCCTGTATGGATTCTCAACACCAAGTATAATGGTGAAAACTACATGTTTGCAGTCAACGGACAGACAGGTAAGGTTTCAGGCAAGCTTCCCGTAGATAAGAAAAAGTTCTGGCTTTTCTTCGGCGGTATCGCAGCGGCAATCATCGCCCTCGGACAGTTCTTTATCTTTTAAGGGGGTGCAGAGATGAAAAAGTTTTTATCAGTTATTTTAGCTGTTTTTATTTTTGTACTTTTCGCTCCCACAGCATTTGCTCAGGGCGAGTTTATCGTTGACGATGCAGACCTGCTGACAGACGATATGGAATTTACTCTCGCTTCTCAGATTTCATCTGTTCAGGCACAGTACGGTATTGACGTTGTAATTCACACCACAATGTCTATCGGCTATGAAGATATTCATTCTTACGCAGAAAATTTCTATCTCTCAAACGGCTATGCTGAAGACGGACTTGTTTTTGTTATTAACCTTAATAATAACGAAGTAGGTAACCGCGATTTCTACACATATTATCAGGGTGCTGTTTATGATACCTTCGGTAATGAAGCGTATGACAGCGATTACGGAACGGTAAACAGTGCGGTTCTGCCATATCTTTCTGGTGAGGATTATTACTCAGCATTTACTGAATATTTAAGACTGACAGAAGGCTATCTCTCAGGTGAAATAACCTATAGTGATGATGGTTACTACGATGATGATTATGATGATAATTACTATGATAGTGATTATTATTACGATAGTACACCTTCAAATTCGGGCTATTTTATCAAAGAACTTATTGTAATTGCAGTCGCTGCAATCGTGGCTTTTATTGTAGTGTCAGTTATGAAGAGTAAAATGAACACTGCAGTAATTAAAAACGAAGCATCTGACTATGTGAAAGCGGGCAGCATGAATGTGACAAAACGCCTTGATGTGTTTACTCACAGACATATTACAAAAACTGCAAAACCGAAAAACAACAGTTCGTCAGGGTCACGCTCAGGCGGCGGATTCTCAGGCGGAGGAGGAGGACGCTCCGGCGGAGGCGGCGGAAAGTTTTAGGGCTGAAAATAAACACAGCAGAGGCATGGAGCTTCTGCTGTGTTTCTCGTTGTTTGTAACAAAGGCAACCCCCTGTTCTACAGGGGGAATAAAAAAGCTTTTAGCGAGGGGAAAAGTAGACAAGAAAAAGCTCCTTGGTATATTAGAAGTGGTTTGCCGACCACACAACTAAAATAACAAGGAGGTCTTTAACATGAAAGAAAAAGACATAAATAGTTTAAACCATACGAGTTGGAGATGTCAATACCATG